>JBKJIN010000061.1:0-83114 GCA_046598425.1 Marmoricola sp. | reverse complement strand
CCCTTGTTGGGCTCCTTGCCGCCGGTGAGCTCCTTGACGACCTCGGCGACCGCGGGCATGCGGGTCGAGCCGCCAACCAGGACCACGTGATCGATGTTGGCGATGGCGACGCCACCGTCCTTGAGTACCTGCTGGAAGGGCGACTTCGTGCGGTCGAGCAGGTCCGAGGTCAGCTTCTGGAACTCAGCGCGGGTGAGCTTCTCCTCGAAGTGCAGGGGACCGGACTCGCCGTGGGTGATGTACGGGAGGTGGATCGTGGTCTCGGAGGACGAGGACAGCTCGATCTTCGCCTTCTCGGCGGCCTCCTGGAGGCGCTGCTTGGCGATCTTGTCGGCGCCGAGGTCGACACCGAAGTTGGCCTTGAACTTCTTGATCATCCAGTCGACGACGCGGTTGTCCCAGTCGTCTCCACCGAGGTTGTTGTCTCCGGAGGTCGCCTTGACCTCGACGACACCCTCGCCGATCTCGAGCAGGGACACGTCGAACGTGCCGCCGCCGAGGTCGAAGACCAGGATCGTCTGGTCGGCGTCACCCTTGTCGAGCCCGTAGGCCAGCGCGGCCGCGGTCGGCTCGTTGACGATCCGGCTCACGTTGAGACCGGCGATCTCGCCGGCCTCCTTGGTGGCCTGGCGCTGCGCGTCGGAGAAGTACGCCGGCACAGTGATCACCGCGTCGGTGACCGGCTCGCCGAGGTAGGCCTCCGCGTCGCGCTTCAGCTTCTGCAGGATGAACGCGCTGATCTGCTGCGGGGTGAAGTCCTTGTCGTCCAGGTTCACCTTCCAGTCGGTGCCCATGTGGCGCTTGACCGAGCGGATGGTGCGGTCGACGTTGGTCACCGCCTGACGCTTGGCGACCTCACCGACGAGGACCTCGCCGGATTTGGCGAAGGCGACGACGGACGGAGTCGTCCGCGCACCTTCAGCGTTCGCGATGACGGTGGGCTCGCCACCTTCAAGAACGGCGACGACGGAGTTCGTCGTACCGAGGTCGATGCCGACCGCACGTGCCATGTTGGATTACCTCCGTTGTGGGTCCCCGTCGGGGACCGTGGGTGTCAAAAGGTCACGGGTGGCGGAGGAGGTCCTCCGCACCGGGAGCCCCAGTGTGCCAGGGAAGTTGCGTCGGTTCAACTCAAGTTTCCCTGCTGTGTTCAACTCAGGTTCAGCCCCGGATGTTCCCCTGGCCCGCCGTTGCTCAGGAATACCCCGGCCGCTCCGGTTGTCAGCACAGGCATGACCACCACCCCCACCCTGACCCAGAACGACGGCCATACGATCCCGCAGCTCGGCTTCGGCGTCTTCCAGGTCCCGCCGCCGGAGACGGCCCGGGTCGTCCTCGACGCCTTCGAGGCCGGCTACCGGCACATCGACACCGCACAGATGTACGGCAACGAGCGGGGTGTCGGCCAAGCCGTGGCCACCTCCGGCCTGGCCCGCGAGCAGGTCTACCTGACCACCAAGCTGAACAACGGCTTCCACCGACCCGTCGACGCCCGCTCCTCGATCGAGAAGTCCCTGGAGCGGCTCGGTACCGCGTACGTCGACCTGTTCCTGATCCACTGGCCGCTGCCGACCCTTTACGACGGCGACTTCGTCGCCACCTGGAACGCGTTGATCGACTTCCAGGCCGAGGGGCTCGCCCGGTCGATCGGCGTCTCCAACTTCCAGGTCGACCACCTCGCCCGGCTCGCCGCCGAGACCGCTGTCGTGCCAGCGGTGAACCAGATCGAGGTGCACCCGTACTTCGGCAACGAGGAGGTTAGGGCCGCCGACACCGCCGCCGGGATCCTCACCCAGGCGTGGTCCCCGATCGCCCAGGGCGCCGTGCTCGACGACCCGGTCATCACCGGCATCGCCGACCGGATCGGCCGGACCCCGTCACAGGTGACCCTGCGCTGGCACGTCGAGCGCGGCGACATCGTGTTCCCCAAGACACTCTCTCCCGAGCGGATGCGCGAGAACGCGGCGATCTTCGATTTCGAGCTCGATGCCGACGACCATCTGGCGATCACCCGCTTGGACCGGGGCGAAGCCGGACGCCGGGGCCCGAACCCGAGCACGTTCGACTGGATCCCGTGACGAGATCTGGTCGCCTCAGGTCCTTCCGGACCGAGGCCCGCAATGACACGATCCGAAGGTCCGCACTTTCCTCGTAACCTGCACTCGGAGGCCCTCGTGAGCTCGAACCGCTCTCGCTTCACCCGCCAGCTGCTCCACCCCGCGACTCTGATCTCGCTGCTCGCCCTGCTCATCGCAACCAGCGGCACGGCGTACGCGATCGTCATCACCGGCGCCGACATCAAGGACGGCACCGTCAGCTCCGCCGACATCAAGAACGGGTCCCTGACCGGGACCGACATCAGGGACGGCTACCTGACCGGGACCGACATCAAGACCGGCAGCATCGGCAGCACCGACCTGGCCGCCACAGCCAAGGGTGCTCGCGCCGTGGCCACGGTCTGGAGCAACGGATCCGTCTGCACGATCATCACCGCCAACTCCCGGGGCTTCGCCGGCTGCTCCCGCACCGGCAGCGGCGATTACACGCTGACCCTGAAGGCCGGCGTCAGCCTGGCCAACACCTACCCGATCTGCAGCCGCGGGAGCAACGGCGGGTTCAACACGATCTTCCAGTTCAGCTGCGACGTCGGGCCGACCAGCGCGACCACGATCGAAGTGAAGCTAACCCAGGTGGACGAGACCGGTACCGCCGGTCCAGCGCCGTACGACGCGCCGAGCACCATCCCGGTCGTCATCGTCGTCCCCTGACCCGAGACGTACCGAGCACGACCGCCGAGGTCATCGTCACTCGATGGTGACGATGACCTCGTTGGACGCGGTGCCCGTGTTCGGGTCGTAGACGCGGAACTTGTTGCCACCCTCGCGGCCGGTCATCACGTACGTCGCGAAGCCGCCGATCCGCACCTGGACCTGGACGCCGAAATCGACCCACTCGCCGTCCTCGAAACGCTGCACCAGTAGCGAGACGGCGTCCTGGCCGGGCCACTGCCCGGTGAGGTTGATCCGCTCCATCGCCGTGACGAAGAGCGGCGAGGCGTCCAGGAGGAGGTCGCCGTCGGCGACGGGCGTGATGTCCGGCTCCGGCTCAGGCGCCGGTTCGCTCGATCCCGACGGCTGCGGCAACGCAGTCGTCGGGAGGGCTTGCCGAGGCTCCACCAGGCCCGGCCCTGAGCTGACCACCTCGGTGCTGTCCAGCCCGAGGCTCTTGACCAGCACCCAGGTGCCGAGACCGACCGTGAGCCCGACGGCGAGCGCGACGCCGAGGATCTTCAGGACGGCAGCGTTAATCCGCTCCCGCCGTTCCCGGTCCGTCAGCGGCTCGTCCACGGAGCCAAGGATAGGGGGATCAGTGCGGCGCGAGCACCACCACGGGGATCACCCGTTCGGTCCAGGACTGGTAGCTGTCGTAGTCGGGATACAGGTCGACCAGCTTCGGCCAGAGCACGGTGCGCTCGACAGGGTCGGCGACCCGGGCGCGCATCGGCGTGCGGGTCCGGCCGACCTGGACGACGACGTCGGGGTTCGCCGACACGTTGAGGAACCACATCGGGTTCTCCGGGCGCCCGGCCTGCGATGCGACGACCACGACGTTCTCGCCGTCGCGCAGGTAGACCAACGGGGTGGTCCGGGGCAGGCCGGTCTTGCGGCCGGTGTGCTCGACCAGGCAGATCGGCACCGGGCTCCGCCAGCCCGCACCGATCCGCCAGTGCGACCCCAGCCGCCCGCCGGTTCGGCGGAACAGCCACACGTTGACGGCCGCCATCACCTTCATGAACTTCACGGCGCCGGGATCGTCGATCCCCTTCGGCTTCTTGTCCACGGCGTCGGCTACATCCCGAGCGCTTCGAAGCCGCGCTTCCAGAGCACGGTCTCGTGCAGCTTGCGCGAGCGCCAGCCGGCCGCGGTGCGGGTGAAGGTGTGCCGGTAGATCCCGGTCACCTCGACGGGGAACTTCGAGTCGGGCCCGAAGTCGAAGGTCATCGGGTTGTGAAAGTACGCGTCCGCCTGGATCTCGCCGTCCGGCAGGGCATTGAAGTCGATCTGCCCGACCAGGTGCACCCGGCTCGGCGCCACTGCGAGGTTCTCGATCAGCCATGGCTTCACCTCGGCATAGGTGGCCTCGATCCCGCCGGACTCGACGTAGTTGATGGCGGCGTCAGCGGTGAAGACCCGGTCGAGGCGGTCCCACTCACCGAGGTCGATCCCGAAGGTGTAGTTCGTGATGGCGTCGCGGATCTCGATCCGGTCGGAGATCTCCTGCAGGTCCATGGGTACTCCTGGGCGGGCGTAGGCGTCTTCAGAAACTGACATTGGCTGCTCCGCACTCTAGTCGCAGTACTAGAACACGTTCTAGTATCAGCGCATGAGATTCTCGTTCGCCGAAGGAATGACCAAGACCGAGTACTGGGCACCCATGGCCCAGGCCTGCGAAGCAGCGGGCTACACGTCGATGACGATCGCCGACTCCCTGATCTATCCCAAGGAGTCCGACTCGAAGTACCCCTACACCGACACCGGCGACCGTGAGTTTCTCGAGGGCAAGGAGTTCATCGAGACGATGATCCTCTGCGCGCACATCTTCGCTGTTACCCAGACGCTGCGACTGACGCCGTTCGTCCTGAAGATGCCGATCCGGCCACCGGTGCTCACCGCGAAGCAGGCCGGCAGCCTGGCGTTCCTGTCGAACAACCGGCTCGGCCTCGGAGTCGGCATCTCCCCGTGGCCCGAGGACTTCGCCGCCCTGGGTGTCCCGTGGGAGCGCCGCGGCAAGCGGCTCGACGAGTGCATCGACATCCTCCGCGGCCTCACCAGCGGCGAGTTCTTCGAGTACCACGGCGAGTTCTACGACATCGAGTCGCTCAAGCAGTGCCCGGCGCCGACCGAGCCGATCCCGGTCCTGGTCGGAGGGCACGCCGACGCAGCGCTGCGTCGCGCCGTACTCAAGGGTGACGGCTGGATGCACGCCGGCGGCGACGGCGAGGAGCTCGACCGCCTCCTGGACCGGCTCGCCGAGATCCGCAAGGAGGAGGGCGATGACCGGGACGACTTCGAGATCCACGTGATCTCGTACGACGCCTACACCCTCGACGGCATCAAGCGCCTGGAGGACAAGGGCGTCACCGACGCGATCGTCGGCTTCCGGGTGCCTTACATCATGGGGCCGGACACCGAGCCGCTGCAGACCAAGGTCGACAACATCAACCGGTACGCCGAGGACATCATCAGCAAGGTCAGCCTGTGACCGAAGTTTCGACAGGCTCAACCAACGAGGTGACGAAGGTCTTCACCGACGCCGTCGCCGAGGCCGAGGCGCTGATCGCGAACCCGCCGTTCGAGATCACCGAGCAAGAGCGTGCCGAGGGGTACGACTACCTGGCCGGCTCGATCCGCAGCTCGCTGCAGATGGCGTTCGACTACGACCTCGTGCACCCCGTGCTGGTCAACCCGACCCACCAGTACGCCCGCCAGGGCCTCGACAACCCGGACGCGATCTACTTCAACGCCTACCTCACCGAAGGCGCGTCGTACGAGGTGTTCGGCGTGCGTGGCACCGCGGCGGACGTCTCCTTCCAGATCATGGACGGCAGTTACTCGGACACTGGCGCACCCAACACGGTGGCAGCGTTCGATGACCGCGAGCTCAACGTGGCGGCCGACGGTAGCTTCTCGTGGAAGTTCGGTCCGGAGCTGGGGCTGAAGAAGGGCGCCACCCTGATCATCCGCGAGGTCTTCAACGACTGGAACACCGAGACCCGCAGCACCCTCCAACTGCAGCGCCTCGACACCGCGGGTGTCCCACGGGCACCGTCCGCGATGGACAGCGTCGCGAAGCGGTACGGCGTCGCAGCCAAGATGCTGATCGGCAAGATCAACACCTGGTTCGAGTTCCCGAAGTGGTTCACCTACGTCGAGCCGGTGAACACCCTGACTCCTCCGAAGTCGACGCCGGGCGGACTGGCCAGCCAGTTCTCCTCGCTCGGCCACTACGAGCTGACCGACGACCAGGCACTTATCGTCACGGTCCCGGTGCCGCACTGCGACTACTACGCGATCCAGATCGGGTCCAAGTGGTACGTCTCCACCGACTACGAGCACTACCAGTCCTCGCTGACCAAGGCCCAGTCGCAGGCCGACCCCGACGGCAAGTTCCGCTACGTCGTCTCGACCCGGAACCCCGGTATCGCCAACTGGCTAGACACCACCGACCACCCCACGGGCGTGATGATGCTGCGCTGGCAACGGATCGAACGCGACCTCACCGAGCAGGACGGGCCGCAGGTCGAGGTCGTCGCGTTCGACGAGATCGCGAGCAAGCTCCCGTACTACGACACCAACCGGGTCACACCCGAGCAGTACTCCACCCGAATCGCCGACCGCCAGGTCGGCATTGCCAGAAGGATGATCTCTTGAGCACGCAACTTGGCTACGCCGAAGCCCACGACACCTCGATCGAGGAGCGCTACCAGCCCGCCCAGGTGCTGGCCGGCAAGGTCATCGTCGTCTCCGGTATCGGCCCCGGCCTCGGCCTCTCGCTCGCCGTCGAGGCCGCCAAGATGGGCGCCGACCTGGTGCTCGCCAGCCGGACCGCGTCCCGGCTCGACGAGGTCGCTGAAATCGTCCGAAGCCTGGGTCGCAAGGCCGTCACCGTGGTCACCGACGTGACCGACGAAGACTCGCGCGTGAACCTGCGCAACAAGGCCGTCGAGGCCTTCGGCCGGATCGACTGCGTCATCAACAACGCCTTCGCGATCCCGCCGATGGACCCGATCACCACGATCAAGCCGTCCGCCCTGGCGAAGGTCAACGAGACCAACGTCTTCGCCCCGCTGCGGCTCTCGGCGCTCTTCGCCGATGCCCTGGCCGAGTCCAAGGGGTCGATCATCATGCTCAACTCCTGCGTCTCGTTCTCCAGCCAACCCGAGTACGCCGGCTACAAGCTGAGCAAGGGCACCCTGGCGCACCTCGCCTCGTCACTGGCCACCGAGCTCGGCCCCCGCGGCATCCGGGTCAACAGCGTCGCGCCGTCGTACATCTACGAGGACGTCAACCGCGGGTACTTCGACTTCCTCGGCGCGGTGGAGAACAAGACCCACGAGCAGGTGTACGCCGAGAAGGCCGCCCCGACTGACCTCAAGCGTCTCGCCTCGTCGGAGGAGGTCGCTCGTGCGACGCTCTTCCTCGCGAGCGACCTGGCCTCCGCCGTCACCGGTCAGATGCTGACCGTCGACTGCGGCGAGTTCCACGACTGACGCCGACCCGGCGCGAAAGTGCACGTACCTGACGCCGACCCGGCGCGAAAGTGCACGTAATTCATCCCGACCCGGCGCGAAGAACGAGGACTGACATGAGCGACAACGTGATGACCCGGGAGCGCCCGGACGTCGGCAGCTACGAGGACATCGCGGCAGCCGCCGCCCGGACTACCGGGATGGACGACTTCGGGGACGGCCTCCACGAAGAGGGCCTGCGGGTCCTGGTGGAGGACCTGGCCTCCCCCGAGGCTGGACTGACCCCGCGCGGCAACTACTTCCAGCGCTCGGAGGTCAAGAGCGCTCTGGTCGGGGTCCTGCTGACCCAGGCGCAGTTCGCCGCGCACCCCAAGCACGGCGAGGTGAAGATCGAGCGCCCGATCTTCCTGATGGGGCTGCCGCGAACCGGGACGACGATCCTGCACCGGCTGCTGCACGCCGACCCGGCCAGCCAGGGCTTGGAGATGTGGCTGACGCAGTACCCGCAACCGCGGCCACCCCGGGAGACCTGGGAGTCCGACCCGATCTTCTCCGCGATGCAGCAGGCGTTCACCGCCCACCACATCGAGCAGCCCGAGTTCATGGGGATCCACTACATGGATGCCACCACGGTCGAGGAGTGCTGGCGGCTGCTGCGCCAGACCGGCAAGTCGAACTCCTACGAGTCGCTGGCCAACCTCCCGCGATACACCGAGTGGCTGAAGAACCAGGACTGGACCGACGCCTACGCCCGGCACAAGCAGAACCTGCAGCTGGTCGGGCTGAACGACCAGGAGAAGCGCTGGGTGCTGAAGAACCCGTCGCACATGAGCGGGCTGGACGCGCTGATGACGGTCTACCCGGACGCGCTGATCGTCTACACGCACCGGGAGCCGGTCACCTGCATCGCGTCGTCCTGCTCGCTGTCGGCCGAGACCACCGTCGGCCAGTCCGACACCTACGTCGGCGGCGTCATCGGGCACACCCAGCTCGACCTGTGGTCGCGGGCGTTCCACAACTTCCACGACAACCGGTCGAAGTACAACCAGGACCAGTTCATCGACATCGCGTTCGGAGACCTGGTCCAGGACCAGGTCGGCGTGACCCGGCGGGTCTACGAGCAGTTCGGACTCGACTGGACGCCGGAGGCTCAGGCCGCCGTCGAGGAGATCGACCGCGAGGCCAAGGAGGGCAAGGCAGCTCCCAAGCACTCCTACGACCTCAAGGACTACGGCCTCACCGAGAAGCAGGTGCTCGCCGCGTTCGACCGCTGACCTTCGCTGAACGGCTCTCTGCGGACGCAGTGGCCAACTAGGATGCTCGGGGCGCACGAGCCGGCCACGGGCGGCGTCCAGAAGGGCCAGCCATGGACGTGCTTCCGGTCGTCAACGAGCTGATCGTGCTGCGCGACAGCGCCGACCGCGACTACCAGAGCCGGGTCGAGGACCTCGGGCCAGCGGCGATGACCGTCGCACAGCCGCTCGACCTCCCGGTCGACCACACGCTCGGCCCCGGGAGTGACCTGCTGGCGTTGTGGAACTGCCCACGCGGGATCGCGGTGCTACCGCTCCGGATCACGGACGCGTACGCCGAGCACGGGCTCCGGCTCTGGACGGCCGCGATGACCGGGCCGGGCTGGGTCGAGCAGCGCCGACGCTTCGTCCGGATCCCGGCGAGCGGACCGGTCCGGCTGCACTCGCTCGTGGCGGGGCCGGCCCCGGAGCCTGTCCCGGCGAAGCTCGTCGAGATCAGCGAGGGTGCGCTGCGCTGCACCATCCGCGACGACGCCCTCGCCCAACTCGGGGACCCGGGTCCGGTCCTGGCCGTGTTCCGCTACGGCGACACCGAGTTCTCGATCTCCAGCCACATCAACGTCCGCCGCGCCGAGGCCCACCGCGACGACCCGATCCAGGTCGTCATCGAGTTCGACGAACCCGTCAGGGACGCCGACGCGTTGCGGAAGCTGATCTTCACCCAGCAGCAGCGGACCTTCCGCCCCCGGTAGGACGACGGGCAGACCGAGGGCTCAGTGCTTGCGGCGCCGGTACAGCGCGTAGCCGATGCCGGCCGCGGCCAGACCTCCCGCGATCAGGCCCGGGGTGTTGCGCAGTTTCTGGTACTCCTCGGAGACGGTCGGCCAGAGCGTCTGGTCGAGCAGCATGGCGGCGTGCTCCGGGGTCGGCGTCAGGTCGGTCACCGGGATCGGCTCACCGAAGACGATCCGGACCTTGCGCGGGAGCGGCCACTTCCGCTTCTCGGTGCCGGTCATCGCGGTCGGGATGATCACCGCACCGGTCTCGATCGCCAGCCGGGTCGCGCCGCGGCGCGGGTTGCCGAGCTTGTCGGGGTCGGCGACCCGGGTCCCCTCCGGGAACAGGGCCAGGACGTCGCCGCGCTCGAGGACCGCGCGCGCCGTACCGATGGCGAGCTCGTCGGACTCGCCGCGCAGCACCGGGAAACCCCCGAGCGCCACGAAGAGTCGGCCGCGCCAGCCCTGGAAGAGCTCCGCCTTGCCCATGAAGTGCAGCCTCCGCCTCACCACCGCGGCGAGGAAGAAGGCGTCCCAGAAGCTCTTGTGGTTGGGGGCGATCACCACCGGTCCCGACGTCGGGATGTTCTCCATGCCCTTGGCCTGGAGGCCGAAGAAGACCTTCATCACCGGCACCAGGATCACCCGGAGCAAGGAGTAGAGGACCGGGTTGCTGCCCTTGGAACGGGCGAGGTCGTGCGCCTCTTCGTGGGTGAACTCCATGGGGGGATCCTGCCAGGGTTTCGACCCTTCGACAGGCTCAGGACGGCGCAGGCTCAACCAGCGGTAGAGCGGGAGACCTTAAGCGCCTGCCAGCCCCAGCGGCCCAGGACGAAGGCGATCACGACGTTGACCACGATCAGGACCGAGTGCGCCACGTAGTACCCGGTCGGTCGGTCCTCGGTAATGGTGATCAGCGCCCTGGTGAACTGTGCGTAGGTCAGCACGTTCCAGGCGGCGACGGCGAGCAGGACGAGGGCGTGTTTGCGTTCGAACTTCACTGCTGCAGGATCCCCTACCGCCGGTTCACAATGATCTTCGCCCCGTGCTTCGGGACCGAGGTGATGTTGCGGACCTTGGCTTCCTCGGTGGTCCCCGGCGGCAGGCTGACGTCGTACGACGAGAGCACCTCGCGCAGCACCGCCACCCCCTCCATCAGGGAGAAGCCGGCGCCGATGCAGCGCCGTACGCCACCGCCGAACGGGATCCAGGTGTTGGTCGCGACCTCGCCCTCGAGGAACCGGCTCGGCCGGAACTGGAGGTGGTCGGGGTAGTTCTCCTCCGACTCGTGCGCCAGGATGATCGAGGCAGCCACGTTCGCGCCGGCGGGGAGATCGATCCCTCCGATGGTGACCGGCTCCATCAGGTGGCGGACCACCATCGGGATCACCGGGTGCAGCCGCATCGACTCCTTGAGGACGGCCTCCAGGTAGTCGTCGTCGCGGGCCCGGGCGGCGTCGCGGGCGCGCTGCTCCTGGGCCGGGTCCTTGCCCAGCTCGTGCAGCGTCCAGGCCAGTGCGGTCGCGGTGGTCTCGTGGCCGGCGAGCAGCAGCGTGACCAGCTGGTCTCGGAGCTCCTCGTCGGTCAGCCCGGTGTCCTCAGGGTCCTCGTCGTCGCGGACCAGCAGCAACTTGGAGAGGACGTCGGTCCGGGTGGCCAGGTCGTCGGCCTTCCGGCGCTGGTCGATCTCGGCGTAGATGACCTTGTCGAGCGCGGCCTGGTTCTCGAAGGCGGTCCGCCACGGACCGAGCTTCTGCAGCCGCGGGAAGCCCCAGCCGAGGAAGACCGCCGGGCTGACGTTGACGGTCTTGTTGACCAGCGGACGCAGCTCGGCGAGCCGGGCCTCGTCGGTGACGCCGAAGACGACCTGCAGGATCACCTCCAGGGTGAGGGCATTCATCCGCTCCAGCGACTCGAACGGCACCCCCCGCTGCCAGGAGCCGACCTCGGTCTTCGTGATCCCCTCGATCATCGACTCGTAGCCGCGCAGCGCGTGCCCGTTGAAGGCCGGCATCAGCAGTTTGCGGGCGCGCTTGTGCTGCGCGCTGTCGACCAGCAGCAGCGAGTGCTCGCCCATCACCGGGCCGAGGATCGCGTTGCCCTTGCCGGCGTGGAAGACCTCCGGGTCACCAGCGAAGATCTCCCGGACGTGCTCGGGCTTGTGGAAGAAGACCATCCAGCGACCCTCGGGCATGATCTTGATCGAGAAGACGTCGCCGTACTTACGGCGCAGGTGCGGGATCCACTGGTGCCGGAAGCGCATCAGCATGATGCTCTGCAGCAGGCCGTTGAACCGCGGCCCGTCGGGGAGCAGCGCTGGGTCGGGCTTGGGAGCGCCGCCCTGGCCGAGCGGCCGCATCTTCTCGAAGCGAGCCTCGGTGCGGGGGTCGATGTCGATCGTCATGGGTCACGTCCCTTCCCGGATCATGTTAGGCGTCCGCCGAGGCACGGGGATCCGACCTGGGTAGGACTCAGCAGACCGGCGCCGAGGTGTCCCGGGTGTAGTAGGTGTAGACGACCGCCTCGCCGTACCGCAGCACCGAGCCGGGGGCCTTCGACTGCTGGGCGATCCGGTCGACCTCGGCGGTAGCGTGGTAGCAGGCCGTGAACGACTGGGTCGAGATGGAGGAGACGTTGGGCAACCCGTCGGAGCCGTCGCCCCACTTGTTGCGGTAGTCCGGCATCAGCCGGTGCGTGTCCACCACGGTCCAGACGAACGACACCGTGGTGACAGCGCCACGCGCGTCGGCGACGGTCACCTTGACGGTCTTGGCAACCTCGCCGAGGCCGGACCGGAAGTTCGTCGTCGCGACGGCGGCGCTGTGGGCGACGGTGCCGCTGATCCGAGTGCCGCTCCATCCCAGCCCCGCCGGGAGGCCGGTCACCGACCGGACCGACCAGGAATCGCCGTCGGGATCGCTCGCACCGAACGTGTACGAGACCGCGGCCAGCTCGTTGCTGCGCTGAGCGCGGACCGTGATCGTGGGCTTGCCGTTCGTCGTGGTCGACGGGCCCGTGGGCCCTGTCGTGGTCGTCGTACCCGGCCCGTCGGGCTCGCTCGGCACGACCGGACCGCCACCGCCCGGACCGCCACCGCCCGGAACGACCGGACCGCCAGCGACCGGCGAGAGGCTCGGGCCGGACCCCGGCCCGGGTGCCGTCGGCGTCACCGTCTGGCCACCGGCCTCCAGAGTGGGATCAGTCCCCGTCGTGATCCCGGGGCCGTCCAGCGCCTTCACCGCCGCGGCCACCCGCGTGCTGCTCTCCTCAGCGGCAGCGATGTGCCAGGCCCGGACGTCGTCGAGGAGTTCCTGTCCCTGCTGCCTCCCCGCCGGGATCGTCGTCGACCAGGAGACGGAACGGATCGCCCCGGGGGCGAGTCGCACCTTCCAGTAGACGATCGGGTCCTCCTCGATGACCCCACTGGTCTCCGGGACGAACGACACCTGCCCGACCCGGACCGCGAGGTCCTTCGGCACGACCTCGACCCAGAGCCGGGTCACGGACTTCGTGCTCGTGTTCCGCAGTTCGACCGTGCTGCCGACCCGGTCGGTGCCGACGAACGCGTAGTCGCGGCGCGCGGTCAGCGGTCCGGTTCGGACCGCTGCGCCGGCGAACCCGACCCCGCCGGGGAGGCCACCTCCGGGGAGGCCCGTCACGCTGGGCACCGCGCCCGGCCCAGCCAGGATCGTGCCGCCGTCACCTCGGCCCACCAGCGCCCAGGCACCCAACGCCACGGCCACCAGGCCGGCCACCGCGAGGACCGCCGTACGCCGTCTCCGCGCCGGAGCCGGCTCCACGGGGGTGGCCGTCGGAGTCGGCGCTGGGGCCGTCTCCGGGGCTACGTCCGAGGCCACTTCCCGCGCCAGGTCCGGGGTAGGCGCCGAGACCGACAGAGCCGAAACCGACCGCCGCACCGTGCCTGCCGTGCCGTCGACCTCTACCGCGGCGACGGCCGCGGCCTCCGCCGTCTGCTCGGCGCCGCCGATCGGCAGCACGACCTCGCGTCCGTAGACCGAGCGTGCCACCTCCTGCAAGGCGCGCCCGAACTCGGCCGCGTCGGCGTACCGCTCGTCGGCGGTCTTCGCCAGACCGCGCTCGACGACCGCGACCACCTCGTCCGGGATCCCCTCGGAACGCAGGTCCGGCGGCGCGGCGCCAGCGATCCGGGCGATCAGCGGAGCCAGGCTGTCCTCAGGCCCCTGGTCGAACGGGGGCCGGCCGCGGAGCGCGGTGAAGAGCACCGAGGCCAGCGAGTACACGTCGGCGGCAGGCTGGACCGGCGAGCCGGCCACCACCTCGGGCGCGGCATGGCTGAGCGTGGCGCTGATGAACCCCGACCGGGTCTCGTAGGCGCTGCGCATCCGAGCGATGCCGAAGTCGACGAGCTTGGGGGCGCCGTAGGAGGAGAAGAGGATGTTCTCGGGCTTGACGTCGCGGTGGACGATCCCGGCCCGGTGCGCCGTCTGCAGCGCGCCGGCGAGGGCGACGCCCCAGACCACCACGTCTTCCGGAGCTGCGGAGCCCTGAGCCAAGAGCCGTTGCGCGAGCGAGCCGCCGCCGAGGAACTCCATAACCAGGTAGAACTCGCCGCCACGGGTGCTGTCGTTGGCGTGGACCGCGACGATGTTCGGGTGGCCCGACAGGATGCCGAGAGCGAGACACTCGCGCTCGAAGCGGGCGAGGACGTCCTTGCCCAGCCCAGCGTCCCGGATCACCTTGACCGCGACCTCGCGACCGAAGCGCTGGTCCCGCGCGCGGTACACGATCCCGAATCCGCCCCGACCGACCTCGGTCAGGCCGGTGTAACCGTCGATCTCGAGTGACATCAGACCCCCTTGCCCCATCGTGGGGCGGCTCATCCTCCCACGGTGGACCCACTGGGACAGCCGAACGGACCGGTTCCGAAGAACCGGTCCGCGACGACCGCTGATCAGTAGCCCCAGGCGTCGGCAGCGACACCCGCGCTGGACCGGTACTGGTTGACCAGGTAGACGGTCCCGGTGCCGACCCAGCCATTGCCGGAGCCGGTGTGGCTGTAGTTCGGAGCCCAGCCGCTGTACTGGTTGACCCAGTAGCCGGTGTTCTCGGTCAGGGACGCGCTCATCGTGTAGTAGACGCCGGTCGAGGTGTTGTAGAAGGTGCCACAGCCGCTCGCGTTCGTCTTGCCGTTGCGCACCGAGACCCAGCGCGACCCGTTCCACTGCTGCAGGTTGACCGGTCGGTTGGCGTAGGCCGCACCGTTGGTGAACTGGAAGCAGCCGGTGACCGAGGTGGCGGCGTGCGCCGAGCCGCCGGTGAGGACCACACCGCTGACGACGGCGGCGGCTGCGACCAGGGCGGCGACAGCACGGCGGACGGTGAAGCGGGCGGCGATCTTGCGGGCGATGGCGTTCATTGGTTCTTCCTCTCATCGGCCCGACGGTGCGGGCTTGGCTTGATGAGAGGAATCTGACGCAGCACGCTCAAGGAACGCTTAACGATCGCTAAAGGCCCCCGGCCGGCCGCCGGATCAGCCCCGCTCGTAGCGCAGCACGTGGTCGCCGACGACGACCTCGTCGCCCGGCTCGAGCAGGTGGTGGACGACGGGGGCGCCGCCCACGAGGGTGCCGTTGGAGGAGTCGAGGTCGACCAGGATGTGACCACCGAGAGCGGGTCGGACCTCGGCGTGCCGCCGGCTCGCGGCGGGGTCGGGGAGCACCACGTCGCAGTCCGGGTGCCGGCCGATCACGATGGTTCCGTTCAGCGCGACCGCGGTGCCGTCAGCGAGGACCAACCGGCCGGTCGTCCGCGCTTTGACCACGGTCACCGTTACGTCGGTCCGCACAGCCGCCACCGGCGCGCTCGGCTCCAGCTTCGGGTCCTGCCGAAGCACAGCCTGCTCGAGGGCACGGAGCCGCGGCGTCGGCTCGACCCCCAGTTCGTCGAGCAGAATCTCCCGGCAGCGGTGGTACGCCGCGAGCGCATCGGCCTGGCGGCCGGCGCGGTACATGGCGAGTATTCGGAGCTCCCAGAGGGTCTCGCGCATCGGGTGGTCCCCCAGAACGCCGGAGGTGCGGGCCAGGGCCTCTTCCAGGCGACCGAGCGTCAGCAGCGCCCGGATCCGGTCCTCCTCGACGCCGAGCCGGCGCTCGACCAGACTCGTGCGGACGTTCTCCAGGTACGACGAGCCCTCGAGGTCCGCGAGCGGCGACCCGCGCCAGAGGCCGAGCGCCTCCTCTGCGTGCGCAAGGGACCGCTCCGGCGCCGTCGGCCCCTCCGACCGGGCGAGCCGGACCAGGTCGTCGAAGCGGAGCAGGTCGAGGTCGGCGGCCGAGGTGAGCAGCAGGTATCCGGGTGCCTGCGTGATGATCCCCGGCAGACCTCCATCGAGCCGACGGCGGAGGTTGGAGACATGCACCTGGAGTGTGCTGCCCGCACGGTCCGGCGGGTCGTCGTCCCAGAGCGCGTCGACGAGCTGTTCGGTCGAGACCACCCGGCCGCCCGCGACAAGCAGGACCGCGAGGGTGAGCCGCTCCTTCGGACCGCCGAGCTTCACGGGGGCACCGTCGAGGCTGACCGCCAACGGTCCGAGCACGCCGAACCGCAGCTCCCCGCTCACGGTCGACCCCCTTGCACTCTCGCACCCTAAGCGAGCGGAGCCCGGATCGTGGCTGGACGGCTCAGAGCGCCCCTGGGCGACCAGGGCGAGGATCTCGGCCTCACGGGCGGTCAGGGTCTCGGTCGGGGAGGGGCACGCCTCCCATGTTGGCGGTTGGCGCCGACGTAGTCGGCTCATTTGTCGCGGGCAATCTGGTTCCGCACAACGGTGCGGGCGGCGCGGCGGGCCCGGATCGGGCGCCACTCACGACGCAGCACCTCGCGGCGGTAGTCGATCTCAGCCTGGTAGAAGCGGGAAGGTTGTTCATGGTGCTGCTCCTTGGTCTCGATGACCCGAGACTCCTCGTCTGAGGTCGGCCGGGACATCAGGCAGGTGACCTATTCCCCGCGGGGCTACCTCAGACGGGGTCCGGCAAGGCTGAGATGCTCAGCCCATATTCCTCGCTGCGCGCGTCAACGCACTGTCGCCGACTCGGCCTCGAGCAAACTCGGGCACTCGATAGGCTCCGCGCGTGGAGTTCCAGAACGTCGTCGACCGCCGCCGGATGATCCGGGACTACGCCGCTGACCCGGTCGATCCGGCGATCGTCGACCGGGCGCTGCGCAACGCGACCCACGCCCCGAGCGCGGGCTTCAGCCAGGGCTGGGGTTTCCTCGTCCTCGACACCCCCGCGGACGTACGCCGCTGGTGGACGACCACCACGGACTCCGTCGATGCCCCGGACGCCTGGCTGACCGGGATGATGCGGGCGCCGGTGGTGATCGTCCCGTGCTCGAGCAAGGCCGCCTACCTGCGCCGGTACGCCGAAGCCGACAAGGGCTGGGACGACCACAGCGAGGAGCGCTGGCCGGTGCCGTACTGGCACCTGGACGCCGCGATGGCCTCGTTGCTGATCCTGCAGACGATCGTGGACGAGGGTCTCGGCGGCTGCTTCTTCGGGATCCCCGTCGAGAAGGTCGCCGCGGTCCGCTCCGAGTTCGGGATCCACCCGGACTTCGACCCGATCGGGGTGATCACCCTCGGTCACCGGGTGCCGAGCACTGGCGCCGCGGGATCACCCGCGAAGCGGCGCCGTACGCCGGTCGAGAAGGTGGTGCACCGCGGTACCTGGTCCACGTAGGCTGGTCCCATGTCTCCCCGGTCCGGCGTGCGCTTCGAGCCGACGCTCGACGCCCGGACCCGGCGCCGGACCGCCCTGATCGCGTTGCTGGTGGCGACCCTGATCGCCCTGGTCTGGGTGATCTGGCCGCGCGAGGGGCTGCTGCCCCCACCGGCGGCGGCCGTCCCGCTCGCCCCGCAAAAGGTCGTGAAAGGGAGCAGCCTGAAGCCGGCCGTCTGCGCCCGACCGGCGTCCAAGCCGTTCGTCCCGACCCGGATCTCGATCGACGACGTCGCGACCAATGCCGAGGTGCTGGCCCTGCCGCGCGACGCGAACAACGTCCCTCAGGCCGCGCCGCTCTCGGCCGCGGGCAAGCGTCAGTTCGCCTGGGACCAGCCGACGATCAAGCCCGGCAGCCCCCGCGGCAACGTGCTAATCAACGCCCACACCTACCCCGACGGCAGCGCGCTGGGGAACCTGCTGCTGGAGAACCTGGACGTCGGCGAGCGGATCATCGTCCGGGGCGCGAACGGTGCGGAGCTCTGCTACCGGGTCACCAAGCGCGACGTGATCGTGGCGGCCGACGGCTCCTACGAGTACTACGAGGACGACGGCCCGCCGCAGATCGCCCTGATCGTCTGCTCCGCGCCGCGGCTCGGGCCGGGCAACTGGAAGAACCGGACGATCTGGTACGCCTCGCCGATCAACGTCGACGGCACCGCCTGAGCGGAACCGCGGGTGGAACCTCGGGGATCAGTCGTTCTGGTCCAAGAGCCCGCGGCGCAGGACCGTACCGCCGACGAAGACCAGCGACATCCCGGCTAACGGGACCCAGACGGGCACGTCGAAGGCGGCGCCGTCAGCACTCGCCGTCAGCGCGAGGGTGAGTGCGAACGCGGCGAACGCGGCGATCGTCCAGACCAGACCTCGTACGAGCCAGTTCTTCATCTGATCCTCCGACCTCAGGGCGCCCGGTTGCGCCGTTCAACGACCGCCCCACACAGCGCCCACGAAAGAGACGGTCGAAACCGTGATCCATGACGCGGGCAGGTGAGTCTGTCCGACTTCTCTTTCCATCGTCCCCGTGAGGGCAAACCTGAGGGTTTCGGGAGACGGATCTCACCGGCCACTGGGCAAGATTCCAGGCCTGCCGGGTCTCCGTCGGCCCTAGCGTGCCTGAGGTGATGTCCCAGGAGCCCGGCCGGGACCTCGAGCAGCGCCCTCGGCCGTGGTTGATGCTCGCGCTGTCAACCCTCGGGCAGTCCGCCTCGTCGGCCGCGGTCAACGGCCCGGCCTTCCTGATTCCGGCGCTGCACGCCGATGGGCTCTCCCTGGCCGCGTCCGGCTGGATCGCCGCAGCCTCGATCGCCGGCAGCACTTGCACCCTGGTCGGGTGGGGGGCCGTCGTGGACGCGATCGGCGAGCGGTTCGTGCTGGTCAGCAGCCTTGCGCTGACCGCGGCCGCCCTCGGCGGCGCCGTGGCCGTGCACGACTCCGCAGTCCTGCTCGGTCTGCTGCTGTTCCTCGCCGGCGCCGCCGCGGCCGGTACGTCGTCAGCCAGCGGCCGGGTGGTCGTCGGCTGGTTCCCGCCCCGTCGACGCGGCACCGCGATGGGAATCCGCCAGATGGCGCAGCCGGTCGGCGTCGGCCTGGCAGCGGTGGCGATCCCGGTGGTCGCAGCCGGAGCGGGTATCGGCCACGCCCTCGCCGTACCGGCGGTGTTCGCGGCCGCCACCGCCCTGGCCTGCGCGTTCTGGGTCATCGACCCGGAGCGCCCGCCCCGTCCGGCGGACGTCGGCGGGCAGAACCCCTACCGCGACAGCACCTACCTCCACCGGATCCACGCGGTCTCGATGCTGCTGGTGATCCCACAGTTCACCGTCTGGAGCTTCATGCTGGTCTGGCTCCAGGTCGGGCGGGACTGGAGCCCGGGGGCGGCCGGCACCCTGGTCGCCCTGGCCCAGGTCCTCGGTGCGGTCGGGCGGATCGGCGCCGGGCACCTCTCCGACCGGGTCGGCTCCCGCACCGTGCCGTTGCGCTGGGTCGCCGTCGCCGCCGGTACGACGATGCTCGCGGTCGGCGTCACGATCCGCGCCGACTGGTCGATCGCCGTTCCGCTGATGATGCTGGCCACGATGATCACCGTCGCCGACAACGGCCTGGCCTTCACCGCCGTCGCCGAGCGCGCGGGCCCGTTCTGGTCCGGCCGCGCCCTAGGCCTGCAGAACACCGGCCAGTACCTAGTGGCCTCCGCGGTTCCGCCGGTGGTCGGGTTCCTGATCCCGCTGTGGGGGTACGGCGTCGCGTTCGGGCTGACCGGCCTGTTCCCGCTGCTGGCGGCGCCGTTGGTGCCGCACGACGAGGCCGAGATCGACCTGACGGGGTGACACTGGGGCAGACTGCTGTCATGGAGACGCCTCCCGAGATCGACCCCACGGACCCCGCCGCCCGGCGCAAGCTCCGCACCCGCGCCAGGACGCTGCTGACCGTCGACGAGACGGTCGAGCAGATCGGGTTGACCACCGTCGGCCTGACTGCCGCGCTGGGCGAGTTCAACATCGCCCTCGACCGGTTCAACGACTCGCTCGACCGGTTCTCCGACGCCGCCGACCAGCTCAACCTGGTGGCCACCCGGCTCAATGACATCGTGGACAAGATCGACCCGATCCTCACCCTGGTGCTGACGCCGCTGAACGTCGCCCGCCGGCTGGTCCCGGGCGGGACGCGCTGACACCTGCGTTACACATCCTGAACGTGACCCACCACCGCATCGTTCGTTGGACGGGGCATGCCTGGAAAACTCCGTCCCGCCCTGGTGACTGTCCTCTCGCTGGCGGTCGTGGCCACCACCCTCGTCCTCTCCCGGGGTAGCGGCCTGCCGTTCACCTCGCAGTCAGACGAGCTGCGGAACGCGCACGCCGCGGCCGCCGCTGGCGAAACGGCTCCGGCGACCAGTCCCGACGATGGCCACACGCACGACCCGGCGACCAAAAACTCGATCTCCCGATCGGCGCCGACCACCGACGGCGACACCGCCGACCCGACCACGCCGGACCAGGCTGCCCGCTCGGCAGCATCCGCGGCAGCGCAGCGCGCCCAGGCCGAGGTCCCGTTGCGGACGGTGCCGGTCAGCGCCGCCCAGCCGGACCTGCCGACGAACCGCTACAACCTGTTCAACGCCTGCTACGGGCTGAAGTCCACGGCGAACGGCCGATGGCTCCAGGGCACCGCGTTCACCGGGAGAACCCTGTCGGGCGGGTCGCCGTACTACTTCAAGCCGACCTCGCTCGGGAAGTACCTGATCTACACCAAGGCGAAGACGTTCCTCGGCGGCGCCGCGAGCGCGGCGACCGTGTCGTCGACGAAGCCTGGCGAAGCCGTGAACTGGACCGTGACCCAGGTGAACCCCACTGCCTTCCGGCTCTTCCTGCCCGGAGCCGGCTACCTGGCCGCTGGGCCGGGAGGCGCGGCGAGGTTCGCCGCCACCCCGAGCGGCGCCACCCAGGTGACCCCGTTCCGCCGTACCGGGTGCACGCCGTTCCCGGAGATCGGCACCAACGTGGTCGGCGACCCGAGCGCCGGGGTGAGCGGGTTCCAGGAGACCCGCGGGTACATCGACGCGCACACCCACGGGATGGCGTTCGAGTTCCTCGGCGGCAAGGTGCACTGCGGACGGCCCTGGTCGCCGTGGGGCGTGACCGAGGCCCTGGTCGACTGCGCCGACCACACGGCCACCGGTGGGTACGGCGCCCTGCTGGAGAACTTCGTCTCCGGCACCACCAGCCACGACCCGGTCGGCTGGCCGACCTTCAAGGACTGGCCGGCCCCCGGCTCGCTGACCCACGAAGGCACCTATTACAAGTGGATGGAGCGCTCCTGGCGGGCGGGCCAGCGGATCCTGGTGAACCTTCTGGTCGAGAACAACCAGCTCTGCATGCTCTACCCGTTGAAGCAGAACTCTTGCGACGATATGGACTCGGTGCGGCTGCAGGCCCGGGACATGCGCGAGCTGGAGAAGTACGTCGACGCCCAGCACGGCGGCCCGGGCAAGGGCTGGTACCGGATCGTCACGACGCCGGTCCAGGCCCGCGAGGTCATCAACGCCGGCAAGCTCGCCGTCGTGATGGGCATCGAGACCTCGGTGCTCTTCGGGTGCCACATCCAGCTCGGTCGCGCCAGTTGCACGGCCGACTCGATCGACGACCAGCTCACCCAGGTCCGCTCGATGGGCGTCACCCAGATGGAGCTGGTCAACAAGTTCGACAACGCGCTGTCCGGCGTCGCCGGCGACGAGGGCAGCACCGGCTACCTGGTCAACGGCGCCAACACCCTGGAGACGGGGTCACCGTGGCGGATGACCACCTGCGACCCGAACGACGACGAGGAGCGCGACAAGAACCAGGACAACGCCGCGCCGATCCCGTCCCAGGACGCCCTCTTCGGCGCGATCCTGAAGATCCTGCCGGCCAGCCTCACCGGTGCGATCCCGGCGATCCCGCTTTACCCGGCGAAGAACCACTGCAACACCCTCGGGCTCAGCGACCTGGGCGCGACCACCATCAAGGGGATGGCGGCCCGGAAGATGCTCTTCGACCCGGATCACATGAGCGTCAAAGCGCGCCAGCAGTCACTGGACCTGACCGATCGCCTCGGCTACGCCGGTCTGGTCTCGAGCCACTCGTGGTCGACCCCGGACGCGTACCGCCGGATCTATGACCAGAAAGGCTTCGTGACGCCGTACGCCGGCGACAGCACCGGGTTCGTGAACAAGTGGAAGCGGCACCTGACCTGGGTCAACCCGCAGACCTACTGGGGCTTCGGCTTCGGCGCCGACATCAACGGTCTCGGCGCCCAGGGCGACCCGCGCTCCGGCGCCGCGAAGAATCCCGTCACCTACCCGTTCACCGGCCTCGGCGGGGTGAAGGTCTACAAGCAGACCAGCGGCAAGAGGATCTACGACATCAACGTCGACGGCGTCGCCCACTACGGCCTGTACCCGGACTGGATCCAGGACCTCAAGATGATCGCCGGGCCCGACATCGTGACCGACATGGCCCGCGGGGCCGAGGCGTACCTGCAGACCTGGGAGCGCGCGTACGGCGTCAAGACCAACGCGTGCTCGAACCCGGCCAACAAGCACAGCAAGGCCTACTTCGCGAAGGTGCTCGACGCCGGTGACGGCTGGTGGGCCGTGGTCAAGGCCGTCGGGCAGCCGAACCGACGGCTGGACCGGAAGTTCACCTACTGCACCACGACCGGTTCGCTGGTCCTGAGCTTCGACCGGTCTGGGCGGCTCACCTCGATCGGGTGAGGTCGATGTCCCGGTAAGGCTTGCCTGGGTCGACCCGCGAAGTTACCGGGGGGTAGCGTTTCTCACAGCCTCCGCTCGTGCAGCCGCGCCCGCGAGGGCCCTAGTCTGTGCCCGACGACTGACCGAACTACCGGCCGCGCCGGAAGGTTGGAGTGACTTCCCTTGGACACCAAGACCACGCTCATCCTGGGCCTGATCCTCAACGCAGCGACCTTGCCGTTCGCAGCGAAGCGGGTCGTCTTCCTGATCCGGTTGATCACCGGCGGCAAGCCGGCGCCCGACCGCATCGCCGGCGTGACCGGCCGCGTCAGCCAGGCCCTCAAGGGCCAGCTGGTCGAGGTGCTCGGCCAGAAGAAGCTGCTCAAGTGGTCGATCCCCGGAATCGCGCACGCCTTCGTGATGTACGCGTTCCTGATCCTCGGCACCGTGTACGTCGAGGCCTACGGCATCCTGCTCTCCACCAACGCCAAGTGGAAGATCCCGCTCGTCGGCGACTGGTGGATCCTCGGCTTCGGCCAGGACCTGATCGGCGTCCTGTGCCTGGTCGGCCTCGCCACCTTCGCGATCATCCGCTACAAGAACCAGCCCGCCAAGCTCGGCCGCAAGTCCCGGTTCAAGGGCTCGCACACCGGCGGCGCCTGGGTCGTGCTGATCATGATCTTCAACGTCATCTGGACGATGTTCCTCTTCCGCGGCGCCGCGGCGGCCGCTGACAACCTGCCCTACAGCAGCAGCTCGGCCTTCGCCTCGCACGGCATCGGCAACGTCATCAACGCCCTCGGCCTGCACCACGAGGACGCCGGCCTGGAGATCCTCGAGGGCGTCGGCCTGCTGCTGCACATCGGGATCATGCTGGTCTTCCTGATCATCGTGCTGAACTCCAAGCACCTGCACATCTTCGTGGCGCCGATCAACATCATGTTCAAGCGCCCCGACGGCCCGGTCGCGCTCGGCACCGTCAAGGAGATGATCTCCGACGGCAAGCCGGTCACCCTGGAGGACGTCGAGGACCTCGACGAGGACACGGTGCTCGGCATCGGGTCCATCGAGGACTTCTCCTGGAAGGGCCTGCTGGACATGGCCAGCTGCACCGAGTGCGGCCGCTGCCAGTCCCAGTGCCCGGCCTGGAACACCGAGAAGCCGCTCTCGCCCAAGATGCTGATCATGAACCTCCGCGACCACGCGTTCGCGAAGGCGCCGTACCTGATGGCGGACACCGACGAGGCGAAGGCCAAGCTCGGAGCAGACGTGCTGGCCGAGGCCGAGCGCCCGCTGGTCGGGGTCTCGGAGGGTGAGTACGCGTGGCACCCCACCGGCGGCGCGATCATCGACAACGACGTGCTCTGGTCCTGCACCAACTGCGGCGCCTGCGTCAACCAGTGCCCCGTCGACATCGAGCACGTCGACCACATCGTCGACATGCGCCGCTACCAGGTGCTGGTCGAGGCGAACTTCCCGGCCGAGCTCAACGGGCTCTTCAAGGGCCTGGAGAACAAGGGCAATCCCTGGAACATGAACCCGAACGCTCGGATGGAGTGGGCCCAGGGTCTCGACTTCGACGTGAAGGTCGTCGGCGAGGACGTCCAGGACCTGACCGAGGTCGACTGGCTGTTCTGGGTCGGCTGCGCCGGCGCCTACGAGGACCGGGCCAAGAAGACCACCCGTGCGGTCGCCGAGCTGCTCGACATGGCGGGCGTCTCGTTCGCCGTCCTCGGCAACGGCGAGACCTGCACCGGGGACTCCGCCCGTCGGGCTGGCAACGAGTTCGTCTTCCAGGCGCTCGCCCAGCAGAACATCGAGACGTTCAACGAGCACAAGGTCAAGAAGGTCGTCTCGACCTGCGCACACTGCTTTAACACCCTGAAGAACGAATACACGCAGTTCGGCATCGAGCTCGAGGTGGTCCACCACACCCAGCTGCTGAACCGCCTGGTCCGGGAGAAGAAGCTGACCCCGGTCGCGGCCCCGGGCCCGACCCGCAAGATCACCTACCACGACCCGTGCTTCCTGGGCCGTCACAACCAGGTCTACTCGCCGCCGCGGGAACTGCTCGAGATCATCCCCGGCTCCGAGTTCACCGAGATGCCCCGCAACGCCGAGCGGTCCTTCTGCTGCGGTGCTGGTGGCGCCCGGATGTGGATGGAGGAGACGATCGGCGAGCGGATCAACGTGAACCGCACCGTCGAGGCCGTCGCGACCGGCGCCGACCAGATCGCCGTCGGCTGCCCGTTCTGCCGCACGATGCTCGAGGACGGCCTGACCAGCGAGCAGGACGCCGGCCGCGCCGGCGAGAACGTCGAGGTCCTCGACGTCGCCCAGCTGCTGCTGGCGTCGGTCAAGGGTGAAGGCAAGAAGGTCAAGGCCGAGGCGAAGGCGAAGACTGCTGCTCCGGCGGCCGCCGCTGCCGCTGCCGCGCCGGTCGAGCCGGTCGAGCCTGTCGCCGCCAAGCCGGCTTCCGGTGGGTCGCTCTTCGACGACGCACCGGCCGCACCGGCCGCACCGGCCTCGGGTGGGTCGCTCTTCGACACCCCGGGTACGACGGCACCTGCGGCTCCGGCGTCCGGTGGGTCGCTCTTCGACACCCCGGCGCCCGCTGCTGCGGCGCCCGCTCCTTCGCCGGTTGAGCCTGTCGAAACCAAGCCGGCGGACTCGGGGTCGCTCTTCGACCTGGCCCCGGCAGAGCCGGCGGCACCTGCTGCGCCTGCTGCCCCGGCGGCGGCTGCCGCACCGGCGGGCCCGGCTGCTCCGGCTGCTCCGGCTGCTCCGAAGGCGGACCTGGGCAGCGGTGGGTCGCTCTTCGACCTGGTCCCGGCCGAACCCGCTGCTCCGGCCGAACCCGCTGCTCCGGCCGAGCCCGCTGCTCCGGCCGAACCCGCTGCCGATCCCGAGGCGGAGGCTCCGGCCGAGGAGCCGGCTGCGGAGGCTCCCGCCGCTGAGGCACCCGCGGCGGAGCCGGCACCGGAGAAGAAGATCGCCGAGGGCGGGTCCCTGTTCGACCTGTGACACGCCCCCACTAGAGCGCACCCACTACGGCGCCCCGCTCCTCCAGGATGAGCGGGGCGCTGTTGCGTTCCTGGCTGCAAACCCGGCTGCAAACCTGGCTGCAAACCTGGCTGCAAACCTGGCCGTGTAACCGGACACGTGTCGGTTCGTTAAGAACCAGACACAACGGGAGGAACAACCCAGATGCGCCCGATAAGCCGGCTCACCACGGCCGCCGTGGCCACCCTCGCCCTGACGACGGGTGCGTTCGCCGCCACCGCGCTCCGCAGCGGGGACACCGCTCCCACGCCGGGCCTGCCCCCGAGCGCGACGGCCGCCACGGACGCTCCCGTCGGCGGGACCGGCGCGAAGAAACAGTCCGCCAGCGCAGGTCCAGCGAAGCCTGTCACCGCGGCAGCAACCGCCCCCTGGAAGCCCCGCGGCGAGACCTACCCGAACACCGTCACCGTCCCCGGTCTCACCATCCCGATGAGCGACGGCGTGCTCCTGCGCGGCGACCTGATCCTGCCCGCTGACGCCTCCGGCACGGCGGTCGCCAAGAAGTTCCCGGTGATCACCACGATCACGGCGTACAACAAGGGCGCCCAGCAGTACGCCGGCGGCCTCGCCGGCGGCCTCCCGGAGTACCTCGTCAAGCGCGGCTACGCCCAGCTCACCGTGGACGCCCGCGGCACCGGCACCTCGGACGGCCAGTGGTGCGCGTTCTGCACCCGCGAGACCCGCGACTTCACCGAGGTGATGCAGTGGGCCCACGAGCAGAAGTGGAGCAACGGCAGCACCGCGATGGCGGGGCCGTCGTACATGGGCATCGCCCAGATGTTCGCCGCCGCCGGGCGACCCGACGGGCTGAAGGCGATCTTCCCGCAGGTCCCGGCAGCGGACGTCTACCGCGACGTGGTCGCCTCCGGCGGTCAGCTCGACGTCGGCTTCATGCCGCTCTGGCTCGGCCTGGTCACTGCGACCGGCCTGATCCCGCCGAGCACGCCGCCGAACGACGCGAGCCCGCTGACCGCGATGGTCCAACATCTCAGCGGCGCCGGGACGTTTACCCTGCCGTTGGTCCTGAACGCCTTCACCGGCCAGGAGCCGGCGTACGACGGCGATTTCTACCGTCAGCGCTCGCCGATCAACGTGGTCAACAAGATCAAAGTGCCGACGTTCTTCGTCAGCGGCGAGTTCGACCTCTTCCAGCGCGGCACCCCGCTGCTGTTCGAGAACCTGCAGAAGCGCGGGGTTCCGACCAAGATGATCATTGGCCCGTGGAACCACCTCGAAGCCTCGGGCGGCAAGCACGTCGGCAAGGCCGGCCTGGGCTCCCTGGACGAGCTGAAGCTGCGGTGGTTCGACCACTACGTGAAGGGCATCGCCGACCCGGCGCTGAACAGGGACATCGCGCCGATCACCTACTTCGAACAGGGCACCGGCGCGTGGCGGACCGCGCAGACCTGGATGGGCGACCGCTCCGCGGGGACCTACCGCCTCTCCGGCTCCGCGCAGACCGCCCGGACCGACGGCGTCCTGACCACCGGTACGACGAAGCCGGGCACCGCCGACGTCTACCCGGTGCCGGTTTCGGGCTTCTGCTCCCGGTCGACCGACCAGTGGACCGCCGGCACGCTGGGCACGCTCGAGTTCGAGAACCCGTGCAACACCGACAACACGCTCAACGACAAGTCCGGCGTGGTCTTCAAAACCGCCCCGGTAAGCAGGGCCGTCACCCTCCAGGGCCCGATCAACGCGCGGCTCTACGTCTCCAGCACCAGCGGCGACGGGATGCTCTCGGTGGCGCTGGAGGACGAGGCCCCCGACGGGACCGTCACCCGGCTGACCGGCGGCTGGCAAGTGCTCTCGCACCGGGCGCTCGACCCCCGGCGGTCGCGCTACCTGGACGGCAAGCTGATCCAGGCCTACCACCCGTTCACCAAGGCGGCGCAGAAGAAACTGGCCGCCGGGCAGGTCGCCCCGGTGGACGTGGAGATCTTCCCGACCGGCGCAAAGATCCTGCCGGGCCACCGGCTGCGGATCGCGGTCCAGGCGTTCGACGTACCGCACCTGGCGCCGACCTTGCCGGACCTGCTGAACACCCTGACGGTGATCACGATTCACAACTCGGCGGCGTACCGGTCCGAGGTGACGATCCCGCTGGTCCGGCGCTAGTCGGACCTGGGGTCAGGACCGCGGCGTACGACGTTGAGCGCCTCCACCTCGGTGAGCAGGTCAGATCTCGGTGCGGTGGAAGTTCGCGTACGACTTCGACGGCGTCGGGCCGCGCTGACCCTGGTAGCGCGAGCCGTACTTCTCCGAGCCGTAGGGGTGTGCGGCGGCCGAGGAGAGCCGGAAGAAGCAGAGCTGGCCGATCTTCATGCCCGGGTAGAGCTTGATCGGCAAGGTCGCGACGTTCGCCAACTCCAGGGTCACGTGCCCGGAGAACCCGGGATCCACGAACCCGGCGGTGGCGTGGGTCAGCAGGCCGAGGCGGCCGAGCGAGGACTTGCCCTCCACCCGCGCCGCGACGTCGTCGGGCAGCGAGACGACCTCGTACGTCGAGCCAAGCACGAACTCGCCGGGGTGCAGGATGAACGGCTCGTCACCGACCGGCTCGACCTCGCGGGTCAGGTCGGACTGATCGACGGCCGGGTCGATGTGCGGGTAGCGGTGGTTCTCGAAGACCCGAAAGAACCGGTCGAGCCGGAAGTCGATGCTCGACGGCTGGATCATCGCGGCGTCGTACGGTTCGACACGGATCCGCTGGGCGTCGATCTCGGCAAGGATGTCGCGGTCGGAGAGCAGCACGCTGGAACCCTACCGCCGCACCCGCCCGCTCCGCCGGCGTACCACCAGGCAGAATCAACCTATGCCGTACCTCCGCTACGCCGCTCTCGGCGACTCGTTCACCGAAGGCGTCGGTGACCCGGACCCGGCCCGACCCAACGGCCTGCGCGGCTGGGCCGACCGGGTCGCCGAAGTGCTGGCGACGCAGCCCGGCGCGGACGGCTTCGGCTACGCCAACCTCGCCATCCGCGGGCGCAAGGTCGCCTCGATCGTCGCCGAGCAGGTCGACCCCGCGATCGCCCTCGCACCCGACCTGATCAGCATCCATGCCGGCGCCAACGACGTCCTGCGCCCGCGGGTCGACCTGGACGCCCTCGCCGCGACGTACGACGACGCCGTCGGGCGGCTAGCCGCGACCGGCGCCCGGGTCGTCCTCTTCACGATCTTCGACCCCGGGAACTCGGGCCTGTACGCCGCGCTCCGCGGCCGGATGGCGATCTTCAACGAGCACGTCCGGGAGATCAGCGACCGGCACGGCACCACGCTGGTGGACATGTGGCGGATGCGCGACGGCGACCCGGCCGAAGTCTTCGACGCCGACCGGATGCACCTCAACGCGGTCGGCCACCAGCACATCGCGTTCGCCGTGCTGGACGCCCTCGGGATCGACCACGAGGTCAAGCGGCTGCCGCGGCACCCGGTCCCGGACCTCTCCCGCGGCGAGCGCCTCAAGGAGCACGCGACCTGGACCCGGGAGTTCCTCGGCCCGTGGCTCCACCGGCGGCTGACCGGCCGGTCCTCCGGTGACAGCATCGAGGTCAAGCGACCTGCGCTGTCACCGATCGAACCGGCCTAAGGAAGGTTTCGACAGGCTCAACCAGCGGTGGGTTGAGCCTGCACCACCGGTGGTTGAGCCTGTCGAAACTCTTACTGGGCCGCGGGCGCGGTGCTCTGGATCTCGACGACGAACAGGATCGTGTCGGTGCCCTTGATGCCGGCGCCGGCGTTGCCCGCCGCCAGGTAGCCGTACTCCGGCGGGATGCTCACGATGACCTTGGCGCCGACCTTCTGGCCGACCAGCGCGGCGCCGAAGCCCTTGACCACCTGGGTGGTGACGAAGGTGGCCGGAGCCCTGCCGTAGCTCTCGTCGAAGACCTTGCCGGTCCGCAGGTTGATCCCCTTGTAGTTCACGGTGACCGAGTCACCCTCGCCGACCAGCGCACCAGTGCCGGCCTTGAGGACGCCGAGCAGCAGCTTGGGCGACGGAGTGCCCTTCGGCAGGGTGACGGTGGGCGTCTTCGCGCCGTTGAACTTCACCGCCGGGGGGTTGGTCCACCGGTCCGGGGTCAGCGGCTGCACGATGCCGATCACGTCGGTGACGAAGACCAGCGATTCGTCGGGCTTGATGCCCAGCGCATCGTTGCCCTCGGGGCCGATGATGTCGGAGGCCTTCACCGTCACCACCACCCGCGAACCGAGCGGCACGCAGGAGATGCCCGCGGCGTACGCCGCCGGGGTTGCCTTGTCGCCGACCTTGAGCTGACCGGCCACGGCCTCGATCGCCTTGCCGGTGGAACCCGCGATGACCTTGCCGTCCGAGCCCTTGTAGATGGTGGAGACCAGGTCGATGGCGTCGCCGTTCTTGGTCTTCTCGCCGTCGCCCTCGTCGACGACCGTGCGCTGGAGCCCGTCCGCCTTGAGCGGGGCGTCGAACGTCGCCGTGACCTTCTTGCCGAACTGACCGGTGACCTCGACCTTCTCGCTGACCCCACCGGACTCGAAGTCACAGGGGTCGTCGGGCGAAACCGCGGGAGTCTGGCTGGCGCTCGGCTCGTCACTCGCCTTCGAGCTCGGCTTGTCGTCGCCGCCGCAGCCGGCGAGCAGCAGGGCCGCCGAGGCCAGGGCGACGACCGGGAGCATCCGGCGGGAGGACAGGGAACGCAACATCAAGGAGCTCGATTCAAGAGACGGTTCGGAAGGACTCGACCGAGGGGTCCCGGACAGTCTGCCAACCCTGGCAAGGCTGCGCACGCCATCCCGACACCCGGGCGGTGTTTCCCAGCAAACCCTTGGGCTACGATCTCTCCTCGTCGCCGGTTTTCCGGTGCACGCGGATGTAGCTCAGCTGGTAGAGCGCGACCTTCCCAAGGTCGATGTCGCGAGTTCGAATCTCGTCATCCGCTCCACGACCAACACAACGCCCCCGCCACTCCGGCGGGGGCGCTGTCGTCAGCGTCGCGGCACGGCTACGCGCGCCGGGAGAAGATCGAGACGCCACCCGGCCCGACCAGCAGTCCGAGCACGATGGCGAGGATTCCGACGAGCACGCTCCCCTGGATGAGGGTGACGATGCCGACGACGATGAGCAGTACGGATGCGAGCCAGAGCAGGGTGTTCATGAGTTGTTCCGTTCTCCAGGTGTCGCCAGTGGGCGACGACTGGACGTCAGGTACCCAGAAACCCGCGACCGATGCACCTCGGCGGACTGCCGGCAGGAGTACCACCCACATCCTCAGCTGATAGCATTTTTCACGAATGATGTCACTTGTCAGGAGGCAACGATGTCAGCGATCACCGTCCGAAATCTCTCCGCCGAGACCCACCGGGCCCTGAAGGCTCGCGCCGCCGCCCACCAGCGCAGCACCGAAGCCGAGGTCCGAGCGATTCTTGACGCCGCCGTCTCCTCACCCGACCGACCCCGGTTGGGAACGCTTCTCGCCGCTATCGGCCACGAGACCGGTGCCGAGCTCAACCTCACCCGCGATCAGGGCGACAGCGGACCGCCGGACTTCGCGTGATCATTCTCGACACCAATGTCCTGTCCGAACCTTTGCGCCCCTCCCCGGACCGACGAGTCGTGGAATGGTTGGACGCCCAGATCGCGGAGACCCTGTTCCTGACCACCGTCACGCTCGCAGAGGTCCGCTACGGAATCGCCGCACTTCCCAGTGGGAAGCGGAAGACAGGCCTGACTGAGCGTTTCGAGGCAGATCTACTGCCGCTGTTCGACGGCCGCATCCTCACCTTCGACGAACCAGCCGCCCACGAGTACGCCATCCTTCGGGCCAAGACCCGCGCCGCCGGCCTGGCGATCGGAGATGTCGATGCCCTCATCGCGAGTATCGCCAACGCACGCCGCTTCGGCGTCGCCACCAGAAATGTCGCGCCGTTCGAAGCAGCCGGAGTCTCGAGCGTCCTCGATCCCTTCGCTTGAGCCTGCGAGTCGAGCTCGTGGAGGACCTGCCCTAAGGCTTGCAAGGTGCCCCTCACTGGGTTCCCCGAGGCAGCCCTCGACGTCTACGACGACCTCGAGATGGACAACACCAAGTCCTTCTGGAAAGCGCAAAGGCAGTCCACGCCGAGTCAGTGAAGGCGCCGATGGTGGCGCTGACCAACGCACTGAAGCCGGAGTTCGGCAAGCCCAAGGTTTTCGCCCGTATAGAGGCGTGAGCTTCGCCAAGGTGGCGGCCTAAGGCGTCGTTCCTCTGCCGAGGCGGGTGAGTCGTTCGCCGCGACAAGACGCAGGCCAGGTAGGCCGGAGCGGGCCCTTTGACGCAGGCGCCTTGGACCAGAGTGATGGACTCGAGCCCTCACAGCGGCAGCAGATGGCGCATCACTCCGGTACCAGCGAGGCGTCCGGCCAGCGTCCGGATGAAGTCAAGTGCGTCCATCTCGACGTGCTCCCCGTCGACGCCGTGGCTGAAGGTGCCGCCGGCCGCGCCTGTCAGGACCAGCTCGAACGGTTCACCGTGGATCAGCGCCCACTCGGCGACGATGTCGGCAACGAGTCGACCGTCATGGTCAGGGTCCAGTTCCATCGGACGACCTATGACTGCATGGATGTCGATCCGGTGTGCCCAGGTGTCGCGTGTGAAGCCGACCTCGAGCAGATAGTTCACGGGCTTCCAGCCGATCGGGTCACCGAACGGCACCGGCGTGAAGCGTATCGGAAGCGGGGTGCCGAAACGTCCCTTGACCGCCTTCGCTCCGACCGAGCGGAGCTGGGCGACCGCTTCGGCATTTGTCAGACTGGAGCGCTCCCGGATCTGGAGCTCGTTGAGGCCGTCGACCCAGTGATGTGAGTCGATCTCCTTGTTCAGCGGCAGGCCCTTGCGAAGTTGGTGCAGGAATACCAACGGAGAGGCCTGGGAATCTGCGGATCCGATCACGTGCAGGACCATCTTGCGCACGTCCCAGCCGACACAGTCAGTGGCGGTGGCCCACTCCTCCGGCGTCAGCGAAGCGGCCATGGTCGCGAACTTGTCGAACTCCGCTTCGGCCAGGACCCGAGCTTCCTTGCGGTTGATGCGTGTGACCTCGGGGATGCTCTTGGTGCTCATCGGGAATTCCTTTCGTGGGCGTCGTCGACCAGGAGGTCGATCAAGTGGTTGAGGTGCCGGAGCCACCGATGGCCGCCCGGCTCGTTGCTGAGCTGCGCTTCGATCAGCCCGGCGGTCATCGCCACCAGGCAGTCGATGTCACCAAGATCAGTCACCCCAGCAGCGTTCATGACCCCGACGATCCGGGCCAGCGCTTCGCCCGCGAGAGCGTACGAGTCTGCGCTCGGCTCGAAGCCCGGGATGACGCGACGGAACAGGAGTGAGTTGCGGGCCGGGTCCTCGGTGGCGAACGTGGCGAACCCTCGCAGGTAGGCCTTGAGGGCTGCCCTCGGGTCGGCGGGCAAGTCGATCGCGGACAACGCCGCGAGCAGTTGCCGGTTACCGTCGGCGAACATCTCGTCGTACAACGCGTTCTTGGAGTCGAAGTAGGCGTAGAGCGACGGCTGTCGCATGCCCACCTCCTTGGCCAAGGCATGAAGCGAGACCAGCTGGATGCCGTTCTCGCGGGCGAGGGCCCAGGCAGCCTCGATGATCGAGGCGATCTTCGCTTCGCGGCGCTGTGCGACCTTGCTGACGGTCAAGGAAGTCACTCGCTCTCGGGACCGGGGAGCACCCCGAGCTGACCGAGCAGTCCGGCGACGTCCATGATGATGCGACTCTCGACGAAGATGCCGTCCCGGTAGCGGTCCAGCGTCCAGGCATCGACGGTGACCGGGCGGCCGGTCGCGGGGATGCCCATGAACTCGCCTTGGTGGGTACCGGCCCAGGTGGAGAAGCCCATCACCCGGTCATCCTCGACGAGCGTGTCCTGGACCGTCCAGTGCAGATCCGGGAAACCGCTGAACATCATCCGGAGAACGTCGGCCAGGCCGTCTCGACCGGAGCCCTGGCCCGGGAGCGGGTTCAATTCGACGAATTCCTCGGCGACGAGCTCGACAAGGGCACGGTCAAGGTCCTGCGCATTGATGACGTCATCGATGAAGCGCTGCAGGAGGTGGCGGAGGTCGTGCTGGGAAGCAAGGGTGGTCGCCATGGCTGTTCCTTTCAGATTCACCTATCGTTGATAGTCTATTAGCCTATCATTGATAGATAATTCCTCGATGTCAAGGCCCGAATGCCACGTCCCTCCGCCGCGAACTGGGACGTCTAGCAGCGATACGGGCGAGTCAGCCATCGCGCCCTAGCGCCTAGGCTGCATCCATGTCCGACTTCACCGGCTTCCCCGAGGCCGCGCTCGACTTCTACGACGACCTGGAGATGGACAACACCAAGTCCTTCTGGGAAGCCCACAAGGCAGTCCACGCCGAGGCGGTGAAGGCGCCGATGGTGGCGCTGACCAACGCGCTCGAGCCCGAGTTCGGGAAGCCCAAGGTCTTCCGCCCTTACCGAGACGTCAGATTTGCGAAGGACAAGACGCCGTACAAGACGAATCAGGGCGCCTTCGTCGGAGTCGGCCCGGCCTGCGGCTGGTACGTCGAGATCGCTGCACGCGGGGTGCGCACGGGAGCCGGCTTCTACGACGCGTCGTCAGCCGACCTCGCCCGGATCCGCACCTCGATCGACGTCGACGCCACCGGCAAGCAGCTCCAGGGGATCCTGAGCAAGCTGGAGAAGGCCGGCTACACCGTCGGCGGCGAACGGCTCAAGACGACACCCCGCGGGTACGACGCCGACCACCCCCGGATCGGGCTGTTGCGCCACAAGTCGCTGACCGTCGGCAAGGAGTACGGCTTCGCTCCGCTGATCCACACCGCAGACCTGCTGGACGCCGTCCGGGCCGACTGGCAGGCGTGCCGACCCCTGGTCGACTGGGTCTCCGAGCGCCTCGGCGACTGAGCCCACGCCGGGCGCTACCCGAGCTGGCCGAAACGCGCGAGCGGCATGTCGAGGACCTCGGGCCAGGCGAGGACGGCGCGCTCGTGGATGCGCAGCATCGCGTCGAGAAGGGCTTCTGGGCCATCGAAGTCCGCGGGGTCGAGCGCCTCGTGCACCTGCAGGTAGCTCCCGTCCCCCTCACGCTGCGAGGTCACCGCGACCACCAGGCTGTTGGTCATCACCGCGATGCGTGCGGCGCCGGACGACCCGAGGACCTCGCGTCCAAGGAACGTGATCGGGGTCCGTCCGGGAACGTCCGAGGCGATCGCCATGTTCATCCCGGGCCGCATCCGCGCCGCCAGGCTGTCGGTGCCCCCGGACGCCGGAAACAGGGTGCTCCTGGTTCCCATCAGCTTGACGTGCTGCTTCATGCCCGGGTCGATCCCCGGCTCCAGCACCGCCGGCAGCATCATCACGTGGCAGTGCGCACCCGCACGGTCGAGGGAGGCGAACATGCCCTCGTAGTGGGCGTGGTGCATGAAGCTCACGACGACCGACCGCTCCGGGTCGCGCTGCGAGGTGAGCCGCTCGATGCCGCGCACCTCCTGGCGGAGGACGCCGTACGGGTGCCACCGCGCGTAGGTCCGCATCGTCATCTCCTCGGCGAACCGTCTCGCCAGCGGGGGGATCTCGTCGGCCCGCTCGGTGAACTCCAGCAGCGCAGTCATGTGCTGCACCTGGGTCTCCCGGTACTCCTCGATGTCCCACAAGCGGTCAACCCGAGCACGGACCAGGCTGAGCAGGGCAGGGACCGGGACCAAGCGCCGGGCCTGCTGCGCGGATCGTCGTACGGCCGTTCGGATCGCAGGGGACACCCGCGCAGGTTACAACCCCGGCGCTCCCTCCGAGCCGAAGTCGGGAAGGTCCGCGACCCGGTTCCCGCTCCAGACCGCGACCGCCAGGGCGTGCCCTGGCCCCGCTGGCGCTTCCGGACGAGCACACGCAGCACCGCTGGTCGCCCAGCTGCCGGCGCTGCGGCGCCGGCGTCGCGCACTGACCTGACCGCTGTCGGGGCGCTCCACCTCGACGCTGTCGGCGTACGTTCGACCAATTCACACCCCCACAAGGGATTTGACCTTGGTCACCCCCTGCGTCGTTCCACTTGCACAGCCTTGGGCCGAGGCGCATACTTGTTGTTACTGGCCGGTAGCAAACCTGAGGCCGTGACTACCAAGACCGAAAAGGGTGGGTTGTGAGCCACTACAAGAGCAACATGCGCGACATCGAGTTCAATCTCTTCGAGGTGCTCAAGCGCGACGAGATCCTCGGCAAGGGTGCATTCGAGGCGGTCGACGTCGACACCGCCCGCGACATCCTCAGCCAGATGGACCGAATGGCGCGCGAGGACCTTGCCGCGTCGTACGAAGACAGCGACCGCAACCCTCCGGTCTTCGACCCGAAGACCAACTCCGCGCCGCTGCCCGCCGCGTTCAAGAAGAGCTACCAGGCCTACATGGAGTCCGAGTTCTGGCGCCTCCAGATCAACGAGGACCTCGGCGGCACCCCGGCCCCGTCCTCGCTGAACTGGGCGATGGGTGAGCTGATCCTCGGCGCGAACGCTCCGATCTGGATGTACGCCGCAGGCCCGTCCTTCGCTGGCGTCATCTACAACAACGGCACCGACCGCGACAAGCAGATCGCTCGCCTGATGATCGAGAAGCAGTGGGGCGCCACCATGGTGCTCACCGAGCCTGACGCCGGCTCCGACGTCGGCGCCGGCCGCTCCAAGGCGACCCTGAACGACGACGGCTCCTGGAACATCACTGGCGTCAAGCGCTTCATCACCTCGGCCTCCAACGACATGACCGAGAACGTCATCCACCTGGTGCTGGCTCGTCCCCAAGGCATCGACGGCGTCGGCGGCCCGGGCACCAAGGGCCTGAGCATGTTCATCGTCCCGGAGTGGCACTTCGACCACGAGACCGGCGAACTGACGGGCGAGCGCAACGGCGCCTACGTCACCAACGTCGAGCACAAGATGGGCATCAAGGTCTCCAACACCTGCGAGGTCACCTTCGGCGACTCCGCCGTCGGTGGCGGCGAGGCTGCCAAGGGCTGGCTCGTCGGCGAGGTGCACAACGGCATCGCGCAGATGTTCCAGGTCATTGAGAACGCCCGGATGATGGTCGGCACCAAGGCCATCGCCACCCTCTCCACCGGCTACCTCAACGCCCTGGAGTACGCGAAGACCCGTGAGCAGGGCGCTGACCTGACCGAGTCGGCCAACAAGGCGGCTCCGCGCGTCACCATCACCCACCACCCCGACGTCCGTCGTTCGCTGATGACGCAGAAGGCGTTCTCGGAAGCGATGCGGTCGCTGGTGCTCTACACCGCCTCTTGGCAGGACAAGATCCAGATCGCCGAGCACAACGGCGAGCGGGACGAGTTGGCCGAGCGGATCAACGACCTGCTGCTCCCGATCGTCAAGGGCTACGGCTCCGAGCGCTCCTGGGTACTGCTCGGTACCGAGTCGCTCCAGACCCTCGGCGGCTCCGGGTTCCTGCAGGAGTACCCGATCGAGCAGTACGTCCGGGACGCGAAGATCGACACCCTGTACGAAGGCACCACCGCGATCCAGGGCCAGGACTTCTTCTTCCGCAAGATCGTGAAGGACCAGGCCCAGGCGCTCGGCTACCTCAACAAGGAGGTCATCGCCTTCATCAAGGCCGGTGACGCCGGCGGCACCGGTGACGGTCGCCTGAAGGTCGAGCGCGAGCTGCTCTCCAAGGCCGTCTACGACTCCGCGGCGCTGGTCAACCACATGATCGCCACCCTGATGAGCGCCGACGAGTCCGCCGAGGGCGGCAACATCAAGAACATCTACAAGGTCGGGCTGAACACCTCCCGTCTGCTGATGGTCCTCGGTGACGTGGTCTGCGCCTGGCTCCTCCTCCGCGGCGCCGAGGTAGCGCTGGAGAAGCTGTCCGGTGAGGTCTCGCCCGCCGACAAGGCCTTCTACGAGGGCAAGGTCGCGGCGGCGCAGTTCTTCGCCCGCACCAACCTCCCGAAGATCGCCGCCGAGGTCGCGATCGCAGAGGCGACCGACCTGTCGCTGATGGAGCTCGACGAGGCCGCCTTCTGATCTGAGGGCACCGGCTCAGACGGCCGCTTCACCCGTTCGGGTGGGGCGGCCGTCGTCGTCTCCCGACGTCACGACGCCGGCCGGCCGCACCGGCAGCAGCTGTGGCCGCTTCGCCGTGTGCGTCGAGGCCGGCCCGCGCCCGCGGAGCTGCCGGGTCAGGAACGGCAGCACGAACGTCGCCAGCCACCACCCGTCCCGGCGTACGTCGTGGAACCGGCCACGGGTCACCGGGGTGGCCTCGGCCCAGGTGTGGTCACTGCCGGGCAGCCCGAACAGCTCCGCCATCCCGGCGGCGATCCGGATGTGCCCCACGGTGCTGGCGTGGATCCGGTCGTGGCTCCATATCTCCGGGTCCGCGCACAGATCCAGGTCGAAGAGGTCGAGGACGTCGACGTCGTGGCGGGCGGCGGCCTCGGCCAGCAGGCCGTTCAGCCGCTGCTCGCGCGGCCGGAGCCAACTCATTACCGGGAGCATCTTGGCGACGTCCGGGAACGAGGTCGTCACCACCCGGCAGCCGGTCGCCCGCAGCGCCGCGAACGTCTGCTCGACCTGTGCGACCGTCTCGTCCAGGTCGAAATCGTGCCGGAGCAGGTCGTTCATCCCGACCACGACACTCGCCAGATCGGGCTCGAGGGCGAGGGCCACCGGCAGCTGAACCTCCGCGACGTGCCGGGCCCGGCAGCCGCGGACTGCGAGGTTGGCATAGGTCAGCTCCGGGCTCGTGGTCGCCGCCAACTTCTCGGCGAACCGGTCCGCCCAGCCGCGTACCCCGACGCGGTCGTCCCCGTCGTTCAGCCCCTCGGTCTGGGAGTCGCCGAGGGCCACGAACCGGCGGTACTGCGGGAGCATGCTTCAGACCGTAGCCGTCACCGCGCACCAACGGACCGCAAAAGGTCGCCGAACAGCCCGATGCTCTCGTCGATCGCGGCCTGGGACGCCTTCGACCAACCGCCCAGGTCGAAGAACCCGTGCACCAGGCCGTCGTACCGGCGCAGGGTCACCGGGACGCCGGCCGACTCCAGGGCGGCCGCGTACGCCTCGCCCTCGTCACGGAGCGGGTCGTACTCGACGGTGACGACGACCGCCGGCGGCAGGTCCGTCAGCACGCCGCGCAAGGGCGAGGCCAGCGGGTCCTCCGTCACCGGGTCCGTGCCGTGGTACTGCTCGACGAACCAGGTCATCGTCGGTTCGTCGAGCAGATAGCCGTAGGCGTTCTCGGTCCGCGACGGGTAGTCGTCGACGAGATCGGTCGCCGGGTAGACCAGGAACTGCGCGGCGATCCCGGGCACCTGCTGGGCGACGACGGCCGCCAGGTTGCCCCCGGCGCTGTCCCCCGCGACACCGACGACCGGACTGCCGCCGTACGCGTCGAGGTGCGCCAGCACGTGCCGGGTGGCGGCGATCGCATCCGCCGGAGCAGCCGGCCACGGGTGCTCCGGGGAGAGGCGGTAGTCGACCGCGACCACCACCGCGACGGTGTCGCGGCAGATCGCCCGCGCCATCGCGTCGTGCGTGTCCAGGTCACCGATCACGAACCCGCCGCCGTGGAACAACACCACCGTCGGGAACGGGCCGTCGCCCGCTGGCCGGTAGACCCGGGCCGGACGCGGACCCTCCGCGCCGGGAACCGTCGTAGTGACGGCGGATCCGACCGCGGGCAGGGTCGCCGGGTCGCGCATGTCCACGGTCAGGGTCCGGAAAGAGTGTCGGGCCTCCCCGGGCGTCTGCTGCGACATCGGGGTCCCGCCGGCGATCAGGTCCAGGACGGGAACAAGTTCGGGATCAACAGGCATGCCGAGAGAGTAGGCCACGCTCTAGGCTGCCCACCATGACTGATGCAGAGCGCCTGTCCGGACTGGTCGAGACCTGGCGCGCGGCGGTGGCCGACTTCGTCGCCCTGGCCCGCGAGATCCCCGCCGACCAGTGGGACCTCCCGACCGACCTCGACGGCTGGAGCGTCAAGGACAACGTCGCGCACACCGCCCACCTGGAGTCCGTCCTCGCCGGCGGACCGGAGGAAACCATCCCCGTCGAGCCGGCTCCGCACATCAAGGATCTGACCGGCTTCTACACCGAGCAGGGCGTCCTGGCCCGCCGCGAGAAGGACATGGCCGCGCTCGCCGACGAGATCGAGCAGGCCACCGCCACCCGGTACGCCGAGCTGCTCGCCGACCCGCCCACCGACGGCGCCGCGCCGTCGCCGCGCACCCCCGGCGGCGTCCCGTGGAACACCGACACCCTGCTGAACAACCGGCCGCTGGACGTCTGGATGCACGAGCAGGACATCCGCCGGGCGATCGGTCGGCCCGGCGGCTACAACCGCCCGACGGCGACGCACGTGCTGAACCGGCTTGCGAACGCGCTCCCGATGGTGCTCGGCAAGCGGGTCGCGCCGCCGGTCGGCACCAGCGTCCGGATCGACGTCCCGGACGCCGGGCTGAGCTGGAGCGCCGCGATCGGCGACGACGGCCGCGCAGCAGCCCGCGAGCCCCTGGCGGACCCGACCGTCCGAGTCACCCTGAGCCCCCAGGACTTCGTCGTCCTGGCTGGCGGGCGTCGCGGCCTGGATGCCACCACACCGACGTACGAGGGCGACGCCGAGCTCGGCCGGACGCTGCTCACCAAGTTCGCGGTGACCCCGTGAGCGCGCCCACCTGGACGCAGCACTGGTCCTTGGCCGACCTTCCCGACCTGACCGGCAAGCGTTACGTCGTCACTGGCGTCACCGCCGGGCTGGGCACCGAGACCGCCCGCGAGCTGGCCCGGGCCGGAGCCGAGGTCGTGCTCGTGGCCCGCTCCCCGGAGAAGCTCGCCCGGACCGCCGCGGAGATCGCCCGGATCGCGCCCGGCGCGGTCCTGCACCAGGTCCGGATGGACCTCGCCGACCTCACCTCGATCCGCCGGGGAGCCACGGAGATTGCTGCCCTGGGCCCGGTCGACGTGCTGATCAACAATGCCGGCGTGATGGCGCTGCCCTACCAGCGCACGGTCGACGGCTTCGAGATGCAACTCGGCACCAACCACTTCGGCCCGTTCCTGCTCACCGGCCTGCTGCTCCCGCAGCTGGTCGCCTCCGGCAGCGGCCGGGTGGTGGCGCTCGCCTCGAACGCCCACAAGATCGCCCGCCGGGCCCCACTGGGCGACCCCCGGATGCAGGAGGGGCGCTATTCGAAGTGGGGCGCGTACGGCGCCTCCAAGCTCGCCAACCTGATGTTCACCTTCGAGCTCGACCGACGCCTCAGGGCGGCCGGCCTCCCGGCGATCGCCCTCGCCGCCCACCCCGGCTACTCGGCGACCGAGCTGGTCGGCAAGACCGGCGGAAGGGGCAGCCAGATCATGACCGCCGCCACGAACCTGCTCGGTCAGAAGGCCGAGTACGGCGCCCTACCGACGCTGATGGCCGCGACCGCCGACCTGCCCGGCTCGACGTACGTCGGCCCGAAGAACCTGGGCGAGATGTCGGGGTCGCCGACGATCGTGAAGGCCCGGCGGAAGGCGCACGACCAGGCCGCCCAGCGCACGCTCTGGGAGCTGAGCGAGAGGGCCACCGGGATCAGCTACCCGTGACCATCGCGGAGCTCCTCCGACCGATCACGGCTGCCGACCACGCCGCAGTGCTGGCTTGGAACGCGGCCCACGTCGAGCTGCTCGCGCCGTTGGACGAGGACCGCCTGGTCACCCTGCTCGGCTGGAGCGAGCAGGCTTGCGTGATCAGTCACGGCCGCCGGGCCGCCGGCTTCGTGCTCACCTTCGCCGCCGGGGCGCCGTACGACTCGGTGAACTACCGCTGGTTCTCCCAGCGGCATCCGGCGTTCCTGTACCTGGACCGGATCGTGGTCGACGCCGGCGTACGCCGTGCCGGCCTCGGCACCCGGGTGTACGACGCCCTCGAGGAGCACGCCCGCAGCCTCGGCCCGATGCTCTGCCTCGAGGTCAACCTGGACCCGCCGAACGAGCCCTCGCTGGCCTTCCATCGCAGCCGCGGCTACGTCGAGGTCGGGCAGCAGGAGGCGGGCGGCCACCTGGTCAGCCTGATGGAGAAGGACCTCACGCGAGCCACCGCTGGTTGAGCTTGTCGAAACTCAGAGCTCGCGGGTGAAGTACGCGCTGTTCGGGTCGACGCCGTAGTCGCCGAACGGCTCGCACTCGGTGAACCCGTTCCGCAGGTAGAGCCGGCGAGCCGGCGCGAAGTACTCCTGGGTCCCGGTCTCCAGGCTGAGCCGGGCGTAGCCGCGCTGCTGGGCGGTCGCGACGATGTGCGCAAGCAGGGCGGCCCCGACGCCCCGTCCCCGGGACGCCGCGGTGGTCCGCATCGATTTGATCTCGCCGTGGTCGGGGGCGATCTTCTTCAGGGCCCCGCAGCCCAGCAGCACGCCAGCGGATCGGGCGGTCCAGAAGGTGACGGACTCCCCCTGGAGTGCGGAGACGTCGAGGGCGTGCACGCTCTCGGGCGGGGAGGTGGCGTACATGTCCGCCAGGTGCTCGCCCAGGAACGCCGCCACCCCGGGGCTGGCCGGGTCCTCGACGGCGATCTGCACGCGGCCATCATCTCAGCACCCCGGGGCTGGCGTACGATCCGCGCGTGACCGCACCCCCGCCCCCGGCACGGCTGAGCGCGCTCGAACTCATCGGCCTGGTCCTCGACGACGACTCCTGGGTCTGCTGGGACACACCCCCGTCGTACGGCGAAATCAGCACGGCCTACGTCGCCGAGCTGGCCTCCGCCGCGAAGAAGTCGGGCGTCGACGAGTCGGTGGTCACCGGCGAGGGCACAGTCCGCGGCCGCCGCGTCGCCGTGATCGCCTGCGAGTTCCGGTTCCTCGCCGGGTCCATCGGCCAGGCCGCCGCCACCCGCCTGGTCGCGGGCATCGAACGCGCCACCGCCGAGGGCATCCCGTTGGTGGCCGCACCGGTCAGCGGCGGTACCCGGATGCAAGAGGGCACCCCGGCGTTCGTGCACATGATCACCATCTCGGCGGCGATCGCCGCCCACAAGAACGCCGGCCTGCCGTACCTGGTCTACCTGCGCAACCCCACCACCGGTGGAGTGATGGCGTCCTGGGGATCGCTCGGCCACGTCACCATCGCCGAGCCCGGAGCCCTCGTCGGCTTTCTCGGCCCGCGGGTCTTCGAGGCGCTCTACGGCCGGCCGTTCCCGCCCGAGGTGCAGACCTCCGAGAACCTCTACGCTCGCGGGATCATCGACGGCGTAGTCCCGGCCGAGGAGGTCGCCGGGCTGCTGGACCGGACGCTGAGCATCCTGCTCGCGAAACCGTCCGCGCCGACCGCGGAGATCGAGCAGGCCGAGATCCCCGAGGTCGACACCTGGGACGCCGTGGTCCGCTCGCGCCGTCCGGACCGCCCCGGCGTACGCCGCCTGCTCCGGTACGCCGCCAGCGAGGTGGTCCCGCTCAACGGCACCGGCCAGGGCGAGGCCGACCCCGGCTTGATGATTGCGCTGGCACGGTTCGGGGACGCCCCGTGCGTCTTCCTCGGCCAGGACCGGCGCGGCCAGACCACCGACCGGCCGATGGGACCGGGGGCGCTGCGCGAGGCCCGGCGCGGGATGCGGCTCGCGGTCGAGCTCGGGATCCCGCTGCTGACCGTGATCGACACCCCGGGGGCGGCGCTGAGCCCGGAGGCCGAGGAGGGCGGGCTGGCCGGTGAGATCGCCCGCAGCCTGGCCGACCTGGTCACCCTCGAAGCGCCGAGTCTCTGCCTGATGCTCGGCCAGGGCAACGGCGGCGGGGCGCTCGCCCTGCTCCCGGCCGACCGGGTAATCGCCGCGCAGCACGCCTGGCTCTCCCCGCTGCCGCCGGAGGGCGCCAGTGCGATCGTGCACCGCGATACCGAGCACGCCCCGGAGATGGCCCGCGCCCAGAAGGTCCGGGCGCTGGACCTGTTCGCCGTCGGTGTGGTCGACCGGATCGTCGAGGAGCTGCCCGACGCTGCCGACGAGGCGGAGGCGTTCTGCCGACGTCTGGGTGCGGTCCTGGAGCACGAGCTGTCGGCGCTCTTCCACACCGACCCCGCGACCGCGGTCGCCGTACGGGCGACGCGGTTCGCCACCCCTCCCCCGTTGAGTTAGTTCCCTTGCCCCGTTGAGTTGGGCCTCTTGCCCCGTTGAGTCGGGCTTCACGGTTCAGCCCGTCAGCCATAAGTACCAACTCGACGAACCACAACTCCAAATTCAACGGCCCGCTGGACACTAGAACGTGTTTCAGTTCCAATAGGGCGGTGAGTACCTACGTGATCACCGGCGCCGGCTCCGGCATCGGCTCGGCGACCGCCGCCCGACTCCAGAACGACGGGCACCGGGTCATCGGGATCGACCTCCGGGGGGCGGAGATCGAGGCCGACCTCGGTACCCCAGCCGGGCGTGAGGCCGCCGTCCGCGCCGTGCACGACCTGGCGCCCGACGGGATCGCCGGGCTGGTCCCCTGCGCAGGCATTGCCGGCTACACCGGCACCGACCCCGCCCTGCTGATCTCGGTCAACTACTTCGGAGCGATCGCTCTCGCCGAGGGACTGCACGACCTGCTGGCGAAGAACGGTGCGGCCTCAGTGGTGCTGCTCGCGTCGAACTCGGTCACCTGCCAACCAGGTTGGCCCGAGGACGCCGTCGGCGCCTGCCTCGACGGCGACGAGGACGCAGCCCGGAAGGTGGCTGCGGAGCACGAGGCGGTGAACGTCTACCCGGCCTCTAAGTTCGCCCTGGCCACCTGGGCCCGCCGCGAAGGCGTCAAGCCGGAGTGGGCCGGCGCGGGCATCCGGGTGAACTCGATCGCCCCCGGCCTGATCGCCACGCCGATGACCGACACCCTGCGCAAGGACCCGGTGTTCGGGCCGTTCGCCGACCTCTACCCGAACGCGCTCGCCCGCCCCGGGCGCCCCGAGGAGGTCGCCGCCCTGATCGCGTTCCTGCTCTCTCCCGAATCGAGCCTGCTGATCGGGAACATGATCCTGGTCGACGGCGGCACCGACGCGATCCTCAACACCCGCCCGCCGCGCAGCAACGAGCTCACCACCTTCCCCAGTTGACAACGGAGTTTGTTAGAAACCCGTACCCTCCCGCCCCCTCGCCCGTTGGAGTTCCTATGAACCGCGTACGCCTCACTGCCATCGCCTTGATCGCCGCCGCCGCCGTGCTCGTCCCGACCGCCTCCAGCGGTACCGACGGGACCCTGCCGATCCCCGCGCTCCCCACGGACCTCCTCAGCGAGAAGTTCATCGGCACGCCCGCGACCGCGGACCCGCTGCCGCACGAGGCGATCAAGCAGAACCCGTTCCTCTCGCCCAACGGCACCAACTCGATGCACAACGACGCCTACGCCTCCGACGCCTACGAGGTCAGCGGACCCGTCGGCCGGAACCTGAGCGTGCGCTCCGCGTCGTACGGCGTCTCCGAGTGCGCCACCATCGCCTTCGACTCCCGGGGACGGATCGTCGGCCTCTGCGGTGGGCTGGAGGGCTTCAAGCTCCGCCTGATCGACCCGACCACGCTGAAGACGATCGGGGCCGACCTGGTCACCTCCCAGCGCAACCTGCTCACCCTGCAGAACCCGTTCACCGACATCTGCGGCGGCACCTACTTCTCCCTCGACGCCAACGACGTGGCCTACGTGCTCACCGTCGAGAAGCAGATCTGGAAGGTCCGCGTCGACGAGGGCGGCTTCACCAGGATCGGCACCTTCGACGTCGCGAACGTCGTCCCCGAGGGCGACTGCATGATCGCCACCCTCCCGGACTGGAACGGCAACATCTTCTTCGTCACCCAGCAGGGCCGGGTGGGCGCCATCGACCCGGAGACCGGCGCGGTCCGGACGATGAAGTTCCCCGAAGGCGAGCGCATCTTCAACTCGATCGCCGGCGACGAGTCGGGTGCGATCTACGTCGTCACCGACCATGCGTTCTACGCCGTCGAGGCGGACCCCGCGGGTCAGCCGCGGATCCGCTGGTCGGAGACCTATGACCGTGGCACCCAGCTGAAGCCGGGGCAGCTCTCCCAGGGCTCCGGCACCACCCCGACGGTGATCGGTGACGACCTGATCGTGATCACCGACAACGCCGAGCCCCGGATGAACGTGCTCTTCTACCGGCGCACCGGCGGTGACCATAACCGGCTGCTCTGCTCAGTCCCGGTCTTCAACACCGGCGCCTCGAACACCGAGAACAGCCTTGCGTACGCCGGAGGCACCCGCGGCGGTCGCCGCTCGGTCATCGTGGAGAACAACTACGGGTACGCCGGCGTCCAGAGCACCATGCTCGGCAGCACCACCGTCGGCGGCATAGCCAAGGTCTCGCTCAACCCGAACAACACCTGCCAGGTCGACTGGACCAACCCGATCGTCTCGCCGACCCCGGTACCGAAGGTCTCGCTCGGCAACGGGCTGATCTACCTCTACGCGAAGCCGAAGTCCAACGTCCTCGACGACAGTTGGTACTTCACTGCCCTGGACGTGCGCACCGGCGCCACCCGCTGGATGCAGAAGACCGGGAACGGCACCCAGTGGAACAACCACTACGCCTCGATCTACCTCGGACCCGACGGGGCTGCGTACATGCCGACGTTGGCCGGGCTGATCCGGTTCAAGGACCAGTGACCGGAGCGTAAAGGTCGGCCTCGGCGATGTTCTCCGGGCCGTGACCTGACCCTGACCTCCGTCGTTAACCCGGCATGAGGACGAAGCAGGTGATGAAGGACGCAGCATGGTTGTGGCTGCCGCTCTTCATTGCCGCCCTCTTCGCCCTCGGTTTCTACCGCAGTTACCTGGACCCGGCCGCTTCGGCGTCAGGCGCCTCCCTGTGTCCGCAGGGTGCGCACCTGGACCGGTTCCTCGGCTGTCCGTAGGAATTCTTGGGGTGACTGCCGGTCCCCCACGTGCAGCACCTGGTTCGGGGGAACAGGGCGCCGTACGTGGGGGCCTGGCTTTTTCTGAGCGTCACGACGCAGTTGTCCACGAGGCTCGATGCGGCTGTTTGACAGGCCCTCGCCGCGGCAACGATCGGAGGCCGCCTCACGGACGTCGAAGGGGCGTCCGGCGCCCTGATCCGGGAGGAACCATGCCGAAACGAGCATCCAGAGCCATCGCGCTCGTCGGGACACTGGCGACCCGAGTCGTCGTGGCTGCGGGCGAACCCCGCTGGCCCTAGAACAACAGCGCCGCCGCCGGGTCCTCCATCATCGAGGCCACGTCGGCGAGGAACCGCGAACCGCTCTCCCCGTCCACGTGCCGGTGGTCGAAGGAGAGCGACAGGGTGCAGACGTCCCGGATCTCCAGAGTCTCGTTGGCGGCGTCGTCGGTGATCACCCACGGCTGCCGCTTAGTCGCCCCGAAGCAGAGGATCGCCGACTCGCCCGGGTTGATGATCGGCGTACCGCCGTCGACGCCGAATACGCCGACGTTGGTGATCGTGAAGGTGCCACCGGCCATCTCCGCCGGCTGGGTGCGCCCCTCCCGCGCCACCGCGGTCAGGTCAGCCAGGGCGCCTGCAAGTTCGAGCAACGACATCGAGTCGGCGTCCTTCACGTTCGGGACGACCAGACCGCGCGGGGTCGCTGCGGCGATACCGAGGTTCACGTAGCGCTTGAAGACGACCTCCTGGGCAGCCTCGTCCCAGGTCGAGTTGATCACCGGCGTACGGCGGATCGCCCGCATGGTCGCCGCCGCCAGGATCAGCAGCGGTGACACCTTGACGTTGCGGAACTCCGAGCGCGCCCGGAGCCGCTGGACGAACTGGGTGGTGCGGGTGACGTCGACCGTGACCCACTCGGTCACGTGCGGGGCCGTGAACGCCGAGGAGACCATCGCGGCGCCCATCATCTTCCGGACACCCTTGATCGGCTCGCGGTACTCCCGGTCGCCGGCGGTCGCTGACCGAGCCGTTGACGACTGGGCGGCCGAGGAGACAGCGGCGGTCGCAGAACCCGCGGCCGCCTCCACGTCGGCGCGGGTGACCACGCCACCCGGTCCGCTGGCCGGACAGGTGGCCAGGTCGACACCGAGGTCGCGGGCGAGCTTGCGAACCGGCGGCTTGGCCAGGACCCGATCGGTCACCTCGACCTGGGCCTGGGCCACCGGTGCGCTCGCATCCGGAGCGTCCACCACCACCGATTCGACGAGCTCCATCACCCGGTCGTGCTGCTGGGGTGCGCCCAGGTTGTAGACGTCGTGGACGTCCGCCTTCGCGACGTGCACGCCCGCGGCCTCCGGCAGCGTCCGCCGGGCCCGGCGTACCGGAGCACGCTCGGCCTTGTTGCGCCCGACCAGGCTCTCGCCCTCACCCCCGCCGCTGGCCGCGGGGTTGGACAGGTCGATCTCGTCCGGAGCGGCCGGCGCGGCCGCTGCCGAGGCGGCGACACCGTCGGTGATCCGGATGATCGGCGTGCCGACCGCGACGGTCTCGCCTTCGGGCACCAGCAGCGCCTCCACCACGCCGGCGTACGGCGACGGGAGTTCGACCAGGGACTTGGCGGTCTCGATCTCGACGACGATGTCGTTGATCTTGATCTCGTCGCCGACCTTGACCTTCCAGGTCACGATCTCGGCCTCGACGAGGCCCTCGCCGACATCGGGCAAAAGGTACTCAGACATGGGGTTCTCCAGCTCAGAACACGAAGGAACGGTCGATGGCGTCCAGGACCCGGTCCAGGTCGGGGAGGTACTCCTCCTCCAGCCGGGACGGCGGGTACGGGGTGTCGAAGCCGCCGACCCGGAGCACCGGAGCCTCGAGCGCGTAGAAGCACTGCTCGGTGATCCGGGCCGCGATCTCCGCACCCATGCCGAGGTTGGTGTGCGCCTCGTGCACGACCACCGCACGGCCGGTACGACGCACGGAGTCGTAGACCGGCCCCAGGTCGAGCGGCGAGAGGGTGCGCAGGTCGACGACCGCGATCGAGCGACCCTCCCCGGCAGCGGCCTCGGCGACCTTCAGGCAGGTCTTCACCGTCGGCCCGTAGCCAAGCAGGGTGACGTCGGCGCCGGGCCGGACGACCCGCGAGGCGAACAGCGGCGCCGGGACCAGGCTCTCGTCCACCTCTGCCTTGTCGGCGTGGTACTGCCGCTTCGGCTCCAGGAAGACCACCGGGTCGTCCGCGGCGATCGCCTGCTGGATCATCCAGTAGCCGTCGATCGGGTTGGAACAGGTGACCACCTTGAGGCCGGGGGTGTGCGCGAACTGCGCCTCCGGCGACTCCGAGTGGTGCTCGACAGCACCGATGCCGCCGCCGTACGGGATCCGGATGACCATCGGCATCTTCACCGCTCCGCGGGTGCGGAAGTGCAGCTTGGCGACCTGGCTGACGATCTGGTCGTACGCCGGGTAGACGAAGCCGTCGAACTGGATCTCGCACACCGGCCGGTAGCCGCGCATCGCCAGGCCGACCGCGGTGCCGATGATGCCGGACTCGGCGAGCGGGGAGTCGATCACCCGGTCCTCGCCGAAGTCCTTCTGAAGGCCGTCGGTGATCCGGAAGACACCGCCGAGTTTGCCGACGTCCTCCCCCATCACCAGGACCTTGGAGTCGTTCTCCATCGCTTTGCGGAGCCCGGCGTTGAGCGCCTTGGCGAGCGTCATCTTCGTCATCAGCGGGCCCCTTCGCTGAGCTCATCCGAGAACGTGGCAAGGTACGCCGCGAAGGTGTCGCGCTGCTCGGCCAGCTCGGGCGTCTGCTCGGCGTAGACCTGGTCGAAGATGCTCAACGGCTCCGGGTCTGGCAGCGCCCGGCACCCGTCCCGGAGACGGGCGCCGAGCTCGTCGGCCTCACGCTCGACGGAGTCGAAATAGTCGCGGTCGGCCAGTCCCTGACGGGTCAGGTAGACCTTCACCCTGGCGATCGGGTCTTTGAGCTTCCAGTACTCGAGCTCCTCGCTCATCCGGTACCGGGTCGGATCGTCGGTGGTGGTGTGCGCGCCCATCCGGTAGGTGTACGCCTCCACGAACATCGGGCCGTTGCCGTCCCGGGTGTACTGCAGCGCCGCGGTGGTGACCGCGTGCACGGCGAGGACGTCGTTGCCGTCCACCCGTACGCCGGGGAAACCGAACCCGCGGGCTCGTTGGTACAGCGGGATCCGGCTCTGCCGCTCGATCGGCTCGGAGATCGCCCACTGGTTGTTCTGGCAGAAGAACACCACCGGCGCGTTGTACGACGCCGCGAAGATGAACGCCTCGTTGACGTCGCCCTGCGAGGAGGCGCCGTCGCCGAAGAACGCCACCACGCTGGTGTCGCGGTCGGGGTCCCCGGTGCCGACGAGTCCGTCGCGCTGGACCCCCATCGCATACCCGGTGGCGTGCAAGGTCTGGGCGCCGATCACGATGGTGTAGTTGGCGAAGTTGTGCGCGGCCGGGTCCCAGGCGCCCTGGTCGACCCCGCGGAAGAGGCCGAGAATCCGGAGCGGATCAAGGCCGCGGCAATAGGCGACGCCGTGCTCCCGGTACGTCGGGAAGACATAGTCCTGCGGACGCAAGGCCCGTCCGCAGCCGATCTGGGCGGCCTCCTGGCCCAGCAGCTGGGTCCAGATCCCGAGCTCGCCGTGACGCTGCAGCGCGGTCGACTCGGTGTCGATCCGCCGGGTCAGGACCATGTCCCGGTAGTACCCGCGGATGACCTCGCCCTCGTCGGCGGCGCCACCGTCCGCGGAGGTCGCCGTGAAGGCGTAGTCGGGGTGCTCGACGCGCTCCCCCTCGGGCGTCAGCAACTGGACCATGTTGGCGTCGTTGTGCGCGGGGTCGACTGGGGTCACGGCGTCTCCTGGTGGTCGGCGGGATGCGGGGTTTCCGCTCGCGCGTCGGCAACTCGAGTGACTGGATCCCCCGCACCGGATAAGGCACGTTTGTGACGCCAGCCACATGACTCCCCCAAGGTACCGACAGCAGAGCCGGCGGCGCCAACCAACCCGTCGGTAACAAGCAGCACCCGCCGGGACCCGGAAAACCGCTCGCAGATTGTCGGAGCGGTACGGCAGGGTGGTCGGGTGATCGCCGACGAAGCCCCGACCCTCGCCAAGGCGCCCGCCGCGGTCGGGACCGTCGCAGTCGCCCTGCTTATCGTCTACCTGGTCTGGGGCTCGACCTACCTCGGCATCCGGGTCGTAGTCGAGGAGGCCCCGCCGTTGACCGGGATGGGGTCGCGCTACCTAGTCGCCGCGCTCCTGCTGGGGCTGCTGCTCAGCCTGCGCGGCGGATTCTCGCGACTGCGGGTCACCCGGTACGAGCTGCTCGGCAGTGCGACCCTCGGCCTGCTGCTCCCGGTGCTCGGCAACGGCCTGGTCGCGGTCGGCGAGGACAAGGGCGCGCCGTCCGGGGTAACGGCGCTGCTGATAGCGATCGCCCCGCTGATGATCACGATCTTTCGGTTCGCCGCCGGCGATCGCCCCCGCGGCCTGAGCGTCCTCGGTGTCCTGCTCGGCCTGGCCGGCCTCTGCTACCTGGTGATCGCGGGGCGCGGCGGCGTGCAGGACGAGCACATCCCGATGGACGCCGCGCTGATCGTGCTGTTCGCCAGCACCTGCTGGGCCTTCGGCTCCTGGGTCCAACCCCGACTGACTCTGCCGAAGGACGCCTTCGTGATGACGGTGCACGAGATGTGGACCGGCGGCGTCATGCTGCTGGTGATCGCGTTCCTCCGCGGCGAGCGCGCCCACCCGAGCGAGTACTCCGCCGACACCTGGCTGGCCTGGGGATACCTGGTCGTCTTCGGCTCGATGATCGCATTCTCGGCGTACGTCTGGCTCCTCGAGAACGCCCCGATCTCCCTCGTCGCGACGTACGCCTACGTGAACCCGGTGGTCGCCGTCGCGCTCGGGGCGCTCCTGCTCGACGAGCCGATCACCGCAGCGATCCTGACCGGCGGCGCCGTGATCGTGGTGGCGGTCGCGATCGTCATCTCGACCGAGCGGGTCCGCCGACCCGAGTAGTCCGTTCGGACTAGCCACCGCCCGAATAGACAGTCTTTGCTTTGATCTGTCGCTTTCGCACAGGTAAGGCATACCCTTCTGTGAAGGCATCACGTCGGGGGGCGTGATGGGGGGAGAAGGTACACCGATGATCGAACTATCGGTCGGCGCGAGTGCGCTTGCACACGGTGTCCACTACGGCGTTGTCGGGATCGGCGTACTGGGCTTGTTCGCCCTACTCGCGCCCCAGTTGGCGGGGACCGCTCCGGAGAGCGGCGTCGAGGACGAGCACGACCTCCGGGTCCGCGCCGTCCACGCCCAGATCGCGACCGGGTCGCTCGGCCTGGTACCAGCGGCGGCACCAGCCCGACCGGTCACCGCACCGGCCAGGGTGGCCAGCAGCCTTCTCCCGGTCGCCGTGGTGAGTTCCGCAGCCGCTGCCGGCGTCCATGCCGGGGTCGGACCCGCGCACCTGGGCGCACAGCCGCTGGTTGGACTGTTCTTCGTCGGGTGCGCGCTGGCTCAGATCGGCTGGTCGCTGACGATGGTGCTGCGTCCGTCCCGCCCGTTGCTGCACATCGCCGTGGTCGGCAACACCGCCGTGCTCACCCTCTGGCTGCTCAGCCGTACGGCGGGGCTGCCCGGCCACCCCCGGGAGCCGTTCGGACCTTGGGACCTCACCTGTGCGGCTTGGGAGATCACCACCGTGCTCGCTGCGGTGCTGCTGCTCGACACCCGCCGGACGACCCGGTTGCGACTCTCGCCCTGGGACCGCTGGCCGGCCACCGCCCGGTTCTGGCTCCTCGGCTCCGCACTCGCGCTCGGGCTGCTAGCGATGAGCGGAGCAGGCGCATGAGATCGGCCGCCCGTACGACACACCGGCCCCGGAAAAGAGGGAACTGACATGGACTCCTGGAAGGTCGGACTGGTCGGCAACGCGATCATCATGGTCGCCTATCTGCTGATCACCCTCGCGATCGTGGTCCCGCTCTGGCGCAGCCGCCAACTGCGGACGAACCCGCTCGGCGCCGCCACCGGCGCCATCTTCTTTACCTGCTCGGTCCACCACGGCGCGCACGCGCTGCACATGCTCCTCCCGAGTCTCGGTGTCAACGACCCAGACGGATTGGCGATGCGGTCGGCCTGGGGGTGGCCGCTCGCCCTCTGGGACGTCATCGGCGCCCTGACCGCGATGTACTACTGGACCCTGCGCCGCAACTACTCCTCCCTGATGCGCGGAGCCCAGCTCTTCGAGGACCTGCGCCAACGCGAGCGCCAGGCGCTCGAGCTGAACGACACCGTCCTACAGGGCCTCGTCGTCGCCAAGATGGCGCTCGATCTGAACCAGCCGGGCCGGTCGCAGGAAGCGCTTGCCGCCTCGATCTCCGCAGCCAGCCGGATCATCACCGACCTGCTCGGCAACGCGGACGGGCCTGGTCTCATCCGCAGCACACCGGCGACCCTGGAGCCGGCAGCACCGAGACCCGTTGAGATCGAGGACCCGTGACAGCGGCCGACAATGGGGTCGATCCCCTCCGGGTCGTGATCATCGACGACACGGCAGACCTGCGCGAGCTCCTCCACATCGCACTCCTGCGCGCCGGCATGACAGTGGTTGGCGAGGCAGGGGACGGCCGCGCCGGGATCGAGATCGTCACGGAGTGCCTGCCCGACGTCATCCTGCTTGATCTCTCGATGCCGGTGATGGACGGCCTCGAGGCTCTTCCGCACTTGCGCGCGCTCGCGCCCCACGCCCGCATCATCGTGCTCTCCGGCTTCGGGGCGAGCCAGATGGCCGAACGCGCGATGAAGATCGGCGCCGACGGCTACCTGCAGAAGGGCGCGTCGCTCGGACGGATCCTCGACCAGATCCGGGACATCGTCGACGGCGGCCAGGTCGACCCGGTGATCGGTCCGATCGAGGAGGAGACCACCATCCTCGGTCCGGTCGAGGACCACCTCACCCGGATCCCCGGCCAGCGCAACGCTGCGGCCGACGGCGCCGACGCACTCGCGATGGCTCCCTTCGCGGTGATCGAGGTCGGGTGCGAGCCGCCGTACCGGGTAGTGAGGATGAACCCCGCCGCCCGCACTCTCGTCGGCGGCGAGGCGCTCGCCGGCACCCCGCTCTTCGAGTGCGCCACGGAGATCGCGACCTCGCTCGCGACGAACAGGCTGCGCGGTGACATCGAGTTCGAGTCCGGCATCGGCGGTACGGCGGTGCACGTGACGCTGCGCCACTCGGACACCTCGCTCTTCCTCTACCTGCGCACCATCACCGACGAGGTCGGGATGCTGCGCAGCGCCATCGCCACCACCGCGCACGAGATCCGGGGGCCGGTCGCGGTGCTCTGCGCGGTCGCGGAGACGATCGACGACGCCGAGCCGGGCGACCTCGACGAGGAGCAGCGCGCCCGGCTGATGGCCTCGGTGCTCCGCCAGGCCCGGATGCTCGACAGCATCACCGCCGACCTGCTCACCGTCGCGCAGATCCAGCGCGGCATCCTCCGGATTGACGCCCGCGCCATCCCGACCGCGGCCGTGGTCGCCGGGGTAATCCAGGACCGCTACCCCGACACCGTCACCGTTGTCGTCACCGACGACCGCCGCGTCCACGTCGACCCGATCCGGCTGGAGCAGATGATCGGCAACCTTCTGAGCAACGCCCACAAGTACGGCCGGCCTCCGGTGGTGCTGCGGATCCGTCCCAGTGAGGACCACGACAGCCTGATCAGCATCGACGTCGAGGACGACGGGCCCGGCGTACCGGAGGACTTCCGCGACCAACTCTTCCGCGAGTTCAGCCGCGCCTCGGGGACCACAGAGGCCGGGACCGGCTTGGGCCTGCACGTCGTCTACACCCTGGCCCGGGCACACGGGGGGTCGGTGACCTACGCACCGCGTTCCACGGGCGGCGCGGTCTTCACCCTCACGCTGCCGGCCGCTGCCGGGTAGCCCTAAGACAGCTGGCCCAGAGAACCGGCCCAGGACAAGCGTGGCCCGTGCCCGGTCTCGAGGACGGCAGGCACGGACCTCCCGAAGCTCCGCTGGAGCGGTGGTGACGGCAACGCACCATGGGGGGGTGGCGCTGCTGCCCGATCCAACGTCTGGGGGCTTGCCTCGGGTGCTCTGAGTCAATTCGGGACCACCCGGTTCCAGGATGCAAGGGTCCTAGCCGGGCCCGTATGAGCGGCCTAGTCCAGGAAACCGGGTCGAACCAGGACGAGCAGGCACCCTAGAGTGCCCAGGTGCGCACCCGGAGCCCCGCCCTCGGCGTCGGCCTGGTCGTCCTCGGAGCAGGCTGCTTCACCGTCAACGCCGGGGTCTCCCGGGTGGCGCTGCGGGCCGGGGTCGATCCGGCGATGCTCACCACGATCCGGGTCACGATGACCTTCCTGGTCCTGCTCACGATCGCGGCCGCGTTCCGTCGTACGGCGCTGCGGCCACCCTCGGGGCGACTGCTGGTGCTGGTCGTCGCGCACGGTCTGATCGGCGTCGCCGCCCTGCAGTGGACCTACTTCGTGGCGATCGACCGGCTCCCGGTCGGGATGGCGCTGCTGCTGGAGTACCAGGCGCCAATCCTGGTGGCACTCTGGGCACTGCTGGTCCAGAAGGCACCCGTGGGTCGCGGGCTCTGGTTCGGGCTCGCGCTCGCCGTAGTGGGGCTCGCCGCGGCGACCGAGGTCTGGCAGGGAGCGCGCTTCGACGGTCTCGGCGTGGCCGCCGGGCTCGCGGCCGCGGTCTGCTTCGCGGCGTACTTCCTGATCGGCGAGGCGGCCCTGGAGGTGCAGGGTGCCGACATCGATCCGTTGCGGGTGATCCTCTGGTCCTTCGGGGTCGCCGCCGTCGTTCTCAACGCCGTCGTCCCAATCACCGGGTTCGACCGGTCCGGACTCGCTGACCGAGTCTCGCTCCTCGGCATCCTCGACGACACCCGGGTCCCGCTCTGGGCCGTGCTCGCCTGGGTCGTCGTGCTCGGCACGGTGGTCCCGTTCTTCGCCGAACTGATCGCGCTCTCGTTCGTGCGCGCAACCACCGTCACCGTGATCGCGATGCTGGAACCGATCGGTGTCTCGGCGTTGGGCTGGGCCTGGTTCGGCGAGTCCCTGGGGCCGGTCGCGGTGGTCGGATGCCTGGCCGTCGTGGCCGGGATCCTGGTCGCGCAGGCATCGAGGGGCGATCAGAACCACCCGGCCCCCACCGGTCCGCCGGCGATCACCTGAACCGACCACGGCGTCCACCGACCCGCCCTAGGGTGGGTGCATGAAGTTCATCCTTTGGCTGGTCATCAACGCCCTCGGCCTCGGCGCCGCAGTCTGGCTCTTCGACGGCATCAGCCTGCAGGGTGCTGAGACCCGGACCGACAAGATCGTGACGCTGCTGGTCGTCGGCGCCATCTTCGGCGTGGTCACCTCGGTGGTCCGCCCGATCGTCAACCTGCTCTCGCTGCCGCTGATCATCCTGTCCTTGGGCCTGATGCTCTTCGTCACCAACGCACTGATGCTGCTGCTCACCAGCGAGCTCGCCGAGACCTTCAGCCTCGACTTCCACGTCGAGGGCTTCTGGACGGCCGTCTTCGGCGCGATCGTGATCTCGATCGCTTCCGGCGTCGCGGCAGCTCTGCTGCCCGATGCCGACTGACCCGCTGCCGGTGGCGTACCGCGTCGCCCTGGTCTGCCTGGGCAACATCTGCCGTTCGCCGACGGCGGACGTCGTACTCAACGCCCTGCTCGTCGACGCCGGGCTCGGTGGCCGCGTCGTCGCGGAGAGCTGCGGCACCGCGGGCTGGCACGTCGGAGAGCGGATGGACCCGCGCACCGCAGCAGTCCTCACCGCCGCCGGGTACGACGCCACCCGGCACCGCGCCCGCGAGTTCGGACCGGAGTGGTTCGACCACGACCTGATCCTGGTGATGGACGGCTCCAACCTCGACGACGTACTGGCCGTGCTGCCCACCGACCGGCACGAGCGGGTCCGGCTCTTCCGCAGCTACGACCCCTCGGTCCCGGCAGGCGCGCCGGTCCCCGACGTCCCCGACCCCTGGTACGGCGGGCCGCAGGGCTTCGCGGACGTCCTGACGATGGTGGAACGGACCGCCGAACGGCTGGCCGCCGACCTGGCCGCAGACCTGGCCGCCGACCGGGCCACCGACCGGGCCACAGACCTGGGCCCGGCCTGAGGTCTGGTCAGGTTGCCCGGGCGGGGCGAGGATGATCCCCATGATCCTCACTTCGTTCGTCAACGAACTGTCGGCCACTCGGCCTCGAGGAAGTTCGGGCAATCGGTGCTCGTCGCTCCGCTCCTCGATGCTCCTCGCTCCGCGAGCACCCGAGCAAGCTCCCTTCCCGCTCCGCTCGTTCGCGTAGCCTCCGCTCGTGGCCCGTATGCGGACCCTGGCAGAGCGTGCCGAGCACCTGCTCGGCTCCGCCGTCGTGTCCACCACCCCGGTCGCCGGCGGGGACACCTGCACCTCGACGCGGCTGCGGCTCAGCGACGGACGCTCGGCGCTGATGAAGACCCGGGCGCACGCCCCGGAGGGCTTCTTCGAGGCCGAAGCCCGCGGGCTCGCCTGGCTCGCCGAACCGGGCGTCGCCCAGGTCGCCGAGGTGCTCGGCGTCCACGACGACTGCCTGATCCTCGGCTGGGTGGAGCCCAACCGACCCAACCCGGAGGCGGCCGCGGAGGTGGGTCGGATGTTGGCCCGGCTGCACGCGAGCGGGGCCGACGGGTTCGGGGCCGAGGCCGACGGCTTCATCGGCTCGCTGCCGCTGCCCAACAAACCGACTGAGACTTGGCCCGAGTTCTTCGCGGTCCGCCGGATCCTGCCGTACCTGCGGCTCGGCACCGATCGCGGCCACGTGAGCCCGGCCGACGCCGAGGCGGTTGAGGGCGTCGTACGACGGATCATCGACCTGGCCGGCCCGCCGGAACCACCGGCCCGGATCCACGGCGACCTCTGGTCCGGCAACCTGGTCTGGAGCGCGGAGCGGTGGGGGGTCCTGGTGGACCCGGCGGCGTACGGCGGGCACCGCGAGACGGACCTGGCGATGCTCACCCTCTTCGGCCTCCCGCAGCAGGCGCGGGTGATTGCGGCGTACGCCGAGGAGTTCCCGCTGGCCGACGGCTGGGAGGAACGTCAACCCCTCCACCAACTCTTCCCGCTGCTGGTCCACGCCGCCCTCTTCGGCGGCCGGTACGGCGTACTGGCCGGCGACGCAGCCCGCAAACTCCGTTGAATCCGGCCTTCTGGCTCAACGAATCGCGGGAGATGGTGCTTACGTTGACCACAACCCCGGACTCGACGAGCCACCAGGACGGATTCAACGGTCTCAGCCGACTCTTAGCCCTGGGTGCCATTCTTGGTCCGTGAGCTCTGAGGCCAAGCCCCACATCCTTGTCGTCGACGACGACCGCGCCGTCCGCGAGTCGCTGCGGCGCTCCCTGGAGTTCAACGGCTACACGGTCTCGTTGGCCGCCGACGGCGCCGAGGCGCTGGCCGGGATCAGCAGCACCAACCCGGACGCAGTGGTGATGGACGTGATGATGCCGCGGCTCGACGGGATCGAGACGACCCGGGCTTTGCGCTCGGTCGGGAACTCCGTCCCGATCCTGGTGCTGACCGCGCGCGACGCCGTCGGTGACCGGGTCGAGGGACTGGACGCCGGTGCCGACGACTACCTGACCAAGCCGTTCGCGCTCGACGAGCTGCTGGCACGGCTGCGGGCGCTGCTGCGCCGCGTCGGACCGGACCCGACCGACCCGGACGAGCGCCTCGAGTTCGCCGACCTCCGGATGGACCTGGCCTCGCGCGAGGTCTGGCGCGCGACCCGATCGATCGTGCTGACCCGCACCGAGTTCTCCCTGCTCGAGCTCTTCCTGCGGCGCCCGCGCCGGGTGCTGGAGCGGTCCTTCATCCTCGAGGAGGTCTGGGGCTTCGACTTCCCGACCACCGCCAACAGCCTCGAGGTGTACGTCGGCTACCTGCGTCGCAAGACCGAGTCCGAGGGCGAGCCGCGGCTGCTGCACACGGTCCGCGGTGTCGGCTACGTCCTGCGCGAAGAACCCACGTGAGCCCGACGTCCAGCACCGCGTGGTCGGGGCTGCACTACCGCCGGTCCCTGGCCAGCCGGGTCACCCTGCTGACCACCCTGGCCGTCGGCTTCGCGGTCAGCGTCGTCGCGTTCGCGGCGTACGCCACGGTTCGGACCCAGACCGTCGGGGCGCTCGACGACTCGCTGCGCTCCCGGGCCGAGCAGGCCGCGGCCACCAACACCCTCGACAGCCTCGCCGCGCAGCGGATCCCGTCCTGGGCACTTGGCGCGGCCGACGTGAAGATCATCTTCGTCGACGGAACCACCGTCCCGGCGCGCTCGTTCAGCGTCGACACCAGCGACTCCTTCGGCGTCGGCGAGCCCGAGGTACGGGTCGCGCGCGGGGAGACCGAGGAGTCGGCGCGCACTGTCTGGTCCTCGGGCGAACGCTGGCGGATGGTGGCGGTTAACGCCGGCGACGGGCAGGCCCTGGTGCTCGCCCAGTCGCTGGAAGCGACCGACCGGATGCTCGACCGGCTCGGACTGGTGATGCTGCTCGTCGGCATCGCCGGCATGATCACCGCAGGCTTGGCTGGCTGGGCGGTGGCCCGCAACGGCCTGCGTCCGGTCCGGCACCTCACCGCCGCGGTCGAGGACATCGCCCGCACCCAACGACTCGAGCCGATCCCGATCGAGGGCAGCGACGAGGTCGCCCGGTTGGCGAGCGCGTTCAACCAGATGCTCCGGACGCTCTCGGCCTCGCAGCACCGGCAGCGCCAGCTGGTGGCCGACGCCGGCCACGAGCTCCGGACGCCACTCACCTCGCTGCGCACCAACCTGGACCTGCTCGCCCAGGCAGGCACGAGCACCGGCCTCTCCCCGGAGAGCCGGTCCGAGCTGCTCGACGACGTCCAGGCGCAGATCGGCGAGATGACCACCCTGATCGGCGACCTGGTTGAGCTCGCTCGCGACGAGCCGAGCATCCCGATCGTCGAGCCAGTCGAGTTGACCGCCGTGCTCGAGCAGGCGATGTCCCGGGTACGCCGACGCGCCGACGTCGAGTTCGACGTGCGGATCTCGCCCTGGTGGGTGGTCGGTGACGCGGCGGCCCTGGAGCGGGCGATCACCAACCTGCTCGACAACGCCGCCAAGTGGAGCCCGCCCGGCGAGACGGTGATGGTCACCTTGACCGACGGCACCCTGATGGTCGCCGACCACGGGCCCGGCATTGCAGCGCACGACCTGCCGCACGTCTTCGAGCGCTTCTACCGCTCGGCCGAGTCGCGTGGCATGTCGGGCTCCGGGCTCGGGCTCTCGATTGTCCGCTCGGTCGCCGAACGGCACGGCGGCGTCGCCCGAGCGGGCACCGGCCCGGGCGGTGGGGCGGGCTTCTGGTTCAGCATCCCCGGCCAGCCGTCGCCGCCCGAGGGCGCCTCCGACTGAAGTCTTGGGCCGGTCGTAGGGCGCCCACAGAATGCTCTCAGGTTCACCGGGCACGCTCGGAGGCATGACGGACCAGACCACCCCCGAAGACAACGCACCCTCCTCCCCGGCCGGGGCCACTGAGGAGTTCCCGTGGTCCGTCCCGGCCGAGCCGACGGACCACACCGTCGGCCTGACCCAGCCGATCCCGCCCTACCTGCAGCCCGTCCCGGCGGTGGTCGCCCCGGCACGGCGAGGACTCACGGCAGCGGTCCTGGTGGGCGCCCTCGTCCTCGGCGGCGCTGCCGGCGTCGCCGGTGCCGCCGGGTACGACGCGTGGCAGGGTGACGACGCGCCCGCGACGACGGTCACCGAGAACGACGCGATCGACGCAACGAACACGGCGCTCGTCCCGGACGGTTCGATCGAGAAGGTCGCCGCCGCGGTGCTCCCGTCAGTGGTGAAGATCAACGTCTCCAGCAACCGCGGCTCCGGGTCGGGTTCCGGCATCGTGCTCTCCGAGGACGGCAACATCCTGACCAACAACCACGTGGTCAGCGGCGCCGGGGAGAACGGCACGATCACGGTGACGTTCAACGACGGCAAGACCGTCAAGGCGACCGTCGTCGGCACCGACCCGGTCACCGACATGGCCGTCATCAAGGCCGAAGGGGTCGACGACCTCACCGCAGCGACGATCGGCAGCTCCTCGGACCTGAAGGTGGGCCAGGCAGTGGTGGCCGTCGGGTCGCCGTACGGACTCAACTCGACGGTGACCACCGGCATCGTCTCGGCGCTCAACCGCCCGGTCTCGGTGAGCACCACCGAGCAGGAGGCCCCCGGCTTCGGGTTCGGCCAGGGTCAGCAGGCGCCGCAGTCCTCCAACCGGACGACGTACCCGGCGATCCAGACCGACGCCGCGATCAACCCCGGCAACTCCGGCGGCGCGCTGGTCGACCTGAGCGGCCGCGTCGTCGGCATCAACTCCTCGATCCGTACGTCGGGCGGCTCGGGCACGGGCTCGATCGGCCTCGGCTTCGCGATCCCGATCGACGAGGTGATGCCGATCGTCAACCAGATCATCAAGGGCGAGGAGCCCACGCACGCGCGGCTGGCGATCACCGTCTCCGACGTCGTGGCTGACGCGGCGGTCCAGGGAGCCCAGGTCGGTGACGTCGAGGAAGGCGGGCCCGCGGACCGGGCCGGTCTGGAGAAGGGCGACGTGATCACCAAGGTCGACGACGACCTGATCGACGGCTCGGAGTCGCTGATCGCCACGATCCGCGGCCACCGTCCCGGAGAGGAGGTCACCGTCACCTACGTCCGCGACGGGAAGACCCAGACCACGAAGGCGACCCTCGGCTCGGACGCGAAGGCGAGCACGAGCTGACCTTCGGTGTCGTGCTCTAGCGGCTCGTTCCCGCGGCTGCCAGTCGCGGGTGTCCCGGCGGCATCGGCAGGCGTGGCGCGTTCATCGCGCCACCCCCTGCGAAGTGACCCGTCGCAGCGGCGGGTTCGCCGGGTAGGCGTTCACTGATGTGGAGGCCACGGGGAGTCGGCCGCGCACGATGGCCCGCGGTGTGACCGTGACTCGCCGACCGGTTCCGGCGTCGTCCCCGTCCGATCCGACCTCGACCGCGCCAACCGTGGCAAGCCCGTTGAGGTACAGCGCTGTCCGGGTGCCGAAATCAGGGAACAGGAGTGAGACTTCCGGATCGAGCGCCACATTGCCGAGGCTGCTGAACAGGTTGTTGCCGGGATAGTCCGGCCACCAAAGCGACTGGCCCTCGACCCGGACGAAGCCGGGCGGTCCGCCACGGTGGGATGCATCGTTGCCGTGGTCGACATGGGTGCTTCCGAGGATGAACGTGTCTGCCGCGGCGATCGTGGCCCGGTCAGCCGCGCTCCAGGTATTTCGCGAAGGAACCCCCCGAGCAATGCCCTGAGGCGCGGCCGACGACTCGAGCGGGCTGATCTCCCGCTGCGGGATGAACTGCGGGCAGTTCCCGAAGGCCTCCTCGACGGTAACCGTCAGCCGGTTTGCGCTCGTTGCCGTGAGGACTCCGTTGAGCCGGAAACGGCGTCGGCGTGCGTAGTCGATCACGATCAGGCCTACCGACTGCCCCGCGTCGAGCCGATGGAGCGGGTCTCCCGGACCTGGCGCCGCCCCGACGCTGAGGCTGGTCGGATCCAGCACCTCGAGGAAGCCGGCCGCACCGACCAGCGGTGAGGTCCACAACCTGCCCTGGTGGTCACGAGCGGTCATCGCCGAGAAGGTGCGGCCGGCGAGGAAGGAGGCCACCCCCTGGCTGAGTTCCGCTTGCGCGAGCATCCCTTCCAGACGGGCTGCCGCGGCGGTGACGGCGGCTTGCCGCTGAACCGCGAGCTCGCCGTCATGGAAGCCAAAGCTTCGGCGGGGCGTGGACATCTGCATGGTCGACCTCCTCGAGGTGGGTAGGACGCTGATCCCGGTCAGGCCTGAGCCACGGTGGAGCGCGGCGTCACCACGGGCCAGTCGTTCTCGACCTGGGCAAGGACGTTGAAGTAGTTCGTCAGGACGTTCAGGGCGATGTTCCCCACGACCTCACCGATCTCTGCATCCGTAACCCCGGCCCTCCGGGCGTCGTCCAGAGCATCGTCCTGGACTGCACCGCGGCTGGCGAGGACCTGGTCCGAAAGCTCGAGCAGTGCCTGGATGCGGGCGTCGTCGGACTTGCCGAACCTGGCGTTCTCGAGCTCGCGCGGGTCGACGTGCGCAATGTTCGCGCCGATGTAGGTGTGTGCCGAGAGGCAGTAGGCACAGCCGTTGGCCTCCGCTGTGACCAGGGCCAAGCGCTCCCGCACGGCGGCCGGAAGCACGCCGGACGACAGCGCCCCCGACAGTGCCAGGTAGCTGTTGAGCAACGCCGGACTGCTCGCCATCACCTTGGTCATGTTGGGGGTGAGGCCCAGTGACTTCTGAACCTGGGCCAGCAGTTCGGCGGCCTGGCCGGTCGCAGTTGCCGGGTCAACCTGGGGAAGACGGGACATGAGAGTTCCTTCCATAACTAACGGTTAGATCGCTTCTAACCATTAGCAATGGTGCCCTGCTCGGCACCGGATGTCAAATGGCAAACCCAGCCGTGATCCGTTAGTCTGTGGGAGTGAAAACGCCCGCCACGACCGCGCCCCTGCTGGGCGAGCCGTTGCCGGTCGAGTTGATGAACACCATCTGGGCTGACCGGGATGGGGTACACGAGGCCCTCGACACCCCCCCAGCAACGGCCGCCTGGCTCCGGGCGATCGCCGATCGGGCCGACCTGACAACGCCGGGGCTGACCGGCTGGCTCGACACCGCCGCCGCGCCCGCGCTTGAGGCGCTGCACGAGGACCTTCGGTCCCTTCGTGATGCCGTACGGCGGGTGGCCGCACGGCGTACCGACGATCCGCGCAGCGCCGCCGTGGGACCGCTGGACGCTGCCCGAGCGATCGCGACGTTGAACCGGTACGCCGCCGACAACCCAACCTGGCCCGTCCTGGAGTGGCCGCTAGACGTCGATGAACCGCACGCGTCCTCGGCGTCCTCCGCGGAGCCAGGTTCGACAGTGGTCGCCGACCTGGCCCGGGCGACGATCACCCTGCTCGACGCGGGCTCGGACGCCAAGCTTCGCGCCTGCCAGGCCCCTGGCTGCGTCCTGTACTTCGTCAAGAACCACCAGCGGCGTGAGTGGTGCTCTGACGGCTGCGGCAACCGTGCCCGTCAGGCTCGCTACTACCGCCGCCACCACCCCGACGTCCGTTAGAGGGCCGCGCGCAGGCGGGCGGCCTTCCAGAGCGTCTCGGCGTACTCGTCGTCCACGTCGGAGCGGACCGTGATGCCGCCGCCAGTGCCGAGCTGCCACGGTCCGTCGCCGGCGCGGTAGAGCGACCGGATCACCACCCCGAGGTCGGCACGGCCGTCCCCGGAGATCCAGCCGAAGGCGCCGGCATAGATCCCTCGGGGCTCGTCCTCGACCTGGTCGATGATCTGCATCGTGCGGAGTTTCGGGGCGCCGGTCATCGACCCGGCCGGGAACATCGCCCGGAGCGCCTGCACGGTCCCCACCTCGGGACGCAGCTGGCCGGTCACCGTCGTGACCAGCTGATGCACGCTGGCGTACGACTCGACCGCCATCAGGCTCGGTACGTCGACGCTCCCGGGCTCGCAGACCATCGCCAGGTCGTTGCGGAGCAGGTCGGTGATCATCAGGTTCTCGGCGCGGAACTTCGGGTCGGTGGCCAGTCGGGTCCGCAGCAGGGCGTCGCCGGCCGGGGTGGCCCCGCGAGGCGTGGTGCCCTTGATCGGCCGGGTCTCGACGCGGCGGTTCCGGTCGATGGTGGCGAACCGCTCCGGCGAGGCGGAGAGCAGCCAGACGTCGCCGTGCCGGAGCACCCCGGCGTACGGGGCCGGGTTGGTGGAGCGGAGGCGGCCGTAGATGTCGACCGGGTCGGCGGCCGAGGCCTGCGCGGCCCGGTAGGTCAGGTTCACCTCGTAGGAGTTGCCGGCGCGCAGCTGCTCGGTGACCTGGTCGAAGGCCGCGGCGTACCAGTCCGGGGTGGTCGACTCGTCCGGCTCGGCCGGCGACCACACCGGCGCCGCCGTCTCCTCCTCGAGGACCTGGACGGTCCGGGTCCGCATCCAGACCGCGTCCGGCAGGCCCGGCTGCGAGCGCGCCGGCAGGTCGGGGCGGGCGGCGTACCCGAAGTAGCCGACCCAGGAGGTTTCCGGGTCGCCGTCGAGCCGCTCCTGGACGGCCACGAAGATGTCGTCGCCGACGACCTCGCCGGACGGGTGCTCGACGACCTCGCGTCGTACGGCGTCGTAGGTCAGCGAGAGGTCGTCCGGTTCCAGCCAGCCCATGATCGAGCGGCTCCCGGACCACCCCTGGGACCCGCCGCCGTCGAGCCAGAAGCAGCGCTCGTGCTCGGCCGCGATCCGGCGGAACCTCTCCAGCGCACTCATCGGGACTCCGCCAGGAAGTTCGCGACCAGGAGCGCGCCGCGCTCCGACAGGATCGACTCGGGGTGGAACTGCACGCCGTGCAACGGCAGGTCGCGGTGGACGACCCCCATCACCACTCCGGCCGAGCGGGCCGTCACCCGCAGGTCCTCGGGTACGACGGTCGCCGCGAGCGAGTGGTAGCGGACTGCGTCGAAGCGATCCGGGAGGCCGGCGAAGACCCCGGTGCCGTCGTGCTCGATCACGGCGACGTCGCCGTGCGCCGGCTCGATCCGTTCCACCGTGCCGCCGTACGCGGTGACTAGGGCCTGCATCCCGAGGCAGACCCCGAGGACGGGCAGCCCGAGCGCGAAGACCGCGGGACCGAGGGCGAAGTCGGCCGCCTCCGCGGGGTGTCCGGGACCGGGCGAAAGCACCAGGTGGCTGTACCGGGCGGCGCGCTCGAGGACGCCGGGCTCGTCGTGCTCGACGACGTCGGGCAAGGAGCCGGTCACGCCTGCCACCAGGTGGACCAGGTTCCAGGTGTAGGAGTCGTGGTGGTCGACGACCAACACCTCCGGCATCAGCCGACCAGGTCCAGGAGCAGCCGCTGCAGGAGCGCGACGCCGTTCTCGGTGAGGATCGATTCGGCGTGGAACTGCACGCCGCGGAAGTGCGGGCCGGCGACGAGGTGGATGTCGCCGGTCGGCCCATCGGTCTCGACCCGGACACCGTCGGGGAGCTGGTAGCCGTCACCGATCTTGCCGTCACCGATCTTGCCGTCACCGATCTTGCCGACGCTGAGCCTTCCGACGCTGAGCCTTCCGACAAACGTGTTGTAGAACCCGACGACCTCCGAGCGACCGTCGATCGAGATCTCGGACTGGGTGCCCTGGAAGACGATGTCCTTGTAGGCAAGGGGAATCCCGAGCCGGTCGCAGAGGACCTGGTGGCCCAGGCAGACCGCGAGGAACGGGGTGCTCCCGGCGAGCAGACCGTCGACCGCTCCGCGGAACGTCGCGATCTTCGGGTTGGACTCATCGCGCGGGTCACCCGGCCCTGGCCCGACGACCGCGAGGTCGAAGCCGTCGAAGCCGCCTGGCTTGAAGTCCTCGTGCCGGATGATCGTCGGCTTCATGCCGAGCACCGCGAAGACGTGGTGCAGCATGTTCGCGAAGTCGTCCTCGCCGTGCAGGATGCCCACGGTACGACCGGCGAGCTCGGGAGCCGGGGCTGCGCCGCCCTGGTCGGTCAGCCAGAACTTGGAGAGCCGCTGGTTGCGCGAGTTCAGCGCGATCAGCACGTCCTCGTCGTGGGCCAGGTCCTCGATCTGCGAGGGCTCGCCGACGGCGGCGGGCACCAGGCCGAACGCGCTGAGGATGCCGCCGGCCTTCGCCGCGGTCTCGGCGACCTCCGAGTGCGGGTCGGAGTCGCGGACCAGGGTGGCTCCGGCGGTGACCTTGAGAGCGCCGGTCGGCGAGACGTCGGCGGTGCGTATCAAGATCGGGGAGTCGGCGGTCTGGGCGCCGTTCTCGTCGCGGCCGATCAGCGCGAGGGCCCCGGCGTAGTACCCGCGCCCCTCGGCCTCGTAGGCCTTGATCAGCTTGCACGCGTTCTCGACCGGGGCGCCGGTGACGGTGGCAGCGAACATGCTCATCCGCAGTACGTCCCGGACGTCGAGGTGGGTGCGACCGGCGAGCAGGTACTCGGTGTGCACCAGGTGGGTCATCGGCTTGAGGAACGGGCCGAGCACCTGACCGCCCTCGTGGCAGATCTCGCACATCATCTTGAGCTCTTCGTCGACGACCATGAAGAGCTCGTAGATCTCCTTCTCGTCGGCGAGGAAGTCGAGCAGCTTTCCCTTGAGGTCAGCAGACGCCTCCGGGCTGTGCTTCTTGGGCAGCCGGAAGGTGCCGGAGATCGGGTTCATCCGGACGGCGCCCGCGTGCACGCTGACGTGCCGCTCCGGCGAGGCGCCGATCAGGAACCGGTCACCGGTCCAGAAGCAGTAGGTCCAGTAGGCGCCGCGCTCGTTCTCGAGCAGCCGCCGGAGAACGGTCAGCGCCTTCGCCGCATCCCAGCCGTCGAGCTGGGCGCGGTAGTGCCGGCCGATCACCAGGTTGGCGCCCTCGCCGTTGCCGATCTCGTCGGCGATGATCCGCTCGACGGTGCCGGCGTAGGTGTCGTCGTCGGTCTCGAAGCCGCCGCGGTCGGTGAATCCGATCGTCTCGTCGGGCAACGCCGCGAGCAGGTCGGCCAGCGGGACCTCGGCCTCGGACTCGATCTGTACGACGGCCAGCGGGGCGCCGTCGTCGTGGACGTCGTACCCGCGCTCGGCGATCTGCCGGAACGGCACCGCGACGAGGGTGTCGAAGCGGCGCCCGGGAGCCGGGAGGCCCTCAACGACGGGGATGTCGGCGAGCATCTCGGTCGGCACCAGCGGGCCCCCGACCACGGTGACCGTCTCGCTGTCGCGCACCCGGATGACCGCCCACGCCTGCTGCCCCATCACCTGGGCGAGGGCGTCCCTCGCAGCGGCAGTAGCGGCGGGCTGGCTGGCGTTCATGCGGTGACGCTACCAACGCCACCCGGGTCCGCCGGAGCGCTTTTGCCGCCGCGAGACACCGGGAGGGTGCCGGCGCCCTGGCGCCACCCCGCTGGTTGAGGTGCCGGCGCCCGGGCGCCGGCCTCGAAACCCCCTGGCCGCAGACCGGGCCCAGCACCCACAATCAGCGCATGTCCGAGCGCACCCAGATCCAGCGGATCCCCGAGAAGGCCGCCACCGACCCGGCGGACCTGCACGCGGTCCTGGACGCGGCCCGGGTCGCGCACGTCGCGTTCGTCCAGGACGACAGCCCGGTGAACATCCCGGTCGCCTCGGCTCGCGACGGCGACCGGTTGCTGCTGCACGGCAACACCGGGAGCCGGCTCTTCCGCACCCTCGCCGGCGGCGCCGAGGTCTGCGTGACGGTGACGCTGCTGGACGGGATGGTGCTGGCTCGCTCGGCCTTCGAGTCCTCGATGCACTACCGCTCCGCGATGGTCTTCGGCGTCCCGGTCGCGCTGACCGCCGACGAGAAGCCGGCCGCGCTGCGGGCGATGAGCGAGGCCTGGATGCCCGGGCGCTGGGACACCCTGCGTCCCCCGCACGCCAATGAACTAGCCCAGACGATGGTGCTGGCGCTGCCGCTGACCGAGTGGTCGGTGAAGCTCAGCGCCGGTCCGCCGGATGACCCGGTCGAGGACCTGGACGAGCCGGTCTGGGCGGGCGTGCTGCCGATCGTGTCGTCGTACGGCGAGCCGGTGCCGGCACCGGACCTGCGCGGCGAGCCGGTGGTGCCGACGTACCTGGGCGACTGGGCTCCCTGAGGCTCAGCGGACCCCGAGCCGCCCCGGGGTGTCGTCGTCGCAGTCGGCGAAGAAGGCGCCCACCTCCGCGACCATGTGGTCGAACGACTCAGCGGCGAAGAGCACCTGCTGGTAGTGGGTGATGTCGTAGTCGATGGTCGCCATCGCGGCGAAGTCGAGCGGGCGGATTTCCATCGACCGGAACTCCTCGATCTCCCCGTACGACGACAAGATGCCGGCGCCGTACGCGCGCAGCTCGCCCTCTTCCCAGAGCACCCCGAACTCGACGGTGAACCAGAAGACGTCGGCCACCGCCTTGAGGGCTTCCGGCGTCGTGACCCGACGGGCCGCCGCCCCGGCGAGCCGGTTGAGCTCGGCGACCTGGGGATCGGCGAGCAGGTTCCCGTGGCCCATCACCTCGTGCAGGATGTCGGGCTCTGGGGTGTAGAGCGGCGCCGCGTGGTGGCGCAGGTACTGGGTTGAGTGGAAGACGCCGTCCTCCAGCGAGCCGTAGAACTCCTCCAGCGGCACGATGCCCGGCGCCGGCACGTAGGAGAAGCCTGTCAACGGGGCGAGCCCGGCCGAGACCTGGTCGAGCTGCGGGACGCGGTCGCGCGGAAGGTCCAGGGCGTGCACCGCTTCCCGGAAAGCCTTGCAGGCGTACTGATCGTGAAGCGGAGCGAGGTGCTCGCAGACGGTTCGCCACACCTCGTGCTCGGTCTCGGTGTAGTCGATGTGCGGGGTCGGCGTACCCGGCTCCCAGGCCAGAGCTGCGGCCGCGATCCCGTTGCGACGCCGTTGATACTCGGGGTCTTCCAGGCCGGGGTGGCCCTCGACCAGGTGCACGGTGACCGCGCCGTGCTCGTCGGTGGTCACGGGTGAGTAGAGCTGAGCCTCTTCGAACATGGGTGGTCCGTTTCGTCGTTGCCTGACGACCGCGGGGGTGGTGCGACCGTCACCCCCATTGTTACCCCAGCACTCGATGACGCAAGTCAGGATCGGCGGTACGCCGGGGCACGCGGGCTCGGCAGCGGCTCACCGCTGGCCAGCAGCGGCAGCATCCGCGGGGCGATCAGCACTGAGAGCACGACGACGCTGGTCGAGCGCACCACCGAGGAAGACTGATCGATCCGGACCAGCGTCGCCTGGAGCTCCGGGTGCGATCGGGTCGCGACCCGGCAGAGCACGTCGGAGGTCCCGGTGGTGACGTAAGCCTCGAGGACCTCGGGGATCTCGGCGAGGTCGCGGGCGACGTCGTCGAGCGCACCCTGGGCGATCTCCAGGGAGACGTAAGCCTGGACCTCGTAACCTGCGGCGACTACATCGAGGGTCGGGTCCCAGTCCGCGATCACTCCGGCCTCGACCAGCCGGCGCAGCCGGCTTGCGACCGTGGCGCGCGCGACCTTGGTCTGCCGGGAGAGCTCCAGGTCTCCGGCGCGTGGGTGCTCGGTCAGCGCGGTGAGCAGCGCGATATCGATCTCGTCGAGCGTGGTCGGTGACGGCATGATCCCTGCTTATCAGATTGTCTAGTTCTCGCGTACCTGGTCTAGCATAAGTGTGCATCTTGAGCACTCCGAGATGGGCATGTTGCCGCTGATCCCCTGCGATGGTGTCCTCGTCCCATGGACCTCGCAGACACCCTGACCAGCGAGGAGCGCCTCGCCGAGCTCGACCTGGCCACCCTCAAGCAGCTCGTCGGCCTCGTCGAGTACGACGACGCGCAGGACCCGTTCCCCGTCACCGGGTGGGACGCGTGCGTCTGGGTGGTCGGCAACGCGACCCAGATGGCGCACTTCTTCGTCTCGGCCTTCGGCATGGACCTGGTCGCCTACGCGGGGCCGGAGACCGGCAACCGCGACCACGTGGCCTTCGTGCTCAAGAGCGGCGCAGTGCGCTTCGTGGTCAAGGGCGGAGTCGACCCGGGCAGCCCGCTGCTCGACCACCACCGCAAGCACGGCGACGGCATCATCGACATCGCCCTCGAGGTGCCGGACGTCGACCGGTGCATCGCCCAGGCACACGCGGTCGGCGCGAGGGTGCTCGAAGAACCGCACGATGTCACCGACGAGCACGGGACGGTGCGGCTGGCGGCGATCGCGACGTACGGCGACACCCGGCACACCCTCGTCGATCGCAGCCGGTACGACGGTCCGTACCTGCCCGGGTACGTCGCCCGCACCTCGACGTACGTCCGGCGCGAGGGCGCTCCACGGCGTCTTTTCCAGGCGCTCGACCACGTCGTCGGCAACGTCGAGCTCGGCAAGATGGATGACTGGGTCGACTTCTATCGCCGGGTGATGGGGTTCACCAACATGGCCGAGTTCATCGGCGACGACATCGCCACCGAATATTCGGCGCTGATGTCGAAGGTCGTGGCGAACGGCAACCACCGGGTGAAGTTCCCCCTCAACGAGCCGGCGGTGGCGAAGAAGCGGTCGCAGATCGACGAGTACCTGGAGTTCTACAACGGGCCTGGTGCGCAGCACCTGGCGCTCGCCACCAGCGACATCCTCCGCGCCGTCGACGCCCTACGGGCCGAGGGCATCGAGTTCTTGGCCACCCCGGACTCCTACTACTCCGACCCGGAGCTGCGAGCCCGGATCGGCGAGGTGCGGGTGCCCGTCGAAGACCTGCAGAAGCGCGGCATCCTGGTCGACCGCGACGAGGACGGCTACCTGCTGCAGATCTTCACCAAGCCGCTCGGTGACCGGCCGACGATCTTCTTCGAGCTGATCGAGCGGCACGGCTCACTCGGCTTCGGGAAGGGCAACTTCAAGGCTCTCTTCGAGGCGATCGAACGCGAGCAGGAGAAGCGGGGGAACTTCTAGCCATGGCGCACTACCAGCGGATCGGCGCCGTACCGCCGAAGCGGCACACCCAGCACCGCGGCCCTGACGGCGCGCTCTACTTCGAGGAGCTGATGGGCGAGGAGGGCTTCTCCTCGGACTCCTCGCTGCTCTACCACCGGCACATCCCGTCGGCGATCCTCGAGGCCCGGGTCTGGGACCTCCCCGACCAGGCCACCACCCCCAACCACCCGCTGATCCCGCGGCACCTGACGCTGCACGATCTCTGGGACGGCCACGCCTGGGCCAACACCGACGCGGTCACCGGGCGCCGGTTGGTTCTGGGCAACGGCGACGTCCGGATCAGCTACGTCGTCACCGGCAAAGCATCGCCGCTCTACCGCAACGGCATCGGCGACGAAGCCGTGTACGTCGAGGCCGGGACCGCTGTCGTCGAGACGGTCTTCGGCGCACTCGAGGTCGGCGAAGGCGACTACGTGATCCTGCCGCGCGCCACCACGCACCGCTGGGTGCCGACGGGCGAGTCGGCCCTGCGGCTCTACATCGTCGAGGCGAACAGCCACATCGCCCCGCCCAAGCGCTACCTGTCGCGGTACGGGCAACTGCTGGAGCACGCGCCGTACTGCGAGCGCGACCTGCGGGTGCCGACGGAGCCGTTGCTCGTCGACGAAGCAGGCGTCGAGGTCTACGTGAAGCACCGCGGTCCCGGCCCCGGCGGCCTCGCCGGCACCGTGCACGTCGTACCGCAGCACCCGTTCGACGTGGTCGGGTGGGACGGCTGCCTCTACCCGTACGTCCTGAACATCGCGGACTTCGAACCGATCACCGGCCGGGTCCACCAACCGCCGCCGGTGCACCAGGTCTTCGAGGGCCACAACTTCGTGATCTGCAACTTCGTGCCGCGCAAGGTCGACTACCACCCGCTCGCGATCCCGGTGCCGTACTACCACTCGAACGTCGACTCGGATGAGGTGATGTTCTACGTCGCCGGCGACTACGAGGCGCGGAAGGGCTCCGGGATCGGGCCGGGCTCGATCAGCCTGCACCCCGGTGGGCACAGCCATGGTCCGCAGCCGGGGGCCTACGAGAAGTCCATCGGGGTGGAGTTCTTCGACGAGCTCGCAGTCATGGTCGACACCTTCCGCCCCCTCGACCTCGGCGAAGCGGGCCGCGCCGTCGACGACGGCATCTACCTGACCTCGTGGAGCCGGGGGCAGCAGTGATCCTCACCTTCGACGACGCCGCGATTTTCCCACCCGGCAACCTTCCGCTGGCCGACGCGATCACCGCGCACCACGCCCACCGGGCGGCGCCGTACGCCCGGCTCGTCGGTCCGCTGGTGGTCGCGCTCGCCGACCTGTCCGGCCTGACCGGCGCCGGCCCACTGGACATCGCGGTCGTCGTACCGGACGCCATAGGGGCCGCCGCAGCGATCACTCAGGTCGAGGCCCTGGACGGCGTCCGGCTGGTTGCGCTCGAGGTCGCCGACGCGGGCATCGCCGAACTGCGGGACGCGATCTGCGAGCCCGCGGGCGTCACCGTGTACGTCGAACTCCCCCGCGACGAGCGGCGCGGAGCGGTCATCGCCGCGTTGGCCGGGACGTCGTACCGGGCCAAGCTGCGTACCGGCGGCACCCGGGCCGAGGCGTACCCCGACGAGGCTGAGCTCGCCGCCGCGGTGGTGGACCTCACCGCCGCCGGGGTGCCGTTCAAGGCGACCGCCGGGCTGCACCACCCGCTGCGCAACACCGACCCGTCCACCGGCTTCGAGCAGCACGGCATCCTCAACCTGCTGGCCGCGACCGCGGCGGCCCAGGGCGGCGCCGGCGTCGACGAGGTCGCTGCCGTGCTCGCGGAACGGGATCCGGCCCGAGTCCCGGTGCCCGCGGGCGAGGTGCTGCTCGGCTCGGTCGGGACCTGCAGCATCGACGAGCCGGTCGCCGAACTCACCGGCCTCGGGCTGCTCGACCCGGTGGGGGCTCGATGAGCACCGAGGGCGGCCTGTTCGGCCTCACGAACCTCCCCTACGGCGTCTACTCCGTCGACGGCTCCGCTCCACGAGTGGCGACCCGACTGGGCGACCACGTCGTCGACCTGGCGTCGCTGCTCGACGACGACGTCTTCGCCCGACCCAGCCTCAACGCGTTCATGGCCCAGGGCCGGGAGCGCTGGGACGCGGTCCGCACCGCGATCACTGCAGCCCTGACGGACGGGCTCCCCGCGGACGGCGTCCACCCGGTGGCCGACGTGACCCTGCACCTGCCCTTCGAGGTCGCCGACTACGTCGACTTCTACGCCTCCGAGCAGCACGCGTCGAACCTCGGTCGGCTGTTCCGGCCGGACAACCCGGACCCGCTGCTGCCGAACTGGAAGCACCTGCCGGTCAGCTACACCGGCCGGGCCGGCTCGGTCGTCGTCTCCGGTACGGATGTGGTCCGACCCAACGGCCAGCGGGTCTCGGCAGGCTCGACGGCGCCGGAGTTCGGGCCGTCGCTGCGCCTCGACATCGAGGCCGAGGTGGGCTTCGTCGTCGGGGTCGGCAACGCGATGGGGACCTCGATCCCGACCACCGCCGCCGAGGACCACCTCTTCGGCGTGGTGCTCTTCAACGACTGGTCCGCGCGCGACATCCAGGCCTGGGAGTACGTGCCGCTCGGCCCGCACCTGGGCAAGTCGTTCGCCTCGACGATGTCGGCGTGGGTGGTCCCGCTCGCGGCCCTGGACGCCGCCCGGGTCGCCACCCCGGACCAGCAGCCGGCGCCGCTGCCGTACCTCGCGCTGGAGGCGCCCTGGGGGCTGGACATCACCCTGGAGGTCGAGCTGAACGGCGAGGTGATCAGCCGGCCGCCGTACGCTTCGATGTACTGGTCCCCGGCGCAGATGCTGGCTCACCTCACGGTCAACGGCGCCCCCACCCGGACCGGCGACCTGTTCGCGTCGGGGACAGTCTCGGGTCCCGCGAAGGACCAGGTCGGCTCGCTGATCGAGCGCGGCGAGGGTTTCCTCGGCGACGGCGACATGGTCGTCCTGCGGGCGACCGCCCCCGGTGCCGACGGCACCCGGATCGGCTTCGGCGAGGCGACCGGCCGGATCGCGCCCGCCTTCATCGAGGAGACCTTCATCAAGGAGACAGAGTCATGACCACCACCACGCAGGGGAGCTCGCTGAAGGAGCTCCTCGGCCGCTTCGAGGCCAAGCCGCCGGAGATCGTCTTCGAGTGGAACGACGCCGAGACGCCAGCCAAGGGCTGGGTGGTGATCAACTCGCTGCGCGGCGGCGCGGCCGGCGGCGGCACCCGGATGCGCTCCGGCCTGGACCGAGGCGAGGTCGAGGCGCTGGCGAAGACGATGGAGGTCAAGTTCACCGTCTCCGGCCCGGCGATAGGCGGCGCCAAGTCCGGGATCGACTTCGACCCCTCCGACCCACGCCGCGACGGCGTACTCGCCCGCTGGTTCAAGGCGGTCACGCCGCTGCTGAAGGCGTACTACGGCACGGGAGGCGACCTGAACGTCGACGAGCTGCACGACGTCATCCCGCTCACCGAGCGGTACGGGCTGTGGCACCCGCAGCAGGGCATCGTCAACGGCCACTTCACCGCGGACGAGCGCGAGCTGGTGCAGCGGGTCGGGATGCTGCGGCTCGGGGTGTCGAAGGTCGTCGAGGACCCGCGGTTCACGCCCGACCGGGAGGCCAAGTACACGATCGCCGACCTGGTGACCGGGTGGGGCGTCGCCGAGTCGGTGGTGCACTACTACGCGACGTACGCCGAGGGTCAGAGTGTTCGCGGGCAGGATGTCCGTGGGAAGGGCGTCATCGTCCAGGGCTGGGGAAACGTGGGCTCGGCGGCGGCGTACTACCTGGCGCAGGCGGGGGCGCGGATCGTCGGCATCATCGACCGCGACGGCGGCCTGCTGAACCCCGAGGGCTTCACCGCCGAGGAGGTGCACGCGCTGTTCCTCGGCAAGTCCGGCAACGGGCTGCGCGCCGCGAACCTGGTGCCGTTCGACGAGGTGAACGCCCGGATCTGGGACACCGAGGCCGAGATCTTCCTACCCTGCGCAGCGTCCCGGCTGGTCACCTTCGACCAGGTCGAACGGCTCCGCGCCGGCGGTCTCGAGCTGATCTCGGCGGGCGCCAACGTGCCGTTCGCGGACAGCGAGATCTTCTACGGTCCGATCTACGAGTACGCCGACCGGAACATCGGCGTCATCCCCGACTTCATCGCCAACTGCGGGATGGCGCGGGCATTCACGCTGCTGATGGGCGGCCAGGGCGAGGTCACCGACGAGGTCATCCTCGGCGACGTGTCCCGGACCATCCGGGTGGCGCTGGAGAAGTGCCACGCAGTGAACCCGAGCCGTACGGCGCTGGCGGCGACGGCGTTGACGTTGGCATTGGATCAGTTGGTCTAGCGTTCGATGAGTTAACCTTATCAATATAAGATTAACTCTCATCCGAGCGGAGACAACGATGGCGCACTGGGAACGGGTGCACGTTTCGCCTGACTTCGCCGGGCGTACCCGCGCCGATCGGCAAGGCGGCAGCTACCTCCGTTACCACCCGGACCTCCTCGCCTCGGTATCCAACGCGTTGGACGGGGAGGTGCTGGAGTATGCCGCCGACGTGTCCGTTGCCCTCGGCCGCCTCGGTGAGCGACTCAGAGCCAACCCGCTTCCCATCCTGTACTCCACCATGATCCGCTCCGAATCCATCTCCTCCTCCTGGATCGAGGGCATCCGGGAAAGCGCCCGGGCGATCGCGATCGCCCAGATCGGTGACACGGCGGCATCTCACACCGCCACGTCGATCCTCCGCAACGTGCACTCCATGAAGGACGCGATCGAGGTCCTCGGAGTCGGTGCCTGGACGCACGAGAACGTGCTGGAGATCCACCACGATCTACTCCCGTGGCATCGCCCCGGCTACCGGAACGAGCAGGTGTTGATCGGCGGCAGCAACCAGTTCAACGCCGACTACGCGGCCCCGCCGGCCACGCTGGTGCGCCCCGCCATGGACGACCTTCTCCACTACGCAAACACCTCGGGCGACCTGCCTGTGGTGCAGGCCGCCATCATCCACGCTCAGTTCGAGACCATTCTCCCGTTCGAGGACGGCAACGGCCGCGTCGGAAGGGCACTGTTCCACGGAGTCCTCAAGCGCGCAGGCTTGATGGACGGCGGCGTGATCCCCCTGTCCACCGTTCTCCGCGACGACGTGGACGGATACGTCCGAGGGTTGACCAACTACCGGTACGACGGCGACGACCGCGCTCGGGCCCTGCGTCTCTACCTACCCCAGTTCTTGGGCTACGTGAGTGCTTCGGTGTCAGCAGCGGAACGGCTCCGACTCGCTGCCGTCGCCGTTCACCAGCGCTGGAGGCACTCTGTGTCGGGGTTCCGGTCTGACTCCTCGATCCATCGCGCCGTTGACCTGGTCATCGAGTACCCCGTCGTCTCGGCTCGGTTCCTCGCCGACAACCTCAACGTCTCCACAGTCTCCGCACAGAAGCTGGTCAAGCAACTGGAGTCAGTCGGCATCGTCAAGGCCGCGACCGGAAAACATCGGAAGTCAGCGCTCTACCAGGCTGATGACATCCTCGACCTTCTCGAGCACGGCACCGAGGTCGTCTAGGGCGCACCGTGCCCTAGCGTTCGCCAATGGAACCGAGGGCGCTGGAACCGCGTCTGACCGCCATGGACCGACCGATGCTCGCCGTCCGGGTTGTCGTCTCTGCGCTCGCGGTGTTGCTGCTCTCTTCGTGCGACGACGCCGAGCCGTCGGGGGCCGGAACACCCGACCCCTCCAAGACTTCTCCAGCAGCGACCGAGGTCGAATCCGCACCGCGACTCACCTGCGGACGCGGCATCATGGCGTGGCCAGCGGAAGCGATGGAAGGCGGCATCGAAAGCAACACCCCGGTCTACGAGGTGAGGGCCGCGCTGGTGGACCTGGTGGAGCGTGCCGGGATCGACGCGCCCCAGGCGCTCCAGGGCGTCGACATCGACGAGGCGCCCTGGTTCGTGCTGGCCGAGGAGCCGGACCGGATCGCGGTGGCGACCGGGCCTTGGTCCGCTCGTGGTCCCGGCAGGACCGGGCAGGTCGTGTACCTGGAGCATGAGGGCGACGGTTGGCGGGCGTCGGGCTGGGGCGACTGCCGCGGCTTGGCCCCGGTGCTGGACCCGGGCCAGCAGTGGGTGCGGGTGTACGGCGTCAGGAGGACCGATCCGCTGTCCACCCGCCTGACCGCGACGGTGGGTGAGGTCGAGTGCACGGGCGCGCGCGACCCGCGGCCGTTCCTCCTGGAGCCGACCATCGTCGAGACCGATACCACCGTTGTCGTCTCCTGGACGAGCAAGGCCGTCGTTGGCGGTGCCAACTGTCATGGCAACCCGCCTGTATCGCAACCACTCGAACTGGCCGCCCCGCTCGGGGACCGGGTGCTCCGGGACGCCTCGACCTGGCCGCAGCGGAAGGTTCCGGTGCAGGAGTAGGTGGCGTTTCCCTTTGACGGACCTTCGATAGACCGAGGTCTTGAGCCTCCTGAATCTTGGGTGCGAGGTGGCCGGGTACCGCACCAACACCCAGCCCGCTGAGGTCGGTGAACCCCCGCGTGGGCTCCGCCCGCACCCCAACCAGCAAGTCAACCGTCCTTCGACGCCCGGCAGCAGCTTGCGTCGTGCCAGGTCACCGGTCGCGCCGAACAGCACGATGACGTGCGGACGATCCATGGGACGACGGAAGTCCTCCGGTGTTGCGCCCGCATCAAGTCTGGCGGCGCGGGACCTTCAGCCGGTGGTCAGCCCCCGGCACTGGTACTTGCGGCCTTCGATCGGCACCCACGCGCTGCCCGTCCACTCGATGAACCGCCAGCAGTCGCCGATCTTCTTCGACCCCACGTGTTGCGGGGCGTGCATGCCGTTGCCGGTCCAGTTGTCGACCTTACGCATCGCCTCGACCAGAGACGCCCGGGTGAGCTTCCCACCCAGCTTGGTCACCTCCTCGACGAAGAGCCGCGCCGAGGACCAGGCAAAGAGGCCGAAGAACGTGGGCTCCGCTCCAGGGACGACCTGCTGCAGGTACTGCATGTACAGCGTCAGCTCCCGGCTGCTGGCCGCTTCCTCGAACGGGACGAAGTTCAGGAACACCACGGTGCCCTTGGCAGCGGCGCCCGCCAGCTTCGGGTACTCGTCGTTGTACGCCGACGGGTCGAGCAGGAAGAGCTTCGGCTTGTACCCGTTCGAAACGAACGACTGTGCCAGCCGCGCGAACTGCGGCGCCGCCGCGATGAACTGCACCGAGTCGACCTTGGCATCCTTCATCTTCTGCACGTACGGCGAGTAGTTGAAGTCGGCGACGTCGATGCCGCTCTCGTAGATGTAGTTGATCCCGCGGGCCCGGGAGTGCTTGAGCTGGCTCTTTCCGTTCGCGGACGCGGCACCGATGGAGATGTAGAGGAAGGCGGCTTTCTGCCCGCCGGTACGTCGCTTGATGAAGTCCGGCACGGCGTTCTGGAACGCCTGCGGTCCGGCCGGCTGCGCCCCGAAACAGGTCGTACAGGTGCCGCGGGCCACCGTCGTAGCGATCGCACGGACATCCGGGAGCCCGCACTGCTCGGCGGTCCTCGCTCCACCGGAGTCGAAAGCTGACATCGAGCCGACCATCGCGAAGTTGTTCTCGCACCCCTTCGCGTAGGCCTGTTGGTCGCCGCCGGCATCGGTCTTGCTGTCGTACAGGTCGAGCTCGAGCTTCCGGCCACAGATGGTGGCCCCCGAGTTGTTGAAGTAGGCCACGTACGCGCGCGTTGCCTGCTGGGTCGCAGTGAACAGCCCTGGCACCGGACCGCTGATGTCGGAGGCGTTGCCGATCCGGATCGTGGTGTTGGTGATGCCCGGCCCGTTCTTGAACCCGGCGCACGACGCTCCCTTCGGCCCAGCCGGCGGGGCGCCAGGACCGCTGGTCGGGTTGTCGCTGGCACCAGGGACGCCGCCGACGCCAGGACCGCTGGTCGGGCTGTCGGTGATGCCAGGGTCGTCGGTCGGGGCAATCACCCCGTCGTCGGTGGGGCTCACGGCGGTGTCACCGGTGCGCGTCGCCTGACTGCCACCGTTGCCCGAGATCAGCGCGTTCGCCCGTCCGGCCACCTCCGGCGAGATGGCACTGCCGCCGCAACCGGCGAGGGCGAAGGAGAGAGCGGCGACCAGGGCGGCCAGCAGCCAATTACGGACCGGGCGGAGCCGGGGTCGGTGAGGGCTCATTGGCCGAAAGTACACAGAAAGTCGTCGGAAAAGTAGATCCTGCGAAATGTCCTGAACGACCGCAGATACGGGTATTGCGGGTTCCTGGAACCACTTCCAGCACTCGACCCGCGCCGAGAGTTTCGGCACTGATCAGGCCTGGGAGGAGACCGTCACCATCTGCTGGGTGGCCCGGGTGTAGACGACGTACAGGGTTGCCCTGCCAGTCGGCGACTCGTTCTCGATCTCGGTCGGCTCGACGACGACGATCGCGTCGAACTCGAGGCCCTTGGTGTCCAGGCCGGTCAGGACGACCACCCGGGCGTCATCACCCGCTGTCATCGTGTCGGTCTCCGGCCAGCCCGCAACCCACGTGCTGATCTCGGCACGTCGCGCCACTGGTCCGACGATGCCAACGGTGCCTTCGACGTTGCCGACCATTTCCGCCAACGCCTGCCGGGTGGCTCCCTCCAGGTCGACGTCGACCACGTGCCGCGGCTCGATCCCGGTAGAGCGGACCGCGTTCGGCAGGTCGGCGTGCAGACCGACACGCTCGGCGTACTCAGCAGCGAAGGCGTAGATCTCCGAAGAGTTGCGGTAGTTCGTGGAGAGGTGGAACTCGTGGAGCGCCTTCTCACCGAGGGCCGCGGCGCGGGCCCGGTTCGCCTCCGCCGGCACTGGCCACGACGACTGCGCCGGGTCGCCGACGATCGTCCAGGTGGCCGTCCGTCCGCGACGTCCGACCATCCGCCACTGCATCGGCGTCAGGTCCTGCGCCTCGTCGATCAGGACGTGCGCGTAGCCGTCGTCCTCGACCCGGTTGGTCGGCGGGGTCCACGACCGCTGGCCGCCCCACTCACGTTCGGTCGCAAGGGTCAGCTCGGAGAGCGAGGAGTCGGCGAGGGCCAACGGGTCCTCGTCGGCGTCGTTGACCAGCGGCGGGTCGCCGAGCAGGTAGCGCAGCTCGTCGATCAGCGGGATGTCGTCGACCGAGAGGTCCTCGCCCCACGACTTCGTGAGCAGTCGGACAGCCTCGTCCTCGAGCACGCCTTCGGCGACCCGGGTGAGCAGGTCGGTGTCCTTGAGCCAGCCAAGCACCGTCGCGGCGTCGAGCACCGGCCACCAGGAGGCGGCGAAGTCGAGGAACCGGTCGTCGGTACGCATCTCGTCGGCGAAGTCCTCCTTGGTGCGCTCGCGCGCCCGCTCGGACTTCACCTGGCGCCACAAGTGGTCGATCAGCGTCGAGGCGACCTTGGTGGTGGTGCGGTTCCGTGGACCCATCGAGAGCAGTTGACGCCGGACCTGGCCGAGCTCGCGAGGACTGAGGAGCAGGACATCGTCACGGTAGAACGTGCGGAACTCCCGGGGTGCGCCCGGCACCGACTGGCGCGAGGTACGGCGCAGCAGTTCGGCCATCTCGACGGCGCCCTTGACCTCGGCGACCCGCGGGTCGTCACGCCGGCTGGCTTTGAGCCCGTCGACGACGTCGCCGAGCGAGCGGAGCGCGACCGCGGTCTCACCCAACGAGGGCAGCACCCGCTCGATGTAGCGCATGAAGACACCGGAGGGACCGACGACCAGCACCCCGCCGGTCTCGTAACGGCGGCGGTCGCCGTACAGGAGGAACGCGGCGCGGTGCAGGGCCACGACCGTCTTGCCGGTGCCGGGGCCCCCGGTGATCAGGACGACGCCCTTCTCCGGGGCGCGGATCGCCCGGTCCTGCTCGGCCTGGATGGTGGCGACGATCGAGTGCATCGAGCGGTCGCGGGCGCGGGAGAGCTGCGCCATCAGCGCCCCCTCCCCGACGATCGGCAGCTCTGTCTCGGCCTGGTCATTGAGCAGCTCGTCCTCGACGCCGATGACCGTACGGTGCAGCGAGCGCAGCACGCGACGTCGTACGACGCCCAGCGGGGTCGCGGCGGTGGCCTGGTAGAACACCCCGGCGGCCGGCGCACGCCAGTCGATCAGCAGCACGTCGCGGTCGGCGTTGCGCACGCCGATGCGCCCGATGTAGCGAGGCAGCGGGTCGGTGGCCGCGTCGATGTCGAGGCGGCCGAAGACGAGTCCCTCGTGGGCGGCGTCGAGCTGCGCGATCCGCTTGGCGGCCTGGAAGACCATCGCGTCACGCTCGACGAGGCCACCCTCGTGCTCCAGCTTGCCACGCATGTGCCCCTCGGCAGCGAGCGCCTTCGCATTCTGGGTGGACGCTTCGAGCTGGACGTAGACCTCGTCGACGTACTGCTGTTCCGCCGCGATCTCCCGCGCCTCGAGCTCCTCGCTCACACCCGCTCCTCATCCCCCGATGACATCCCCTGATGCGCCTGCCGCTGGCCCCGGGCAGACAGAGGAGCCTACTGCCGCGAGGTCCCGGACGCCGACTTACCGACGATCCGCGGAACCATCCGCCGCGCGGCGGCGTCCTGGTGGGAGCCACCCGTCGTGTTGGATGGGGCCACGAGAGTCGGGGGGACCGATGGACGACGAGACGCCGAGCAGCACCCAACCTCGACGCTGGGTCGGCGCCGGCATCGCGGTCGCGCTCGTCGTGGTCGGCGCCTTCGTGGCGCCCCGGCTGATGGCTGACGACGCCCCCGCGGCCACCGGACCGGACACCGACTGCGTGGCCGCCTCCGACGCGCCCACGAGCGCGATCGGTAGCCGGGAGGCGACGTGGGTCCGCTTCTGCCCGCCGGCCGAGGAAGGCTCGACGCAACGCGTCCGCCACCCGCAGGGCGTGATCACCGGCGACCTCGCCGCCGCCGTCGCGACCAGCCTCTGGCAGGCACAGGTCGACCGCCCGGTGTGCGCCGCGAGCGGGCCTCTCGCGGGACCGACCGGCCTGTTCCGGATCGAGGTGGGCCTCGCGGACGGCCGGGTCGCCGAGATCGCGGGCGACCTCGGCTGCAGCACGCGTGACCAGCTGCTCTTCAGCCAGCTCGAGACGACGCTGCTGATGGACGCGCCGGGTGCGGCCGGGCCGCTCGGTGCGCTTCCGACGCCGCTCATCTGCCCCGGGCGCTTCACGGTGAGGGCGACCAACAGCGACGGGGCGTCCGCCGACCTGCTCGTGGAGACCGCCGGATCGGCGTGGCAGTCGACCGTTCCCTTGCTGCCGCTGCCCGCCACGGCCGCCGACGTGTGCGCCTATTCCGGCGTGGGCGAGCGCCGCCAGCTCGTCGACCAGTGGCAGGTCGGCACCCCCGCGTCGGAGTCGATCCGGGCGATCGCCACGACCGATGTCCGCCGGGGCGCCATGACCGACTGCCCGCTCTACCCCGAGGCGACGTCGTACGTCGTGGTGCTGACCGACGCCACCGGCACCGCGCGCACCCTGCGGATCGACCCGACCGTCTGCGGCACCCTCCACGCAGGGATCGGCACGCCCCCGGTGGACACCTACCTCGGGCTGGCCGGTCCTCACGTGGTCCGGACGGTGGCACGCAGCAGGCCCCGACCAGGACCTCGGACGTAGATTCGCTGCATGTCCACCGACCCACGAGCGACCATCGGCCTGACCGGACTGGCCACAATGGGACGCAACCTCGCCCGCAACATCGCCCGCCACGACCACACCATCGCGGTCCACAACCGCACCACCCAGAAGATGACCGACCTGGTCGAGGAGTTCGGCGATGAAGGCGACTTCGTGGCCTGCGAGTCCCTGGCCGACCTCGTCGCCGCGATCGAGCGGCCCCGGGCGATCGTGGTGATGGTCAAGGCCGGCGAGGCGACCGATGCGGTGGTCGACGAGCTGGTCCCCCTCCTCGACGAGGGAGACATCGTGGTCGATGCCGGCAACGCGCACTACCGCGACACCGTGCGACGCCAGGAGCGGCTCGAGGAGCACGGCCTGCACTTCGTCGGCATGGGTGTCTCCGGCGGCGAGGAGGGCGCGCTCAACGGCCCGTCCATCATGGTCGGCGGCTCCGACCACGCCTACGAGCGGCTGCGCCCGATCGTGGAATCGATCGCGGCCGTGGTCGACGGGACCCCGTGCTGCGCCCACGTCGGCACCGGAGGCGCCGGCCACTTCGTCAAGATGGTCCACAACGGCATCGA
>JBKJIN010000076.1:0-37197 GCA_046598425.1 Marmoricola sp. | reverse complement strand
GGCAGCGACGGCCGCGTCGCGGGCCTCCGGCTTGGCGTCGGGGGCCACCGCATCCTCGCCGTCGAAGATGATGCCGTCGACGGGCAGCGTCTTGGCCTTCTCCAGGGCCTTGGAGTTGGCGCTCGGCATGTAGAGGACCGAGCGTCGGGGCCTGAAGAGTTGGTCGGCCATGTCAGTCAGCCTTGATGGCGTCGTACTGCTTCTTCAGCTCCGGGTCGATCGCGGACAGCTCCTCGGCGAGTCGCACCATCACCAGGCACTGCTTGAGCGAGGCGTCGTCCTCCATCTTGCCGTCGAGCATCACCGCACCCGTGCCGTCGCCCATCGCCGCGGCCACCCGGCGTGCGTGCGCGACGTCCTCGACGCTCGGGGCGAAGACCCGGTTGGCGATCTCGATCTGCTTGGGGTGCAGGGTCCACGTGCCGACACAGCCGAGCAGGAAGGCGTTGCGGAACTGGTCCTCGCAGGCCACCACGTCGGCGATGTCGCCGAAGGGGCCGTAGTAGGGATAGATCCCGTTGCTCACGCAGGCATCGACCATGGTGGAGATCGTGTGGTGCCACAGGTCCTGCTGGTAGGACGCCCGGTCGGCGCGGATGGACTCCTCGCTGCCGTCAGCAGGGTCCTGGCGGACCAGGTAGCCGGGGTGGCCGCCGCCGACGCGGGTGGTCTTCATCCGCCGGTCCGCAGCCAGGTCGGCGGGGCCGAGGGAGAGGCCCTGCATCCGCGGGCTGGCGGCGCAGATCTCTTCGATGTTGGCGACGCCGCGGGCAGTCTCCAGGATCGCGTGCACCTGGAGCGGCTTGGTGATGCCGGCCTTCGCCTCGAGCTGGGCGAGGATCCGGTCGATGTAGTGGATGTCCTCGGCGCCCTGCACCTTCGGGACCATGATCACGTCGAGCTTGTCGCCGATCGCCGGGACCAGCGTGGTCAGGTCGTCGAGGGCCCAGGGGGAGTCCAGGGAGTTGATCCGGGTCCAGAACTGGGTCGGCCCGCGGGTGCTCCCGAGATTGGCCGTGCTCTGACCGATCTTGACCAGACCGGCGCGGGAGATCTCCTTGTTCTCGGCCTTGACGGCGTCCTCGAGGTTGCCGAGCAGGACGTCCACGGTGCCGACCATGTCGGGGACCTTGGCGGCCATCTTCTCGTTTCCCGGGTCGAAGAAGTGGATTGCGCGGCTGGGTCGGGCCGGGATCTCCCGAAGCGGGGCGGGGGCGCCGACGGCGAGCGGGGCGAAGAAATCCTTGGCAGAACGCATGAGGCGGAAGTTATCACCGGCTCCTACCGGCCGGTATGACGCATCCGACAGGCGACTACTGTTCCCGCGTGGAAGAAATCACACCCGCTGACCGAGCGAACGCGCCCCTGCGGGTCGGCTTCGTCCCCGGCGTCATGCCTGGGAAGTGGGAGAAGGCCTGGACCGAGTGGCATCGGACCACCCGCACCCGCCGTCTGGACCTGCGCCTGGTCAAGGTCGAGGACGCCGAGCGGTTGCTCCGCGAGGGCGAGCTTGACATGTGCCTGGTGCGGGGCGAGATCGACCGCGACGGGATGCACCTGATCTCGCTGTACCGCGAGGTGCCGGTGGCCGTGCTGGCCAAGGAGCACCCGGCCACGGCGTTCGACGAGCTGTCGCTGGCCGACCTGGCCGACGAGTTGGACGTGCTTGCCGAGTTTCCTGAGCTCGACCTGCCAATGGCGGTGGAGACCGTGGCCGCGGGCTCCGGGTACGTGATCGTCCCGATGTCCCTGGCGCGCCTGCATAGCCGCCGGGACGTTGAGTTCCGCCCGGTCACCGACGCCGAGGAGTCGCCGGTGGGGCTGGCGTGGCTGGCCTCGAACGAGGACCCCGGGACCCAGGTGTTCGTCGGGATCGTCCGCGGCCGGTCGCCGCGTAGCTCCCGGAGCTGACGAAGCCGGCCTGCTACCTCAGATCTAGGGCAATCGCCCGATGAACCGGGCTACCTCAGACGGCCAGGTTCAGGTCCATGACCGAGCTGGCCTGTCAACGGCACCCGGAGCTGCACTTCGCCGAGAACCCGACGGTGCTGGAGGCCGCCCGCGATGCGTGCGCCCGGTCTCACATATCGAGACTGTTTATGACTTTTGGGCTCGAATTGTCGGTTGTCGTTCTTAGCGTTGTCGTATGCCGATCACCTATCGCAACCTGCCGCCGCTGGCCCGGCGCCGGAATCCGGTGCGGTCGTTGGAGGCTGCCGGGGTGCTGGCCGCGGCACGGGCGGCGCAGGTCGAGGTGCACGCCGCGGAGGCACGGAAGCTGGCCACGGCGGTGGAGTGGGCTCGACTGCACGAGGTCGATGACCCGGACCTGGCCGAGACCTGGGGCGAGTCCCCGGTCGCGTTGACCGGCGACGGTGCCCCGCTGATCGGACGCGGTTGTGTCGCGGAGTTCGCAGCGGTGATCGGGACCACCACCAACGGTGGCCGGGCCTACCTCGCCGACGCAGTCGAGCTGGCGCACCGACTCCCCGACCTCTACGCCCGGATCACCGCAGGGACGCTCCCGGCCTGGAAGGGCCGCCGGATCGCACGCGAGACCGCGATCCTGCCCGCGCAGGCCGCCGCGGACCTCGATGCCCGGATCGCGCCGATCGCGGGGAAGCTCAGCGCGTCCGCGACCCAGCAGATGATCGACGAGACCATCGTCGCGGTGCTGCCCGAGCACGCCCAGGTGATCGCCGATGCGGTCACCACCCCACGGGTGGTCATCGACCACCGGCAGGTCTCCTTCGTTGGCACCTCCACCGTCTACGGCGCCCTGGACCTCGCCGACGCGCTCGACCTCGACGCCGCCCTGGGCCGCGAAGCCGCAGTCCTCGCCGCTGAAGGCTGTGAAGCATCACTCGACGCCCGGCGAGCGATGGCGCTGGGGCGGCTCGCCCGCGGCGAGACCGCCGGCACCCGACCGGTCACCCTGTACGTCCACCTCCCTGCGGACACCGCGAACACCACGGCGGTCTTGGAGAACGGCGGCGGCCGGCTGCTGACCCAGGCCCAGGTCGCGACCTGGTGCGCCCAGGCTGGGATCAAGGTCACCGTGAAGCCGGTGATCGACCTGGCGTCGACAAGCTCCACCAGGGGTTCCCTGGTCAGCCCCGAGTATGTGGTTCCCGACCGGATCAAGGAGCACGTCGAGCTCCGCGACCGGACCTGTGTGTTCCCGCACTGCACCCGCCCCGCCCGGGCCTGCCAGAAGGACCACATCACCGCCTACGACTCCGGCGGACCCACTACACCGGAGAATCTCGGGTCGCTGTGCCAACACCACCACAACCTCAAGACCCACACCGGCTGGACCTACACCATGGTGGAACCAGGCGTGTACCTCTGGCGCTCACCTCACGGCTACACCTTCCTCCGTGACCGCGAAGGTACCCAGGACCTCACCGCACGACCTGTTGAACCGCCCGGAGGGTAGTCGGATCGAGCAGGCGCGGGAGCGCTATGTCGCCTGCACGCCAGGCGGACCCACGCGAGCTGACGGGTTGTGCGACGCAAGGGGCCGTTTACGGACTATCGGGCTATCGGGCGTCTCGCCGTCGGGTTACGAGTGCCCCGAGTCCTGTAAGTAGGACGATGGCGGCTCCCCAGGCGTCTAGCCAGGTCTGGCGGACGTTGGAGGCCTGCGGCGCTAGACGTCGTATCACAACCGGTTGTGATCGCTGACAGAATCCCTACGACCGGTCGAACCGCCCGGGGGGTACTAATCGAGCAGCGTTGAGCGCAGCAAGTGGGCAGGGCGGTGGAGCTGGGACAGCGCGTGTGCTCGCTTGAACACGAGGTGGGCGTCGTGCTCCCAGGTGATCGCGATTCCGCCGTGTAGCTGCACCGTCTCTGCGGCGACGTGGTCGAAGGCATCGATGCAGTACGAGCCGGCGACGGCCGCGAGCCGGAGCAAGCGGGCAGCGGTCTCCTCGCCCGGCTCGGTGACGTACGCCGCCGCTGCCGCGGTGGCACCCCAGCTCGCCGAGCGCGATGCCTCGACCTTGACGAGCATGTCCGCCATCCGGTGCTTGAGCGCCTGGAACGACCCGATCTGGCGACCGAACTGCACGCGTTCCTTCGAGTAACCGACGGTCATGTCGAGCGCGCGCTGCATCGTCCCGACCTGGAGGGCCGTGGCCAGCGCGGTACTGATCGCCGGCAGGATCCGAGCGTCCGTGACCGAACCCACGACCGAGCCTTCGCGGGAGCCCAGGCGTCCGAAGCGCAGGGTCTGGTCCATCGAGTCGACCGGCACGGCAGCAGGGGAATCGACCAGGACCAGGTCCGCACCGTCGACGGCGAGCACGATCGTCGCGGCCGGGGCGTCCAGGACTAGCGCGTCGGGCGCAGCGGTGAGCGCCACTGTGCCGATCTCGCCGCTAGCCAGTCGCGGGAGCAGGTCGGCCTTCGCCTCGTCGGTACCGAAGAGCAGCAGCGCGACGGTGGCGACGGTGCTAGAGAGCAACGGCGCCGGCGTCAGGTTCTCGCCCATCTCCTCGAGCACCACGGCGGTCTCGACCAGGCTCGCTCCGACGCCGTCGTACTCCTCGGGGACCGGGAGGGCAGCGACGCCGATCTGCTCGCAGAGCGCCTGCCACAGGTCCGTGTTGAAGCGGGCCTCGGTCTGGACGGCGGTGCGGACCGCCTCGGAGTCGGAGCGCTTGGCTAGCAGGGCCTTGATGGTCGCGGCCAACTCGTCCTGTTCCTCGGTGCGGGCGAAGTGCATCAGGCACCTGCTCCTGCGGTGATCGTCTCGAGGACCCGGCCGCGGTGGTACGCCGGCGTCCCCCAGGCGGTGACCAGGGCGCGGATCCGGTTGAGCCAGAGGCTCAGGTCGAACTCCGCGGTGTAGCCGATCGCGCCGTGCACCTGGAGCCCGGTCCGGGCGGCCAGGTAGGCGGCGTCGGCGGTGTAGACCTTGGCGGCCGAGACCGGGATCTCGCCCAATGCGGCGCCGTAGACGAGCGGTCGGGCGAAGTCGAGCGCGATCCGGACGTCGGCCAACTGGTGCTTGATCGCCTGGTACGAGCCGATCTCACGGCCGAACTGCTTGCGCTGCTTGACGTAGATGACCGAGTCGGCGAGGACGCGTTCGCCGGCGCCCAGGAGTTCGGCGGCGCAGGCGAGGACGGCCCGGTCGAGCGCTTCGTCGTCGAAGGTCGCCGCACCGGACACCTCGGTCAGCGTGCGGGTGGTGTCGATCGAGGCATGGGTGGCTCCGGCGGTCCCGCTGAGCAGCCGAGCCACCTGGGCGTCGGCGGCGTACGGGGCGAGCGGTGCGGCCGCCGCCGTGACCATCTCCCCGGTGACCTGCGGGGCCAGGGCAGCGGACTCGATCCAGGGACCGACGGCGAGCTCGTGACCGAGGACCTCGAACGCGACCGCCAGGTCGACCAGGGTGCCGCCGAGGCCGCCGTCCCCCTCGGGAGCCACCAGGGCGGTGAGGCCCAGGTCGGCCAGGCGGGTCCACAGGGTCACCCCGGGGTCGTGGTCACCCTCGGCCCAGGAGCGGGCGACGGCGACCGAGTTGGCCGCACGCATCAGGTCGGTGATCGCCTCGGCGAACCCCAACTGTTCCTCGGTGAGCTCGAACTTCACTTGGCGCTCTCCTTAAGGGTGACGGCCTTTGGCTCGCGGGGGAGGCCGAGGATCCGCTCGGCGATGATGTTGCGCTGGATCTCGTTGGTGCCGGCGTAGATCGGGCCGGAGAGCGAGAAGACGTATCCGTCCATCCACGGGGTGTCGAGCAGCTCGGCGTCCGCGCCGAGCAGGTCCAGGCCGGTCTCGTGCAGGGCGATGTCGAGCTCGCTCCAGAACACCTTGTTGATCGACCCGGCCGCGCCCATCTCGCCGCCGTCAGCCAGACGGGTGACGGTGCCCCAGGTGAAGAGCCGGTACGCCTGCGCCCCTATCCAGGCATCGACGACGGCGTCGCGCGACTGCGGGGCGTCCTGGCTGCGCTGCTTCCAGAGCTCGAGCAACCGGTCGGCGGCGGCGCAGAAGCGACCGGGCGAGCGCAGCGAGAGGCCGCGCTCGTTGCCCGCGGTGCTCATCGCCACGTTCCAACCCGCTCCGACCGCTCCGAGCACGTCGGCGTCGGGGACGAAGACGTCGTCGAAGAAGATCTCAGCGAAGCCGGCTTCGCCGTCGAGCTGGGCGATTGGCCGGACGGTGACGCCCTCGGCGTCGAGCGGGAAGAGGTAGTAGGTCAGGCCGGCGTGCTTGGCGCTGTCCGGGTCGCTGCGGAAGAGTCCGAAGCCCCAGTGCGCGTACGTCGCCCGCGACGACCACGTCTTCTGGCCGTTCAGGACCCATCCGCCGCGCTCGTCGTCCCGGGTCGCGGTCGAGCGCAGCGAGGCGAGGTCGGAACCCGCCTCGGGCTCGGACCAGGCCTGTGCCCAGATCGTCTCGCCGGTCGCCATCGAGGGCAGGAACCGGGCCTGCTGCTCGGGGGTGCCGTGGTCGAAGATGATCGGGGCGAGCAGGAAGATGCCGTTCTGGCTGACCCGCCCCGGGGCGCCGGCGCGGTAGTACTCCTCCTCGAACATGACCCACTCGACGAGTGAGGCGCCGCGGCCGCCGACCTCGCGAGGCCAGGAGACGACCGAGAGCCGCTCGGCGGCGAGCTTGGCCTCCCACTCCTGGTGCAGCGCCCAGCCCTCGGCGGTGTCCATCGACGGCAACGGCTCGGCCGGCACATTCGCGGCCAGCCAGGCGCGGACCTCTGCCTGGAAGGCGAGCTGGTCAGGGTTCAGATCAAGATTCACTGCAACTCCGTGGTGGTGGTTTGGCGGAGATCGTTCTTGAGTACCTTGCCGCCGGCGTTGCGGGGGAGTACCTCGATGAACTCCAGCAGCCGGGGGGCCTTGTAATTGGCGAGGCGTTCGCGGGCGAACGCGACGATCGCCTCGGCGTCGACCTCAGCCCCGGGTCGGGCGACGACGTACGCCTTGCCGACCTCGCCCATGCGCTCGTCCGGTACGCCGATCACGGCGACGTCGGCTACCGCCTCGTGGCGGGCCAGCACCTGCTCGATCTCCGCGGGGTACACGTTGAACCCGCCGGAGATATACATGTCCTTGAGCCGGTCGGTGATCTTCAGGTTGCCGGCCTCGTCGACCTTGCCGACGTCTCCGGTGTGCAGCCAGCCGGCGCCGTCGATCGCCTCGGCGGTCGCCGCGGGGTCGTCGAGGTAGCCGAGCATCACGATCTCACCGCGGACCAGCAGCTCGCCCTCCTCGCCGGCCGGGAGCGGGTCGTTGGTGCCGACGGCGGCGATCCGCACCTCCACCCCGGGCACCGCGCGGCCGCAGGTGGTGGCGACCAGCTCGTCGGCGTCGCCCTCCCGGCACATGGTCACGACGACGGCCTCGGTCATGCCGAAGGCCGTGTACACGTTGTCGATGCCGAGTCCTTCGGGTGCCGCTGCGCGCATCCGCTCGATCAGGACCACTGGGACGACGGCGGCACCGGTGATCGACAGCCGGAGCGAGGAGAGGTCACGCGATGAACGTCCCGGGGCGTCGAGCAGGGAGGTGAAGATCGTCGGCGCGCCCGGGAGCAGGGTGATCCGCTCCCGCTCGATCAGGTCCATGGTCGCGTCCAGGTCGAAGGTGGCGACCGGGTAGAGCGTGGCACCGGTGAGCAGCCCGACCACGATCCCGATTTTGTAGCCGAAGGAGTGGAAGAACGGGTTCACCACCAGGTAGCGGTCCTCGGCGGTGACGCCGCCGATCTCGGCCCACGCGGCAGAGACGGCGATGGTCTGCCGGTGGGCACTCATCGCCCCCTTGGAGCGGCCAGTGGTGCCGGAGGTGAAGAGGATGTCGGCGACGTCGTCGGGGGAGACCGCGTCGGCCCGGGCGTCGGCCTCGAGCAGCAGGTCGGCGCCGAGCTCGACCAGGTCTGCGAAGCCGGCGATGTTCTCCGCCTCGGTCGAACCTGGCAACGTGACGATCGCACTGAGATCGGGCAGGTCGCCGATCGCACGGAGCTCGCCGACCTGGTCGCGGCCGAGGAAGCCGTTGGCGACCACAATGAGACGGGCGCCCGTGCGCGCGGCGATGTCGAACGCTTCGTGGCCGGTGTAGCGGCTGTTGATCGGGACCAGGGTTGCGCCGGCGTACGAGGCGGCCAAGCCGGCGATGATCCAGTCGGTGCTGTTCGGAGCCCAGAGGCAGACCCGGTCGCCGGGTTCCAGTCCGAGTGCGAGGTAGCCCGCGGCGGTCGCTCGGACTCGGCCGAGGAGCTCGGCGTGGGTGAGTACGCGGTCGTCCTGGACGGCTGCCGGACGGTCGCCGTGGCGCGCGGCGGCGTCGCGCAGCGCGGCGGGGAGGGTCTGAGCAACGGGCACCGGTGTTCTCCTCCTTGCCACATCTCGACAGGCTCGACGACGAACCAAGCAATCGCTTGGTAGGCTACTCTACACGGAACCACTGACCGACAGGGGCAATGCACGTGGACCTGACCGACACTCCCGAGGACCTGGCCTTCCGGGCCGAGGTGCGCGCGTGGCTCGAGACCAATCTGGTCGGTGAGTTCGCCGAGCTCAAGGGGTTGGGTGGTCCCGGCAAGGACCTGGAGGGCCACGACGAGCGCCTCGCCTGGGACCGGCACCTGGCCGAGCACGGCTGGACCTGCATCGGGTGGCCGACCGAGTACGGCGGCCGCGGCCTCTCGCTGATGCAGCAGGTGATCTTCCACGAGGAGTACGCCCGCGCCAACGCCCCGGCCCGGGTGAACCACCTCGGCGAGGAACTCCTCGGCCCGACGCTGATCGCCTTCGGCACCGAGGAGCAGAAGGCCCGCTTCCTGCCGAAGATCCGGGCCGTCGAAGAGCTGTGGTGCCAGGGGTACTCCGAGCCGGGCGCCGGTTCCGACCTGGCTAACGTCGCCACCAAGGCCCGCCTGGTTTCGACAGGCTCAACCGGCGAGGGGGAGTGGGTCATCGACGGCCAGAAGGTCTGGACCTCGCTGGCCCAGTTCGCCGACTGGATCTTCGTGATCGCCCGGACCGAGGTCGGCTCCCAGCGGCACGCGGGGCTGAGCTTCCTGCTGGTGCCGATCGATCAGAATGGCGTCGAGATCCGCGGCATCGAGCAGCTCACCACCGGCGCTGAGTTCAACGAGGTCTTTTTCACCGGTGCCCGGACCGCCGCCGACCTGGTCGTCGGCGAGCCCGGCTCCGGCTGGAGCGTCGCGATGGGGCTACTCGGCTTCGAGCGCGGTGTCTCCACCCTCGGCCAGCAGGTCGGCTTCCGTCGTGAGCTCGACTCCCTGGTCGCCCTGGCCCGGGACAACGGCGCGATCGACGACCCGGTCGTCCGGGACCGTCTCGCTCGCGCCGACGCCGAGCTCGAGGTGATCCGCCTCAACGCTCTCCGCACGCTGTCGCAGGACAACGCCGCCGAGGCAGCGGCCGGGTCGGCCAGCATCGCCAAGTTGCTCTGGGCGAACTGGCACCGCACCCTCGGCGAGATCGCCATGGACGTGGTGGGTGCAGGTGGACTCGAGGCAGGCTCCGGCTACGCCCTCGATGAGTGGCAGAAACTCTTCCTGTTCACCCGCTCGGACACCATCTACGGCGGCTCCGACGAGATCCAGCGCAACATCCTGGCCGAGCGCGTGCTCGGCCTTCCCCGCGAAGCAAGGAACTAAGCACATGACCGCAGTGACCCCTGGCCGGCCCGAGCAGCCCGTCCCGGACTACGTCGGAGGCCACGGCCTGTTGAAGGGCAAGGTCGTCGTCGTCACCGCCGCGGCCGGTCAAGGCATCGGCGCCTCCGTCGTACGACGCTCGCTGGAGGAGGGCGCGAAGGCCGTCGTCCTTTCCGACACCCACGAGCGCCGGGTCGCCGAGGCGCACGAGGCGCTGGCCGCGGAGTTCGGCGCCGACCGGGTGCTCTCCACGGTCACCGACGTGACCAACGAGGAGCAGGTCCAGGCGCTGCTCGACCTCGCCGACACCATCGGCGGCGTCGACGTGATGATCAACAACGCCGGTTTGGGCGGCACCGCCAGCGTTCTGGAGATGACCGACGAGCAGTGGCTCAAGGTCCTCGACATCACCCTGACCGGCACCTTCCGGACGGTGCGCGCGGCGTCGAACCGGATGATCGCGAACGGCACCCGCGGCGTGATCGTCAACAACGCCTCCGTGCTCGGCTGGCGCGCCCAGGAGGGCCAGGCGCACTACGCCGCGGCCAAGGCCGGCGTGATGGCGCTGACCCGCTGTGCCGCGCTCGACGTCGCCCCGCACGGGATCCGGATCAACGCCGTCTCCCCGAGCATCGCGATGCACCCGTTCCTGGCCAAGGTGACCTCGGACGAGCTGTTGCACGAGCTCAAGCAGCGCGAAGCGTTCGGGCGTGCGGCCGAGCCCTGGGAGATCGCCAACGTGATGGTTTTCCTGGCCAGTGACTACTCGTCGTACCTGACCGGTGAGGTGATCAGTGCCAGCAGCCAGCGCGCCTGAGTCCCGCTCGACCGAACCCAGTCGTCGCGAGGAGCTCCTCGCGATCGCGGCGGGGCTCTTCGCCGAGCGCGGCTTCAAGAACACCACCGTCCGCGATATCGCGGACGCCGCCGGCATCCTGTCGGGCAGTCTCTACCACCACTTCGACTCCAAGGAATCGATGGTCGACGAGCTGCTGGACACCTTCCAGACCGAGCTCTGGAAGAAGTACGACGCCATCGAGGCCAGCGACGCCAGCCCGAAGCAGAAGCTCGAGGCGGTCGTCCGGGCGTCCTTCGAGGCGATCGGCGAGCACCGGAACGAGGTGGCGATCTTCCAGAGCGACGGGCTCTACCTCGCCACGTTCGAACGCTTCGGCTACCTGATCGAGCGGAACCGCAAGTTCCGCACGTTGTGGACCGGGCTCCTCGAAGCCGGGGTCGCCAGTGGCGAGCTCCGGGCCGGCCTCGACGTGGCGCTGGTCTACCGGTTCCTGCGCGACACCGTCTGGGTGGCCGTGCGCTGGTACCGCCCCGGCGGCGCCCTGACCCCGGCCGACGTGGCCGACCAGTACCTCTCCATCCTTCTCGAAGGCATTTCCCAGAACGGAGCACCACAGTGACCGAGGCCTACATCGTCGATGCCGTCCGCACCCCCGTCGGCAAGCGCCGCGGTTCGCTGGCGAGCATGCACTCCGCCGACCTGGGCGCCCACGTCCTGGCGGCGCTGATGGACCGCACCGGGGTCGACCCGGGGGCGGTGGACGACGTCATCATGGGCTGCTGCGACACGATCGGCTCCCAGGCCGGGGACGTCGCCCGCACCGCCTGGCTGGTCGCCGGGCTTCCCGACCACGTCCCGGGCGTCACCATCGACCGTCAGTGCGGCTCGTCCCAGCAGGCGGTGCACTTCGCCGCGCAGGGCGTCATGTCCGGAACCCAGGACTTGGTCGTCGCCGGCGGGTTGCAGAACATGTCCGCGATCCCGATCTCGGCCGCCATGCTCGTCGCCGATCAGTACGGCTTCACGACTCCGTTCGCCGAGTCGCCGGGGTGGGTCAAGCGCTACGGCAACGTCGAGGTCTCCCAGTTCAACTCCGCCGAGATGATCGCGGAGAAGTGGGACATCAGCCGGGAGCAGATGGAGGAGTTCGCTCTCGCGTCGCACACCCGGGCCAGGACGGCCATCGCCGAGGGCCGGTTCGAGAACGAGATCGCCCCCGTGGCGCTCGCTGACGGCACGCTCTTCACCACCGACGAGTGCCCGCGGGACACCTCGCTGGAGAAGATGGCCGCACTGGAGCCGCTCGCCCCCGGTGGTCGGATCACGGCGGGCGTCGCCTCGCAGATCTGTGACGCCTCCTCGGCGATGTTGATCGCCTCTGCGCAGGCCGTGAAGGACCACGGGCTGACCCCGCGCGCTCGGATCCACCACCTGTCGGTCCGCGGTGACGACCCGGTCTGGATGCTGACCGGCCCGATCCGGGCGACCCGGCACGCGCTGGAGAAGACCGGGCTGCGCGTCGAGGATATCGACCTCTTCGAGTGCAACGAGGCGTTCGCCTCCGTCGTGCTGGCGTGGGCCAAGGAGCTCTCGATCCCGCTGGACAAGGTCAACGTCAACGGCGGCGGCATCGCGTTGGGCCACCCGATCGGCGCCACCGGCACCCGGATCATGGCGACGATGCTCAACGAACTCGAGCGCACCGGCGGCCGCTACGCCCTGCAGACGATGTGCGAGGGCGGCGGCCAGGCGAACGTGACCATCATCGAGCGCCTCTGAGCCGCACCGCGGATAACCGTTCGAACCACGAGCCTCGCCCGGGCAGACTGCCGGGGTGAGGCTCGTGAAATTCGGGGCGGACGACGCCGCGGCGCTGACGGCGTACGTGGCGAACGACCGCGCCGCCGCAGCGGTGGACTGCCCCTGGGAGCAGCCGCGCACCGAGTTCCGCCAGGAGATGTGGCTGCGGTTCGGGTTCGACGGCGAGCTCGGCCGCTACTTCCTGCTCCGGGACCGTGACGCGGTGGTCGGGACCGCGGCGCTCTTCGCCAGCGACTACGACAACCGGGAGCTCGCCTGGGTCGAGGTCGTCGTACGGCCGGACCAGCGGCGGCGCGGGTACGGCCGGGCAGGCCTGGAGCTGGTCCTGGACGAGTGCCGCCGGATCGGACGACCCTTGGTGCTGCTCTACGGCTGGGAGACCGGTGCCGCGCGCGGGTTCGCCCGGTCGGCCGGCTTCGTGGAGAAGAGCCGCGAGGTGCGCCGGCTGCACGACCTGGACGGCTCGCCCGAGGAGCTCGCCCGGTTCCGCCGCCTGTACGACGAGGCGTCGCCGCAGGCGGCGGCGTACGAGTTGCTGACGATCACCGGCGCCGCGCCCGAGGAGCTGCTCCCCGGACTAGCGGAGGTCACCGCCGCGATCAACGACGCGCCGCTGGACGACCTGGAGTACGAGGACGAGCAGTACGACGCCGACCGCGTCCGTGCCTACGAGCGGGCACAGGGAGCGTCCGGGTACCGGATGCACCGGTTGGTGGCCCGGCACCGTGCTACCGGCGCGCTCGTGGGCCACACGGTCGTCTCGGTCGACGTCGAGCAGCCGGCTTGGGCCGAGCAGCACGACACCGCCGTCCTGCCGGAGCACCGCGGGCACCGGCTGGGCCTCCTGTTGAAGTCGGCGATGCTGCTGCACCTGGCTGTCGCCGAACCGCAGCTGCGCTGCATCCTGACCGAGAACGCCGCTTCGAACGGACCGATGATCGCGGTCAACGAGCTGTTGGGCCACCGGGTCGCTGGGTACCAGCTGCTCTTCCAGCGTCGGCTCGCCGGTCAGGGCGTCGCGGCTACGGTGTGAGGATGCGTGGAATCGGTGTGGCCCTGGCGGGCGGTCTCCTGCTGGCGGTGTACGGGTGCGGGGGAGAGGCCTCGCCAGCACCGACGGCGGTGTCCGCACGGCCCTCGGTCGGCGCGATCGCCGCTGCGCTGCTGGAGGTCGGAGACGATGCCGCCACGTCGTACACGGGCCAAGAGGCCGACTGCATCGCCCGGATCCTGGTGGCTTCGGAGCTCTCGGACGACGCCTTGCAGGGTGTTGCCGAGGGGGTGCCGGGGTTCGAGCAGTCCGAGGCGGACAAGATCGCGTACCGCGAAGTGGTCCCGGAGATCAGCTCGTGCCTGGTCGGGTCGTTGCCGGCCCCGTCGTTGCAGGCCCCGTCGGGCGAGGGCTGATCCTTAGTCCTCGAACGGCTGCAAGGCGTCGAGGTCGACCAGCGAGTGCAGGTAGCGCTTGGTGTTGGCCCGCATCGGCCGCCCGGCGAACCGGCCGTTGAGGAACGCGAACGCCGTCCCGTACGACGTGAGGGCGGCGGCCGCGTGAGTCGGGGCGAAGTTCACCGAGAGCCGAACCCGGCCGCCGTACCCGGCCCAGCGCTCGGCCAGGCCCCGGCCGCACTCGAACGGGACAACGTCGTCCAGCCGGCTGTGCGAGATCAACGCCTCCATCCGCGGGTACCGGCCGTTCCCAAGCTGCTGCTCGCCGACGATGGTGGCGAACGGCTCCTCGGCAAGCATCGCCGCGACCGGGCGCCCGTCGGCAGTCAGGGTGCTCGACTTCGTGAACGCGTAGCGGCGCAGCGACTCGAACATGCACTGCTGGCTCAGAGCGCCGGCGACCTCGACTCCGCGGTCGTTGAGCAGGGGGCGCAGGTCGATGTCGTAGTCCGAGGAGAGCCCGACCAGCGCGTAGCCGAGGAACGCGAAGTAAGGGCTGCCGTCGAGCATCCGGGCGACCAACGGGAAGTCGGCCGGTACGGCGCCGCAGACGGCCCCCTTCACGTCGAGGTCGGGGGCGTACTGGTGCCAGATCTCCGCAGCCGACGCCGCGGCGCCACCACCCTGCGAGTAGCCGGCGATCGCGGTCGGACCGTCGGCGGGAATGTCCGGGCTGTCGAGCTGCTGGGCCGCCCTGAGGGCGTCGAGCACCACCCGGCCCTGGATCTCGCGGGACATGTAGGTGTGGATGCCGGCCCCGGAGCTCGAAGGCAGTCCGAGGCCCTGGTAATCGGGCACCACCACGTTGTACCCGCGAGCGAGCAGGCCGGTGATGAAGACCGACTCGTACTCCCGGCCAGCAGCCATCTGCCGCGACGGCGCGCACTGGGTACCCATGCCCTGGGTGCCGACCGCGAACGCGACCAGTCCGCGGTCGTCGCGCTTGCTGCGTGGGCGGGTCGGGGTCAGCACAGTGCCGGTGACCGCCACCGGCCGGTCGTGACGGTCGGTAGTGGTGAACATAATCCGTTCGACCCTCGCCGGAGCGGGGACGAGCTTGAACGGATCGATGTAGAACCGGCCCGGCTCGGACTTGAGCACAGTTCCGGGCGTCGTCGGCAGGGTCGACGGGGCTTCGTAGAACGGGTCCGCTGGGTTGGCCCGGAGCTGCCGGGCCCCGACCGCGGTGAGGGCGAAACGGACGGCGCGTTCGAAGACAGAAGACTCGGTCACGCGCCTGATCCTGTCAGTCCGCGTTCAGGCGAGGTAGCCCTGCGTGCGGCGCAGCGCTTCGGCGGCCTGGGTCATCACCCGGTCGATGAGCTCCTCGCAGGTGGGCAGGTCGTCGATGACGCCGACGACCTGGCCCGAGGCGAGGATGCCGGCGGTCGGGTCGCCCTCGACGAGGCCGGCCTTGAGCATCATCGGCGTGTTCGCGGCGAGCACCATTTGGGTCCAGGACCGGTCCGAGCCGTGCTTCATGGCCTGGCCGTCCTTAATCAGACCGCGCCAGGACATCCCGCTCATCTTCTTGAAGGCGAGCGTGCGGCGCGCGGTCGGGCCGAGGCGCTTGAGCGCGCTGGACTCCTCGACCGAGTCGACCAGGTCGGTGCGGAGCATCCGGTGCGGCATGCCGTCGACCTTCGCGGTCACCACGGTGCCGTTGAGGTCGGCTTCGAGGTAGCGCTGCTTTACCGCGTCCGGGACGGTGGAGTCCTGGGTGAGCAGGAACCGGGTGCCCATGCCGACGCCGGCGGCGCCGTATGAGAGTGCGGCAGCGAGTCCGCGGCCGTCGAAGAACCCGCCGGCGGCGATCACCGGGATGTCGACCGCGTCCAGCACGGTCGGGAGCAGCAGGGTGGTCGGCACGTTGCCGGTGTGGCCGCCCCCTTCGCCGCCCTGGATCATCACCGCGTCGGCTCCCCAGGAGGCCACCTTCTTGGCGTGCTTGGCGGCGCCGATGCTCGGGATCACGACGATGCCGTGCTCCTTGAGCTTCGCGATCAGCTCGGGCTTCGGGGCGAGTGCGAAGCTGGCGACCTTCACGCCGTACTCGATCAGCAGGTCGCAGCGGGCGGGCGCGTCGGCGGCGTCGGCGCGCAGGTTCACGCCGAACGGCTTGTCGGTCCGGCCCTTGACCTCGACGATCGCCTTCTCGAGCTCCTCGTGGGTCATCGTCGCCGAGGCCAGGATGCCGAGGCCGCCGGCGTTGGCGGTGCCGGAGACCAGGCGCGGGCCGGCGACCCAGCCCATCCCGGTCTGCACTACGGGATGCTTGACGCCGACTAGCTCGGTCAGCGGGGTCTTGAGCAGCTGGTCGATCACTTCGCCTCCGCCGTGACGGGCGGGACCTCGCGGTCGCGCAGGTTCTTCGGGTCGAGCACGTTGCGGATGATCATCAGCTCGGACTCGGTCGGCTCGCGGGTGACAGGCACGTCGGCGGGGATGCTCAGCTCGAAGCCGGTGTTCTCGACGACCTCGTCGACGCTCACGCCGGGGTGCACGCTGATCAGGCGCACGGTGTCGCCCGCACCCTTGACGTCGAACACGCCGAGATTGGAGACGATCCGGTGGATGTCGTTGTACTTCGACGCACCCGGCCCGGCCGCCTTGGCGCGAGCCGGTCCGACGCCGGAGACGATGTCGACGTTCTCCACGAAGACCCGGGTGTTGTGCTTCGGCACCCAGTACGACGTCCGGTTGTTGACGGTGTTGCCCGGGGCCCCGCGGGAGCCGAGGAGCTGACGCTTCGGCTGCGCGAAGTCACCGATCGCGGAGATGTTCTGGTTGCCCTGCTTGTCGACCTGGGTCGCGCCCATCATCACGTGGCGCTTGCCGTAGGCCACCACGTCGAAGACGCGCCGGAACGGGATCCAGCCCTCGACCACGTCGGCCTTCGCGAACAGCGGGGGAGTGCCGCCCAGGAAGAGCGACTCGCCGTCGGAGATGACCAGGTCGGGGTTGGAGGTCAGCTTGGCGAGCCGGACACCGAGCATCGGCAGCATCCCCATCGGGCTGGCGAAGATCTCGCCGTCCTCGGCGAACGCGTCGGCGATGGCGGCGGCGCAGACCTCTGCGCGACTGAACTCGGTCACTTGCTTGCCTCCTGCTCGGCACGGAACTCCGCGACGGCGGCCTGGTAGGCCGCCTCGTCGCCGGAGAGGAATCGCTCCTCGAACGCTGCCCAGTCCTCGTCGGACCCGCCGGCCGCGGCGGCGTACGCCTTCTGGAACTTCTCGTCGCGCTCGTAGTCCGGGGTGCAGACGGTGAAGTGCGCGCCGTTCGGGGTCTCCACGACGCCGTCGACCATCATCCGGCTGAGCAGCAGGCGCTGGACCGGGACATCGACGGTCAGACCGGCTGTGTCGACGATCTGCTCCACCGAGACGAACGCCTTGTCGGCGGCCTGGACGAACAGGTCATCGAAGTATGGGTCGGGCCCGAGGTACGTCGCGTTGCCGTGCGCGTCGGCACGGTTCAGGTGCACCAGGGCGACGTCGAGCTTCAGGGCGGGGACCGCGGTGAGCTCCTCGAAATCGCCGTTCTCGTCGGCGTACGGGGAGGCGACGGTCGTGATCCAGGCGTTGTTCACCAGCACGTCCGAGCCGAGGCCCGCCCGCATCGGCAGGAAGGGGAGCCGCTGCGCCGCGGCGTACAGGCCGGTCTGGAACATGCCTTCATCGAGCTCGACGATCTCCGGAATGGTGCCGTTCTGGCGGGCGCGCTGGAAGTTCGGCTCCAGCGGGATCGAGTCCAGCGAGACGAACGCGTAGACCAGCTTCTTGATCTTCCCGGCGCGGGCGAGCAGGCCGACGTCGGCACCGCCCCAGCTCACGATGGTCAGGTCCTTGAGGTCGGAGCGCAGGATCGCGCGGACCAGGGCCATCGGCTTGCGCCGCGGTCCCCAGCCGCCGATGCCGATGGTCATGCCGTCGGACAGTTGGGCGACGACCTCGTCGATCGTCATGACCTTTTCGCGGGGCTTGCTCACTTCTTGGCCTTCTCTGTTCCTGCGAACTCGTCTCGGAGCTCGTCACTGACACCAGCGAGGTTGAGCTCGAAGGTGAACCCCTGCTCGAACCGGTAGCTCTTGTTCACGTCGACCGGCTCGATGCCGTTCAGCGCCTCCTTGGCGGCGCGGATGACGCGGGTGTCCTTGTCGGCGATCGACGCGGCGACTTCCAGGGCCGCGGCGTCGATCTCGTCGCGCGGGGCGATCTTGTAGACCGAGCCGAACTTGTGCAGTTCGGTCGCCGGGATGGTCGCCGCGGTGAAGTACAGCGCGCGCATCATCTGCTGAGGGACCAGGCGAGCCATGTGGGTCGCGGCACCGAGGGCGCCCTGCTTGACCTCCGGTACGCCGAAATAGGCGTCGTCGCTGGCGATCACGATGTCGGCGTTGCCGACCAGGCCGACCCCGCCGCCGACGCAGAAGCCGTTGACCACGGCGATCACCGGCACGCTGCACTCGTAGACGGCCTTGAACGCGGCGAAGCAGCCCTTGTTCGCGCCGATGAGGGCGTCGAACCCGGTGGTGTTCTGCATCTCCTTGATGTCGACGCCGGCGTTGAAGCCCTTGCCCTCAGCCCGGAGGATCACGACCTTGGTGTTCAGGTCCTTGCTGGCCTCGTCGAGCGCCGCGGCGACGTCGAACCACCCCTGCACCGTGAGGGCGTTGACAGGGGGGTGCGCCATCGTGACGACGCGGATGCCGTCCTCACGCAACTCGCTGGTCACTGCAGACATGGGGCCTCTCCGGTTCTGGGCCCGGCGATGAACACAACCAAGCACTTGCTTGGTACTGTATCAGCATGGCTCTCTCCCTGGACCTGGCTGGACGTGTCGTGCTGGTCACCGGTGGTTCCCGCGGCATTGGCCGTGGGATCACCGAGGCGTTCGTCCTCGCCGGCGCCACCGTTGTCACCTGTGCGCGCTCGGGGGCCGAGCCCTTCCCGGGGACGACCCACGTGCAGTGCGACGTCCGCGACCCCGAGGCGGTCACCGCGATGATCGACGGCATCGTGGCTGAGCACGGTCACCTCGACGTCCTTGTCAACAACGCCGGCGGTGCGCCGTCCTCCGACGCCGCGTCGGCCTCGCCGCGCTTCCACGACAAGATCATCGGCCTGAACCTGAACGCGCCGCTGCTGGTCTCCCAGGTCGCCAACCAGGCGATGCAGGGGCAGCCCAGCGGCGGGACGATCGTGAACATTTCCTCGATCAGTGCCCACCGTCCGGCCCCGACGATCGCCGCGTACGCCGCCGCGAAGGCAGGCCTGGAGTCGCTGACCAAGAGCCTGGCGATGGAGTGGGGCCCGAAGGTCCGGGTCAACGCCATCGAGGTGGGCCTGTGCCGCACCGAGCAGACCGACGACCACTACGGCGGGGACGAGAAGGTCGCCCGAATCGAGCAGACGATTCCGCTCGGTCGGATGGCCCGGCCCGCCGAGGTCGGCAACGTGGCCGTCTTCCTCGCCAGCGACCTCGCGTCGTACGTCAGCGGCGCGAGCGTGGGCTGCCACGGCGGCGGCGAACCCCCAATCTTCCTGCACATCAACTGAACCACCCCGGTCGTCGAGCCCTGTCGAGACGCCGAAATCACGAGGAGAACCTGTGTCGAAACTTCTTCAAGGCCGCGTTGCCATCGTCACTGGCGCGGGTCGCGGCATCGGCCGTGCCCACGCTCTCGAGCTCGCCCGGCAGGGTGCCAAGGTCGTCGTGAACGACTTCGGCGTCTCGATCAGCGGTGAGAAGGGTGACTCCCCGGCTCACGAGGTGGTCGCCGAGATCGAGGCGATGGGCGGCGAGGCGGTCGTGAACGGCGCCGACGTGGCTGACTTCGACCAGGCTGCGGCCATGGTGCAGCAGGCGATCGACACCTTCGGCGGGCTCGACATCCTGGTGAACAACGCAGGGTTCGTGCGCGACCGGATGCTGATCAACACCTCTGAGGAGGAGTGGGACGCGGTTATCCGGGTCCACCTCAAGGGGCACTTCGCCCCGCTGAAGCACGCCGGCACCTACTGGCGCAACGAAGCCAAGGAGGGCCGTCAGCGGGTGGCCCGGGTTATCAACACCTCGTCCGGGGCCGGCCTCCAGGGCAGCCTCGGCCAGACGACATACTCCGCCGCCAAGGCTGGCATCGCCGCGATGACCCTGGTCGCTTCGGTCGAGATGAGCCGGTACGGCGTCACCGTCAACGCGATCGCCCCGGTCGCCAAGACCCGGATGACCGAGGGCGCCTTCGACACCTCGGAGATGGCGCTGCCCGAGGACAACTCGCCGATCGTGGCCTGGCTCGCCTCGGAGGAGGCTGGTGATGTCACCGGCCGGGTGATCGAGATCGAGGGCGGCCAGATCTGCCTGGAGGCCGGTTGGACTCACGGCCCGAAGCGGACCGTCGAGGGCCGCTGGGCCGCGAACGAGGTCGGCGCGGCCGTCCGCGACATGATCGCCGAGGCGCCGGCCGCGGAGCCGGTCTACGGCACCTGATGAGCGGTTTCACAACCTAGGTTGTGAATCTGGCGCCGCCACACAGGAATCCTGGTGTGGCGGCGCCAGTTCTTATGTGGTCGCGCGTTCCAGAAGGGCTCGGCCGCGGATCAACTGTTCGTGGAGGAGTCGGCAGGTTCGCGCGGGGTTCTGCAGGTCGGTCCACATGAGTCTGGTCATCAGCCACCCCGTAGCCTCCCGTAGCCGGTCCTCACGTCGCTTTTCCCGAACGACGGCATCCCGCGGGTCTTCCCCAGGCCGGAGCAGTTCGCCGTACTTTGCTGCGCCGTCGAACTCGCCGAGGACGCCGTACTCGGGCCAGGCGAAGTCGGTACGGCCGATCATGGTGCCGAAACGGTCCCGGACTTCGTACTGCAGCACAGGCTCGGGAAGCGAGTGCTGCCACATCATGTGGCGGGCCAACGACTCACCGGCGGAGTTCGATCCCGATCGCATGAGTCGCAGCGGCACGGCCAACCGTCGGGCCATGGGCCAGCCGGCGATCCTGTCGTACTCGTGCAGGAGTCGTTGGGGGTCGGTCAAACCGAGGTCCAGTGCTGAGTCCAGGACGACGAGCGCACCAGCTTGCGTCGCAAGCATCGCTGCGCCTAGTGCGGCACGCGCAGGGTCGACGCTTCGGTGTTCGCCAACGGTTGCGATAGAAGCGGGACTTGACGAGCCTTGGTGGTACACGATGTCGCGCGTGGTTCGCGCGATCGGGCGAACCAGGCACAGCACGTGAGATCGATCGAGGTCGACGCCGTGGATGCGCATACGGTGCTCGATGGCCGCTGACACGTGGGTCAGTGCCAGCGGGGTGCCATGGGACCGGACTACGGCGTGCGCGCGCATTAGGTGCCGTGTCTCAGGCCGGGCGGCTTCCCAGAGCTCCCTGGGCGCGTAGGCACCTGGTCTTATCCGGACTAGCAGTCCCGCGCGGAGAGCTTGGGACAGGTCACGATCCGTGTAGTCGTGAAGGAGGGCCTCGCTGCGCTGGAACACCTGGTCAGCATGGAGGTAGGTCAGTTCGTCCATGCCGGCACGATCCGGGGCAATCGCTGCGGGGTCGGACTCGCCGTGAAGCGGCTGTGGATCGGACGGTACTTCGGCAGGGTTGTGGTTCGGACCCGCACAGAACTGGCGCCGACGTACAAGGATCCCTGTACGTCGGCGCCAGAACCACAACCTAGGTTGTGAAACCTACGATCAGATGCGTTCGATGATGGTGCCCGAGGCCTGGGCCCCACCGGCGCACATCGAGATCAGCGCGGCACTGGCGTCGCGGCGCTCGAGCTCGTGCAGCGCTGTGGTGAGCAGGCGGGTGCCGGTCGAGCCGACCGGGTGGCCGAGCGCGATGGCGCCGCCGTTGACGTTGTACTTGTCCTCGGGGACGTTGTGCACCTTGGCCCACGACATCACGACGCCGGCGAAGGCCTCGTTCACCTCGCAGAGGTCGATGTCGTTCATCGTCATGCCGCTGTCCTTGAGCACCTTCTCGGTCGCCTGGACCGGACCGTCGAGGTGGTAGTACGGGTCCGCGCCGACGAGGCACGAGGTGATGATTCGGGCGCGGGGGGTCAGGCCGAGCGAGCGCGCGAGGTCTTCGTCCATGATCAGCAGCGCCGATGCGCCGTCGGAGATCTGCGAGGAGGTGCCTGCGGTGTGGACGCCCCCCTCGAGGACGGGGTCCAGCGAGGCCAGGCCCTCGAGCGTGGTCTCGCGCAGGCCCTGGTCGACCTCGACGGTGCGGGTCTCGCCCGTGGGGTTGCCCTCGTCGTCGAGGACAGGTGCCTCGACGGCGAAGATCTCGCGCTTGAACCGGCCCTCGGCGACGGCGGCCGCAGCCTTGCGCTGGGAGTCGAAGCCGAACTGGTCGACCTCGGCGCGACTGAAGCCGCGGTCCTTGACGATCCGGTCGGCGCCGGTGAACTGGTCGGGGAGGTCGATCGCCCAACTGTTGGGGCGCGGGTCGCCGAGGCCCTTGGGCACGTTGCCGCCCAGCGGGATTCGGGACATCGACTCGATGCCGCATGCGACGCCGGCCTTGATCGCGCCCCCGGCGATCATCGCGTTGATCAGGTGGGCCGACTGCTGGGCCGAGGAACACTGGGCGTCGATCACGGTCGACGCGGTGTGGTTGGGGAGACCGGCGTGCATCCAGGCACGGCGGACCATGTTGTTCGACTGCTCACCTGCCTGGGTGACGCAGCCGCCGATGACCTGCTCGACCAGCTCGGGGTCGATGCCGGAACGCTTGAGTACCTCGATCTGGGCGGCACCGAGCAGCTCCGCGGGGTGCAGTCCGGCCAGCCAGCCGCGACGCTTGCCCTGCGGCGTACGGACGGCCTCGACGATGACCGGGTTACCCATGGTTCCTCCTGTTGCTCGTGCGTTCCCGCTTCTGCGGGCGTTCTTAAAAGTAGAACACGTTCTTGCTGCATGCCAGAGTAAAGATGGCCCAAAAAATCTGGCTGAGGCCTTTGCTCACGTGGACAAACTATGTCACCATCGACACTAGAACGTGTTTCAGAAACTGTGGAGGACAATCCCGTGACCGTAGCGCCCGCACTGCCCGTCGCCTTCGATCCGACCGACCCGGGTCTGAACGAGGTCGCGATCCCGCTCCAGGAGTTCTTCGAGCTCCGCAAGACCGCTCCGGTCCACTGGGTCGAGCAGGCTCCGGAGGCCCGCGCCGGCTTCCTCGACACCGGATTCTGGGCGATCACGAAGCACGCGGACATCGCGGCGATCTCTAAGAACAGCAAAGAGTTCTCGGCGAACGAGAACGGGGTCATCATCCGGTTCGCGGCGGACATGACCCGCGACCAGGTCGAGCTTCAAGGCGTGATGCTGGTCAACCAAGACCCGCCTGACCACACCAAGCTGCGCCAGATCATCAGCCGCGGCTTCACCCCGCGCTCGATCAACGCGCTGCACGAGGTCCTCATCGAGCGCGCCAACAAGATCGTCGACGACGCGCTGGCCAAGGGCGAGGGCGACTTCGTCTACGAGGTGGCCGCCGAGCTGCCGCTGCAGGCGATCGCCGAGCTGCTCGGCGTCCCGCAGGAGGACCGCGGCAAGCTGTTCGACTGGTCGAACCAGATGCTCGCGTACGACGACCCGGAGTACAACGCGGACCCCGCCCTGGCCGCTGCCGAGATTCTCGGCTACGCGATGGTCCTGGCCGACGCCCGCCGTGCGAATCCCACGGACGACATCATCTCCAAGCTGGTCAACGTCGGAGAGGACGGCGAGGGTCTGACCGACGACGAGTTCGGGTTCTTCGTGATCCTGCTCGCCGTGGCTGGCAACGAGACCACCCGCAACGCCATCACCCACGGCATGCAGGCGTTCTTCGACAACCCGGACCAGTGGGAGTTGTGGAAGAACGAGCGTCCGAGCACGATGATCGACGAGGTCATCCGGTGGGCGACCCCGGTGACTGCGTTCCAGCGGACCGCGCTCAACGACGTCGAGATCAACGGCACGCTGGTCAAGAAGGGTGACCGCGTCGTCCTGTTCTACGCCTCGGGCAACCACGACGAGGACGTATTCAGCAACCCCGGCGCCTTCGACATCAAGCGTGACCCGAACCCGCACCTGGCGTTCGGCGGGCACGGTGCGCACTACTGCATCGGGGCCAACCTGGCTCGGCTCGAGGTCGACGTGATGTTCAACGTCATCGCCGACCGGATGCCGGACATCAAGCCGACCGGTGCCCCGCGCCGCCTGCGGCACTCCTGGATCAACGGCATCAAGGAGCTTCCGGTCAGCTACGCGTAGCGAGCGACCCCAAGCCGAGCTTGCTCGTGCTTGCGGCAAGCGAGTGAGCGTTGAGGAGCGCAGCGACGATCATGTGGGCTGATCGGCCCGCTTCCCGCACACGACCTACCGAGGCGCCGACACCCACCTGGGTGTCGGCGCCTCGTCGTATCGATCTCAGAGCGTGAACAACGAGGTCACCGCAACCGCCAGGGTAGCCACGACCTCACCGATCCCGGCCTGCTTCGGCGTCGGCCTCAGCGGCGGGACGAGGACGGCCCGGGCGAACAGGGCTCCGAACACCGCTGCCACCGCGAGACTGGCGGTGAAGGCGACCGCTGTCAGTGTCACGGCGTGGAACGCGACGCTGACCCGGTAGAAGGTTGGGTTGTCACGCTCGCGGATCACCGTCTTCACGTAGAGCACGGTGCCGGCGAAATACGCCAGCTGGATCGCGGCGAGCAACCAGGCCCGCTTAAGGTCGGCTCCCGAACCTGCGTCGTAGGCCACCACCGTCATCAGAGCCGACGCGGCGGTCATCGCCAGCCCGGCGGTCACCGCGCGCTCGTGACGGCGCGCCGCTGCCACCAGACCCACGGTCAACGGCGCCGCGAACGCCGGGGCCCAGGCGAGCAGGTCGGGTTCCATCACCGCGACCACCGCCGCCAGCGCCCCGGACAGGACGGCGTAGAAGCGCACCGGAGGGAACCAACGGGCCCGACGACGCGCCTTGAGCCACTGCGAGGTGGCGAAGAAGGCGAAGTACCCGGCGAACCAGAACGCGGTCAGCGGGAGGTGGACCCAGCCGACCCCACCGGCCAGCGCCCCGACGAGCAGCGGCGAGGCAAGCATCGCCCAGGCGCCGTGCTGGTTCGGGACCCAGCCAGGGCCGGGCCGGCTCATCCGCGCGCCGTCAGAACCAGCGGACCATCCTCGGTCACGGCGATCGTGTGCTCACTGTGCGCCCCGCGGGAACCGTCGGCGCTGCGAAGCGTCCAGCCGTCCGGGTCGGTCCAGATTTCGTCGGTGGTGTGCAGGAACCACGGCTCGATCGCGATCACCAGGCCGGGCTTTAGCGGCAGGCCGCGCCGGGGGCGGCCGTCGTTGGCGACGTGCGGGTCGCCGTGCATCGTGCGCCCCACGCCGTGCCCGCCGAACTGGAGGTTGATGCTCAGCCCGGCGGCCCTGGCGACCTCGCCGATCGCGAAGCTGATGTCACCGAGCCGGTTGCCCACCACGGCGGCAGCGATGCCGGCCCCCAGTGCGCGCTCGGTGGTGGCGATCAGCGCCAGGTCCTCGGGGCGTGCGGTGCCGACCACGACGCTGGTGGCGGAGTCGGCGACCCAGCCGTCGACCTCGCAGGCGAAGTCGACGCTGAGCAGGTCGCCGTCGGCCAGCACGTAGTCGTGGGGGAGCCCGTGCAGGACCGCATCGTTGACCGAGGTGCAGAGCATCTTGCCGAACGGCATCGCCCCGAACGACGGGTGGTAGTCGACGTAGCAGGACGTCGCGCCGCGTTCGGCGATCATCCACGCCACCAGCGCGTCGAGCTCGAGCAGGTTGACGCCGACAGCCGCCTTCTCGCGCAACGCCGTGAGGACCTCCGCGACGAAGGCACCCGCTGGGCGCATCTGCTCGATCTCGGTGCGGTTGAAGAGTTCGATCACACCAGGAGCCTAGGTGCCGGTGTTCCGACCGGTTTCACTGGTTAACCAGTGAAACCAGTGGTGAACACACAAAGGATCGCGTGTTCACCACTGGTTTCGGGTGTTCAGTTGGACGGCTTCTCCGCCGCGACCAGCCACATCGCGAAGAACTGGGAGCCGCCGCCGTACGCGTGGCCCAGTGCCTTGCGCGCGCCGTCTACCTGGTGCTCCCCGGCTTCGCCCATGACCTGCAACGAGGCCTCGGCGAAGCGGAGCATCCCGCTGGCGCCGATCGGGTTGGAGGAGAGTACGCCGCCGCTCATGTTGATCGGCAGCTTGCCGCCGATCGCGGTGTCGCCGGACTCAGTGAGTTTCCAGCCCTCGCCCTCCGGCATGAAGCCGAGATTCTCGATCCACATCGGCTCGAACCAGGAGAACGGCACGTAGATCTCCGCGCAGTCGATCTCCTCGAGCGGGTTGGTGATCCCGGCCTGCTTATAGAGCGCAGCGGACGCGACCCGGCCGGCCTGCGGGTTCACCTGGTCGCGCTCGGCGGCCGTGGTGGGCTCCGAACGCATCTGGGTTCCGTGGATCCAGGCCGGGTTCTTGATCCCCGACTTCGCCACCGCGGACTCCGACGCGATTACCAGCGCGCAGGCGCCGTCCGAGGACGGGCAGGTCTCGTCGTACCGGATCGGGTCCCAGAGCATCGTCGAGGCCAGCACGGACTCGACGGTGGTGCCCTCATTGTGCAGGTGGGCGTAGGGGTTCTTCAGCGCGTTCTGACGGTCCTTCGCGGCCACCATCGCACCTATGTGCGCGGGGGCGCCCGAGCGTCGGATGTAGGACCGCACGTGCGGGGCGAAGTAGCCGCCCGCGCCGGCGTGGACCGGCATGATGAACGGCACTGGGATCGAGAGCGCCCACATCGCGTTGGACTCGGACTGCTTCTCGAAGGCCACCGTGAGGACGCGCTCGTGAACGCCCGACTGGACGAGCGAGGCGGCGACGATAGCCGTCGAGCCTCCGACCGATCCGGCCGTGTGCACGCGGAGCAGCGGCTTGCCGGCGGCACCCAGGGCGTCAGCCAGGTACAGCTCCGGCATCATCACGCCCTCGAACAGGTCCGGAGCTTTGCCGACGACAACCGCGTCGATGTCATCGAAGGTCAGGCCGGCGTCCAGGAGGGCCCGGTCGACGGCCTCGCGGAGGAGACCGGCGATCGAGACGTCCTCGCGCTTGGCGCGGTGGTGCGTCTGTCCGACGCCGATGACGGCTGCAGGGATCTTTGCCATGTCAGCGTCCTTCCAAGGTGCAGACGAGGTTCTGCTGGAGCACCGGCCCCGAGGTGGTGTGGGCCAGGGCCTTGTCGGAGTCGCCGGCCCAGATGCGGGAGGCGGCCTCACCGATCCGGTTCAGCCCGGCGGAGAACATCGGGTTGGCTGTCAGGGCGCCGCCCGAGGGGTTCAACCGGACGTCGCTGCCGAGCCCGATGGCCTCGCGGAGGATCAGCTCCTGGTGGCTGAACGGGGCGTGGATCTCAGCGAGATCGATCCCTTCCACGCCGGCCGCCTTCGCGGCGGAAGTGGTGCTGGTCGAGACCGTCAGGTCCCGGGCGTTGAGTGCGATCGGCTCGATCCGGTGCTCGAAGCCGGTGATCCACGCCGGGCGTTGACGCGCCTGGAGGGCCTTGTCGCCAGCAGCGATCACGATGCCGGCGGCGCCGTCGGAGACCGGAGCGCAGTCCCAGCGGCGCAGCGGGTCGGCGTAGATGGCCTGGGCCAGTACGTCGTCGATCGAGGTCGCTCCCTTCCGGATCGCCCACGGGTTCGACGCGGCGTCGGTCATCGAGCGGGCGACGACCTCGGCCATCGCCTTCTCGTCCCACAGACCCTTCTCGAGGCCTTCGCGTGCCTGGATGCCGGCGAGTGACACGGTGTCCGGCCAGAGCGGCTGGGCGGTGTACGGATCGAGCTGGAGGGCCAGGATCCGGCGCAGGATGCCGGCCGAGGACTTTCCGAACCCGTAGACGAGCGCGGTGTCGACCTCGCCGGTCTGGATCTTGACCCAGGCTTCGTACATCGCCCAGGCCGCGTCCATCTCGACGTGCGACTCCATCACCGGCGGCAGGGTGCCGATCGCGTCCACGGCTGAGACGAACGAGAACGAGCGCCCTGCCAGGTAGTCGCTGGAACCGGAGCACCAGAAGTCGATGTCGGACTTGGTCCAACCGGTCTGCTCGTACAGGTCCGCGATGATCGGGACCAGGATCTCCAGACAGGTCGGTGACCCGTCGAGCTCCTTCATCTGTCGTTGGGCGAAGCCCACGACTGCCACTTCACGCATAGTCACGCAATCCTTTGCTTCTCGCTCAGAGGTGGTGCTTGTAGGTGTCGTAGTCCGCGTCCGGTTCGCCGGTGGGACGGAAGTACTTGATGTTGTTGAGGTCCGTGGTCCATTCCTCGCGAGGCTTCCAGACCGCCTCGACGCGCATGCCCATCCGGACGTCAGCGGCGTCGATGTCGAGGATCAGGTGCAGGAACGCGATGTCCGCACCATCCAGCAGAACGTACGCCGAGACGTAGGGGATCGGGATGGCCTGACCCTGGAACGGCACGTTGACCACGCAGTACGTCGTCACGGTGCCGCGGTCCGGGAGCTCGACTTCGTCCGTCGTCGGGACGCCGTCGACCGGGCAGGCGCCGCGAGGCGGGATGTAGACCTTCTCGCACACCGGGCAGCGCTGTCCCAAGAGCTTCCCCTCGGCCAGACCGTTGAAGAATTTTGTCTCTTCCGGGGAGGCGGCGTAGTCGTAGGCGAGATTGACCGGGCTGATGATGCCGGTGACTTCGGGGGCGCCGAACTCCATCGAGGCCGAGCCGTCGGACTCGTCCTCGCCGGCCGGTTCGAACCAGGCGATGTCGCGGATGCTGCCGATTGGCTGGTCGGACCAGCGGATCCGGACCCGCAGGCCGGTGGAGATGTCCGCAGGGGAGTCGACCGCCACGGCGTGCAGCATCGGGGCGTCCGATCCATCGAGGAGGACCTGGGCGAAGGCGAACGGCTTGTCCAGCGGTTGCTGTGCGACCGGCTCGGCCACCCACGACCAGCTCTGCACGGTGCCGTGGTCGGAGACCGGGACGAGTTCGGTCACCGCGGCGTGGGTGACCGGGTCGTACTCCGGCGGTGGTACGACGACCCGACCGTCGGCCAGGACGCCGCCGAGCACCGAGTGCTGCTTGAGTGCGGACATGAACTGGGAGAGCACGGGCCCGAGGGATCGGGTGTAGTCGAACTCGACCTTCATCGGGGCGTGCAGGACGCGCGATTCCGCGGTTGCTGATTCGGTGGGGGCCATGGCACAGAAGTGAAACACGTTCTAGTATTCCGATCAAGGACATCCGTGACACAAGGGAGTGACATGAAGCTCGGCCTGCAACTCGGATACTGGGGTGCCCAGCCCCCTGCCAACCACGCGGAGCTCGTCGCTGCCGCTGAAGAGTCCGGCTACGACGCGATCTTCACCGCGGAAGCCTGGGGGTCTGACGCCTTCACCCCGCTGGCTTGGTACGGCCGCGAGACCTCGCGGGTGAAGCTCGGTACCTCGATCGTGCAGATGTCCGGCCGTACGCCGACCAGCATCGCCATGCACGTGATGACCCTCGACCACCTCTCCGGAGGGCGGGTCATCCTCGGCATGGGGGTCTCCGGCCCTCAGGTCGTGGAGGGCTGGTACGGCCAGCCGTTCTCCAAGCCGTTGGCGCGGACCCGCGAGGTGGTCGACATCATCCGGCAGGTGCTCGCCCGCGAAGGCGCTGTCACCAACCCCGGACCGCACCACCCGCTGCCGTACCACGGTCCAGGATCCATGGGCCTGGGCAAGCCGCTCAAGCCGATCGTGCACCCGTTGCGTGCCGACGTCCCGATCTGGCTCGGGGCCGAGGGCCCGAAGAATGTCGCCCAGACCGCCGAGATCGCCGACGGCTGGATCCCGATCTTCTACACCCCGAAGTCGGCAGCGATGTACCAGCCCTGGCTGGACGAGGGTTTTGCCCGTCCCGGTGCGCGGCGCACCCGTGCCGACTTCGAGATCGCGGCCACCTGCCACCTCGAGATCACGGCAGACAACGGTCCCGCACGCCAGGCGGTCATCGACGGGATGAAGCCGATTGTCGCGCTGTACATGGGCGGCATGGGTGCCAAGGAGATGAACTTCCACCACCAGGTCTTCACCAGGATGGGCTACGGCGACCTGGCTGACGAGGTACAGCGGCTCTTCCTTTCGGGGCAGAAGGACGAGGCAACCCGGTTGATCCCGGACGAGCTGGTCAACGACATGCACATCATCGGAACTGAGGGCTACGTGAAGGAACGCGTTGCCCAGTGGGAGGAGACCGGAGTGACCACCCTGCTACTCAGCGCCCGGAGCGCCGACGAGATCCGCAAGGTCGCGGAGGTGTTGGCATGAGCGCCCACGACACCACCGTCAGCGACCTCGCCAGTGCCGGAGACCTGCGCACCGGCACCCACAACGGCCACTTGATGGTCGCCGCCCTCCGGCGTCACCACAACCGGCCGATCATCCACCTCGGTGACGTGACCCTGACCGGTCAGCAGGTCGCCGACCGGATCAGCACCTACATCCAGGCCTTCGAGTCGCTCAACGCCGGGTTCGGCACCGCGGGCGCGCTGCTCGCCCTGAACCGACCCGAGGTGCTCTTCATCCTCGGTGCCGGCCAGACCCAGGGCTACCGCCGTACGTCGCTGCACCCGCTGGGCTCTGCCGACGACCACGCGTACGTCATCAACGACGCCGAGATCACCACCCTGATCATCGACCCGTACTTCAGCGAGCGTGCGCTGGCGCTGCTGGAGAAGTGCCCGGGCCTGACGCAGGTGCTCACCATCGGGCCGGTGCCCGAGAACGTCGCCAAGGCCGCCGCGGACAGCGGTCGGACCACTGCCGACCTGACCGAGGTGGCGGCCGGGTTCGAGCCGCATAAACTCGCGGCGCGGCTCCTTCCGGGTGACCACGTCGTCTCGATCACCTACACCGGCGGCACCACCGGCAAGCCCAAGGGCGTGATCGGGATGAGCCAGACGATGAACACGATGACGGGCATCCAGCTCGCCGAGTGGGAGTGGCCCGCGGAGCCGCGGTTCCTGATGTGCACGCCGCTCTCGCACGCGGGCGCAGCCTTCTTCGTCCCGGTGGTGATCAAGGGCGGGACGCTCTTCGTCACCTCGACGTTCAACCCGGCCGAGGTGCTGGCCACCATCGAGGAGAAGAAGATCAACTCCCTGATGCTGGTCCCGACGATGCTCTACGCGCTGCTGGACCACCCGGACAGCCACACCCGTGACCTCTCCTCGCTCGAGACCGTCTACTACGGCGCGTCGGCGATGAACCCGGTCCGGCTCAAGGAAGCCATCGAGCGGTTCGGACCGATCTTCGCTCAGTACTACGGCCAGTCCGAGGCGCCGATGGTGATCACCTACTTCGGCAAAGGCGACCACGTCAACGCCGACGGCACGCCCGCCGAGCACCGGCTGACCTCCTGCGGCCGCCCGACGGCGCTGGCTCGAACGGCGCTGCTCGGTGAGGACGGGAAGCCGGTCGCGCCCGGTGAGCCCGGCGAGATCTGCGTCGCCGGCCCGCTGCTCTCCGGTGGCTACTGGAAGCTGCCCGAGCAGACCGCGGAGACCTGGAAGGACGGCTGGATGCACACCGGCGACGTCGCCCGGGAGGACGAGGACGGGTTCTGGTACATCGTGGACCGCACCAAGGACATGATCGTCACCGGCGGTTTCAACGTCTTCCCCCGCGAGGTCGAGGACGTCGTCGCCGAGCACCCGGCGGTCGCCCAGGTCGGCGTGATCGGAGTCCCGCACGAGAAGTTCGGCGAGTCCGTGATGGCCGTCGTCGTCATGCGCGAGGGGCACAAGCTCACCGACCAGGTCGTCTCCGAGATCCAAGACATGGTCAAGGAGAAGAAGGGCTCGGTGCAGGCGCCCAAGCAGATCGTCGCCGTCGACGCCCTCCCGTTGACCGGCCTCGGCAAGCCGGACAAGAAGGCGCTCCGGGCGCAGTACTGGACCGGCGACCGTAGCGTCGGGTGAGAGTTGGCTGGTTCCGGGTCAGTAGGTGCCTTCGCTGACCTGGTGGATCTCGTCGGCCACGAGGCCGTGGGCCTCACGGTGGACGGTGTTGGCGGCCTCGGCATCGGGCGCCTCGACCAGGCAGAAGATGGTGCCCTTCTCCTCGTCGACCCAGTACTGCTTGTAGTCGACCCCGTGTGCGGCCTGGATCTCCAGGTCCTTCGCGTGGGCTCCTGCAACCGCCTCAGCGGTGACTCCGTCGACGTGGTGCACGTCCATGAACAGTGGCATCGGATGCCTCCTCTCCCTAGCCCGACCGTAGGACTGTAAGGAGGATGGGGCAGTAGCCCTTTCGGGCCCCCGGACATGACCCTGACGGGCCCTTGCCAACGGCCGGGCCGGGGTTTTCGCCCTGGGTAGAGCTCGATGCTGGCGGCTTCGATACGGAGCCGGCTTCACCCCAGGTCGGAGGGGAGCAGCGACCAGCTCTGCAGGTCGCTGCGGCTCCCGTCGCGGTTGTGCAGCGAACGCAGCACGCCTTCGAAGGTGTACTCGCACTTCTCGGCCACCCGCTGGGACCCGGTGTTCTCCGGGATGATCAGCAGGGAGAGTCGCTGCATCCCCTCGGCGAGGGCCCACTGGGTGAGCAGGTGCAACGTCGCGGTCGCCACACCACGCCCGCGTGCCCATGGAGCCGTGGCGTAGCCGAGCTCCAGCTGGCCCGCCTCGCGGTCGATCCCGAACGCGACGGCGTACCCGACGAACCCGGGAGCGGGCAGGTCCGAGTCGACGACCGCCCAGCTGACCTTGGTCACGCCGTCGAACTGGGCCCGCCAGGTGGTGATCCAGTCCGACGGCATCGGATCGGGCGTGCTGGTGAACCTGAGGACGTCGGGGTCGAGCCAGGTGGCTTGGATCCCCGCGACGTGCTCATCGCCGAACGGGACCAGGCTGAGGCTCATGCGGGCAGGCTAGCCCGGCCCGGGCCGGGATCGGACGCCTCAGCTCCCGGTAAAGACCGCCGGCCGCTTCTCCAGGAACGCCCGTGGGCCTTCCTTCGCATCGTCGGACTTGAAGACCTCCGCGCCGACCTTGGCGTCGTCGGCCCAGCAGTCGTCCTCGTGCTTGCCCTCGGAGTCGCGCATCGTCTTGAGGATCGCCTGCACTGCAAGCGGGCCGTTGGCGGCGATCAGGTCGGCGATCTCGTGGGCCTTCGCGAGGGCGGTGCCGTCCGGCACGACGTGACCGATCAGGCCAAGCTCCTTCGCCTCCGGGGCCAGAATCGGCCGTCCGGTGAGCAGCAGTTCGGCAGCGACCGTGTAGGGGATCTGGCGGGGAAGACGGACCGCGGAACCGCCGAGCGGGTAGAGGCTCCAGCGGGCCTCGGCGACGCCGAACTTGGCCGACTCGCCGGCGATCCGGATGTCGGTTCCCTGCAGGATCTCGGTGCCTCCCGCGATCGCGGGTCCTTCAACTGCCGCGATCAGCGGCTTGGTCAGCCGGAAGCCCTTGAGCAGTCCCTTGAGGATCGTCGGGTCGAACTCGCCGGACTCGAAGCTGTCGCCCGGGGGCTTCTCGTTCGCCGTACTGAGGTCCATGCCAGCGCAGAAGTACCCGCCGGCACCGGTCAGGATGCAGACCCGGATCTCCGGGTCGGAGTTCACCCGGTCCCAGGCGTCCTCCATGATCCGGAGCATGTCCGAGGACAGCGCGTTGCGCCGCTCCGGGCGGTTCATGGTCACGATGAGCTTGTGCCCGTCCTGCTCGACGAGGCAGTCGGGCGTGGTGCGTGGGGTCGAGGTGTCCGTCATGGGGGAATGCTAGCCCGAAACAAGAACGTGTTCTAGTATCGCTGCATGGCCCTCAACATCGCTGACCTCTTCGAGCACGCCGTCGACGCGGCCCCGGACAACCCGGCTGTAAAGGTGGGGGACCGCACGGTCACCTACGCCGTCCTCGAAGCAGAGTCGAACAAGCTCGCCCACTACCTGCAGTCCCAGGGCGTGAAGCCCGGCGACCACGTCGCGGTCTATGCGAAGAACTCGATCGAGCACGTCATCTCGGTCCTCGCCATCGTGAAGATCCGGGCGGTCAACATCAATGTGAACTACCGCTACGTCGAGGGCGAGCTGAACTACCTCTTCGAGAACGCCGACGTCGTCGCCCTGATCGTCGAGCGCACCTACTCCCCGCTGATCGCCAAGACCTTCCCCAACCACCCGCAGCTGCAGACCGTGGTGGTCATCCCCGACGTCATCGAGCCGGACGATCAGTCGGACATCTCCGCCTTCGGCGGTGTCCTGTACGCCGACGTGATCGCCGACCAGTCCGCCGAACGCGACTTCGCCGAGCGCAGCGCCGACGACCTGCACATCATCTACACCGGGGGCACTACCGGCTTCCCGAAGGGCGTCATGTGGCGTCACGAGGACTTCTGGCGGACCCTTGGCGGCGGCATCGACTTCTACACCGGCGAGAAGCTTGACGAGTACGACCAGTCCAAGCAGGCCGCGCAGGAGGGCCGGATGGTCACGTTCCCGCTCAGCCCGCTGATGCACGGCGGCGCGCAGGCGGGTCTGCTGATGCATCTGTTCGCTGGTCACCTGACGATCCTGGAGCCCAAGTTCGATCCCCAGCGCACCTGGGAGCTCATCGACGAGAACGGCGTGATGCTGATCTTCATGACCGGCGACGCGATGGCCCGGCCGCTGATCGAGGAGTTCGAGCGCAAGGCCGAGACCGGTGCGCCGTACTCGGGCGCCAGCCTGTTCGCGGTCTCCAGCAGCGCCGCAATCTTCAGCCCCGAGGTCAAGGAGCGCTGGATCGAGGCGCTGCCGAACCCGGTCTACACCGACTCCGTCGGAGCCAGCGAGACCGGCTTCCAGGGCATGGGCATGCAGGACAAGACCCACATCTCCAGCGACGGTCCCGTCGTCGGCCTCGGCCCGAGCAGCGTCGTCCTGGACGAGAACAACAATGTCCTCGACCTGGCCACTAACGTCGGCAAGATTGGCCGGCTCGGTCGGGGTGGCTCGGTCCCGGTTGGGTACTACAAGGACGAGAAGAAGTCCGCCGAGACCTTCCTGGTCGTCGACGGGATGCGCATCTCGGTGCCCGGCGACTTCGCGCGGATCGAGGAGGACGGCAAGGTCACCCTGCTCGGCCGCGGCTCGAACTGCGTCAACACCGGCGGCGAGAAGGTCTACCCCGAAGAGGTCGAGATGGCGATCAAGCGCCACCCGGCCGTGTACGACGTGCTCGTGGTCGGCATCCCGGACGAGAAGTTCGGCCAGGCGGTTGCGGCGGTGGTTCAGCCGCGCGAGGGCGCCACCGTGGAACTGGAGGAGCTGCGTGACTTCCTGCGCGAGTTCCTCTCCGGCTACAAGCTGCCGCGGACGATGACCCTCGTCCCCGAGATCCCGCGCAACGCCACCGGCAAGGCGCAGTACCCCCGCGCCAAGGAGCTGTTGCTCGAGGCCAAGGCAGTCAACAACACGGAAGGTGCGGTGCTCTGATGCGTACCGAGATCTGCGAACGACTCGGTATCGAGTACCCGATCTTCGCCTTCACTCCTTCGGAGAAGGTCGCCGCGGCGGTCTCCCGGGCCGGTGGTCTGGGTGTCCTCGGAGCAGTCCGGTTCAACGACGCCAGCGAGCTCGACGACGCGCTGACCTGGATGGACGAGAACACCGACGGCAAGCCGTACGGCGTCGACATCGTGATGCCGATGAAGATCCCCACCGAGGGCAAGTCGATCGACCTCAAGGAACTCATCCCCGGCGAGCACGTCACCTTCGTCGAGGAGACCCTGCGCAAGCTCGGTGTCCCGCCGCTGCCCGAGGGCGAGGGCCGCGAAGGCGTACTCGGCTGGCTGCACTCGACGGCGCGGTCGCACGTCGACGTGGCGCTCCAGCACCGTCCGGTGCTGATCGCCAACGCGCTCGGCACCCCGCCGAAGGACGTCATCGACCTGGCGCACGAGCACGGAGTCCTGGTGGCGGCCCTCGCCGGTGCCGGCAAGCACGCCGCCTCGCACGTGGCCAACGGCGTCGACATCATTGTCTCCCAGGGCTACGAGGCCGGCGGCCACACCGGTGAGATCGCCAGCATGGTGCTCACCCCGGAGATCGTTGACGCGGTCGGTCCGGACGTCGCAGTCCTGGCCGCCGGCGGCATCGGCTGTGGCCGTCAGGTTGCGGCGTCGCTCGCGCTGGGCGCCCAGGGCGTTTGGACAGGCTCGTTATGGCTAACCGTGGCTGAGTACGACCTCGGGCAGAGCGACGCCATCCAGCGTGCTCTGCTGAAGGCAGGCTCCGGCGACACCGTCCGCAGCCGCGTCTACACCGGCAAGCCGGCCCGTCTGCTGAAGAACAAGTGGACCGACGCGTGGGAGCAGGAGGGCGCACCGGCGCCGCTACCGATGCCGCTGCAGAACCTGCTGGTCTCCGACGCGCACAACCGGATGAGCAACGCCGACGACCCGGACGTCGTGGCGATGCCCGCCGGTCAGATCATCGGGCGGACCAACGAGGTCCGCCCTGTGGCCCAGGTGATGGCCGAGCTGATCGCCGAGTACGAGGAGACGGTCGCCCGGTTGGAGAAGATCCGCGGCTGATCGACCGTCTCGAAACCCGCTGTCACCAGCACCCGCCCGGGCCTAACCTGGGCGGGTGCTGCTCTCCTTTCTCGCTTTCGTAGGCGCTGCGACTCTGATCGTCCTGCTTCCCGGCCCGGACACGCTCGTCGTGGTGCGCAGCATTCTGCGCGGAGGCCGGCGCCAGGGGATCCTGACGGCCCTAGGCAACCTGACTGGTCTGACGGTCTGGGTCGCGGCAGCTGCACTCGGCATCGCTGCCCTGCTGCACGCCAGCGAGGTCGGCTACACCGTCCTCCGGATCGTCGGCGCCGGCTACCTGATCTTCCTCGGTGTCCAGGCGTGGCGCACCCGGGGGACGGTCGCTGTCGACCAGGAGTCGGCAGCCAGCCTGCGGGGCACCGGGTTTCGAGCCGGGCTCCTGACGAACCTGTTCAACCCGAAGGTTGGCGTCTTCTTCATTACCTTCCTGCCCGGATTCGTCCCTGAGGGCGCACCGGTCGGTTGGATGACGGTCGCGTTCGGCGTGACGTTCGTGGCGCTCACCGCGCTGTACTGGCTGGTGCTGCTGACCCTGGCCGCGCGAGTCACCGACTGGTTGAACAGGCCCCGGATCAGGCGCCGCCTGGACGTCGCGACGGCCGGCGTCCTGATCGGGTTCGGAGTGCACCTCGCCACCGAGTGACCGGGGCCTGTGGATAACTGGCTCTCCTGACGCTTCCGTGGGTCATGTTCGGCCTGGGAGGTTGGGTCGTTAGCCGCCGAGGCGCAGCATTGCTAGGGCGATGAGGGGTTCGGGGCCGTGGAAGCCGTAGGCGATGCGGGTCATGAGCCGGATCTTGGTGTTGACCGATTCGACCAGCGCGTTCGAC
>JBKJIN010000058.1:0-7280 GCA_046598425.1 Marmoricola sp. | reverse complement strand
CATCGACCAGGCCCACCAGGTCGCGATGAACATGCTGCGCCCGATCTCCCGCAAGTACGACGAGGCCGAGCACGAGTACCCCAAGGAACTCGACATGCTCGCCGCGATGATCGACGGTCTCGCTGACTCCGGCGCGTCCGAAGGCGCCGGTGCTGCCGGTGTCCGTCGTGACGAGAACGCCGAGGTCGACAAGACCAACAAGAACGGCGCCAACCTGGCTTCAGTGCTCTCCGTGCTGGAGATGTGCTGGGGCGACGTCGGCCTGCTGCTCTCGATGCCGCGCCAGGGCCTCGGCAACTCGGCGATCGCCTCGGTGGCGACCGACGAGCAGCTCGCGCGTTTCGGTCCGACCTGGGCCGCAATGGCGATCACAGAGCCGTCGTTCGGCTCGGACTCGGCCGCCATCTCGACCACCGCGGTCAAGGACGGCGACGAGTACATCCTGAACGGCGAGAAGATCTTCGTTACCTCGGGCGAGCGTGCCGACAGCGTGGTCGTCTGGGCAACGCTGGACAAGAGCCTGGGCCGGGCGGCGATCAAGTCGTTCGTGGTACTGAAGGGCACGCCCGGGATGAAGGTCGAGCGGCTCGAGCACAAGCTCGGCATCCGCGCCTCCGACACCGCCGTCATCAACTTCACCGACTGCCGGGTGCCGGCCGAGAACATCCTCGGTACGCCGGAGATCGACCTCAAGGGCGGCTTCGCCGGCGCGATGGCGACGTTCGACAACACCCGTCCGCTGGTGGCCGCGATGGCCGTCGGCTGTGCCCGGGCCTCGCTCGACCTGACCCGGGACATCCTCAAGCAGGCGGGCGTCGAGGTCGACTACGACCGTCCGGCGCTGAGCCAGTCGGCCGCTGCGGCGACCTTCCTCCAGCTGGAAGCGGACTGGGAAGCGGCGTACCTGCTGACCCTCCAGTCGGCCTGGATGGCGGACAACCGCGAGCCAAACTCGATGGAGGCCTCGATGGCGAAGGCCAAGGCCGGCCGGATGGGCAGCGACGTGACCCTGCGTTGCGTGGAGCTCGCCGGCAGCCTGGGCTACTCGGAGACGGACCTGCTCGAGAAGTGGGGCCGCGACTCCAAGATCCTCGACATCTTCGAAGGTACCCAGCAGATCCAGCAGCTCATCGTCGCGCGTCGGGTCCTCGGCCTGACGTCGGCCGAGCTCAAGTGAGTCACTGAACGTACCGAAGGGCTCCGACCGCATCCGGTCGGAGCCCTTCGGCGTTCACCTCGCCGGAACACGACGGCGGTAGGTTTGTGGGGTGCGCTTCCTCAACGCTGGACCCGACTCAGACGGCCGCCCGCCCCACGACTTGACCTACGACGACGTCTTCATGGTTCCGCGTCGCTCGGCGGTCTCCTCGCGGTACGACGTCGATCTCGCCTCCGCGGACGGCACCGGGACCACAATCCCGCTGGTCGTGGCAAACATGACGGCCGTCTCCGGACGCCGGATGGCCGAGACGCTTGCGCGGCGCGGGGGACTGGCGGTGCTGCCGCAGGACATCCCGCTCGACGTGGTCGCAGAGGTGGTCGCTTGGTTGAAGACCCGGCACCCGGTCTTCGAGACGGCGATCACCCTCGCTCCGCACGAGACCGTCAGCGACGCCCTGGGGTTGCTCCCCAAGCGCGCCCACCGGGCCGCGATCGTCGTCGAGGACGGACGGCCGGTCGGCATCGTGACCGAGGCCGACTGCCAAGGGGTCGACCGGTTCACCCAGGTCGGCCAGGTGATGACCACCGACATGGTCACCCTTACCGACGACGTAGCGCCGCGTGCAGCCTTCGACACGCTCGCCGCAACCCGGCACCGACTCGCCCCTGTCGTCGACTCCAGCGGGCGCCTGGTCGGATTGCTGACCCGGACCGGCGCGCTGCGCTCCACGATCTACGCGCCGGCGCTCGACGGGAACGGTCGACTCCGGGTCGCGGCAGCCATCGGGGTCAACGGCGACGTGGCTGCGAAGACAGAGCGGCTCGTCGAGATCGGGGTGGACACGCTGGTCGTGGACACAGCGCACGGGCACCAGGAGCGGATGATCGACGCCCTGCGCGCGGTGCAGAAGGTTCCTCACGACCTACCGGTGGTGGCCGGAAACGTGGTGGCGGCCGAGGGGGTCCACGACCTGGTCGACGCCGGTGCCGACATCATCAAGGTCGGTGTCGGCCCTGGCGCGATGTGTACCACCCGGATGATGACCGGGGTCGGGCGCCCGCAGTTCAGCGCTGTGCTCGAGTGCGTCGAGGCCGCCCGGGAGCACGGCAAGCACGTCTGGGCCGACGGGGGAGTCCGGCACCCGCGCGACGTCGCCCTCGCCCTGGCGGCGGGCGCTTCCCAGGTGATGATCGGCTCCTGGTTCGCGGGTACCTACGAGTCGCCCGGAGACCTCCAGCGCAGCGCCGACGGGCGCGCCTACAAGGAGAGCTTCGGGATGGCTTCGGCACGCGCGGTCGCCAACCGGACGGCGAGCGACGACGCCTTCGAGCGCGCCCGCAAGGGCCTGTACGAGGAAGGCATCTCCTCCTCGCGAATGTTCCTTGACCCGGCTCGCCCAGGGGTTGAGGACCTGATCGACGAGATCTGCTCCGGGGTGCGATCCGCGGCGACGTACGCCGGGGCGCACGACCTCGCGGAGTTCAGCGGTAACGCGGTGATCGGCGTCCAGTCCGCGGCCGGGTACGCCGAGGGCCGTCCGCTGCCGGGCGGCTGGTGAGGGGTCCGGTGTTCAGCAACTTTCTCGTCGTCGCTGCGACGACGTCCGAGGCGGCATACGTCCCGGATGGCGTGCCGCTGGTGATCACCGGGATGGGCAAGACCAACGCTGCGATCGAGACCACCCGTGCACTGCTCGGGTACGGCGACACCACCGGCCTGACCGTGCTCAACATCGGCACCGCCGGCGCCTTGCGCGACGGGTACGCCGGCCTCCACCGGCCCAGCGTGGTGATCAACCACGACCTCAGCGCGGACGCGATCCGAGCCCTCGGTCACGACCCTGAAGAGTGCATCGAACTGCTCACCGGAGACGGGACCGTGCTCGCCTCGGGCGACGTCTTCGTCACCGACCCCGGGGTCCGGTCGGCCTTAGCCAAGCGGGCGGAGCTGGTCGACATGGAGGCGTACGGCGTAGCACTCGCCTGCCGCCGGCTCGGGGTGGACCTGGAACTGGTCAAGCACGTCTCCGACAACGCCGACGCAAGTGCCTTCGACTGGCCGAGCCTGGTGGACGCCAGCGCCCAGGTGCTGGGTGCCTGGCTGGTCGAGCGGCTAGGCTCGGTGTCATGAAGACCCGACTCAACTGCCCCTGCGGCGAGTACATCACCGGCGTCACCGAGGACGAGCTCGTCGAGAACGTCCAGGCGCACCTGAAGGCCGAGCACGAGGGACGCGAGTACGACCGCGAGTCCATCCTGTTCATGGCCAGCTGAGCGGCCGCCCTACACGTTGCGCACGCTTGTCGACCGTCCGAGCTGACGGACCTCCTCGTCCATCATCGGCAGTAGCCGCGGGACCTCCTTGAGCGTGGAGCGGTCGCCGAGTGCCGAGCTGACCAGGTTGCGGCGGGCGCGGATCATCCCGACCCAACCCGGCACGTAGACCCGGCGCTTGCGCTTATCGATGGCTTTCACGAACGCGTCCACGCACGCCTCGACGGTCGTCGTCCGGTTCAACGGCGGCGGGAGCTTGCTGATCAGCTCGTCGAACGCCTTCAGGTCCTTGCGCGCGTCCTGGACCAGGGGGGTGTCGATCCAGGACATGTGCGCGACCCCCACGTCGACGCCCTGGTGGTGGACCTCGAGCCGGAGCGCATTGGCGAAGTGCTCGACGCCCGCCTTGCTGGCGTTGTACGCCGCGAAGCCCGGCGCCGGAGCGAACGCGGCGAGGGAGGAGACCACCAGGAGGTAGCCCTTCCGCTGGATCACCGACGGGAGTGCCGCCCGAACAGTGTGGAAGACGCCGAGGACATTGATGTCGAGCACCCGGCGGAAGGTCGCGGGGTCCACGCCGAGGACCGAGCCATAGCTAGCGATGCCGGCATTGGCGACCACGACGTCGATCCCGCCGAACTTCTCGATCCCGGCAGCGACCGCCGCCTCCATGGAAGGCAGGTCGGTGACGTCAGCCACGACCGCGAGCACGGTGTCCGGACCGAGCTCGGCGGCGAGAGCCTCGAGCGGGGCCTTGTCGACGTCGGTCAGAATCAGCCGTCCGCCCTGTGCCGCGACTCTGTGTGCGGTTGCGGCCCCGATCCCGCGGGCGCCACCAGTGATCAGGACGACCTTGTTCTTGAGGTTCGACATCGGGTTCCTCCGGACGCTCGGGACATTGCTGCGTTCAATCTAGCGACGTCCCTGTGCGCCCTGTGAGAACTCACGCCATCGCTGCGATCTTGGCGCTGATGTGGTCCATCACCTCGCCGTGCTCGGCCTGCGGGCTGAACATCACCAGCTCGGCGTCGTCCTCGACCAGGACGGTGTGACCGGCGGGCCAGTAGAAGACCTCACCGCCGGTGACCCGTTCGGTACTCCCATCGGCGTAGGTGACCAGGACCCGGCCGGTCACCAGGTAGCCCCAGTGCTCGGAGTGGCAGAGGTCGCCCGGGAGTCCGGCCAGCAGCGGGGCCATGTCGGTCCCGGTGGCCAGTGAGAAGTACTCGACCCCGAAGGTGCCCTCGGGTTCGCCGAAGCCGGGAAGCTGACGCGCGGTGGCGCCGGGGACGGCGATGCGGACGGGGATGTCGGTCTTGGGGAGGTGCATGACAGTTCCTTTCCAGGGACGTTGCTGATATCTCCTGAGGCGTGACATCGCGTGTCACAATGCGACAGTGGCTGCCACTCCGCCCGTCCCGGACGTCCTGGAGGAGCGCGCCCAGGCCGCCTACAGCGATGGCGACCTCGAAGGCGCGATTGCTGCGTGGGAACAGCTGCACACCCTTCGGCTCGGGACCGGGGACGTACCCGGAGCGGCGCAGGCGGCCGCCATGGTCGCGACCCACCTGCTCATCGACACCGGGTTGATGGCGCCCGTGCGGGGCTGGCTGGGGCGTGCGGAGCGTCTCCTGGAGCCCCTTGGGGAGATGCCGCTGCACGCGACGATCGCGGCGGTTCGTGGTTATGAGCGGTTGTTCTCCGGCGACGTGGCTGAGGCCTCGACCTGGTCGGAGCGTGCAGTTGCGCTGGGGGACCGTCACAACCAGCCGGACGCGGCGGTGATCGGTCAGACCTGTACGGCGCGGCTCGCGCTGCTGGACGGGGACTTCGACGCCGGGCTGGCGCTACTCAACGAGGTCGGGGCCCGGTTGATGGCCGGTGACGCGAGCTCCCTGGTCACCGGGATGATGCTCTGCGAGGTGGTCTGCGCGGCACAGGGGCTCGCAATGCACGACCTGGCCCGGGAGTGGACCGACGTCATGGAGGCTTGGCGGCACCGGGACGGCTTCGGCGGCCTGCACGGGCGCTGCCGGGTGCATCGCGCAGAGCTGCTCCGCATCTCCGGTCCCGCCGAGGTGGCGGAGGCCGAGGCCCTGGGAGCCTGTGCCGACCTGAGGCCTTGGATGCGCCGGGAGTACGGGTGGCCGTTGGTGGAACTGGGTTCGATCCGGTTGCGGCGCGGTGACCTGGCCGGGGCAGAGGAGGCGTTCGAGGAGGCAACCGCGCACGCCTGGTGCCCGCAGCCCGGCCTCGCCTTGACCCACCTGGCCCGTGGAAGGACGGACACCGCGGCCGCGATGATCGCAGAGGCGATCGAGCACCCGGTCGCCATCCCGTGGAAGGAACGACCGCCGTTCGGCGAGCTCCGGTTGGCGCCGTTGCTCTACGCCCAGGGCGAGATCGCGCAGTCCAACGGCGACGCGCCTACCTGCCGTGATGCCGCGGCGCGGTTGCACGAGATCGCGACCCGGTTCCCCAGCGGTTCGCTGCAGGCGATGGCGGTGACGACCCGGGCGCGCGCGGCACTGCTGGCCGGTGACCTGTCAGCGGCACGAACGCTGGCTCAGTCCGCAGTGGCAGCCTGGGCGGACCTCGAGGCGCCGTACGATTCGGCGGCCGCAAGGACGGTGCTCGCCGCGGTGCACACGGCGGCAGGGGCTGATGTCCTTGCGCGCGCGGAGTGGACCACAGCACGCCAGGTCTTCGCAGGGTTCGGAGCCCTCGGACGGGTGGACGAGCTCACCGCCCTGCTGGCCGACGGACCGCCCGCTGCAGCCGAGCCGCCAGCGGGCGCTCCCGGTTCGTTCCTCCTGCGTGACGGACTGCGCAGCATCCGGTACGGCGCGTCCGAGGTGCTGGTCCCGGACCTCAAGGGGTTCCGCTACCTCGAGCGGTTGTTGGCGCAGCCCGGTCGCGAGTTCCATGTGCTCGACCTGGTGTCGCTGGAGCAGGGCGACGCGGAGGAGCGTCAGGCCGCACCGGCGCAAGCAGCCCTTCCCGTCCTGGACGACGAGGCTCGGGAGGCATACCGCCGGCAGTTGGCCGACGTGGAAGCCGACATCGAGGAGGCGCGGGAGAACAACGACCTCGGACGTCTGGAGCTCGCCGAGCGCGACCGCGGCTACCTCGTGGCTGCCCTGACCAGTGCCCTCGGACTGGCCGGCAGGGTCCGTACGACGGGCGGCACCGCGGAGCGGGCGCGGACGAGCGTGGCTCGCTCGCTCCGCTACGCGCTCCAGCGACTCGACGAGGTGAACCCGGTCATCGCCGGCCACCTGCGCCGCGCACTGACGACCGGGACCTACTGCTCCTACAGCCCGGATCCGCTGGCGCCGGTGCAGTGGACCACCGGCGCGCAGGCCTCCTGAAAGGGCCTGTGCAGTCAGGCGCCGACCCCGCGAGGCTGCTCGGCACCCGTCGGCGTTGACCCGTGCCCGCCTCGGAACCGCTAGGTGATGATCACCGTGAAGACGTCGCCGCGGCGCATCGTCTCGACGGCGCGCTTCGCCCAGGCGCGCTCAAAATCCGCGCCGCTGACCCGCTGCACCCGTGTGTGCAGCGTGTCGATCGCGACCTCGACGTCCTCGTCCGCGGTCGCCAGAACGATCTCGTTGACGATGTCGCTGACCTGTCGACCGATCCGCGCTCGGCGCTTCGCGTCGGCCGGTGAGATGGGCTTCTTCCTAGCCATGCGTCCTCGTCAGGTCAGTTCTGCGCGATGATCCGGAACGAAAGAACCCCAGGCCTCTGACCTGGGGTTTTCCGAAGAACTCGTGGTGTCCGAGGGGGGACTTGAACCCCCACGTCCGTTAAAGGACACTAGCACCTCAAGCTAGCGCGTC
>JBKJIN010000042.1:0-3041 GCA_046598425.1 Marmoricola sp. | reverse complement strand
GCCGATCCGCGACATCACCGGCGACGTCATCGGGTTCGGCGCGCGCCGGCTGCACGAGAGCGACAACGGGCCGAAGTACCTCAACAGCCCGGAGACGCCGATCTACAAGAAGTCCTCAGTGCTGTACGGCGTCGACGCCGCCAAGAAGGAGATTGCCCGGCGGAGACAGGCGGTCGTCGTCGAGGGCTACACCGACGTGATGGCGATGCACCTCGCGGGTGTGCCGACAGCGGTCGCGACCTGCGGCACCGCTTTCGGCCCGGACCACATCCAGGTGCTGCGCCGGCTGCTGATGGACCAGGACGAGTTCCGCGGCGAGGTGATTTTCACCTTCGACGGAGACGACGCGGGGCAGAAGGCGGCCCTGAAGGCGTTCGGCGACGAGCAGAAGTTCGTGGCGCAGACCTATGTCGCCATCAGCCCGGAAGGCATGGACCCATGTGACCTCAGGCTCGCGAAGGGCGACGCGGCGGTGCGTGACGTCGTCTCCAGTCGGGTGCCCTTGGTGGAGTTCGCCATCCGCTCCACCTTGAGCAAGTACGACCTGGACACCGCAGAGGGCCGCATCCAGGCCATGCAGACGGCGGCCCCACTGGTGGCCCGCATCAAGGACCGCGCCCTGCGTCCCGAGTACGCCCGACGGCTGGCCGGCTGGCTCGGCATGGAGGTCGAGCCGGTTGCCTCGCGGGTCGCCGAGCTCGCGGGCGACGGCAGAGCACCGGCCCAGCGTCGTACGACGTCGCCGGCCCAGTCGGCGGATGCCGCCGCGCTGGCAGTGGAGCGAGAGGCGGTGAAGCTGGCCGTGCAGATGCCGGTCATCGCCGGGCCGATCTACGACACGCTCGACGACGACGTCTTCACCCACCCGGGGCTGCAGGCGGTGCATCAGGTCGTGCGAGACGCCGGCGGCGCCGCGACATCTCCCGGCGGCGAGGCCTGGGTCGGCACGCTGCTCGAGCGCAGCCCCGACGACCGGGTGCGGCAGCTGGTGACAGCGCTGGCGGTGGAGAGCCTGCACAGCGACAGCGAGCCGGACGAGCGCTACGCGGGCGCGGTGCTCGCGCGGGTGCAGGAGCACGCGGTCACCCGCAAGATCGCCGAGCTCAAGCCCCGTCTGCAGCGGGTCAACCCGGTGGAGGAGCCTGAGAAGTACAACGCGCTCTTCACCGAGCTGATTCGGCTCGAGCAGACAGCGCGCTCCCACCGTGAGCGGGGGATCGGAGCCTTGTGACCGCAGCCGAGCAGGTGGCCGCGGCCGTCGTCGTACCGCCCCAACCCTTGGCCGTTCTGCCGCGGGAGGCGCAGGTCGACGAGGTCCGGTCGCTGATCGCTCGGGGCAAGGAGGCCGGCTTCCTGTCGGCCGACGAGGTCGGCACCGTGCTTGCGGCGGCGGATGTCACGCCGGAGGCGATGGACGCGGTGCTGCGCGTCATCAACGACGAGGGCATCGAGATCGTCGACGCGGGCGACGAGCTGGCGAGCGCGGAGGAGAAGGACGAGGCCCGGCTGCGCAAGGAGGAGGAGCTCGCCCTCAAAGCCAGCCCCAGCAACGATCCGGTCCGGATGTACCTCAAGGAGATCGGCAAGGTCGCCCTCCTGACCGCGGAGGAGGAGGTCGATCTTGCCAAGCGGATCGAAGCCGGACTGTTCGCCTCCGAGAAGCTCGTCACGATGCCCCGTGTGTCGGCGTCGCTGCGGCGGGACCTGGAGGCGATCGAGTACGACGGCACCGTCGCCAAGCGCAGGCTGGTCGAGGCCAACCTGCGGCTGGTCGTCTCGATAGCCAAGCGCTACGTCGGCAGGGGGATGCTCTTCCTCGACCTGATCCAGGAAGGGAACCTGGGCCTGATCCGGGCCGTCGAGAAGTTCGACTACACCAAGGGCTACAAGTTCTCGACCTACGCGACCTGGTGGATCCGCCAGGCCATCACCCGCGCCATGGCCGACCAGGCCCGCACCATCCGTATCCCGGTGCACATGGTCGAAATCATCAACAAGCTCGCCCGCGTCCAGCGGCAGATGCTCCAGGACCTGGGCCGCGAACCGACACCCGAGGAGCTCGCCAAGGAACTCGACATGACCCCCGAAAGGGTCATCGAGGTCCGCGAATACGTCCGCGAGCCGATCTCCCTGAACACACCGTTAGGTGAGGACGACGACTCCGAGTTCGGCGACCTGATCGTGGACTCCGAGGCCATTGATCCCCACGACACGGTCTCTCTCAGGTCGATGCAAGAGCAGTTGCACGCCGTGCTCGACACGCTTTCGGAGCGCGAGGCGGGTGTCGTCTCGATGCGCTTCGGTCTCACCGACGGTCAGCCCAAGACGCTCGACGAGATCGGCAAGGTCTACGGGGTCACGCGAGAACGGATCCGGCAGATCGAGTCGAAGACGATGGACAAACTCCGCCACTCTAGTCGGTCCCAAGTGTTAGTTGGCTTCGTCGATTGGTGAACGCAATCGGGGGCCGCGACGGCCGACCGACCGGGGTTTGAGTTCACATTCTGGTGCGCAAACGACTCGCACCATGGTCATTGCGGCAGATCTACCGCGACCGTACACATTCTCAGATCGGGGCTCACCTCACCGGACTACTGATCGGGACTGCCCCCGGTTTGGTTGACACTCGGGGTTGATGGTTTTCAGGCCGCTTCTGCGGCTGCGTAGATCATCTCAAACTCGACCGGGGTGAGCTTGCCGAGGCCGGGTTGACGGCGTCGGCGGTTGTACTTGGTTTCGATCCAGATCACGATCGCCAGCCGCAGCTCCTCACGGGTCTCCCAGCGCCTGGTGTTCAAGACGTTCTTCTGCAGCAGCGCGAAGAACGACTCCATCGCAGCGTTGTCGCCGGCTGCGCCGACGCGGCCCATCGATCCGCGCAGTCCGTTGTTCTTCAAGATCCGCATGACCTTCTTGGACCGAAATTGGGCGAGTTCAACTGGTCGATGCAACACCGGGTTGTTGAAGGGAGCGTAGTTGCTCCTCGAAGACCTCAGCGGGGGTCTTCCACCCGAGGGTCTTGCGGGGCCGGTTGTTGAGCG
>JBKJIN010000016.1:0-12939 GCA_046598425.1 Marmoricola sp. | reverse complement strand
GGCCGAGCTGCAGACCCTCAACACGAACTGGCGCAGCGACGCCCCGGTCGTCGAGGCGCTCCAGACCCTGACCCGCGGTGCCCGCCTCGGCCACGAGCGGATCGAGGTGCACGAGGTGACCGCGGCTCCGGGGCATGCCCGGTCCCGGCTCTCGGTCGGTGGCGGGGTCCGGCTGCGCCAGGTGCGCCGCGACGGCTTCTCGCTGACCAAGTCCGGCACGATCAACATCGGCAAGGTCCGCGACCGGATCGCCGCGGACCTCGCCGGCGACATCGCTCGTCAGCTGAACGACGGGGTGACCTTCGACGGCCGCCCGCTGGACCCGGGTGACATCGCGATCCTGATGCACTCGGTGAAGGACGACGCGCCCCGGATCCAGGCCCAACTCGCCCGGCGCGGGATCCCTTCGGTGATCAACTCGGCGGAGAGCGTGATGGTCGGCGCCGCGGCCCAGCACTGGCTGCGGCTGCTCGAGGCGATGGAGAAGCCGCAGCTCCCGGGGCGGATCCGGGCCGCCGCGCTGACTCCGTTCTTCCCGACCACCCCGGAAGACCTGCTCCGCGGTGGTGACGACTTCACCGACGAGCTCGCCGAACGGGTCCGCAGCTGGGTCGACCTGCTCCGCTCCCGCGGTGTGGCCGCCGTACACAGCGCCGCGTCGGCGGCCGGGCTGTCGGCCCTGGTCCTCGCCCAGGCGGGTGGCGAGCGGCTGCTCACCGACCTGACCCACGTCGGTCAGCTCCTGCACCGCGCGGCCTCGCAGCAGAGCCTGGGCGTCACCGGCCTGCTCGGCTGGCTGCGCGACGCGATCGAGGAGGGCAACCGCAACGACTCCCGCCGGCGGCGGCTCGACGTCGACTCCAAGGCGGTCCAGTTCGTGACCGTCCACGGGGCCAAGGGCCTGGAGTACCCGGTCGTCTACGTCCCACAACTCTTCGACCGCGCGGTGAAGGACTGGCCGACGGTGCACGCGTACCACGAGGGTGACGAGCGCTGCCTCGACGTGGCCGACAGTGCCCGGGCCAAGGCGCTGGCCCGCCAGGAGGAAGCCCAGGAGGAGCTGCGCCTCGCGTACGTCGCGCTGACCCGGGCCAAATCGCAGGTCGTCGCCTGGTGGGCCCCGACGTACAACGCCCCGCACGGCGCGCTGACTCGGCTGCTCTTCGGGCGGGGCGCAGGCGAGGCCGAGGTGCCCGAACGCGCCGCCATCGGGGCGAGTGACGAGGAGGCCGACGAGGTGCTCGGCCGTTGGGCCGCGCTCGGTGCGTTCCGGCTCGAGACGAGCGTCGTCGACCCCGGGACGGTCGTCCTCCCGGCTGCCCCGGACGGGTTGGCGGCGCGGCCCTTCGGCCGCGTCGTCGACACCACCTGGCGGCGTACGTCTTACAGCGGGCTCATCCGGGCCGAGGAGCAGGCGGGCCCGCAGCTCCAGAGCGAGCCCGAGACGCCCGGCATCCTCGACGAGGACGAGCCGGAGACCCCGGACGTGCCGACGCCGGGCGCCGACCTCCCGGCCGACGACCTGGTCTCGCCGATGGACGGTCTGACCGCGGGCGCCACGTTCGGGTCGCTGGTGCACGCGGTTCTCGAGCACGCCGACCCGAAGGCCGTCGACCTCCGCGCCGAGCTCCTCGCCAGGGTGGAGGAGGAGCGGCGCTGGTGGTCGGTCGAGGCGACCAGCGAACAGCTCGCCGACGCGTTGCTGCCGATGCAGCACTCACCCCTCGGACCCCTCGCCGACGGTCTGACCCTGGCCGAGGTTGGCTTCGAGGACCGGCTGCGCGAGCTCGACTTCGAGATCCCGATGGGCGGCGGCGACACGGTCGGCGATGCGGTCGGCGGTGCCCCGGACCGCGGGCTTCCGTTGGCGGTCTTCGCCGAGGCGTTGCGTCGGCACCTGCCGGCCGACGACCCGGTGCGTGGGTACGCCGAGCGGCTGGAGACCCCGGTACTAGGCGAGCAGGTGCTGCGTGGCTACCTCAGCGGCTCCGTCGACGTCGTGCTCCGGGTGCATGGCGAGGCCGGACCGCGGTTCGTGGTCGTCGACTACAAGACCAACAGCCTGGGCGAGCCCGGGCGCCCGCTCACCGCCTTGGATTACACGCCGGACAAGGTGACCGCGGCGATGCTGCACTCCCACTACCCCCTGCAGGCGCTGCTCTACTCGGTGGTCCTGCACCGGTTCCTGCGCTGGCGGTTGGCCGGCTACGACCCGGAGGTCCACCTCGGCGGGGTGCTCTACCTGTATGTGCGCGGGATGGTGGGCCCGGACACCCCAGTGGTCGACGGCGTTCCGTGCGGGGTCTTCTCCTGGCGGCCGCCGGCCGCATTGATCCTGGAACTGTCGGCCCTCCTCGACGGACAGAGCCTCGACGGGAGCGTGGCTCGATGACCGCCTCGCCAGCCGAGCGCCCGCCGCTCGGGCCCCACGACCGTCGGATCGCGCGGCGCGCCGACGGTGTCCTCGGCGACTTCAACCGCGCCGGCGTCCTCGAGGCGGCCGACGTGCACGTCGCCCGGCGGCTCGGCGCTCTCGGCGACGAGACCGCCGACGACGTCTTGCTGGCGGTGGCGCTGACGGTGCGGGCGGCGCGCCTCGGCGCGGTCTGCGTCGACCTCGTCACCATCGCCGAGCAGCCGACCGAGGCCACTGAGCCGTTGCCGTGGCCGGGGGCTGAGGGCTGGACCGCGGCGGTGGCGGCGAGCGCTCTGACCGAGGCTGGCGTGCTGCGACTCGACGGGTCGCTGCTCTACCTCGACCGGCACTGGCGCGAGGAGCGGCAGGTCTGCGAGGACCTGTTCGCCCGGGTACGCCGATCCGCTCCCGAGCTCGACGAGGCCGTGCTGGACGCTGCCCTGGCGCGGCTCTTCACCGCTGGGTGGGAGCAGCAGCAGGCAGCGGCGCTGGCGACCGCGCGCGGTTGGACGACGATCATCACCGGCGGTCCGGGCACCGGGAAGACGGCCTCGGTCGCGCGCACCGTCGCACTCGTGGCCGAACAGCTGGAAGCCAGCACGGGCCGGGCCCCGCGGATCGCGCTCGCGGCTCCGACCGGCAAGGGATCCGCGCGGCTGGGCGAGTCGGTGGCCCGCGAGGCCGCCGCCCTGGACCCGGTCGACCGGGCCCGGCTCGCCGGCCTGACCGCGAGCACGTTGCACCGGCTGCTCGGCTGGCGCCCGGAGAGCGGGACCCGGTTCCGGCACCACCGCGCCAACCCGCTGCCCTACGACTTGATCGTGGTCGACGAGGTCTCGATGGTCTCGCTGACCCAGATGGCGCGGCTGCTCGAGGCCGTCAGGCCGACCACCCGACTGGTCCTGGTCGGCGACCCCGACCAGCTCGCCTCGGTCGAGGCCGGTGCCGTGCTCGCCGACCTGGTCAACGGCTTCGAGGGCCGCGCAGACTCCCGGGAACAAGGCGGCCCGGTGGTCCGGCTGACCGAGACCCACCGGACGAAGGACGGCGCGGCCGGCGCCGATCTGGACGCCCTGGCCGAGGCGCTCCGCGAGGGCGACGCGGATCGCGCCGTCGCGCTCCTCGGGTCCGGGTCCCCGGCGGTCCGGCTGGTCGACCCGACGGACGACGCCGCGATGGCCCAGGTGCGCACCTCCATCGCCGACGCCGCCTCCGAGATCACCCGACGAGCGCTGGCCTACGACGACGGTGCCGACCGCGAGAGCATCACCGCACTGCTCGACGAGCACCGGTTGCTCTGCGCGCACCGCGAGGGCCCGTACGGCGTCGGCACCTGGAACCGGCAGATCGAGCACCTGGTGGCCGAGCGCGCCGGCCTCGCACACCTCGACGAGTGGTACGCCGGCCGCCCGGTCCTGCTGACTGCGAACGACCGTGGACTCGGCGTCTCGAACGGCGACATCGGCGTCGTGGTGCGGATGCCGGAAGGTCGGTTGCGGGTCGTAGTCCGGACCGGGAACGAGACCAAGCTGTTCGCCCCGACGAGGTCGTCGGGCATCGAGACCGTTTTTGCGATGACGGTGCACAAGAGCCAGGGCTCGGAAGCCCGAGCGGTGACAGTGATCCTGCCCGGGGAGGACTCGGCGCTGCTGACCCGGGAGCTCTTCTACACCGCGGTCACCCGCGCGAAGGAGTCCGTGACGGTCGTCGGGACTCCTGAGGCGTTGCGCTCTGCAGTCGGACGCCGGGTTCAGCGGGCCTCGGGCCTGACCGGACGGATCACCGCGCAGCCGTAGGCCCGGCGACCGACTGGGTCGACGCGGGTACGGATGCTCCCTTACCGGCCAGTAGATCCGCGATCTACGATGGCCCGCATGGAGCGCACGATCTACGACGACGACCACGAAGCCTTCCGATCCTCGGTCAAGGAGTTCCTCGACCGCGAGGTAGTCCCGCACGTCGAGGAGCACGCCGAAGCGCACGCCCTCCCGCGGGACTTCTGGCTCGCCGCCGGCAAGCAGGGCTTCCTCGGCCTGGAGATCCCCGAGGAGTTCGGCGGCTCGGAGGCCGGTGACTACCGGTTCAACGCGGTCCTCACCGAGGAGATGGCCAAGGTCAACATGGCGCTCGCCTCCTGCGTCGGCATCCACGCCGACATCGTGGCGCCGTACCTGGTGCACTTGACCAACGAAGAGCAGCGTAAGCGCTGGCTGCCGGCGTACGCCGCGGGCGAGATCCTCGGCGCGATCGGGATGACCGAGCCCAGCGTCGGCTCCGACCTCGCCAACCTCAAGACCACCGCAGTCCGCGACGGTGACGACTGGGTGATCAACGGGTCGAAGACCTTCATCACCAACGGCTACAGCGCCGACCTGGTGGTGGTCGCCGCCCGCACCGCTCCGGAGAAGAAGGCCAAGGGCATCTCGCTCTTCGGTGTCGACACCTCCAAGCCGGGCTTCTCGCTGGGCCGCAAGCTCGACAAGGTGGGCCAGCCCGAGTCCGACACCGCCGAGCTCTCCTTCACCGACGTCCGGGTCAGCAACGACGACCTGATCGGGCCGCTCGACACCGGCTTCATCTCGATGATGCAGTTCCTCCCGCAGGAGCGCCTCAACTGCGCGATCGCCAACGTCGCGCACGCCAAGCAGATCCTTGCCGAGACGATTCAGTACGCCCACGACCGGAAGGCTTTCGGCCAGGCGATCGGCAACTTCCAGTGGAACAAGTTCCTGATCGCCGAGCAGGTCACCAAGATCGAGGTCACCGAATCGTGGCTCGACCAGTGCGTCCTGGCGCATACCCAGGGCAAGCTCTCCGCGACCGACGCCGCCAAGGCGAAGTACTGGACCTCCCAGGTCCAGAACGAGGTCATCGACCACTGCGTCCAGATCCACGGCGGCTACGGCTACATGAACGAGTACCGGGTCGCACGCGCCTGGCGCGACGCCCGGGTCACCAAGATCTGGGCCGGTTCCAACGAGATCATGAAGGAACTGATCGGCCGCGACCTGGGCTTCTGAGCCTCCGGGCTTTCGTCGCGTATCGGGTCGAACCCGGACACCGGCGTCCCGAAAACTCGCGTTCCCCGAGACGCGCCCGGCGCTGTCGGCGTACGTTCGCCCCGTCGCCATCGGCAGGCCCGCCGGTGCGACCGCACGGGGGTGATGGCGCGATGACCGAGACCAGGCACAAGCACGCCCTGCCCAGGGATGTGTGGCCGGAGGCCCGACCCCGGGTCCCGGCGGCGCCTCCCCGGCGCAAGGCCCAGGCGGGGCCGCCTTGGTTCCGGACCGGCCGCGCTGTGCTCGGCCTGGTCGTCGTGGTGGCGGTGGCGGTCGTGGCGAGCCTGGTCGCCGGCGGGTCCGAGGATCCGTCCGAGGCTTCCGGCACCCCGGGACTCGTCGCCCCGGGCGAGGGCATCGACTGGATCACGGAGGACGGCAGCGCCTACCGGATGACGGTGCGGCCGTCGGTTGAACCGGTCGGCACGGCATCTCCGAGCGGGTGCGTCCAGGTCCCGGCCCGGGGCACCACGAACCTCCGGTTCGTCGTCGAGGTGGTGAACCGTACGCCGACGCGGGCGGAGGTCCCCGAACTGGAGTTCGCGGCGAACCTGGCCGAGTCGGGAGCGGTCGACACCGAGCCGGTCGCCTTCAGCGAGGCCTCGAAGCAGATTGAGATGACCCCAGTCGTGGGCACACGAACCTGCGCTGACTCCTCGCGGGTCGGTCCGATCGGGCGCGTCCGGATCGATTCCGGTGCCTCGGTGGCCTTCACCGGCACGATCGCCGGGGTGCGTGAGCCGATCGGTGACGGACTGGCGGTGATCATCCGGTACGCCGAGGCCGACGCGGGCTCGGCGACAGGGTCGACCACCACCGTGGTCAGGGTGCCGTTCGCCGGGTTCGCCGGGTCCTGACCGCCGGGTCGGCCGGTCACGGGCGGGGTCGGCTGCCGCCTCAACGGGGCCGCTCGGCGTACCGGTCCAGGGCGACCCTGCGCTCGACGTCGTGTTCCACGATCGGCCGCGGGTAGTCGGCCGCGTAGCCGAGCGGGTGTTTCCATGGCTCGTGCGCCGCGGCTCCGGGTAGGTGTTCAAGCTCCGGGATCCACCGCCGGACGTAGGCGCCGTCGGGATCGAACTTCTTCCCCTGGGTAACCGGGTTGAACACCCGGAAGTACGGCGACGTGTCGGTCCCGGTGCCGGCGACCCACTGCCAGCCGTGGTTGTTGGAGGCTAGATCGCCATCGACGAGCCGGTCCAGGAACCAGCGCGCGCCGGCCGGCCACCAAACGTGCAGATCCTTGGTCAGGAAGCTCGCTGTGATCATCCGGACCCGGTTGTGCATCCAGCCCTCATGCAGCAGCTGGCGCATCCCGGCGTCGACGATCGGGTAGCCCGTTCGTCCGGTCTGCCAGGCCGCCACCGCGTCCGGGGCGTCGTCATACGGGATCGGCAGCGGCCGCAGGTCTGACCAGGCCGAGTCCGGCCGGTGCCAGAGCACGTCGGCGTAGAAGTCCCGCCAGGCGATCTCGGCGGCGTACTTCGCGGCGCCGCTGCGGTCCCCGAGTTCGGCGAGCAGGTGTCGGGGGTGCACCGCTCCGACCTTCAGGTAGGGCGACATCCGCGAGGTCCCGTCGGTGCCCGGCCGGTCGCGCGCCGTCTCGTAGTCGGCCAGGGCGCCGTCGAGGAAGACCCGCCACCGTTCTAACGCGGCGGCGCTGCCGGGAACGGGCATCCCGGCAGCCGCGCCCGCAGTCGCCGCGTCGAGCAGGGTCAGCGCCTCCTGGTCGGCGGCGGCCGTGGCCCAGGTGACGTCAAGCGCCGGGAGCGGCGGCTCCCAGCCGTGCTCGCGCCAGGCGCGGGCGAACGGGGTGAAGACCTGGAACGGACTGCCCGCCTGGGTTCGCAGCGACCCGGGGTCGACCGCGTACGGCGTCCCGGTGCCGTGCAGCGCGACCCCGGCGGCGTCGAGCGACGCGGCCACCCGCCGGTCCCGCGCCAGCCCGTACGGCGTGGTCTCCCGGGTCAGGTGGACCGCGTCCGCCCCGACCTCGGCGGCGACCGTGGGTACGACGCTCGCCGGGGCGCCGTACCGGATGACCAGGTTGCCGCCGGTCTCCTCGGCGAGGGCCTGCACGGAGGCGGCCACCCAGGCCCGCCTGGCGCCGTCGGCGCGCGACCAGAGCACCGGGTCGATCACGAACAGCCCGAGCACGGGGCCCGATGCCGCGGCCTCGGTGAGCGCCGGGTGGTCGGCGAGCCGCAGGTCGCGGCGGAACCACAGCACCGAGGTCATCTCATGAGCCTAGAGTCGGCACCATGAGGCAGTCGTCATGAGAGTGGCCGTCATTGGCACCGGCTCCGCCGGTCGCGAGCTCGCCGAGGGGTTCCGGCGGATCGGGCACGACGTGGTCACCGGCACCCGCGACCCGGAGGCGACCCGGGCCCGCGAGGAGTGGGCCGATGGTGGCACGCTGGCGTCGTACGCCGATGCCGCCGTCGGCGCCGACCTGGTGGTCAACGCCACCGGTGGCCAGGTCAGCCTGGCGGCGCTCGCGGAGGTCGACCTGGACGGGAAGATCCTGCTGGACGTCGCCAACCCGCTGGACTTCTCGGCCGGCTTCCCGCCGACCCTGAGCGTCAAGGACACCGACAGCCTGGCCGAGCAGATCCAGCGTGCGCACCCCGAGGCCCGGGTGGTGAAGTCGCTGAACACCGTGAACGGGGCCGTCATGGTCGATCCCGGTCGGCTCGCGGAGCCGACCACGATCTTCGTCGCCGGCGACGACCCGATCGCGCGCGGTGTCGTGAGGGCGCTGCTGACCGACCTGGGGTGGAGCGACATCGTCGAGTTCGAGACCCTCGACGCCGCCCGCGGCCTGGAGATGTGGCTGCCGCTTTGGTTGCGGCTGATGGGCACCCTCGGAACGGCCGACTTCAACCTCCGCCTGGTCCGCTGAACAGGCCCCCTGAATACGCCCCCTGAATACGCCCCCTGACGCGCCCTGAGACGAAATCCACCGGTAACCCTGGTTCAGTAGGTTGAAGTCATGTCGTACCTGATGCGCGTCGAGCTGCCCGACGTCCCCGGTTCTCTGGGGCGACTGGCGAGCGCGATCGGTGCGTCCGGGGCCAACATCGAGGCGATCGAGATCGTCGGCAAGGACCCGGCCGGCGGGTTCGCCATCGACGACGTCTTCATCACCCCCGACCACGGCGTGATGCCGGACAGCATCGTCTCTGCGTGCACCTTGCTGGACGGGGTCCGGGTCCTGTGGATCTCCCGGTACGCCGCGGGCGGCAACCTCTTCCTCGACCTCGAGGCGGTCGAGTCGATGACCCAGGACCCGGCCAAGGCGATCGCGGTCCTGGTCGACGCCGTCCCCGACGTCTTCCGCGTCGACTGGGGTGTGCACATGACCAGGGCGGGCAACGGCGCGAAGATCGAGCACGCGACGACGGCTGCTCCGACCGACGTACCGCTCGACGTGGTGTGGCCGGCGAACCTGGAGAAGGCCAGCCGGATCGAGGTTCCCAAGGAGTGGTCGGACCTGGTGGTCGCCGCCTCGCCGTTGAACGCCGACGAACTGGTCGTGGTGGGTCGCCGCGGGGGGCCGGAGTTCCTCGACTCGGAGATCGCTCGGCTGGCGCACCTGGTGGCGATGGCCGCCTCCCTGCGCCGCAACGCCTAGACCTCGTTGAATCCAGCCTTTTGGTCCCTTGAATCGGTCCGTTTGGTCGCCACGACTCAGGGCGTTGAACCAAGACCCCCGATTCGAGGGCTCAGTCAACCGGACTTCAGTCCACGGGCTCCAGCAGGAACACCGGGATCTCACGCTCGGTCTTCCGCTCGTACTCCGCGTACGTCGACCAGGTCGCGACCGCGTGCTCCCACCAGTCGGCACGCTCTTCGCCGATCAGGACGCGGGCCGTGTACGTCTTCTTGACCGGGCCGTCCTGCAGGTCGATCAGCGGGTGCTCGAGGAAGTTGTAGTACCAGGCGGGCTGCTCGTCGGCGCCGCCCTTCGAGGCGACCGCCAGGTACTTGCCGTCGCGCTCGACCCGCATCACCGGGTTCTTGCGCAGGCCGCCGGACTTCGCCCCGAGCGAGGTGATCACCACGATCGGATCCGCCGAATCGCGCAGCGTTCTCGCCTCCGCGCCGTTGGACGCCTCGAACCGCTCGACCTGGTCGCGGACCCATTCCCACTGGCTGGGGACGTACTCTCCGTGAAGTGTCATACCTGGTCAAAGCCCGGAACCGCGCCGCTCATTCCCGACCGATAGATTCGCGACTATGAGTGCACTGGACGGCGTGAGCGACATCTTCGACCCGGCCGACTGGGACGACGTCCCCGGGTTCGAGGACCTGACCGACCTCACCTACCACCGCGCGAAGGCCCACGGCACCGTCCGGATCGCCTTCGACCGGCCGGACGTGCTGAACGCGTTCCGGCCGCACACCGTGGACGAACTGCTGCGCACCCTGGAGCACGCCCGTACGTCGGGCGACGTCGGTTGCGTGCTGCTCACCGGGAACGGCCCGAGCGAGAAGAACGGGAAGCACGCGTTCTGCACCGGCGGCGACCAGCGGATCCGCGGCAAGGCCGGCTACCAGTACGAGACCGATGGTCATCTCGACGCCGGTGCGCCCCCGAACCCGATCGATGCGGCCAAGATGGCGCGCCTCCACATCCTGGAGTGCCAGCGCCTGATCCGGTTCATGCCGAAGGTCGTCATCTCCCTGGTCAACGGCTGGGCCGCAGGCGGTGGGCACTCGCTGCACGTGGTCAGCGACCTGACCCTGGCCAGCATCGAGCACGGCCGGTTCAAGCAGACCGACGCCGACGTGGGCTCCTTCGACGGTGGCTTCGGCTCGGCGTACCTGGCCCGACAGGTGGGCCAGAAGATCGCCCGCGAGATCTTCTTTCTCGGCCAGGAGTACTCCGCCGAGGACGGCGTCCGGATGGGCGCGGTGAACCGCGCTGTCCCGCACGCCGAGCTGGAGAAGACCGGCCTGGAGTGGGGTCGGCTGATCACCAGCAAGAGCCCGACGGCCCAGCGGATGCTGAAGTACTCTTTCAACCTCATCGACGACGGCCTGGTCGGCCAGCAGCTTTTCGCCGGCGAGACCACCCGGCTGGCGTACATGACGGACGAGGCCCAGGAGGGCCGCGACCAGTTCCTGGAGAAGCGCGAGCCGGACTGGTCGCCGTACCCCTGGTACTACTGATCCAGCGCGTTTGTGCAGGTCAGAGGGGTAATAGATCCCAACCTGTGGCAGAGATGTGGCAAGAGCGACGGTCGACGATGTGGCGGGGTTCCTCGTCGGCTGCGCTCGCAGCCGACCTAGTCGGCGCGTAGACTGACGACATGACGTTGAGCGCAGCGGAGTTCTACGAGGCGGGCTTGGCTCTGCCTCCTTCGGTGCGCAAAGACCTAGCTCTGCGGTTGCTGGACTCGATCGAGGTCGCCGATCAGGATTCAGTCGATGAGGCATGGAACGTGGAGATCGGGTCACGGGTCGACGACGTCCTCAGTGGCAAGGTCCAGACGATTCCGGGCGAGCAGGTCTTCGCCGAGTTGGCTGAGCGACGAGCCGCACGAGAGGCTGCGCGCAACGCATGAGCCTTGGCTTTGACTTCCATCCGGAAGCCCGGGCCGAGTTCTTCGCGGATGTCGACTGGTACGACGAGCGGGAGTTCGGCCTCGGCGAACGGTTCGAGCAGGCGGTACGTGAGTCGATCGTCGCGGCGATGGGCTCGCCGGAGTCGTGGGCGAGGTGGCTCGAGTGGCATCGCGAACCGGTGGTTCGGTCCAAGGGCGTGGCGGAATTCCCGTATCGGGTCGTCTACTTCGTTGAGGGCGACCTACTGACGATCGTGGCTGTTGCCCACCAGAAGCGACGCCCAGGCTACTGGCGAGACCGTGTGGATCTGGCCTGACCCTTTGCCGGGCTCGCGGCCAGAACAGCCGCAGCCATTTCGGATGCGGCTGCTCGGGTCTTGTCTTCGGCGGTCGGCCACAAGTGCGCGTAGGTGCTCAGGGTTGTCGTGGCTGAGGCGTGGCCCAGCGCCCGCTGGACCGTGACGACGTCGCATCCGGCGGCGATCAACCCGCTCGCAAAGTAGTGCCGCAGTTGATGCAGCTTGAACGACTGCCCCGCGTCGGTGCGGGTGGAGCGCCAGCGGTAATCGACCAGGTTGTCGTGCCACGGCTTGCCACCTTCGTCGAAGAGCCACCGGGTCGGTTCGCCGGTCGGTGTGTGTTGACGGACGTGCTCGGCCAAGACCTCGACGACTTCATCAGGGAGGTAGATCGTCCGTTCGGATTCATACTTCGGAGGACGAACCATCACCGTGATCCCAGCGACAGCCTCAACAAGGCTCTTGCCTGCGGCAATGTCAGGGGCCTTGGCGCGCTGGAGCTGGCGGCTGACCCGCAACGTGCGCGCGAGGAAGTCGACGTCACCGACCTGGACGCCGAGCGCCTCGCCGCGTCGCAGTCCGGTAAACGCGCACAGGGCGACAAAAGCGGTGAAGCCCGGCCGGGACTTCGGTCGCCCCTTTGGTTCGGCGGCGTTGATGAGCTGAGCGACATCGGCACTGTTGGGGACGCTCATGGCTGCCTCGGCTTTGCGCTTGCGAGGCAGCACGACGCCAATCGTGGGGTCGTTGGGGATGAGACGATCCGCGACCGCCGCGCGGAACACGCCGCGGACGATGGTGAACCTCGTGTCGATCGTGGTCGGCGCGAGGGCAGTACTCATCTGTTTGACCCACGCCTCGACGTGGGAGCGACGGATCGAGCGCAACGGCATTGCGCCGAATGTCACCCCAGCGGTGGCAAGGTCGGCGTTCTCCCGTGTTGAGGAGAGCCACACCTGACGAGGAGACCAGTCGATATAGAAAGCGGCGAAGGTGACCTTCCCGGCGGCTGGATTGATCCAGTCGCCCCGGACGACCTTCGCCTCCTCGGTCGATATCCATCGTTTGGCGTCGACCTGCCGCTTGAACGACTTGGTGTGCTGCTTGCCGGCCTCGTCGCGATACGCACCGCGCCACGCCCGATCTTGTTTCCATACCCAGCCCACGATCTTCACTCCTTCCGAGATGTCTTCATGATGCGCCTGGGCATCGACATGCCCTGATCTACTCAGTGGCCCTGTGGACGGTTGGTCTGTTCTGAGAGCCAGAGGACGACGTCGGTGTGCCAGTAGCGGACGTGGCGGCCGACTTTGAAGCTGCGGGGTCCTGAGCCGAGGTAGCGCCAGTAGCGCAGGGTGCCTTCGGGGACGCGGAGGAGGCGGCAGGTTTCTTGGAGGCTGAGCATTTGGTCGCCGGGGGTGTTGGCGGGGCGGCGGTTGGGGTCGGGGTTGATCGGCGATGTGGTCATGGGGTGGCTCCTGGACGGTTTCGACCTTGTCGGTCGTGGGTCGGCATTTCCAACCTCATCCGGTAGGTGCACATGACCTCCCTATCGATGATCAGCGATAATGTGTCGATGGAGTCCAAGACGG
>JBKJIN010000052.1:0-15801 GCA_046598425.1 Marmoricola sp. | reverse complement strand
GCTTCGCGATCCGCTGGTAGGCCGCGTCGAGGCTCGGCTTGAGCTCTTCGAACGGGACCTCGATGGTGAGCTTCGCCCGGGTGGGGTTCAGCGTCTCGACGGCGCTCTTCACAGGTGTATCTCCTTGTTGCGGGTGGTCTCGGTGCGGTCGGGGCGCAGCCACACCCCTCGCGGGCGCGCGACACCGACAGGTCAGCCTACTTCAGCGTGCGCACGCCGCCGAAATCCCGTCTCCTCAGGAGGGCCGGACCGGGTGGTCGACCAGGTGCTGCACCAGCGCGACGGCCTCGGCGCCGCCGAGGCCGAGGTCCGCGGTCCGGGACAGGTACGCCGACGCTGCCTCCTTCGCGCGCCGCTCGACCTGGTCGCCGGTGACGAAGCTCCCCGCTCGGCCCCGGGTCTCGATAACCCCGGCCTGCTCGAGCTCGCGGTAGGCCCGGGCCACGGTGTTGGTCGCCAGGCCCAGGTCCGCGGCCAGACTGCGCACGGTCGGGAGCCGCTCCCCCGGCTGGAGGTCGCCGCTGAGCACGTCGTCGGCGATCTGCGAGCGGATCTGCACGTACGGCGGATCGGGGCTGAGGTCGTCGTACACGATCACGGGCTGCTCCCGTCGACGGTCGCCCTGGAACCGGTGGAGTTGGTGGTCGGGGCGACAGGACTCGAACCTGCGGTCTCCTGCTCCCAAAGCAGGCGCGCTAGCCACTACGCTACGCCCCGTTCCGGACCGCGAACGGTCCGGGCGCCGAGTCTAGAGGACGACCGACGTGCACTCGCCATTGCGGTTGTGGCACCATTTACGCGCGGCCTCGGGACTCGTTCCCAGAGCCTCGGGGATGTAGCTCAATGGTAGAGCCCCAGTCTTCCAAACTGATTACGCGGGTTCGATTCCCGTCATCCCCTCCGAGTCAGAATCCGTTGGCCGACACGGCGCACCCGGACCGTTACTACGGCACGATGAGCCCATGAAGCTTAAGGAGTTGCTCTCGGCCGCCCGCGAAGCCGTGGCGGTCGAGAAGGTCTTCGGTCAAGCGGTCACCCTGGGCGACGTCACCGTGATCCCGGTGGCTCGCGTGATCGTCGGGGGCGGCGGCGGAGGCGGCCACGACGAGAGCGGTCAGGACGGCGCGGGCGGTGGCTTCGGCCTGGTCGCACGGCCTGCGGGTGCGTTCGTCCTCAAGGACGGCGACGTGCGCTGGCAGCCGGTCTACGACTGGGAACGCATCGCGCTCGCCGTCGGCCTCGGCGCCCTGGTCCTGGGTCGTCGACGGCGTCGACGGCGTCGACCCCAGGGGCGGTCGTGACACGCCCTGTGTCGGGACGAAGCCTGTTCGCCCTGACCTCGGCCTGGTCCTAGGCTGCCGAGGTGGAGCCGAACGGCGATGACTCTGGCGTCAGCCTGGCGGAGGTCTTGGCGGCGTACTCCCTGGCGATCGATCTCGGCCTGGGGCAACCGTTCGAGCACCTGATGCGGGCCTGGCGGATCGCCGCGCGGCTCGGCCGGCACGCTGGCCTGCCCGATCCGCTCCAGCCCGAGCTCTTCCACGTCGCGATGCTGGCGTGGGTCGGGTGCGTCGCCGATGCCCCGGAGGTGGTCGCCGGGTTCGGCGACGACATCGCCTTCCGGGCGGACAGCTACACCGCGGACCTGGGCGGGATCTCCGGGATGGCCTTCTTCCTCTCGCACGCCGGGCGGTCCACCGGCGCTGCCGGCCGCACTCGCGCGGTGGCACGGATCCTGATGACTGGTGGCAACAACGTGATGAAGGGCATCCAGGGTCATTGCCTGACGACCTCCGTGCTCGCCGACGACCTCGGCCTGAGCCCGTCGGTGGGGACGGCCCTGCGTCAGTTCTTCGCGCGCTGGGACGGGAGCGGCGTGCCACCGGGCGTCGGCGGGTCGCAGATCGCGCTGCCGGTCCGGCTGTTCCACATCGGCGACATCGCCGAGGTGCACCACCGCGTCGGCGGAACGGCGGCAGCGGTCGACGTCGTACGGGCCCGGCGGGGCAAGCACTTCGACCCGGAGCTTGCCGATCTCTTCTGCGAGGTTGCTGAGGAGGTGCTCTCGCCCGAAGGCACCGACGCGGCCGCGCTCCTCACCGCCGAGCCACGGCTGCGGCACACGTTGACCAACGGCGAGCTCGACGACGCTCTCGCGGCGCTGGCGGACTTCACCGATCTGCGCTCGGCGTACCGCGGTGGACACTGCCGCGGCGTCGCCGACCTGGCCGGCGCCGCGGCGACGTCGCTCGGGATCGACGACGTGACCGCCGTACGCCGCGCGGCGTTGGTGCATGACATCGGTCTGCACGGCGTCCCGGCCACGATCCTGGACAAGGCGACCGACCTGTCGGCCACCGAGTGGGAACGCGTCCGCGCGAGCTCGTACTACACCGAGCGGGTGCTGGCCCGTACGCCGGCGCTGGCCCGGGCCGGAGCGGTGGCCTCCCTCGTCCACGAGCGGATGGACGGCAGCGGCTTCCACCGCGGGGTCGGCGGCAGCGGGATCGCGATGCCGGGGCGGGTGCTGGCCGCTGCCTGCTGCTTCCGCTCCATGACCGAGCACCGGGCGCACCGGGAGGCGATCACCGTGAAGCAGGCCGCCACCGCGCTCCGTGCCGAGGCCCGGGCCGGGCGGCTCGACGCCGAGGCCGTGGACTCCGTCCTCGGCGCTGCCGGAGAAGGCGGGCGCCGGCGCTCGACCGGACCGGCGGGCCTGACCACGCGGGAGGTCGAGGTTCTTCGCCTGATCGCTCGAGGAGCGACTACCCGAGAGGTCGCGCGGACCTTGGGGATCGGGCAGAGCACTGCGGGCACCCACATCGAGCGGATCTACACCAAGACCGGCGCCTCGACGCGATCGACTGCCACCTTGTTCGCGCTGCGGCACGGTCTGCTCGACCCGCTCGATTAGTCGGGAGTTCTCCCGACGACACCGCAGCCTTCGGCTCCTAGCGTCGTGCTCATCGACACGACGAGGAGCACACCATGACGAACAAAGCAGTGATCAGCCTGACCACCGGCCTGGAGGACACCGAGAGGGTCACCGTCGCGTTCCTGGTGGCCGTCGGCGCCGCCGAGACCGGCCGCGAGACGATGATGTTCCTGACCAAGGAGGCCGTCCGGCTCGCGGTACCGGGTGTCGCGGTCGGAGTCGGGTGCGAGGGGTGCCCGTCGCTCGCCGACCTGCTCGCCCGCTACGAAGCGGCCGGGGGGCGGTACTTCGTCTGCCCGATCTGCTTCAACACCAAGCAGCTCGATCCCGAGCGGCTCATCGCGGGCGCTGAGATCAACGGGACGATCCCGCTCTGGAACTGGATCGGGGACGACCCGGCCACGACCTTCAGCTACTGACGATGGACAACCTGTCCGCCCGAGCAGCCGCGATCCCGGAGCGACGGGGCGAGGCACCCTGGCCCGGTCACGAGTACGTGCGCGGGTGGGGCGTCTTCGCGATGCCCTTCGACTCCGGTCACGTGCTCGCACTAAGGGTCTTCCCGGAGGGGTCGTTCGGGCCGAACCGTGCAGTGTGGCACCGGGATCCGGGTGGACGCTGGTCGATCTACTACGGCGCCCAGCGGGCAGAGGTCGCGTGCCCCCGCTACTTCGGCCCGGCCTGCACGACGACAGCCCCCGCACGCATCTCGCTCACCTGGACCGGGCCACGCACCCTGCGGGTGGAGGTGGACGAACCGAGCCTGACGTGGACCCTCACGGCGCGCCGCTCCGTCGCGCTCGGCCTGCTGAACCCGTTGATGGCGGCGATGCCGCTGGGCACCTGGCGGGTACCGGCGCTGGTCCGCCTGCGCGAGCGGGTAGCGGCAGCGCTCGGGCTGGGTGCGCTCGCACTGCGTGGTCCGACACCCAGCGGCCACGACGGGCTGCTGATGCCGGAGCGGATGTACTTCGTCGACCAGGCGGAGGCGGTGCTCGACGGTACCGACCTGGGTCGGCCCACCCGAACGACCGACAACCCGACCATCGGCACGGTCGCGCTGCCCGCTCGCGGAGTCCTCGCGTTCGGGCAGGCGATGTGGCCGGTGCTCGACCCCGACGAGTTCGAACGAACCCGGCGCACCACGATCCAGGAGGACGCATGAACACCGACACCCGCAAGCTCGACACCACCGACCTCGAAGCCCAGGTCAAGGCGATGTACGAAGAAGTCGCCACCGCACCAGAACGTGAGTTCCACTTCGAGACCGGGCGCGGCCTCGCCGAACACCTCGGCTACCCGTCGGCGGATCTCGACGCGATCCCTGCAGCAGCGATCGACTCGTTCGCAGGCGTCGGGTACTTCCTCGACCTCGCTGCGCTTGAGCCCGGCGAGCGGGTCCTCGATCTCGGCAGCGGCTCAGGAACCGACAGCTTCCTGGCTGCCGGTGCGGTCGGCTCGAATGGCGCCGTGATCGGCATCGACATGACGGCAGCCCAGTTGGCCAAGGCGCGCGACCTGGCCGGTACCGCCGGGTTCGCCCACGCCGAGTTCCGCGAGGGCTACATCGAGCACCCACCCGTCGACGACGGCGCGTTCGACTGCGTCATCTCCAACGGCGTCTTCAACCTCTCACCCGACAAACCGGCGGTGTTCATGGCCGCCGCCGCAGCACTGCGCCCGGGAGGCCGGCTCGCGATAGCGGACATCGTCAGCGACGCGCACCTGCCCGAGGGGGTCACCTGCGACGCCTCGTTGTGGGCAGCCTGCATCGGCGGCGCCGCCCAGCGCGACGACTACCTCGAGCTGATCCGCGAGGCCGGGTTCCACGTCGAGGCAGTGCGGGAGAACGACTACCGGTTCATCTCCGACCGCGCGCTCGGCGCCACCACGACGTACGGCGTGAAGAGCGTCAGCATCCTCGCCGTGCGCAGCTGATCGGTCGCAAACCGCCGGGTCACGGTGCTAGGCGGCCGTCCGGTGACCCACCGTCTCGTACATGCGCACCGCCACGACGACACCGGAGGCCGCCGTGATCGCCGCGACCACCCAGATCGCGGTCGTCATGCCGTACAGGTCGGCGAGCACACCGGCCAGCAGGGCGCCGACCGCGAACCCGCCGTCGCGCCACAGCCGGTAGACCCCGACCGCCCGAGCGCGCCACGCCGGATGCGCCACGTCGCCGACGACCGCGAGCAACGTCGGGTAGACCATCGCGGTACCGGCGCCCAGCAGCACCGCCGCACACGCCCACGTTCCGTAAGACGTCCCGACCGCGGTGAGGGCGATGGCCACGGCCTGCACGAGCATGCCGCCGACGATCAGCCACTTACGTCCGATCCGGTCCGAGAGGGCACCGGTGACGAGCTGTCCGATCCCCCACACCGCCGGGTAGAGGGCCGCCAGCGCGCCGATCTCGCCGACGCTGAGCCCGTGCATTGCGAACAGGATCGGGAACAGGCCCCACGCGAGGCCGTCATTGAGGTTGTTCACCATGCCCGCTTGGCTCGCGGCGGAGAGGGCTGGTTCCCGGAAGGAGGTCAGGACCGCCACCTGCTTGGTCGTGAGCCCGGCCCGGCCGTCAGGATCGCCGTGCGCCTCGGCCTCGGCCCGCGCGTGCTCGCGGGTCTCGCGCACCCACACACCGCTGATGCCGAGCCCGAGCGCGATGTAGGCAGCACCCAGGAGGAACGGCGCCGGCCTCAGTCCGTGGGCGGACGCGAGGTAGCCGGTCGCGAGCGCCGTGACAGCCACGGCTCCGTAGCCGGCGGCTTCGTTGAATCCCATGGCCATCCCGCGCCGCGCAGGACCGACCAGGTCGATCTTCATGATCACCGTGGTCGACCAGGTCAACCCCTGATTCAACCCGAGCAGGACGTTGGCGAAAACCACCCAGCCCCAGCTCGGCGCCCAGATCAGCAGCAGCGGCACCGGGATCGCGATGACCCAGCCCACGATCAGCACCGGCTTCCGTCCGAACTGGTCCGCGAGCGTGCCGGCGGCGAAGTTCGTCGCGGCCTTGACCACGCCGAAGGCGAGGATAAAGGTCAGCGCGGCGGTGTACCCGTCCAGGCCGAAGGCATCGCGCGCCAGCAGCGGCAAGACGGTCCGCTCCTGGCCCAGGGTGCCGCCCACCAGTGCGTTGACGGCGACCAGCAGGGTGAACTGCGTCAGGTTCTCCCGGAGACCGAGTCGGATCGGGGGTCGAGCGGGGTCGGCTGCTGCGGTCACGTGGGCTCCGTCAGCAGCGGCGTACCGGTCGAGGCCGAGTAGTCCTCGGGGCCGCCGAGCAGAACGGCGACGTCGACACGGCCGGCGCGCTCCAGGATGCTGGCCGCGGTCGCGGCCCGTTCGCCGTGGCCGCACATGGCCACCAGCGGCCCGTCCGGCAGGTCCGCGCCGGCGATCGAGCCGAGCTCGACGTGGTGCGCTCCGGGAACGTGGCCGGACGCGAACTCGGCCCGCTGGCGGATGTCGATCAGGTTGCGGCCCCCGAGGTCACCCGGCCCGACGAGGCCGGTGGTCGCCACGGCTTCACCTGCGGCACGCCAGGTCTCGACCCCACCCTGCAGCTCGCCGACAACGGCGTCGTACCCGACCTTCCGCGCCTGCCAAAGGATCTCCTCGGGGTCCTGGTCCGGATTCCGTACGACGACCAGAGGGGTGTCGCTGTCAGCCACCGTCCATCCCAGCCAGGTCGCGAAGACCGAGCGCAGCACGATCGACAGCGACCCCGGGATGTGACCCGCGGCGTAGTCGGTCACGGGCCGGACGTCGACGACCTCGGCACCGCGGTCACGCCATGCGACGACCTCGGAGGTCGTCATCGGGGCCAGCGTGCCACCCTCGATCGGCGCCGGGCCGTGCCGATTGACCTCGCCGAGCCGGTGGAAGTAGGGCGGGAACGATCCGAGCGACCCGAGCAGGGCCGCGACGAACTCGTCCTCGTCCGCTATCGACAGGAGCCGGTTCTCCTCGCGTTCCCGACCGATCGTCGTCACCCGGTCGGCGCCGGGTGGCGCCGAGCAGAACGAGCCGGCACCATGCGTCGGGTACACCGGCGTGTCGTCGGGAAGCTGGAGCAGGCGTCGCAGTGATCTGAACTGGGCACGCGCGAGCGGCTCGGTCATCTCCGGGCTGACCAGGTCGGTTCGCGCCGCTGCACCGACGATCAACGAGCCGCCGGTGAACACGCCGAGGACGTCGGTCCCCGCTTCGAGGACGTACGACAGGTGCTCGGCGGTGTGCCCGGGAGTCGCCCACGCCCGGAGCGAGATTCCCCCGAAGTCGACCGAATCCCCGTCGTGAAGCCCACGATGCGGGAACTCGCGACCACCCTCAGCCGATCCGATCGCCTCGGCGCCGTCGCGAGCCAGCAACCGGGTGGCGCCGGAGACGAAGTCAGCGTGCAGGTGGGTCTCTGCGGCGAAGGCGACCGCTATGCCGAGCTGGCGCGCGGAATCGTCGAAGCGTCGTAGATCGCGCGACGGATCGATGGCGAGACCGCGCCCGTCGCCGAGATCCACCAGGTACGCACTGTTCCCGAGACCCTCGTCGACCAGGGGAAGCACGAGATGTCCGGTACCGCCCGCCATCGAGCCTCCTGTGAGTCGAGCACCTTACTCAAGTGATCTCTTGAATAAAACGCTACCAAAGACTAGTTGTCAAGAATCTTCTTGAATAGAATCGTCGGATGGCAGACCACGCCGCCAAGGCCGCCCTGTACGACGCGCTGTCCGAGGCGGCGAAGGCGCTGGCCAACGGACGGCGCGCCGAGATCATCGACGTCCTCGCCCAGGGTGAGAGGTCGGTCGAGGAGCTCGCGACCGAGATCGACCAGACGGTCGCCAACACCTCACAGCACCTCCAGCGCCTACTCCGTGCCGGCCTGGTCACGTCACGGCGCGAGGGCACGCGCATCCACTACACCCTCGCCGGGCCGGCGGTCCGCGACCTCTGGTGGAGCCTGCGTCGCACCTCGGAGAATCACCTCGCCGGGCTCGATCGCCTTGCCGCGGCGTACCTGGGAGATCGCAGCACGCTCCACACCCTGACGCGGGACGAGCTGCGACGACGGCTCAAGGACCGGGACGTGGTCGTCCTCGACGTCCGGCCCTCCCCTGAGTACCTGGCAGGGCACATCACGGGCGCGGTCTCGATCCCGATCACCGAGCTGAAGAGCCGGCTCGGCGAGGTCCGGAAGGGGGTCGAGGTAGTCGCCTACTGCCGGGGCCCCTACTGCGTCTACGCCGACGACACCGTGCGGGCTCTGATCGAACGAGGGATCCAGGCTTACCGCCTCGAGGACGGTTTTCCCGAATGGGCCTCGGCTGGGCTCCCGGTCGACGTCGGCGAGGTCTGAGCGCCGTCCGTACTGGGTCTCGAGCAGCCGGGACCGCTCCCAGCTATGAATTCCGGTTCGCAATGCCCTTCACGAAGCTACGCCCCCGCGTCGGTCCAGTGCGCCCACGCCGCCCCCGCCGCCGGCGCGCGACGACCGTCGCGACCGTCCTCGTCGCCGTGCTGAGCATCTCCGCGGTCGCGTACGGGGCGTCGAAGGACGGGGCCCTGAGGATCGCGCTGGCCGATCTCAACTACGGCGACAAGAGCGGCGAGTACTCCGTCACGATCGTCCGGGAATGACCTGGGACTGACATCGGGCTCCCCCATCAGCCCTTGCTGAAGCGCTGGAACGCAGCCTGGCGACTGGTCCCTAGCGCGGCGCCGATCACGACCCAGGGATCTCCGGCCTCCCGGGCAGTTGCGACCGCATCACGGAGCTCCTGCTCAGCAGCCGCAACTGCCTTGTTAGCGGCAATGATGCGCCGGAAATGGACCGCGTCCCGCAAGCCTTCCTGGGACAGGTCGAGCGAATCCAGGCCGGTTTCGTCGCGATTGATCTTCGTAGCCATGCTCACCTCACAAGTACTTGTAGAACGTCGGTCGCAAGCGATCCGCGTGGATGATCCGCGACGGCGACGGCGCCGGGACCGCCACTAGCTCCACCAGTTCGCCTGTCAGCGTCGGCCCGATCACCAGCAACCGGTCCTCCCAGTCGTACTCGTAGCACCGGACTGCAATCGCAAACTCCCATACGTGCCTGATGGCGTCGTCGCTCAGGCCGTGCTTCCGCGCTGACGGAGTGATGTCCACCCGTCAAGGCAATCTTGACACGCCCTGATGTGCGAGGCAACCAGAACGGACCTGTGCAGGACCCCTGCCCTGGGCAACTTGTGGACCCGTCAGCGCGCTGCCTTCGCGGCCTTCACCGCTGCCTTCACCACTGGCATCACCGTCTCGCAGACCAGCCGCAGGCTCTCCCACGACGGCTCCTCGGGGAGACCGCCGCACAGCGGGTGCGAGCTGACCACCCGAATCTCGCGGCGGACGCACCGGTCGATCAGGTCGTCCGGGGTCAGCACGACGTAGACGCCGGCGGCGCGCATCTCCTCGACGCTGTCCGAGGAGTCCCGGACCAGCGACGTGGTCGTGTTGTGCCAGGCGTTGTAGCCGCGCGCCTCGGCGAGGAAGTACTGCCCGTTCTCGGCCCAGAAGCGGTCCGGGTCCTCGGAGCAGAAGACCGTGGCTGGGCCGCCGGGCGGCAACAGCACGAAGCCGGGCTCGCGGCCGTGCGCCCGGCACTCCTCCTGGTAGAGGTCGCGCAGCGACGGGTCCGCGGCCTGCGGCTGGAAGTGCAGCCCGAGGCGCGCGGCCCGGCGGGCGGCCGCCTTCGAGCCGCCGCCGTAGAAGAGCACCGGCTCGGCGTACGGCGTCGGCAGCACCCGCACGGTGCGGCCCTGGTACTCGAAGGGCTCCCCGGTCCAGGCCTGCTGGAGCACCCGGATCACGCTCTCGATGTCCTGGCCCCGCGAGTCCCAGGCCGCGTCGAACATCGCGTACTCCTCGGGCCGGTAGCCGAGGCCGATCGTGTAGCTGACCCGGCCGTTGCTCAGGTGGTCGAGAACGGCGATGTCCTCGGCGAGACGCAGCGGGTCGTAGAGGTTGGCCAGCAGCGCGGCGACCGAGATCGAGAGTGTCCGGGTTCGCGCCGCCACGGCGCTGGCCACCAGCAGCGGGCTGGGCAGGTAGCCGTCCTGCGTCGCGTGGTGCTCGGAGAGCACCACCGCGTCCTGGCCGTGCTGCTCGAGGTACTCGACCTGCTCGAGGCAGCGCGTGAACATCTCGTGCTGGCGCCCGAGCGCCTCCCCGGGGGCGCGGAAGTCGTACCGGGTGACGAACGCGGACATGGGTGTCTCCTCAGATCGCCGCACGCCGGTGCACCAGGACCAGCGCGCCGTCGTCGTTGCGGGTGGCGAGGTCGTCGATGAGCGCCCTCGCTGCGTTCTTGTAGCCCTTCGGGAACAACAGCTGAGCCCGACCGGCGAGCTTGTCAATGCCGCTGCCGATGTCGCGCTGCACCGTCTCGACGAGACCGTCGGTGTACATCACCAGCGCGTCGTCCGGCAGCAGCCGTCCGCGCACCACCTCGAATGAGGCGTCCTCGATCAGTCCCAGGATCGGGCCGTCCGAGTCCAGGACCGACCAGCGCCCGGAGCCGGCGTGCAACCAGACCGCCGGCGGGTGTCCCGCCTTGCGCAGCTCGAAGTCTCCGGTCCGCAGGCTCAGGTGCAGGTGGATCGCCGTCGCGAAACCCTCGCTCCACTCCTGGCGGAGCAGGTACTCGTTGGCCGCCTCCAGGAACCGGTCCGGGGTCACCGCGGTCGCTAGCCCCCCGAACGCGCCCGAGAGCAGCAACGACCGCGTCCCAGCCTCGATGCCCTTGCCGGAGACGTCGACGACGACGAGATCCAGCGCCGAACCGTCCGTACGCCGGGTGGCCACGACGAAGTCGCCGCCGAACGACGTACCGCCCGCGGACCTCGAGGCGGACTCCACGTGCCAGAGGTCGGGAAGGTGCGGGATCGCGCCCTGACGCGCGATCCGGTCACGGAGATCGACGAACATCGACTCGCCGCGCGGGCCGGCGACACCAAGCTTCGAGCGTCGGAACGACGTGACGATCAGCAGCAGCGCGATCGCGAAGGTGATCACGACCCGCACCACGATGACCGTGGTGATCTCGGGCAGCTCGGCGATTAGGACGAGCACGCAGAACAGGCAGAACAGGACGAACCACGGCAGCGTCCGCGGACCCAACCAGAGGCTGGCGAGCACGATCGGCAGGAACAAGGCAGTCTGTGGCACCAGGTCCGGGCTCATCAGGCCACCGACTGCCAGCCCGATCGCTAGCACGAGCAAGAACAGCAGCGGGTACCGGTCGGACTCACCCATCTGCCGTCGTAGCCGGATCCAGCGGGTCCCAACGCGGCCGCTTCTGGGCCGGAGCAGCGTGCGCAGCGGTGGCATGCCCCACCTCTCGACGTCGGTCATATCGGACGTCAGCCTACGGCCCTTGAGCGGAAGACGGGCTGGCAGCGCGGGCACCAGAACAGGTTGCGACCTACCAGCACGTCGGTCCGGACCTTCGCGCCGCAGACCAAGCACTCCTGCCCGTGCCGCCGGTAGACGTACACCTCGCCGCCGTGGTCGTCCTTCCGCGGAGGCCGTCCCATCGCTTCGGGGGTGTGCTCGGCGCGGACGGTGTCGATCCGCCCGGTGCGGACGCCGTACTCCATCAGCTCGACGAGGTCGCCCCAGAGCGTGAGGAATTGGGCCCGGCGCAACGACTTGCCCGGCCGCAGCGGGTGGATCTTGTGGCGGAACAGGATCTCGGCGCGATAGACGTTGCCGACCCCGGCCACCACGGCCTGGTCCATCAGCAGGTCGCCGATCGGGCGGTGGCTGCGCGAGATCCTGGCCCACGCACGCTCCGGGCCGTCCGTCGGCTTCAACGGGTCGTCGCCGAGGTGCGCGATGATCTGTTCCCGCTTCTCCTGACCCACTAGATCGCATTGGGTGGCGCCGCGCAGGTCGGCGTAGGTCTCCTCGTTCTGGAGCCGCAGCCGGACCTGCCCGGTCGTGACTGCCGGCGGGGCGCCGGCGTACAGGTCGAACTTGCCGATCAGGCCGAGGTGGACGTGGATGAACCGCTCCCCCGCCAGCTCGACGAACAGGTGCTTGCCGGCCGACTCGGCGCGGACCACCTCGGCGCCGTCGAGCAGGGCGGCGTCCGCGGCGAACCTGCCCTGCGGACTGCTCACCCGGACGGGCCGACCGGCGAACGCCGCGTCGAGGTCGTGCGCGAGCCGGAGGAGGGTGTGCCCCTCAGGCATCCGGCCCGAGGCCCTTGGCGGAGTCCGGCAGCTCGGGCAAGTCCCCGGTGGTCTCGTACGCCGCCATCATCCCGATCCGGCGGACGTGCCGCTCGTCGGAGGTGAACGGGGTGTCGAGGAAGGTACCGACGAACGACGTCATCTCGTCCAGGCTGTGCATCCGCCCTCCGACCGAGATCACGTTCGCGTCGTTGTGCTCGCGGGCCAGGACCGCCGTCTCGGTGCTCCACACCAGCGCGGCGCGGACCCCGGCGACCTTGTTGGCGGCCATCTGCTCACCGTTGCCCGAGCCGCCGATCACGACCCCGAAGCTGCCCGGGTCGGCGACGACGCCGGCCGCCGCCCGGATGCAGAAGACCGGGTAGTCGTCGAGTGCGTCGTAGACGAACGGGCCGTGGTCGACCGGTTCGTGGCCGTTTTCACGGAGCCAGCCGAGCAGGTGTTCCTTCAGCTCGAGGCCGGCGTGGTCGGATCCCAGGTGCACGCGCATGGGTAGAGGCTACCGAGCGTCCGAGCTTGCTCGTGACCGAGTGGCCGACAACCCGTTGACGAGCGAAGCGAGGAGCATGGGCGTCAGGGTATCTGCGTCAGCGTGCGCGCCTCAGCCCAGGTACTGCCGTAGGAACCCGGCCACCTGGCGGGTGAGCGGCTCGGCGGCGTCGAAGACGTCCGGGTGCCGCCAGAAGCCGTGCAGTTGGCCGAGGTAGCGGGTGCCGACGACGGTGACGCCGTCCTCGGCGAGCCGGCGAGCCAGCTCCTCACCCTCGTCCCGCAACGGGTCGTGCTCGGAGGTGACCACCAGGGTGGGCGGCAACGTGCCGAGCCGGTCGCTGAGCAACGGCGCGAGGTCCGGGTCGGTCAGGTCCGCCGGGGACGCCGCGTACTGCTGCCAGTACCAGGCCGCCTCCCGTACTTCGAAGCCGTCGGCCGCGGTCCGGTAGGAGTCGAAGCCCGCGGACGGGTCCAGGAACGGGTAGATCAGCGCAACGGCGGCGAACCGACCCGGATGCCGCAGCGCGGCCACCAGCGCCAGGTTGCCGCCGGCGCTGTCGCCGTGGATGAACGTCGGCAGGTCCAGGCCCAGTCCGGGCCCCGCGGCGTCGAGCCAGGCCAGTACGGCGTCCACGTCGTCGGGGGCCGCCGGGAACCGGTGCTCGGGCGGGCGCCGGTAGTCGACGCTGAGCACCGCCATCCCGGACCGGTTCGCGAACCGGCGCGCCGCGGCGTCGTGGACCTCGATGTCGTGGAAGACGAACCCCCCACCGTGTAGGTGCACGATCAGGGCGTCGGCACCGTCAGGACGGTAGAGGCGGCAGGGCACGCCGCCGGCCAGCAGGTCGCCGACCTCAGCGACCGGTTCCCGGTCCCCCGCGGCCGCGAGCGCACGGGCTTCGGTTCGGGAGGTTGCGATGTCGAAGCCGGCGTCGAACACCTGCGGCTCGCCGGCGGCGGACTCCAGCGCCGCCCGGGACTGCGGATACAGGGCCATTAGCGCGGCGCCGTCAGCGGGACATCAGGGCGTCCAGCGCCACCGTCATGGCCGCGGCCAACCGGAAGTCCAACCGCCGGTCCGGGACCGTAACGGCGTACCGGTCGCGCAGCGAGAACTGCCGGTCTACATGGAGCACCGGGTGACCGCCTTCGTCCAGGAAATCGAAGTGGAACGTGAACGGGAAGTCGACGAAGCGCCGGATGATCGCGATCGCCTGGTTTCGTTCCTGACCGATCGCGTTCAGGTGCGGGCCGCTGAGGTGGAAGGTCGAACGCAGCAGACTCTTGGCGAAGTCCTTGCGGAAGAACCCGATCGCCTCCCCGCGCTCGTCGAAGACGTCGTACCCGGAGCTGAGGTCGAGGACCTGACGGGCCTTGAACGAGAAGACCGCCCGGGTTCTCTCCTCGTCCGCGTAGAAGGTGACCTGCTCCTTGAACGCCAACCGCTTCTGCTGGGCGACGGCCATCAGTTCGCCGGGTTGACCGTCGGGTCCGACGGCGCGGATCTCGTAGCGGTTCACCATCAACGTCAGCTTCTGCGTCACGAAGAAAGCGGGCAGGTACATCGGCGGTTCGTGCTTCGGCTCGGTCACGCTAGAGAGGATAGGCCGAGCCCCTAAGGTTCAAGACATGGCGATCTTCGGCTGGTCGGTGCTCTTCCTGGTCTTCGTCGACGAGCTGCTCGCGATCTCGGCGGCCGCGACCTGGGGCGAGGACGCGGGCGGTACGCCGCTGGCGGTCCTCGCCGGCCTGGGCGTGGTCCTCACCTGGTACCTGTTCGCCTCACCCAAGGCCCCGTACGGCGGCCGCCGGATCCGCCCCGTCGTGAAGGTGCTGGTCTTCTCGCTGGCCTCGGCCGGGCTCTGGGTGAGCGATCACCACACCCTGGCGATCGCCTTCCTCGCCTTCTCGGTGGTCGTCAACGCCCTGGCTCAGCTGCCGTCGATCAAGGTGCTGGTCCGGGACTAGGGCTGCAGGCGCTCGAGCTCCTCGTCGACCACGCTCGGGTCGAGCTTGGTGAAGACCGGGGTCGGCTTCGCGACCGGGGTACCGACCACGACCGGGTGCCGCTGCCAGGTCGGGACGCCGGTGTAGTCGCCGGTGAGGATCGGGTAGCCCGCCCCGCCGTCGAGGTCCTCGGCCTCGCGCAGCTCCGGCATCGGCTGGATCTCGCCGGTGCCGCCGAGGACGCCGTCGATCACGTTGGCCGAGAACGGCAGGAACGGCGACAGGATCAGGTTCAGGTCGGCGACGCACTGCGCCATCACGTGCAGCACGGTGCCGAGCCGCTCACGCTGCTCGTCGCCCTTGAGCTTCCACGGCTCGGTGTCGGTGACGTACTTGTTGACCTCGCCGACCAACCGCATCGCCTCGCCGATCGCCGCCTTCTGGCGGTGCCGGCCGATCAGGTCGCCGACCGTGCCGAAGCCGGCCGCGACGCTGTCGAGCAGCACCTGGTCCTCAACGGTGAGCTCAGCGGCGGGCGGGATCGCCTCGAAGTTCTTGTTGATCAGGGTCGCGGTCCGGTTGACCAGGTTGCCCCAGCCCGCGACAAGCTCGTCGTTGGTACGGCGCACGAACTCGGCCCAGGTGAAGTCCGAGTCCTGGTTCTCCGGCCCGGCCGCTGCGACGAAGTACCGGAACGCGTCCGGCTGGTAGCGGCTGAGCAGGTCGCGGACGTAGATCACGACACGCTTGGAGGAGGAGAACTTCTTGCCCTCCATGGTCAGGAACTCGCTGGAGACGACCTCTGTCGGCAGGTTGAGCTCGCCGTAGAGGTGTTCGCCGCCGCCCTTGCTCCCGCGACCGGAGTACGCGAGCAGCTCAGCCGGCCAGATCTGGCTGTGGAAGGTGATGTTGTCCTTGCCCATGAAGTAGTAGCTCAAGGCGTCAGGGTTGTTCCACCACTGCCGCCACGCGTCAGGATCCCCGCTGCGCCGCGCCCACTCGATACTCGCCGACAGGTAGCCGATCACCGCGTCGAACCAGACGTAGAGCCGCTTCGTCGGGTTCTCCCGCCACCCCTCGAGCGGAATCGGGATGCCCCAGTCGATGTCGCGGGTCATCGCGCGGGGACGGATGTCCTCGAGGATGTTCTGGCTGAACTTGATCACGTTCGGACGCCAGGTGCCGCTGGCCTCG
>JBKJIN010000079.1:0-6116 GCA_046598425.1 Marmoricola sp. | reverse complement strand
GTCGTTCTCCGCCGGCGTCGGCGGCGCCGACTCGGTCACGGTGCTCCCGTTCGACGCCCGCCTCGGGCTGCCGGACGCGTTCAGCCGGCGGATCGCCCGCAACACCTCTGCGCTGCTCATCCACGAGTCGCACCTGGCCCGGGTCTCCGACCCGGCCGGTGGTGCGTTCGCGGTCGAGACCCGGGCCAGGTGCGACTCGTGGATCAGCAGCGCAGAGGTGTTGCGGGCGATCCGCCGGGTGAACGCGTCCGGCAGGCCGAGGCGGGCGTCGAACGGGAGCACCGTGACGGAGTCCGCGCCGCCGACACCGGCGGAGAACGAAGCCACGCAGGTGCGGAGCATGTTCACCCAGGGGTCGTACTTGCTCATCATCGGACGCGAGGTCACCACGTGCTGGCGCTGGCGGCGGCCCCGGAGATCGGCACCGTCGTCGACGCCGCTGAGCTCCAGCACCCGGGCCCAGAGCCGGCGGGCGGCCCGGAGCTTGGCGATCGTCGGGAACTGCTCGTCTGTCGCGGCGTACCGAAACTCGATCAGGGCCGCGGCGTCGGCCACGCTGTAGCCGGCCTTGACCAGCGAGCGCAGGTACGACGCGCCGACGGCGAGCGACCAGCCGAGCTCGCCGACGTCGGAGGCGCCGAGGTCGTGCACCGCGGTGCCGTCGACCACGAGGGCGAGGCAGCCCAGGTCGGAGGCGGTGTCAGCCACGGTGGCGACGACGGCATCCACGTCGACCGCGGTGCCGACGCGGATCAGAGCGCCCAGCGGGTCGGCACCGAGATTGGTGCCCTCGGCGAGCGTGGTCCCGCTCGCGAGAGCCGCGAACGCGGCCGCCGCGGCGACCGGGTCGGAGGCGTCGAGGACGACGGGGGCCACGTCGAGCAGGACCCCGTCGAGCGCGGCGGTCAGGGCGTCGACGGCGACACCGCCGTCGCCCACCTGGAACCAGAGCGAGGTGACGCCGTTGTCGAGGTCGACCTGGACGTCGGCAGCGGTCGCCTTGGCGTCCGGGTCGGGGAAGTAGCCGCGAACGTCCCACTCGCCGACCCGGTCGGGGCGACCGGAGGTGGTCAGACCCTCGACGAGTTCGGGGGTGCCGAGCGGCGTGATCGCCAGCCCATCGAGCGTCGTCCGGGTGAGCTTCGCCCACACCAGATCGTCGGCGTCGCCCTCGGCAAGCCGGCCGGACTTGCGCAGGACACCGGCAGCGAGGTGCTCCCAGTCGGAGCGGGTGTGCGGGGCACCCGAATCCAACGCGACCGGGGTCGCGTCGGTCTGCTCGGCAGGCGGTGAGGTCATGCTTCGCAGAATAAAGGTCACGCTCGGGAGCGTGTCACGCGCCTGCCGTGTGTGAGATGCCACAACGCCGCACCCGGACGTTCATCCGCGGCTCGCGGTGCGTTCACGATCCGGTGATCCGGTCGGGTCACGCTGAGGGCATGAAGATCCTGATCGTGACCGAGACGTTCGCCCCGGCGAGCGACGCTGCCGCCGAGACCGCCCGGCACGTCACCGACGCGCTGCTGGCAGGTGGCCACGAGGTGTTGGTGTTCACGACCGGACCCGGCAGCGGCAGCTACCGCGGGGCCCGGGTGCTGCGCCCGCGGACGCTCTTCTCGGTCGCGGCGGTCCGGCGTACGACTGCGGAGTTCGCCCCGGACGTGGTGCAGTTCCTCAGCCCGCGCGCGATGGGTGCCGCCGCAATGCGGGCCCTGGAGTCCTTCGGGGCGCCACTGGTGATCCTCGATCCGACCCCGCTGCACCCACGAGTCGGCGCCGTGCTGGCCAGCAGCAGCTCCGGGGCCCGGGTGCTGGCGGCCGCGGGCGTCAGCGCCCAGGTCTGGCGTCCCGGTGTCCGAACCGACGAGCACCACCCCGGCCTGCGTTCCGCCGACCTGCACGACCGGTGGGCGAAGGTCGGCAAGCCGGAAGGCCCGCTGGTCGTGGCCGGGTACGTCGGACCGGTCGGACTGCCAGGCGCGAAGACCGTCCGCCGGCTGGCGAAGGTGGCCGCCCTGCCCGGCGTACGGCTGGTCGTCGTCGGCTCCGGCCCGGGCACCGCGACCCTGAAGGAGGCCGGCGCGAAGATCGTCGGCCCGTCCAACGGCCTCGAGCTCGCCCGCGCGATCGCGTCGTTCGACCTGCTGGTGCAGCCCCGCAAGCAGGACGCCAACCTCGGCGCGGTGCGCAAGGCGCTCGCCAGCGGCGTACCGGCCGTGGCGTTCCGCACCGGCCCCGCGGCCGAGCTGGTCCGTGACGGCGTCACCGGGGTCCTGGTCCGACCCGGCACCGGTGGCCTCGCCGCCGCGGTCGCCGCCCTCGCCGCTGACCCGGCCCGCCGCGACCGCCTCGCCGGCGCCGCCCGGGACTCCGTCGCCGACCGCACCTGGGCCGACGCCGTCGCCGAGCTGGTCGGGTACTACCCCGTCCGCGCCCTCGCCGCCGTCTGACCGCGATCCGGCGATCAACGGTCGCAGAGGACCTCGATCTTCCGGATCGTCTCGCGGACGTCCGCAGTGATCTTGCCGTCCTTGACGAAGTACTTCGGGGCGTCGAGATAGTCGACCATCTCCCCGACGAGCGACCACAGCCCGGGGGTCCGGGAATAGACGACGGTCATCAGCAGGTCCTGGGCCTCGTAACCGTCCGCCGTCGCCTCATCCGCACCCGGGGAGTCCTCCAGCACGCGGACCGCCTGCTGGACCAGGTCGTCGCGGCCGGTCAGCACGACACAGGCGCCGGCACGCGTCGCGGGGTCTGGCAGGCGCGGCCCGCTGCCGTCCTCCAGCACCCATGGACTGCACGCCCCGGGGCGGAAGAACTCCCCGTGGCGGACCGCGATCCGGTTCACGTCGCCGATCCGCACAGACGTGGCGATCATGTCGTCAGGGTCGGAGTTGTCGCCGCCCAGGTCGAACTCGCGAGTGCGGGCGGTCGTCGCATAGCACTCCTTCGCGTCGGCGACGTAAACGCCGATCTCGACGTCGACTCCGCCCTGAAGCACCCCGTCCCCGGCGACCGTCGTCGGGAGGCCCAAGGCGGCGCCCTTCGGCGTCTCATCCGTGCTTTCCCAGTCACTCCCGCAGCCGCTTAGCACCAGCAGAGCAGTCGCGACGCCGACGAGAAGCCTCACACCTCGGTCCGCCCGTCGTCGTCCTTGTTCCGCATCCCGATCTTGCTCCCGAGCCAGACCAGCGGGTCGAACTTGCGGTCCACCACGCGCTCCTTCATCGGGATGATCGCGTTGTCGGTGATCTTAATGCCCTCGGGGCACACCTCGGTGCAGCACTTGGTGATGTTGCACATCCCGAGCCCGGCGGCGTCTTGAGCCAACTTCCGCCGGTCGTTGGTGTCCAGCGGGTGCATGTCGAGTTCGGCGTACCGGAGGAAGAACCGCGGGCCGGCGAAGGCCTTCTTGTTCTCCTCGTGGTCACGGACGACGTGGCAGGTGTTCTGGCAAAGGAAGCACTCGATGCACTTGCGGAACTCCTGCCCGCGCTCGACGTCGACCTGCGCCATCCGGCGCTTGTTGTCGGCGTCGCGCGGGGGCGGCGAGAAGCTCGGCAGCTCCTTGGCCTTCTCGTAGTTGAACGAGACGTCGGTGACCAGGTCGCGGATCACCGGGAAGGACCGCATCGGGGTGACCGTGATGGTCTCGTCCTCCTCGAAGTCGGAGAGCCGGCACATGCACATCAGCCGCGGCTTGCCGTTGACCTCGGCGCTGCACGACCCGCACTTGCCGGCCTTGCAGTTCCAGCGGACCGCCAGGTCGCCAGCCTGGGTGCCCTGCACCCGGTGGATCGCGTCCAGCACGACCTCGCCCTCGGAGACCTCGACGGGATAGTCCTTGATCTCGCCGCCGGACTTGTCGCCGCGCCAGATCCGGAGCTTCAGCTGGTAGCCCATTACTTGCTCCCCTCGAAGTACTTCTTGAGCTCGTCCGGCATCACCGGCAGCGGCTTCTCGTGCAGCTCCACGCCGGTGCCGTCGGCGTTGAGGTTCACCACGAGGTTCTTGGTGCCCCACTCGGCGTTCGGACCGGGGAAGTCGTCGCGGGTGTGACCCCCGCGGGACTCCTCACGGGCCAGCGCCGCCTTTGCGATGCACTCGCTGACGATGAGCATGTTGCGCAGGTCCAGGGCCAGGTGCCAGCCCGGGTTGTACTGCCGGTGGCCCTCCACGACCATCGTCTTCGCCCGCTCCTTGAACGCCTCGATCTCCGCCAGCGACTGCTCGAGCTCGGACGCGGTGCGGATGATGCCGACCAGGTCGTTCATCGACTGCTGCAGGTCGGACTGGATCGTGTACGGATTTTCTGCCGCTTGTCCTGAGCCTGTCGAAGGGCCCGCGACCTCGAACGGCGCCAGTGCACTGGCCTGCGCGGCCTTGATCTTGGCCTCGTCGACTGTCGGACGGGACCCGCCCAGGCCCTTTGCGCTGAGTGATTTCGCGTAGGCCGTCGCCGCCTCGCCGGCCCGCTTGCCGAAGACCAGCAGGTCACCGAGCGAGTTGCCGCCGAGTCGGTTGGAGCCGTGCATGCCGCCGGAGCACTCGCCCACGGCGTACAGGCCGGTGACCGCGCTCTCCTGGGTGTCGGCGTCGACCTCGACGCCGCCCATCACGTAGTGGCAGGTCGGACCGATCTCCATCGGCTCGGCGGTGATGTCGACGTCGGCCAGCTCCTTGAACTGGTGGTACATCGAGGGCAGTCGCTTCTTGATGAACTCTGGGCTGCGCCGGGACGCGATGTCCAGGTAGATCCCGCTGTGGGGGGTCCCCCGGCCGGCTTTGATCTCGGAGTTGATCGCCCGGGCGACCTCGTCGCGCGGCAGCAGCTCGGGTGGCCGCCGGTTGTTCTTCTTGTCCTCGTACCAGGCGTCAGCCTCTTCGATGGTGTCCGCGGTCTCGGCTTTGAAGAAGTCCGGGATGTAGTCGAACATGAAGCGCTTGCCCTCGGAGTTCTTCAGGATCCCGCCGTCGCCTCGGACCGACTCGGTGACCAGCAGACCCTTGACCGACGGCGGCCAGACCATCCCGGTGGGGTGGAACTGCACGAACTCCATGTTGATCAGCGAGGCTCCCGCGCGCATCGCCAGGGCGTGCCCGTCGCCGGTGTACTCCCACGAGTTCGAGGTGACCTTGAACGACTTGCCAATGCCCCCGGTCGCCAGGATCACCGACGGGGCGTCGAAGACGATGAAGCGGCCGGACTCGCGCCAGTAGCCGAAGGCGCCGCTGATGGCGCCGCTCGCGGCGTCCTTGAAGACGTCGGTGATGGTGCACTCCATGAAGACGTCGATCCCGAGTTGGACTGCACGCTGCTGCAGCGTGCGGATCATCTCAAGGCCGGTGCGGTCGCCGACGTGGGCGAGCCGGGCGTACTTGTGACCGCCGAAGTCGCGCTGGCTGATCAGCCCGTCCTCGGTGCGGTCGAACAGCGCGCCCCAGTCCTCCAGTTCCATCACCCGCTCGGGGGCCTCCTGGGCGTGCAGCTGGGCCATCCGCCAGTTGTTCAGCATCTTGCCGCCGCGCATGGTGTCGCGGAAGTGCACTTCCCAGTTGTCGTCGGGATAGACGTTGCCCATCGAGGCCGCGATGCCGCCCTCAGCCATCACGGTGTGGGCCTTGCCGAGCAACGACTTGCACACGATCGCCACCCGCGCGCCCGAGTCGTGGGCCGCGATCGCCGCGCGCAGACCGGCTCCGCCCGCACCGACGACGACCACGTCGTAGGTGTGGCGCTCCATCCCGCCCTCGGCAAACCCGGACATCTCGTTGCCGGTCATGGGGTGTCTGGTGGTTTCAGTCATGTTCAGAAGAACCTCAGGTCCTGGATCGTGCCCGTGGCGAGCAGGAAGATGTAGAGGTCGACGAGGGCGACCGAGAACAGCGAGTACCACGCGTACCTGCCGTGGTTGACGTTCAGCTTCGAGACCCAGGTCCAGAGCTTGTAGCGGACCGGGTGCTTGGAGAAGTGCCGGAGTCGGCCGCCCACGGTGTGCCGACACGAGTGGCACGAGAGTGTGTAGAGCCAGATGAAGGCGACGTTGATGATCATCAGCAGCGTGCCGAGGCCCATGTGGATGCCGCTGGTCTCGCCGTCGCCGATGGCGTAC
>JBKJIN010000075.1:0-71116 GCA_046598425.1 Marmoricola sp. | reverse complement strand
GTCGTTCTCCGCCGGCGTCGGCGGCGCCGACTCGGTCACGGTGCTCCCGTTCGACGCCCGCCTCGGGCTGCCGGACGCGTTCAGCCGGCGGATCGCCCGCAACACCTCTGCGCTGCTGATCCACGAGTCGCACCTGGCCCGGGTCTCCGACCCGGCCGGTGGTGCGTTCGCGGTCGAGAAGCTCACCGACGACCTCGCGATCGCCGGGTGGGCCGAGTTCACGACCATCGAAGCCGCGGGCGGCGCGGCCGCCGCAGTCGCGGACGGCTCGGTGCTGGCGCGGATCGACGCGGTCGTGGTCGAGCGCGAGCGCCAGATCGCCCTGCGCAAGCGCCCGCTGACCGGGCTCTCGGAGTTCCCGAACCTGGGGGAGACGCTCCCCGAACGGCGTCCCTACCCGCCCGGCGCTCCCTACAGCCGGTCCAGCTTCCGACCCTGGGGGCACGCGTTCGAGGCGCTCCGCGACGACCCGGCCGGGACGATCTTCCTGGCCACGATGGGCACCGTCGCCGCGCACACCGCGCGGGCGACCTTCGCCAGCAACCTGTTCGCGGCCGGCGGCATCGCCTCGGTGAACCCCGGCCGGGCCGACGACGTCGACGCGGTGCTGGCGGCGTACAACGGTCCGGACGGCGGCCAGCCGGTCGTCTGCCTGACCGGCAACGACAAGGCGTACGCCGCGTGGGGAGCCGACCTGGTCGCCGCGCTCCGTGCCGCTGGCGCGCAGTGGGTCATCCTCGCCGGCAAGGCTGAGTCCTTGGGCGAGGGCGCCGGCGCTGTCGACGACACCTGCGCGATGGGCGTCGATGCCCTGGACTTCCTGAACCGGACGAGGGAGAAGCTGGCATGAGCGGCGTTCCGAACAGCTTCGCGGGGCTGCCGCTGGCGGGCGGGATCGCGACAATTCGACAGGCTCAGGACGGCGCAAGCTCAACCAACGGTGGCGGCGCCGAGCCCTGGGACAGTCCCGAGGGCGTCCCGGTACTCCCGGTCTACGGCCCCGAGCACCTGGCCGGACTGGACGCCCAGGACACCTATCCGGGTCTGGCCCCGTTCCTGCGCGGCCCGTACCCGACGATGTACACCACCCAGCCGTGGACGGTCCGGCAGTACGCCGGCTTCTCAACCGCCGAGGAGTCCAACGCGTTCTACCGCCGCAACCTGGCAGCCGGTCAGAAGGGCCTCTCGGTCGCCTTCGACCTGGCCACCCACCGCGGCTACGACTCCGACCACCCGCGTGTGGTCGGTGACGTCGGCATGGCCGGCGTGGCGATCGACTCGATCTACGACACCCGGGTGCTCTTCGAGGGCATCCCGCTGGACCAGATGTCGGTCTCGATGACGATGAACGGCGCGGTACTCCCGGTGCTGGCGCTCTACATCGCCGCGGCCGAGGAGCAGGGGGTCAAGCCGGAGCAGCTCGCCGGGACGATCCAGAACGACATCCTCAAGGAGTTCATGGTCCGCAACACCTACATCTACCCGCCGAGCCCGAGCATGCGGATCATCTCCGACATCTTCGCGTACACGGCCGAGAAGATGCCGCGCTTCAACTCGATCTCGATCTCCGGCTACCACATCCAGGAGGCCGGGGCGACGAACGACCTCGAGCTCGCCTACACGCTGGCCGACGGTGTCGAGTACATCCGGGCCGGTCTCGACGCGGGCATCGACATCGATGCCTTCGCGCCCCGGCTGAGCTTCTTCTGGGCGATCGGCATGAACTTCTACATGGAGATCGCCAAGATGCGCGCGGCCCGCGCACTCTGGTCGCGTCTGGTCGCCGACTTCAACCCGAAGAACCCGAAGTCGCTGAGCCTGCGGACGCACAGCCAGACCTCCGGTTGGTCGCTGACCGCTCAGGACGTCTTCAACAACGTCCAGCGCACCTGCATCGAGGCGATGGCCGCGTCGCAGGGCCACACCCAGTCGCTGCACACCAACGCGCTGGACGAGGCGATCGCGCTGCCGACCGACTTCTCCGCCCGGATCGCCCGCAACACCCAGTTGCTGCTGCAGCAGGAGTCGGGCACCACCGGCACCATCGACCCGTGGGCCGGCTCGTACTACGTCGAGAAGCTCACCCACGATCTGGCGGCCCGCGCTTGGGCCCATATCGTTGAGGCCGAGCAGGCCGGCGGAATGGCCAAGGCGATCGAGCAGGGCATCCCGAAGATGCGCATCGAGGAGGCCGCCGCCCGCACCCAGGCGCGTCTGGACTCCGGGCAGCAGAAGCTGATCGGAGTGAACACCTACCGACTCGCTGACGAGGACAAGCTCGACGTCCTCAAGGTCGACAACGCGGAGGTGTACAAGCAGCAACTGGCCAAGCTGGATCGCTTGCGCGCAGAGCGGAACTCGGAGGACGTCCAGCGCGCCCTCGACGCCTTGACCGCCTCGGCGGAGCGTGGCGCCGCGAAGAGCTCGCTGGACGGCAACCTGCTCGCCCTGGCGGTCGACGCCGCGCGAGCCAAGGCGACCGTCGGGGAGATCTCGGACGCACTCGAGAAGGTCTACGGCCGCCACCAGGCCGTGATCCGTACGATCTCCGGTGTGTACAAGCGTGAGTCCGGCTCGAACGAGGGCGTTGCCGCCGTGCTCGCCGCGACCGACAAGTTCGCCGAGGACGAGGGTCGTCGTCCGCGCATCCTGGTCGCCAAGATGGGCCAGGACGGACACGACCGCGGCCAGAAGGTCATCGTCACCGCCTTCGCCGACCTCGGCTTCGACGTCGACGTAGGCCCGCTGTTCAGCACGCCGGAGGAGGTCGCCCAGCAGGCGGTCGACGCCGACGTACACGTAGTCGGCGTGAACTCGCTCGCCGCCGGTCACCTCACCCTGGTGCCGGCGCTGAAGAGGGCACTCGCCGACCTCGGCCGCGACGACATCATGGTCGTCGTGGGTGGCGTGATCCCCCCGGACGACGTACCGACACTGCTCGAGATGGGGGCCGCCGCGGTCTTCCCGCCGGGCACCGTGATCGCGGAGTCGGCGCTGGAGCTGCTAGAGAAGCTCTCCGTCCGACTCGGCCACTGATCGGCCGCGGAGCGAGGTGCGCGCCGACATTCAGGGGCTGCGAGCGATCGCGGTCACTGCGGTCGTCCTCTTCCACCTCTGGCCGGGCAGCCTGCCCGGCGGCTTCACTGGGGTCGACGTCTTCTTCGTCGTCTCCGGCTTCCTGATCACCGGGCGGATCCTGCGCGACCTCGACCAGACCGGTGAACCCGGCTTCGGCATCGGTACCTTCGCGGTCCGGTTCTGGGCCGCCCGGGCTCGCCGGATTCTGCCGGCCGGGCTGCTGGTCCTCGGGGTCACCCTGGTTGCGTCCCGCTGGTTGCTGCCTGCGTCCCAGTGGTCGGCGGTGAGTCGGCACAGCCTCGCCTCGGCGCTCTCGGTGGAGAACTGGCTGCTGGCCGGCGACGCCGTCGACTACCTCGCCGCCGACAACGTGCCCACGCCGGTGCAGCACTACTGGTCGCTCTCGGTCGAGGAGCAGTTCTACCTCGGGTGGCCGCTGCTGCTCCTGCTCGCGGTCCTGCTCGGCCGGCACCTAGGTCGACGCTGGCCGCTCGCTGCGGCGATGGTCGCAGTCGTGGTCGGCGGGCTGGTCTACTCGCTGCTGGTCACCGTGGCCGACCCTGCTGCGGCCTACTTCGTGACCCCGGCCCGGATCTGGCAGCTCGGGGTCGGTGGGCTGGTCGCGCTCGCGGCCGTCTCCGGCGTACGACGGCTCCCGTGGGCCGGGGTCGCGTTGATCGCGGCCAGTTTCGTGCTGATCGACGGCGGGACGCCGTACCCGGGGGTGGCCGCGCTGCTGCCCACCCTCGGCACCTGCCTGGTGCTCCTCGGAGGCCGCGGACCGCGATCGGTGGACGCGGTCCTGGACGTGGCGCCGATCCAGCGGCTCGGGGACGTTTCCTACTCCCTCTACCTGTGGCACTGGCCGCTGATCGTGCTGGCGCCGTACGCGCTGGGCCGGGAGCTCCGCGGCCTCGACAACCTTGGCCTGATCGCCGTGGCTCTGTTGTTGTCAGCCCTGACCTACACCTACGTCGAGAACCCGGCTCGGCGCGGGGCGCTGCTGCGGACCGCGCCACGAAGCCTGCTGGCGGGGGGAGTGGCGATCGCGTTGGTGGCCGGCAGCACGGTGCTGCTGGACCAGGCCGGGACCGATCGGGTACAGGCAGCCGTCGCTGCCCTGGACCAGCGTGCCGGGGGATCGACGGCGTGCTTCGGGGCGGCTGCCCTGGACGGCGGCTGCGCCCACCCGTTTGCCGGGGTCCGCGCCGAGGTCGCTCTGGGGGCAGCCGAGGACAAACCGTCGTCGTTGCGCCCGCCCGCGTGCACCAGCGGCATGGGCCGGTTCTCCGAGCGCACCTGCATTTACGGCGACGCAACAGCGAAGCGGACCCTGGTGCTTTGGGGCGACTCGCACGCAGCAGCCTGGGCCGACGCGTTCGACGTGGCTGGCCGCGACCTTGGCTGGAAGGTGGTGCTGGCCTCCCGGCAGGCGTGCCCGGCCTCCTTGGTCTCACCGACCTCGACCCGCTACCGGCCGGTGTCGGAGACGCAACGGGTGGGCTGCGCGGAGCGGAACGCCTGGGTGGTCAAGACCTGGCTCCCGGACGCGGACGCGGTTGTCCTGGCCAACTACACGACCGTCTACGAGTTCCCCGGCGCCGACCCGTCGGCCGGGTTCGTCGCGGCGGCCCGGGCGGTGCGGGACGCAGGCGTCGGCCTGCTGTGGATGTCCGACCTGCCGCTGACCGGCTCGACCACGGCGCGTCGCGACATCCCCTCGTGTCTCGAGCGGGCCGGTCAGTGCACCAACCCGGCAGCGCGCGCCCTGGGGACCACCGCGATCCTCGACGGCGTCCGTGCCGCGGTCCCGGACCTGGCGGTGATCGACTCCCGCAGCCGATTCTGCGACGCCGAGCAGTGCTACGGAGCGGTCGGCGGCGTGGCCGTGTACTTCGATGCGTCCCATCTCACTCGGGCCTACGCCCGCTCACTGGGGCCTTGGCTGACCGCGCAGCTTCTGGGACAACTAGGGCGCTGACCCGGGGGAGGGATGGCATGACTCGCCCGCGAACCCTTTAGAATCGGGGTGTGACCGAGGTTTCTGAGCGCCCCCAGTCGGGGCCTCAGGGGCTACAAACGCCGGTCGCCACGAGCCCGTACCGCCCGGGAGTGCGCGCCGACATCCAGGGCCTGCGGGCCCTTGCGGTCAGCTCCGTGGTGGTCTTCCACTTCTGGCCGTCGTTGCTGCCGGGTGGGTTCACCGGGGTCGACGTCTTCTTCGTGGTCTCGGGATTCCTGATCACGGGGCGGATCCTGCGGGATCTGGAGCGGCGGACGCCGGGTGCGTTCGTGGCGCAGTTCTGGGCTGCCCGGGTGCGTCGGATCCTGCCCGCCGCGCTGCTCGTGCTCGCTGTCGTCCTGGTCGTCTCCTGGCTGGTGCTGCCCGAGTCACGCTGGGCGGGCCTGGGGCAGCACGTGTTCGCCTCGGCGCTCTCGATCGAGAACTGGCAGCTGGCTCGCGACGCGGTCGACTACGGCGCCGAGGGTGCAGCCCTGAGCCCGGTGCAGCACTACTGGTCGCTCTCGGTCGAGGAGCAGTTCTACCTCGGCTGGCCGCTGGTGCTGCTGGCCGCGAGCCTGCTGGCGCGGCGTACCGGCTGGATCTCTCGCCGGACCGTGCTCGCCGTGGTGATGGGTCTCGTGCTGGTGGCCAGCCTCGGGTATTCCTTCGCGATCACGGCCAGCAACCCGGAGGCGGCGTACTTCGTCACCCCGGCCCGGGTCTGGCAGCTCGCTGCCGGCGGCCTGGTCGCGCTCGCCGCGGTCCGCGGCGCCCGGGTGCTGCCGTGGGTCGGTCTGGCGATGATCGCGGTGGGTTTTGCCGTGATCGACAACGAGACGGCCTACCCGGGTTTCGCCGCTCTGCTGCCGACCCTCGGCACCTGCCTGGTCCTGCTCGGCGGCCCGACGGGGCCGCGGTCGGTCGACGCGCTCACCTCGCCGCGCCCGATCCAGTGGCTCGGTGACATCTCGTACTCGGTCTACCTCTGGCACTGGCCGCTGGTCGTGCTCGGCCCCATCGCCCTCGAGCGCGATCTGACGATCTTCGACACCCTGGTCGCGCTGGCCGTGACGCTGGCCCTATCCCAGCTCACCTACCGGTTCGTCGAGCAGCCGTTCCGGACTGGCTGGCTGCTCCGGCTGCCCAGTCGCAGCTGGCTTATCGGCGCGGTGGCGATCGCGGTGATCGTCGGTCTCGCGGTGAAGTTCGAGGACGTCGGCGACGACCGGGTCCGCGCCGCTGCCGCTGAGTTCCAGCGGCGGGCGGCGCTCGGGGGCGAGTGCTTCGGTGCCGCCGCCCTGGACGCCGACTGCCCGAACCGGTTCGCGGGGGTTGATTCGCAGACGGCCGTCGCGGCGGCCGTGGACAAGCCGATCGCCTCGCGGAAGCCGCAGTGCTCCGACACGACCGGTCCGTTCACCGAGGTGCTCTGCCACTACGGCGACCCGGACGGGAAGAAGACCCTGCTCGTCTGGGGAAACTCGCACGCCTCGGCCTGGAGCGACGCCTTCGACGAGGTCGGCAAGAAGCTGGGCATGAAGGTGATCGTGGCGTCCCGGTCGAGCTGTCCGGCCTCGCTGATCCCGCCCCCCGAATCGCAGTTGCGGGCTTCGTCCCGTGCCGAGCTGCTTGCCTGTCGTCAGCGAAACACGTGGGTGATGGACACCCTCGCGCCGCGAGCCGATGTCGTCGTCATGGCAGATCTCCGATCCGGCTTCGTGGAGAGCAGCAAGCGGCCGACGGGATACGAAGGGGCCATCGAGCGGATCAGGGAAGCTGGCGCCCAGGTGATCTGGCTCAGTGACGTTCCACTCGCGGCCGGGGTGGACACGCGGCGCGACGGCCCGCAGTGCCTGGAGAAGTCCGGGCAGTGCACCAACCCCGTCGCGCAGGCGCTGGCCGCCGGGGTCATCACCGAGAAGGTGATGGCGTTGGTCCCGGATCTCCCGGTGATCGAGACCCGGAGCCAGTTCTGCGACGACACCCAGTGCTACGCGGCCATCGGCGGTGTCTCGGTCTACTTCGACGCTTCGCACCTCTCCGGCACCTACTCGCGCAGCCTCGGCCCGTGGCTGGCCGGCGAGATCCGCGGGTGCATCGACGCCCCGGCCTCCTGCACCACGCGTTCCTGAGAGAGCGCGTCGGATCTCACACCGGGCGCTCCCGGCGCGCTCAGCTCCGGGGATGACCGCGCAACTTCTGGGGTTGGTAGGGCACCGCGCCGGGCGCGGCAGGTCGGGACCTGCCCACGGGCACTTTAGAATCGGGCGTGTGACTGAGGTTTCTGAGCGCCCCCAGGCGGGGCCTCAGGGGCTGCAAACGCCGGTCGCCACGAGCCCGTACCGCCCTGGAGTGCGCGCCGACATCCAGGGCCTGCGGGCCCTTGCGGTCAGCTCCGTGGTGGTCTTCCACTTCTGGCCGTCGTTGCTGCCGGGTGGGTTCACCGGGGTCGATGTCTTCTTCGTGGTCTCGGGTTTCCTGATCACGGGGCGGATCCTGCGGGATCTGGAGCGGCGGACGCCGGGTGCGTTTGTGGCGCAGTTCTGGGCTTCCCGGGTACGCCGGATCCTGCCTGCCGCGCTGCTGGTCCTGGCGGTCGTGCTGGTGGTGTCGTGGATCGTGCTGCCGGAGTCGCGCTGGGCGGGCCTGGGGCAGCACGTGTTCGCCTCGGCGCTCTCGATCGAGAACTGGCAGCTGGCTCGCGAGGCGGTCGACTACGGCGCCGAGGGTGCAGCCCTGAGCCCGGTGCAGCACTACTGGTCGCTCTCGGTCGAGGAGCAGTTCTACCTAGGCTGGCCGGTGCTGCTCCTGCTCGCCAGCCTGGCCGCGCGGCGTACCGGCTTGATCTCCCGCCGGGCCGTGCTCGCCCTGGTGATAGGGATGGTCTTCGTCGCCAGCCTCGGGTACTCCTTCTGGGTCACCGCGAACGACCCCGCAGCGGCGTACTTCGTGACGCCGGCTCGGGTCTGGCAGCTCGCTGCCGGCGGCCTGGTCGCGCTCGCCGCGGTCCGCGGCGCCCGGGTGCTGCCGTGGATCGGGCTGACGATGATCGGGCTCGGCTTCGTGCTCATCGACAGCCAGACGGCGTACCCGGGAACAGCGGCCCTGATGCCGACCCTCGGCACCTGCCTGGTACTGCTCGGCGGCCCGACTGGGCCGCGGTCCTTCGACGCGCTCACCTCGTCGCGCCCGATCCAGCGGCTCGGGGACATCTCGTACTCGGTCTACCTCTGGCACTGGCCGCTGGTCGTCCTCGGGCCGGTCGCCCTGGAGCGGGCGTTGACGCCCTGGGACACCTTCGTGGCGCTCTGCCTGACCCTGACGCTCGCCGAGCTCACCTACCGGTACGTCGAGCAGCCGTTCCGGACCGGCTGGCTGCTGAGGCTGCCCAGTCGCAGTTGGCTTATCGGCGCGGTGGCGATCGCGGTGATCGTCGGTCTCGCGGTGAAGTTCGAGGACGTCGGCGACGACCGGGTCGAGACGGCGGCCGTGGTGTTCCAGAAGCAGGCCGCGATCGGCGGCGCCTGCTTCGGTGCTGCGGCGATGGTCAACGACTGCCCGGACCGGTTTGCGAAGGTCTCCGAGACCGTCGCCATCGCCGGGTCCGACGACAAGCCGATGGCCTCGCGGAGGCCGCAGTGCTCCGACACGACCGGCCCGTTCACCAAGGCGCTCTGCCATTACGGCGACCCGGACGGGAAGAAGACCCTGCTCGTCTGGGGCAACTCGCACGCCTCGGCCTGGAGCAACGCCTTCGCCAAGGCTGGCAAGCTGCTCGGCCTCAAGGTGATCGTGGCGGCCAGGTCCAGCTGCCCGGCCGCGGCCGACCCGCCGCCGGACTCGACGCTGCGTGAGTCGACCGACGAGGAGCAGAAGGGTTGTCGCCGACGCAACGCGTGGGTGCTCAACTCGGTTGTCCCGCAGGCTGACATCGTCGTGATGGCGGACCTGCGCTCGGGCTTCGTCGACGCGCCGGAGCGGATTCCCGGGTACGCGGAGTCCGTCGCGAAGGTGCGCGCGTCAGGGGCCGAGGTGATCTGGCTGGCCGACGTGCCGCTGGCGGACACGATCTATACCCGGCGTGACGGGCCGCAGTGCCTGGAGGCGTTCGGCCAGTGCACCAACCCCGTCTCGCGGGCGCTCGCAGCGAGCGTGGTGACCGAGAAGGTCCAACAGTTGGTGCCGGACCTCCCGGTGATCGAGACCCGCAGCCAGTTCTGCGACGACGCGCAGTGCTACGCCGCGCTCGGTGGTGTCTCGGTCTACTTCGACGGCTCGCACCTGACCGGCACCTACTCTCGGAGCCTGGGTCAGTGGCTCGCCCGTGAGCTGCGGACCTGCATCCGATCACCGGGCTCCTGCACCTAGACTTCCCGCTGTGAGCGAACTGGCGGCGGACGTCCTCGCGGGTGACCGCACCGCGGTCTCGCGGGCCATCACCCTGGTCGAGTCGACCCGCGCCGATCACCGTGCCGTCGCGCGCGACCTGCTTGCCGAGCTGGCGCCCCACGCTGGCGGAGCGGTCCGGATCGGGATCTCGGGGGTGCCCGGCGTCGGCAAGTCCACCTTCATCGAAGCCTTCGGCTCCCACCTCACGGGCCACGGGCTCAAGGTGGGCGTCCTGGCGATCGACCCGTCCAGCGTCCGCACGGGAGGGTCCGTCCTCGGCGACAAGACCCGGATGGCCCGACTCTCGGCCGACCCGAACTCCTACATCCGTCCCTCCCCGTCCGCAGGGACCCTGGGCGGGGTCGCCCGCGCCACCACCCAGGCGATGATGGTCCTGGAAGCCGCCGGGTACGACGTCGTCCTGGTCGAGACGGTCGGCGTCGGGCAGTCCGAGGTGACCGTGGCCGGGATGGTCGACACTTTCCTGTTCCTGACCCTGGCCCGCACCGGCGACCAGCTCCAGGGCATCAAGAAGGGCATCCTCGAGATCGCCGACGTGATCGCGGTGAACAAGGCCGACGGCGACCGGGAGACCGAGGCGAAGTCGGCGGCGCGCGAGCTCGCCGGGGCGCTGCGCCTGGTGTACGCCGGCGGCGAGGCCTGGGTCCCGCCGGTGCTGACCTGCTCGGGTCTGCACGGGCGCGACGTGGACACCGTGTGGCAGCGGATCCTCGAGCACCGTGCACACCTCGGCGCCGAGGGGCTCGCCGCCAAGCGCGCCGAGCAGCAGCTGGAGTTCACCTGGGCCCTGGTCCGCGACGAGCTGGCCGAGCGGCTGCGCCGGTCGCCGGGTGTCGCCGCGATCCGCGAGGAGGTCAGCAGCGCCGTCCTCGCCGGTCGGCTGACCGCACCGGTCGCCGCGGATCGCCTGATCGATGCGTTCGACGCGCAGTAGTCTGAGTGCTTGTGCTGCCAACTTCCGACCTGACCTCCCGGTTCCTCGAGGGTGTTGCGCGCCTGAGCGACGAGCTCATCGAGATCCGCCGTGACGTGCACGCCCACCCCGAGCTGTCGTGGCACGAGGAACGCACCACGGCGCTCATCGCCAAGCGCCTCGACGAGGCCGGGGTCGCGGTCACCCTGTTCCCGCGCAACGGCCTGTACGCCGACGTCGGCACCGGGACCGGCCCGATCGTCGCCCTCCGGGCCGACCTGGACGCGCTCCCGGTCCGGGACCTGGGGGACGAGTCCTGGCGGAGCACCGTCGACGGGGTGGCGCACGCCTGCGGCCACGACGTCCACACCAGCGCGTTGATTGGTGCCGGGCTGGCGCTGGCCGAACTCGGCGACGACCTGCCCGGGCGGGTGCGGTTGATCTTCCAGCCGGCCGAGGAGATCATGCCCGGGGGAGCGCTGATGTGCCTCGGCGCCGGCGCCCTCGACGACGTCCGCCGGATCTTCATGCTGCACTGCGACCCGGGCCTGGACGTCGGCCGGATCGGCCTGCGCGAGGGCCCGCTGACCGGTGCGGCGGACTCGCTCGAGGTGGTCCTGACCGGCAAGGGCGGCCACACCTCCCGGCCGCACCTGACCGAGGACCTGACCTTCGCCCTCGGCAAACTCGTCACCGAACTGCCGGCCGTGCTCTCCCGCCGACTCGACCCCCGCGCCGGCGTCAGCGTGGTCTGGGGAGTCGTCCAGGCCGGCTCGGCGATGAACGTGATCCCGTCCGTGGGCCGAGCCGCCGGCACGGTCCGGATGCTCGACGCGGTCGCCTGGGCCGACGCCGAGGCGATGGTCCGGGAGACCGTCGCCCAGATCGTCCAGCCGTACGGCGTCCTTGCTCAGATCACCTACGTCCGCGGGGTGCCGCCGGTGGTCAACGACCACCGGGCGACCGTGGAGATGGGGAAGGCGGTCGTCGACGTGCTCGGCGAGGAGGGCCTGGTCTCGACCAGTCAGAGCCTCGGCGGTGAGGACTTCGCCTGGTACCTCGAGCGCGCCACCGGCGCGATGGGGCGCCTGGGGACCCGGACGCCGGGCGGGACGACGTACGACCTGCACCAGGGCGACCTGCGGGTCGACGAGCGCGCGGTCGCGATCGGCGCCGGGGTGCTCGGCGCGACCGCGATCCGGTCGCTGCAGCAGGGCTGAGCCGACTCAGCCCTTTCGGTAGGGCACCCCGTCGGCGGCGGGCGCTCGCGAGCGCCCGGCCAGCCCGGCCACGGCGATGATGGTGACGACGTAGGGCAGCATCAGCATGAACTGGCTCGGCACCGGGGAACCGAGCACCGACAACACGCCGGAGAGGTTCGTGGAGAACCCGAACAGCAGTGCCGCGAGCGTCGCCCGGACGGGGTCCCAGCGTCCGAAGATCACCGCCGCGAGCGCGATGTACCCGGCGCCGCCGGTCATCTGCTCGCCGAACTGGGGGACCGAGACCAGGGTGTACGTCGCTCCGCCGGCCCCAGCGACGGCGCCCGCGATCAGGATGGTGGTGTACCGGGTGCGGTTGACCTTGATGCCGACGGTGTCGGCGGCTTTGGGGTGCTCGCCGACGGCGCGGACGCGCAGGCCCCACTTGGTTCGGTAGAGCGCCCACGCGACGACGACGACCGCGGCGTACATCAGGTAGACAAGGATGGTCTGCCGGAACAGGACGGGCCCGATGATCGGGATGTCACCGAGCACGGGGATCGGCACCCGGTCGAAGTGCGGCGGGGCGTTCAGCGACTCGGGGTGCTCGGTGAGCAGTTGGCCGAATAGGAAGCTGGTCAGGCCGATGACGAGAACGTTGAGCACGACACCGACGATGACCTGGTCGACGAAGTAGGTGATCGCGAAAAAGCCCAGCACCAGCGCGACCAGAGCGCCGGCGCACATCGCCGCGACCAGGCCGCCCCACGGGGAGCCGATCACGGTGCCGAAGACTGCGGCGGCGAAGGCACCGAACAGCAGCTGTCCGTCGATCGCAATGTTGACTACCCCCGCACGCTCGCCGAGGACGCCGCCGAGGGCGCCGAAGACCAGCGGTACGGCCAGGGCGATCGAACCGCCGAGGAGGCCGACCACCGGCAGTGCTTCGCCGGCGGCAGCCCAGGCGAGGAAACCGATGATGGCCAGCACCGAGAACAACGCGAGCAGCCACAGCGGCGTACGGCGCCCCCGGGTAACTCTGAATGCTGCGGCGCCGGTGCAGACGGCGAGGAGCGCCGTGACGACCCAGACCGTTCCGGTCGAAGAGACGATTACCTCGGGCAGTGACACGAAGTCGGAGTCGGTGGCGAGCCGGAAGGTCGTCTCGCCGTCGCGGGCCTTGAACAGGACCAGCATCGCCACCAACACGGTGACCATCGCGAGCACGATCGGCGCCTTCCAGGCGCCCTGGGTACTGATCACCCGGGCGACCTCGGCAGGGTTCTCGGTCGGGGCATTGGGGTTGACGGTCGTGCTCACGCGGTCGCCTCCTTCGGCAGCCGGAACATCGCTCGGACCAAGGGCGGTGCGGCGATGAACAGGACGATCAGCGACTGCACGACCAGGACGATCTCGTTCGGGATACCTTCGGCGGCCGACATCGAGAAGCTGCCGGCCTTCAGAGCGCCGAACAGGATCCCGGCGGCCAGGATGCCGAGCGGACGGGACCGGCCGAGCAGGGCCACGGTGATGGCGTCGAAACCGATACCGGCGTCGATGTCGACGGTGACGCCGCTGGTGACCGTGCCGAGAGCCTGGTTCACGCCGGCCAGCCCGACGAGCGCGCCGCCGAACATCATCACGATGACGTAGGTACGACCGACGTTGATGCCAGCGACCCGGGCGGCGTCCGGGTTCTCGCCCACCGCCCGGAACCGGAAGCCCATCGCCGACTTGTTGAGCAACCACCAGGTGAAGGCGACTGCCAGCAGGGCTAGCGCGAAGCCGAAGTGCAGGCTGAACCGGTCGCCCAGCAGGCGGGGAAGGGTCGCAGAGTCGGGGATCGCCTCGGACTTCGGGTTGGCCGAGCCCGGGGCCTGGAGCCAGCCCTGCCGGGAGAGCGCGTAGAAGACGAGGTAGTAGGCGATGTAGTTGAGCATGATCGTGGTGATGACCTCGTGCGCGCCGCTGCGCGCCTTCAGGAGTCCGGCGATCCCGGCCCAGAGGGCGCCGGCGATCGCTCCGACCAGGATCGCCAGCGGCAGGTGCAGGGCCTTCGGCAGGTCGACCGAGACGGCGAACCAGCCGGCCGCCGCCCCCGCGAGCAGCATCTGACCGCGGCCGCCGATGTTGAACAGGCCCGCACGGAACGTCAATCCGACTCCGAGCCCGGCGAGGATGAGCGGGCCGGAGAACTTGAGGGTCTCGGTGAGGGGACGGATCTTGGTCTCGAAGGTGTCCGCGTTCCCGTTGAAGACCGCACCGCGGAACAGGGCGGAGTAGGCGCCGGAGATCGCGTCCCACACCGCTTGGAAGAAGTCGCTGGGGCGGGCGAAGAAGTAGCCCGCGGTGGTGCGGACCTCCTCATCGGTCAGCAGGATCATCAGCGACCCCACGACGACGGCCAGGAGCACCGCCAGCAGCGCTACCAGGGCGTGCCCCTGAGTGATGTCGCGGAACACCCCGTGCCACCCGCGCTCATCGGACTTAGGTGCTGGTGGGGTCCGGTCCTCGGTCGTGTCGCTCACGCAGGAATCCCTTCCGGTCGTTCGCCAGCCATCATCAGCCCGAGGGTCTCCCGGGGGGTGTCGGCTGGCACGGTGCCGACGACTCGACCACGGAAGACGACCATGATCCGGTCGGAGAGCGCGACGATCTCGTCGAGCTCGGTCGAGACCAGGAGCACCGGGACTCCGGAGTCGCGGGCCGCGACGATCTGGGTGTGGATGAACTCGATCGACCCGACGTCGACGCCGCGGGTCGGCTGGGCCGCTACCAGCAGGGCCAGATCCCGGGAGAGCTCCCGGGCCACGACGACCTTCTGCTGGTTTCCGCCGGAGAGCTGGGCGGCGGTGGACTGGATGCCGGGGGCGCGGACGTCGTAGGCCTGGAGCTTCTCCTCGGCGAAGGCTTCCAGCAGGTCGGTACGCACGGTTCCGGCAGCGACGAAGGGCTTTCCGTAACTGCGGTTGAGCATCAGGTTCTCGGCGATGGTGAAGTTCCCGATCAGGCCGTCGGTGGTGCGGTCCTCCGGGATGAAGCCCACCCCGGCGTCGAGCACTTGGCGTACCGAGCGACCGAGGAGCTCCTTGCCATCGAGCGTGATCGAGCCGTCGACGTGTGGCTGCAAGCCGAGGATGGCCTCCGCGAGCTCGGTCTGGCCGTTCCCCTGGACGCCGGCGACGCCGAGCACCTCGCCGGTCGCGATGGAGAAGCTGATCCGGTCCACGTGGACGTGGCCGAGGTCGTCGGCGACCTGGAGGTCGGTGACCACCAGGGCGTCCGGGCCCGGCCGGGCCGGCTCCTTGTGCACGGTGAGCTCGACCGGACGACCGACCATCAGGGCGGCCAGTTCGGCGTTGGTCGCGCTGGGGCTCGGCTCGCCGACGACGGCACCCCGGCGAATCACGGTGATGCGGTCGGCGATGGCTCGGACCTCGCGGAGCTTGTGGGTAATGAAGACGATCGCGGTCCCGGACGCCTTGAGCTGACGCAGGATCTCCATGAACTCGTCGGTCTCCTGGGGCGTGAGGACCGCGGTGGGCTCGTCGAAGACCAGGATCCGGGCGTCGCGGGAGAGCGCCTTAATGATCTCTACCCGTTGCTGCACGCCCACCGGGAGGGTCTCGACCAGCGCGTCCGGGTTCACGTCGAACCCGAACCGGTCGGAGATCTCGTTGACCCGCCGACGGGCGGCGTCGAGGTCGAGCACCCCGGCGCGCCCGGTGGCCTCGTTGCCCAGCATCACGTTCTCGGCGACCGTGAAGACCGGCACGAGCATGAAGTGCTGGTGCACCATCCCGATCCCGGCGGCCATTGCGTCACCAGGGCCGGAGAGCAGCAGCGGCTCGCCGTCGAGCAGGATGTCGCCCTCGTCGGCCGGGTATAGGCCGTAGAGCACGTTCATCAGGGTCGACTTCCCGGCACCGTTCTCGCCGAGCAGCGCGTGGATCTCGCCCCCGTTCACCGTCAGGGTGATGTCGTTGTTCGCGACCAGGGATCCGAAGCGCTTGGTAATCCCCCGGAGTTCCAGCTTCATGGCGATGATCCTCTCCCACCGACGCACCAGTTACCAGGTCAAACAGGGCGCCCGACGGCGACCTCGGAACGGCGCCCGGGGGAGATCGGTCCTGGACCGACCTCCCCCGGGCGTTCGTCGTCACCGTAGGCGGGTGATCACTTCTTGAGGTACGAGGTGACCTTGATGGAGCCGTCGATGATGCCGGCCTTGATCGCGTCCAGCTCGCTCTGCAGGGTGTCCGAGATCTTGTCCTCGAAGTTGTGGAAGGAGGCGAGGCCGACCCCACCGTTCTCGAGGGTCCCGACGTACGACGCAGCGTCGAACTTGTCCTCGCCCGCAGCGACGACGGCCTCCATGGTCGACGTCTTCATGTTCTTCAGGATCGAGGTGAAGATGACGTCCTGCGTGGTCGGGTCGGTCTCGAAGAAGTCGGCGTCGACCCCGACGAGGGTGACGTCCTTCTTGGAGTCAGCGATGGCAGTCAACGCGCCCTGGTAGATCGGGCCGCCGACCGGCAGGATCACGTCAGCGTTCTGGTCGAGGATCTGCTTGGCAGTGTTGGTCGCCTTCTCGTTGGCGTCGAAGCCGCCGGTGAAGACGCCCTTGTCGTTGCCCTTCCAGCCGATCAGCTTGACGCTCTTGTCCTTCTCGGCGTTGTAGTACTCGATGCCCTGCTTGAAGCCGTCCATGAAGATCGTCACGGTCGGGAACGGCTGTCCGCCGTAGGTGCCGACCACGCCGGTCTTGGAGTAGTCCGCGGCGGCGTAGCCCGCGAGGAACGCGGCTTCGGCGGTGTTGTAGAGGATCGGCTTGATGTTCTCCGCGTCCTTGGTGCCGTCGAAGTCGTTGTCGGCGGCGTCGTCGATGAGGATGTACTCGATCTCCGGGTTGGCCTTGGCGGATTCGACCGTGGCCGCGGAGAGCGCGAAACCGACGGTGACGATGGCGTCACATCCGGCGGCGACGAGGCTCTCGAGGTTGGGGGCGTAGTCCTGGTCGTTCGCGGACTCGACCTCCTTGAAGTCGGAGTTGAGCTGCTCGGCCGCTGCCTTGACGCCCTCGTAGCTGAGCTGGTTGAACGACTTGTCGTCGAACCCGCCGGCGTCGGAAACGATGCACGGCAGGAAATCGATCTTCTTCGCGTCGGCGTTCTCGTCCGGCGCATCGCCGCACGAACTCAGCACGGCGGCGGCCGCCAGTGCTACTGCGGTGGCTGCCGACATTTTCTTCCAGGTCTTCACAAGGGTCCTCCAGATCGGCGCCCCGACTTGCGGCAGGGCAGGGGAATGCGTGTGTGTTTCCTGCCAGCATCCTGGCCCAGGTCCGGGCGGTCGGGAAGGCGATCCAGGCAAAGGGTTACCAATTTGCGACTTTCGGCCCAACCGCCCGGGACCTGTACAGATGGCCTAGCGTTGGCGCCGTGAACTTCGACTGGGAGGCGTTGGTCGGCGCGGCGCGGGCAGCGATGAGCCAGGCGTACGCGCCGTACTCGCAGTTCCCAGTCGGCGCGGCGGCACGGGTGGCTGACGGACGTTTCGTCACCGGCTGCAACGTCGAGAACGCAGCCTACGGAGTGACGCTCTGCGCCGAGTGCGGCCTGATCTCCCAGTTGGCCCTGTCCGGCGGCGGTCGACTGACGCACTTCGCGTGCGTGAACGGCGCGGGCGATCTGCTGATGCCCTGCGGGCGGTGTCGCCAACTCCTGTGGGAGCACGGCGGGCCCGAGCTCGAGGTGCTGACGGCTCACGGCGTACGCCGGATGGATGAGGTTCTGCCGGACGCGTTCGGCGCCGACGACCTCGGGTGAACCCGTCCCGGGTCGTTGCCGTGACGAATCGGATCCGCTCTGGAAGGGTGGTCGGGTGTCAGCACACGATGCAGTCGAAGTGATCACCGCCAAGCGAGACGGTCACGAGCTCACCGACTCCCAGATCGACTGGGTGATCGATGCCTACACCCGCGGGGTGGTCCGGGACGAGCAGATGTCAGCGCTCGCGATGGCGATCCTGCTCAACGGGATGGTGCCGCGGGAGATCTCCCGCTGGACCGCGGCGATGATCGCGTCGGGGGAGCGGATGGACTTCTCCGGACTTTCCCGGCCGACCTCGGACAAGCACTCGACCGGCGGCGTGGGCGACAAGATCACCCTGCCGCTCGCGCCCCTGGTCGCTGCCTGCGGTGTCGCGGTGCCCCAACTCTCCGGGCGCGGCCTGGGGCACACCGGCGGCACCTTGGACAAGCTCGAGGCGATCCCCGGCTGGCGCGCGGCGCTCTCGAACGAGGAGATGCTGGCCCAGTTGGAGTCGGTCGGCGCGGTGATCTGCGCGGCCGGGACCGGCCTGGCGCCGGCGGACAAGAAGCTCTACGCCCTGCGCGACGTGACCGGCACCGTCGAGGCGATCCCGTTGATCGCGTCCTCGATCATGAGCAAGAAGATCGCCGAGGGGACCGGCTCGCTGGTCCTCGACGTCAAGGTCGGCACCGGCGCGTTCATGAAGGACCTCGACCGGGCCTCCGAGCTCGCCCGCACGATGGTGGGGCTGGGCACCGCCGCCGGAGTGCGGACGGTGGCGCTGCTCACCGACATGTCGACGCCACTCGGGCTGACCGCCGGCAACGCGCTGGAGGTGCGGGAGTCGGTCGAGGTGCTCGCCGGCGGAGGTCCCGCCGACGTCGTCGAGCTGACCCTGGCGTTGGCCACCGAGATGCTCGCCGGCGCCGGTCGCGACGACGTGGATCCGGCTGCGGTGCTGGCCTCCGGTGCCGCGATGGACGCCTGGAACGCGATGATCTCCGCCCAGGGCGGAGACCCGTCCGCGCCGCTGCCGGTTGCGCGCGAGACCCACGTCGTACCGGCGCCCAGCAGCGGGACGTTGACCCGGTTGGACGCGATGGCGGTCGGCCTGGCTGCCTGGCGGCTCGGGGCCGGTCGGGCAGCCCTCGGCGATGCCGTCCAGGCAGGAGCCGGTGTGGTCTGGCACGCCCGGCCGGGTGACGCCATCACCGAGGGGCAGCCATTGCTGACGTTGCACACCGACGAGCCCGAGCGTTTCGCCCGAGCGCTGGAGTCACTGGAGGGCGGTTACACGGTGTCGAGCCCGGACGGCGGGGCGGACGGTGTGTTCACGCCGTCGCCGCTGATCCTGGGCCGCATCGCTGGTTGAGGTGCGAGTGTGCTGGCGCTCGCCCCGAACCGCTACGGCAGCAGCAGGACCACGGTCTCCGCGACGCAGGCCGGCTTGGTCTGGCCCTCGATCTCGATCACGTGGCCGACGGTCAGCTGCTTGCCGGCCTGGAGGTCGGTGACCTCCTTGATCGACACCGTGGACCGGATCCGGGAGCCGACCAGCACCGGGCTGGGGAACCGCACTTTGTTGATGCCGTAGTTGAGCTTGGCCCCGGGGGTGTCCAGGTGGAAGAGCATCGAGCCGAGCCACGGGACGAGCGACAGGGTCAGGTAGCCGTGCGCGATGGTCCCGCCGAACGGCCCCTCCTTGGCGCGCTCCACGTCGACGTGGATCCACTGGTGGTCGCCGGTCGCGTCGGCGAACTCGTTGACCCGCTTCTGGGTGATCTCGATCCACTCGGTGGTGCCGATCTCGGTCCCGGCCGCGGCCTGGAGTTCATCGAAAGTGCTGAAGGTGCGCATGGGTCATCCCCCGGGGGTAGTGCTTGGATGAGGCATGGCAGAACTTACCGCTGACCTGATCCGGCGTGCTCCGAAGGTCTTGCTTCACGATCACCTCGACGGCGGGCTCCGTCCCGCGACGCTCGTCGAGTTAGCTGCTGAGATCGGCCACGAGCTGCCCGCTGCGGACGCGGCGTCCCTGGGACGCTGGTTCGTCGAGGCTGCGGACTCGGGGTCGCTGGAGCGCTACCTGGAGACGTTCGACCACACCGTCGCGGTGATGCAGACCGCCGCGAGTCTGCGCCGGGTGGCCCGCGAGTGCGTCGAGGACCTGGCCGCGGACGGCGTGGTGTACGCCGAGATCCGGTACGCGCCGGAGCAACACCTAACGGGCGGGCTAACCCTCGAGGAGGTCGTCGAGGCGGTCCAGGCGGGGTTCACCGAAGGTGAGGCACTCGTGTCCCGACCTATCGTCGTACGGCAGCTGCTGACAGCGATGCGGCACCAGGCGCGCTCGCGGGAGATCGCCGAGCTGGCCGTCTCCTACCGGGACCGCGGGGTGGTCGGCTTCGACATCGCCGGAGCGGAGGCCGGCTACCCGCCGACCCGGCACCTGGACGCGTTCGAGTACCTCCAGCGCGAGAACGCGCACTTCACCATCCACGCCGGGGAGGCGTTCGGGCTGCCGTCGATCTGGGAGGCGATCCAGTGGTGTGGAGCGGATCGACTCGGGCACGGAGTCCGGATCGTCGACGACATCACGGTGGCCGCGGACGGCACCGCCACCTTGGGCCGGTTGGCGGCCTACGTGCGGGACAAGCGGATCCCGCTCGAGCTGTGCCCGCACTCCAATATCCAGACCGGAGCCGCTGCCTCGATCGCCGAGCACCCGATCGGCCTGCTCACCCGGCTACGCTTCCGGGTCACCGTGAACACGGACAACCGACTGATGAGCGGGACGTCGATGAGTCACGAGATGTCTGTTCTCGTTGAAGCGTTCGGCTGGGGCCTCGAGGACCTGCAGTGGGTCACGGTGAACGCGATGAAGTCGGCGTTCCTCGGGTTCGAGCAGCGGCTGGAGATCATCAACACCGTGATCAAGCCGGGGTACGCCGCCCTGCGCGGCTGACGGTCAGAGCGGCCGGAGGTCGATGACCTTCCGCAACCGCTGCTTGTCGCGCTCCACGCGCCGCGCCTCGTAAGCGATCGGGAAGTAGCGGATCCGCTCGGGCAGAAGCGGCACGACGGCCCCGACGACCCGGCCGAAGGTCCGGAGCTGGAGCTCCTGACGGCGGGTCCAGGTGATGCCGAGCTTGGTGCGGGCCGACTCGGGGAGGGTGCCGACGGTGGCGAGGTGCTGGATGTAGCCGAGCGGGTTCGTCAGCAGCCGCCAGATCGGTTTCAGCAGCCGCGGCGTGCCCAGGGGCGGCCCCGGGTGCCGGATCCCGACCAGGAAGTCCTGCGCCACTACGGTGTCGCCGAGTTGGTCGGCGACCTTGGCGGCGAAGAACGTTCTGAACTCGGCGTACGTCGGCGGGATCTCCCTCTCGGCGACCTTGAAGCCGCGCATCAACTGCTTCATCTCCTCGTACATCTGCTCGACCTCGGCGTCGTCGGGCGAGCCGGCGCCGAAGTACTTGGCGCCCTCGGTGAAGGCGTGCACTCCGGTGAGCAGAACCCAGGCCCAAGGGCCCGAGGAGAGAGCCATGTGTCGCACGCCGTGCTCGTCGATCGTGTTCAGGACCGCGTGCATCTCGCGGAGCCGTTCGACCTCGGCCAGGGACTCCTCGTCGGCGTAGACCCACATCATCACCGAGGCCAGGCTGCGCAGGCCGCGACCGATCGGGTCGGTACGGAAGGTGGAGTGCTGATCGACGACGGCTGCGATTGATGGCTCCATCGTCTGCAGCAGGAAGGCGCTGCCGCTGGTGAGGGAGAAGGTGATCAGGCCGACCCTGTCCCAGAGGACGCCGTTGGGTTCGGCGCACCGGTGCGGCCGGTCGGGGATGTTGGTCATCTGGGCACCCCGGGTAGCAGGGGCTGGCTGGTCGGGGGCGCTGGGCAGGGTGCTGGGCAGGGTGCTGGTCATCGTGTCGTCCCTTGGTCGATGGCGAGGCGGATGAACGGGGCGAGGTGATCCCGGACGAAGGCTCGGGTCTCGGTCTCGCTGAGTGGCTGCCGCGACGGGGTCAGCACCGCGGACTGGGCGAGCCGGGCTAGCCAGTCGGCGACCGGTGCGACGTCGTACGACGGCAGGTGGCCCTCGCGCTGGAGGCGGGTCAGGAATGCTGCCAGGAAGCCCCGGCCGATCTCCAGGATCGGGTCGGCGTCGATGGTGATCTTCGGCAGGACGCTCTCCGGCTCGGTGGTCAGGACGCGGGTCAGGAGCTCGTTCGAGCTGAGCTGGTGCAGCACCGCGGAGTGCAGCGTGGTCAGCTGCTCGAGCGGGGAGGAGGTGACGTCGATGTGCAGCTCGAGGTAGCTCAGCAGCCGCTGCGCCTCGCGCATGCCCACGCCCATGACGATGTCGGACTTCTGGGCGTAGCGGCGGTAAAGCGTCGCCGGACTGATCCCGGCACGGCGGGCGATCTCGCCCATGCTGGTACGTCGGATGCCGAAGTCGAGGAAGGCGGCCAGGGCCGCGTCCAGTACGGGGTCGCGGTCGTCGAGAGCGGTGGAGTACGCGCGCGTGCTGGTCTCGGTCACCGGCGACCCTTCTGAGAGAAAGTGCTGAAACTCTCTCACTCTCTCACGAGAGGTGTCAAGGACCCGTTTGCCCGGGCGGGTCGACGGGTCGGGGGGTGAGGTCCTGGGTGCCTTCATGGTCGCGAAGGAAGGTGTAGCCGTGCGGCGAGCGCCACAGGTAGATCCCTGGCTCGACCATGGTGTAGGTCCAGCCGGTGTGAGTCTTGAGGTTGTGGTGGTGCTGGCACAGGCATCCGAGGTTGTCGGTCGAGGTTGGCCCACCAGCGCCGAACGGCTCGATGTGGTCCTTCTGGGAGGCGCGGGCGGGGCGGGTGCAGTGCGGGAACACGCAGGTGCGGTCGCGGAGCTCGACGATTTCCTGGATCGAATCGGGCACGACGTAGGCAGGGCATGACACCTGGTCGTGGAGGTCGATAACCGGTCTTACGGTCACCTTCACGTCCGGTTTGCTGCACTAGGCCGCAACCTGGGCCTGGTGCAGGAGTCGTCCATGGCCGTTCTCAACGAGCGCCGTTCCGTCGAGGGCTGCGCCGGTGCTGTCGGAGGGGAGGTGGACGTACAACGTCACTGCGCGTCCGGTGGCGGTGCCGGTGGTCTCGCTGCGGGCCAATCTGCCGAGAGCCATTGCCCGGCGGGCATCGTGGGAGGCTTCGCAGCCCTCGTTCTTGAGGGCGTCGGCTCCACGGTCCAAGGCTGCGTCCAGGTCGAGCGCGTCGGCGAGGTCGAGGGCTCCGTACAAGGTGGAAGTGCCGACGAACGACACCTGGCGGTGATCGATGACCACCTGGGGCAAGGCGTAGGTGTCAGCGATCCCCTGAGCGTGCTCGGGAAGCACCGCAGCGATCGTCTCATCGATCATCTGCTGGGTCGCCTTCGCAGACAGCTTGCCGGCCAGGGGCGCGATCCGGTCATCGAGATCTGCTGCGGCCTCGAACGGCAGGATCGTGGTTTCTCGTGCGATCCGACGTCCTTTGAATGCCGGGAGCGTCCCCGCGATGATCCGCGCGTAGGTGTGGGGGAGGCGGTGGGCGAGCTCGATCGCGTCGGAGAGGTAGGCCCGACCGCCGTTGGTGGTGGTCCCGATGACTGCAGCGAACTCCGCGACACGGCCACGCCCGATCAGGGGTGCCCCGGGCCCGGTGATCTGAACCGGAGTATCACCCCAGGTCTCGGCCAGGTCCGGGTCGTCGACCGTGTGCAAACGGGCCCATTCCACCGCGGCAGCGAGTTTCCGGGCTTCTGCCGCGTGGACGTCAACCTGAGCTGCTCGAGCAGCGGCCAGCACCCCGGCCGCCTCGAGGCCAGGCGCCGCCTTCCGACGCCCCGGCGGCAGCGGGGGAAGGTTTGGGTAGGTGATCGACATGCCGACAACGCTAGAGATGGGGCACCGACATCCAATCCCTGGATCAGCAGTTCGGTCTCGATATTCGAGACTGATTGCGAAGTAGGTCTGGGGCGTCAACGCACGCGTCCGGATACGGTTCGTGCCATGTCGTTGTGAGGTCGGTCGGACGAACTGAGTCTCGACTACCCGTTCGTTGCGCGCACTGCCTCCCCTAAACGGTGGGCGCCGATGACCTGCCCGCCCAAGTGCCGGGTCAGGAAGGCGACCGCGTGCTCGACCGCCGGACCGTGCCAGTCCTTGCCCGGGAAGATGTCGAAGTGGTCGCACGGGTAGTGCCTGACCTCGGCCTTGCCCTTGAACGCCGCCTTGGCCGCGGCCTGCGGGGGAGCGCTCTGGTCGAAGTCGGCGATCTGCACGAGCAGCGGGGCGGTGATCCGCGCGGCCGCCGCCTGCGGCTTTCGGCTGCTCAGCTCCAGGCCCACGTCGGCGGCGATCTCGTTGCGCCAGCTCGGCCCCGCGATCGCGAGGTAGTCCTCGAGGGCGCCGGGGAGCGTGAAGGCGGCCTGCTCGCCGGGCTTGCCGACCACCGGCATCATCAACGCGCCGCGGCCACGCTTGCGGTTGACCTTGCTCCGGACCCCGAGCGCGGTCGCCCGCAGCAGCTCGGCCGGCGTGTGCGTTGCCAGCGCGTGCCGGCCGGCGGCGACGCCGTCGACCATCGGGATCAGGGAGACGACGGCGGCGACGTCCGCCCGGTCGGCTGCTGCGCAGAGGACGTGACCACCGGAGAGCGAGACACCCCAGAGCACGATCCGGTTCGGGTCGACACCGGGGAGAGCCGCGGCGGCCCGCATAGCGGCGCGGTAGTCCTCGACCTGGGCGTCGAGCGAGACGGTCTGGCGCGGGTCGCCGCCGCTGGCGCCGAAGCCGCGGTAGTCGAAGGCGACCACGTCGAGTCCGGCCGCCGCGAACGCCAGCGCGAACGGCTCGAGACCGGAGTCCTTGGTCCCGGCCAGCCCGTGGGCCATCACCAGCACGGGCCGGCCGGAGCTGGTGGCGAGACCGTCGTGGGCGGCCTCGTAGTGCCAGGCCTCGCAGGTGGTGCCGGCGGAGTCGAAGGTCAGGGTGTGGCGGGTCATTCGGTGCTCCCGGGGACGTAGGAAATGCCGTAGATGGAACTGAGCCAGAGGAAGGTGATTGCGTTGACGTGCGCCTCGCGCGGCGGGCCGGAGCCAAGTGAGTGGCGTTCGAGTGCGTGGTCGTTCAGGTCGAGCAGGACCGACGCCAGTGCGCCGGCTTCTGGCCCGTCGATCGCTCGGCCGGCGGATCGCTCGGTGTCGATCATCCCGGCAATGACGTGGGCGAACTCCGCCCGACCGGCGTCCCACATCTGCCGTACGGCGGCGCTCGAGGCGCGCGCCTCGAGCAGGGCGCGGTAGGTGTGCGGGGTCTGGTCGACGGAGTCGAAGAGCGCCGTGATTGCCGCGCGGATCCGGGAGGTGGCATCACCCTCGGCCTTGACCAGCAACTCGTTCGCCTCGGCGGCAGCGTCGTATAGCCCCTGCATCAGCGCGAGCACTGCGACGGGTTTGTTCTCGAAGTAGAAGTAGAACGCCGACCGGGTGACGCCCGCCCGGTTGGAGATCTCAGCGACGTTGACCTCCTCCAGCGACTTCTCCTGGAGCAGCTCGTCGAAGGCAGCCAGCAGCGCGTCCCGGCGGGCGTCGCCTCGTCCGGCCGTGCGGCGATCGACCAGCCGGTTCCAGGCGTCGCCCCCGGAGGCGGTCACAGCCTCGGTCATCGACCCGCCAGAGTCCGCTGCTGGGCCCGGGCCCGCAAGCGTCCGGCCGGGATCTCCTTGGCGCGGAGGTCGTGCTCGTAGATGAAGTAGTCGACCTGCTGGGTGTGCCGGGCGGTCTTGAGCACGTGACCGACGTACTTCGCCTCGTCCTCGGCGATCGTCCGCTCCATCTCGGGGATGCTCGGCAGCGCGTACTCGCCGACCAGGTACGCCGCGACCAGGCGGGCCTGGCACTCGACGAACGGGAAAAGCGTCGGGGTCGACTGCGCGAACCCGACGAAGGAGAGGTCCTCCAGCCCGGGCTTGTACATCCGCTTGTAGAGCGGGAGGTGGTTGTCCGGCGCGCTGAGGAAGTCGCCGTCGAAGAACGGGAAGGTGATGTTGTACCCGGTGGCGTAGACGATCACGTCGAACTCGGCGCTGGTGCCGTCCTCGAAGTGCACGGTGCTGCCGTCGAGCAGGGTGATGTTCGGCTTCGGGATCACGTCACCGGAGCCGAGCCGCAGCGGCAGCTCGGCCGACTGGGTCGGGTGCGCCTCGAAGAACTTGTGGTTCGGCTCGATGAGACCGTACAGGGCGCTGTTGGACCCGTTCATCGGCTGAGCAAGCTGCATCATCTTGCGCTGCCACTTCAACGGCAGGTGCGGCGTGGTCCGGTACATCGTGTCGGCAGGCTTGCCGTAGACGTACTTCGGCACGATCCAGGCGCCCGAGCGGGTCGAGAGCGCGACGGTGGTCTGCAGCGACTTGCTGGAGAGCTCGACGGCGATGTCGGCGGCGCTGTTGCCGAGGCCGACGATCAGGATCCGCTTGCCGAAGAAATCCAGCGGCGCTTTCGGGTCGATGTAGTGGTGGGAGTGGATCGAGACGCCGCTGAACTCCCCGGGGAAGTCGGCGAACCGGGGGTCCCAGTGGTGGCCGTTGGCGACCACCAGGTGGTCGAACGTCCGGGTGGCGCCGGCCTGGTCGAGGATCTCCCAGCCGCCGCCGGCGAGACGTCGGGCGTGCTGGACGCCGTTCTCGAACTCGATGTTCCGCTTGAGGTCGAAGGCCTCGGCGTACGACTCGAGGTAGTCCTTGATCTGGGCGTGGTGCGGGAAGTCCGGGTAGTGGTCGGGCATCGGGAAGTCCCGGAAGGAGAGCCGCTCCTTGGAGGTGTCGATGTGCAGCGAGCGGTAGGCGCTGCTGTGCCCGTTGGGGTTGCCGAACGCCCAGTTGCCACCGATCCGGTCGGAGGACTCGAAGCAGGTGTAGGCGACCCCGTAGTCGCTGAGCATCTTGCCGGTGGTCAGGCCGCTGATTCCTGCGCCGATGATGGCGACCCTAGGCAGGGACGAAACCCGAGAAGTGACGCTGCTGGTGGAGTGGGACACGAGGCCTCCGGGAGTCGGTTGCGAAGAAAGGTCGGGGGTGACGGGAGCCACGTTAGGCGGTAGGTTTGACACATGTCAATCAAAGTAGACGCCTGTCAGGAGATCGCATGAGCGCCGTCGTCATCATCGGAGGTGCCTCGGGCATCGGCTGGGCTACGGCCCAGGCGCTCGCGGCGCAGGGCGACCGGGTCGTTGTCGCTGACATCGATGCCGCCGCCGCAGCCGCCCGCGCGGCCGAGCTCGGGGAGGGTCACACCTCCGCCGCGGTCGACGTCGCCGACGAGGACTCGGTGATCGCCCTCTTCCAGAGCGCCGGCACCTTTCACGGGGTCGTGAACTGCGCCGGGGTCAGCACGCTGAGCCTGGTCGTCGACCATGACGCGGCCGAGTTCCGCCGGGTGGTCGACGTCTGCCTCACCGGGGCCTTCCTGGTCCTCAAGCACGCCGGGACCCGCGTCGTCGAGGGCGGCTCGCTGATCTCACTCTCCTCGCTTAACGCCCGCCAGCCCGGAACCGGGATGGCCGCGTACTGCTCCGCGAAGGCCGGTCTGGTGATGCTCACCCAGGTCGCCGCCCTGGAACTGGCGGCGCGCAAGGTTCGCGTCAACGCGGTCTCGCCGGGTCTCGTCGTCACCCCGCTGACCGCTCCGGCGATGGACATCCCCGGTGTCCGGGACAGCTACCTGGAGAACACGCCGCTGGCGCGGAGCGGGGAGCCGTCCGAGATCGCTGCGGTGATCAGGTTCCTGCTCTCCGACGACGCCGCCTGGATCACCGGCGAGAACATCGACATCAACGGGGGAGCGCACCTGCAACGCTACCCCGACCTGCACGGCCTAGTAATGAAGGCGTTCGGATGAGCCGCCGCACCCAGCATCATCCGAACGCGTACGTCGGTAGCACCGCGATCGTCACCGGCGGCGGCTCGGGGATCGGGGCGGCCCTCGGTGCGGCGCTCGTGGCCGCGGGCGCAACCGTGGTCCTCGCCGACCTCGACGGCGCAGCGGCCGAGAAGGTCGCCGTGAACCTCGTCGGACCCGGTTCAGCCCGCGGGATCGCCCTCGACGTCACCGAGGCCGCTTCGGTGCAGGCCCTCGTCGACGAGGTGGTCGCCGAGCACGGCAGCCTCGATCTGATCTTCAACAACGCCGGAATCAGCCTGATCGGGGAGACCCAGGACCTGACTCTGGCCCAGTGGGACGCGATCATCGACGTCAACATCCGCGGTGTCGTGCACGGCGTCGCGGCGGCGTACCCGGTGATGATCTCGCAAGGCTCCGGGCACATCGTGAACACCGCCTCGATGGGCGGACTGATGGCAGCCGGCCTGCTGACGTCGTACGTGATGACCAAGCCCGCTGTTGTCGGGCTCTCCCTCGCGCTCCGCTCCGAGGCGGCCGCGTACGGCGTCGGGGTGACCGCGATCTGCCCGGCCGCGGTGGAGACGCCGATTCTCGACAAGGGCGCCTTCGGCCGGGTCCGGGGGCGTGACTACTTCCTCAAGGGGCAGGGGATCCGCAAGCCGGTAGCCCCGGACTTCCTCGCCGCCCGGATCCTCGCCGCGGTCGTCGCGGACGAGGCGCTGGTCCTGGAGCCGGTCCAGGCCCGGATGGCCTACCGGCTGCAGCGGCTAGCCCCGGGATTCACGCAGAAGGCATCGGTGAAGTTCATCGCGAAGCAGCGGAGGCTCGCCCAGGAGGGCTGACCCCGACCACCTCGTCGCCGACCGCGATCGTCCCGGACTCCAGCACCCGGAAGACGGTCCCGGCCCGGCGGCGAAGCGCATCCTGCGCACCACGGCCGAAGGTGTCGTCCATAAGCTTGCAGGGCGCTGCGATCCGGACGACCTCCAGCAGCACGTCGCCGATCCGCAGCCGCGCGCCTGCGGTGGTCGGGATCTCGCCTTGGGACAGGGTGATGTTGCGCCGGGTGCCGCTCTCGGGAATCGGCGCGCCGTGCAGCACGGCCGCCGCGTCGAGCTGCTCGCGCGACTGCACGGTCACCTGCCGGTGCTTGCTGCCGTGGTAGCGGTCGCCGACCAGCCCACGACCGGCCTCGGCCTCGACCTCCGCGACCGCCTTCATCGGCAGTCGCCGGCCGGGGGCGACATGGATCGCGAGGACGCGTACCGGGTCGCTCATCGCCTGCTTACTCCGCGCGGTCACTACGTCCTCGTGGTGGTGCTCCATCGGCCAGACCACCAGCCGGTACGCCGCGAAGTTCAGCACGAAGCAGATCGCTATCGAGCCGAGCTTGGCCAGCAGCACCTCGTCGGTGAGGTTGAGCAGCAGGTGGATCGCCACTGGTTGGACGGCCCACATCGTCACCCCGGTGGTGGCCAGGAAGGTCGCGGCGTGCCGCAGGGTCAGCTTCTCGGCGCGGAAGGTGAAGAGGCCGTTCACGATGAAGCTGAACGTCATCCCGGCGCTGGTCGAGAGCAGGTTCGCGGTAAAGACGCCGAGCCGTTCGTGCAGCAGCAGGAACAGGACGGTGTCGATCGCGGTGTTGACGACCCCGACGCCGCCGAACTTGAGCGCTGTGCGGATTAGGACGCACCCGCCTCGGTCGGTCGGCCGTCGGCGCGGCCGCGGGCGACCAGCGCCAGGGCGTAGAGCGGCCGGTCCTGCGCCTCGACGTACACCCGGCCGAGGTAGCTGCCGATCACGCCCATCATGATCAGCTGAATCCCGCTGAGCAGGAACATGCCGACCCCGAGGAACGCCCAACCCGGAACGGAGTCCTCCGGGTTGAGCACGCGGACCCCGAAGACGTACGCCGCCAGCAGCACGCTGAAGGCGGAGATGACGTACCCGAGCCGGGAGATCATCTTCAGCGGCGTGGTCGAGAAGCCGACGATGCCGCTGGCCGCGAAGGAGAGCATCTTCCGCAGCGGGTAGCCGGTCTCGCCGGCGTACCGCTCGTCGCGGTCGAAGAGCAGTGCCTCCTGGACGAACCCGACGTGGGCGACGATGCCGCGCAGGAACCGGTCCTTCTCGCGGTACCGGCTCACCTCGGCCACCACGCGCTTATCCATCAGCCGGAAGTCGCCGACGTTGCGGGGGATGTCGATCGAGGCCAACCGGTCGAGCACCCAGTAGAACCCGTACGCCGTCGCCCGCTTGAACGGGCCGTCCTTGCGGCTGCGGCGCTGGGCGTAGACGACGTCGACGCCCGCCTCCCAGCGCTCGATCATCTCCATGCTGACCCGGGGCGGGTCCTGCAGGTCGGTGTCCATCACGATCACCGCGTCGGCGTTCCCGGCCGCATCCATGCCGGCGGTGACCGCGATCTGGTGGCCGCAGTTGCGAGCCAGGCTCAGCACCGTGACCCGCGGGTCCTGCTCGCGCAGTCCGAGGAGTCCCTCCAGGGAGTTGTCCTTGCTGCCGTCGTTGACGTAGATGAACTCGAAGTCCAGGTCCGGGCGGGTGCCGGTGGCCGCCACCATCGCAGCGTGGAAGACCGCGATGTTCTCCTCCTCCTCGTAGACGGGCAGCACGTAGGCCACCAGCCGACGCGGGGCGCTCTCGTCGATGAGGTTTGACTGCGAGGTCATCGGTTTCCTTCTGTTCGAGCAGGGATCAGGTGAGGCCGAGCACCAGCACGGCTGCGACGACGAGGACGGTCGCGGCGGCCAGCACGGCCTGGGCCACGGTGAGCCAGCGGTCGACCACGGTCGTGGTGACCGGCTCCATTGTCGCCGAACGAGGCGAGAAACGAGGATTCGCACGGCGGGCGTCGACCAGGACGACGAGCAGCCCGAGCGCGATCGCCAGCAGCGGTGCAGCCGTGGTCCAGTAGCGGCCGGTACCGATGTGCACGAACGGCTGGGTGAAGAGCGATCCCAGTGCCAGGGTCGTAACCAGGCTGATCACCTGGTGGTCGGTCGATCGCCGTACGACGGTCAGCAGCAGCGAGCCGCCGATGAGGAAGAGGATTCCCCAGCCGGCGTAGGTGCCGACCACGATTGTCCAGTAGATCGGGCCGTCCTCGACCTCCGCCGGGGTCAGCAGTCGGGCGAACGAGGCTGGGATGGCGGCGTACCGCCAGAAGTTGTCGATCACATCCGCGGCGAAGCTGCTCGGGGTGATCGATCCGCGGGTGTAGGCCCACATCTGCTGCTCGACCAGGACCTCGCTCTCGCCGGTCGCCCGGGCGACCTCGCGGCTGTACTGCATCGGGGGGAACCAGATGTTGCCGCGGATCGAGCCGGGGTCCTGGACCGGGTCGCAGGGGGAGAAGCAGACCCGGTCGCGGTCGCCGAAGGTGTTGGCCAGCACGATCGGGACCGTTGTGGTGGTGAGTACCCGGGCGTCCAGGGTCTTCGAGGCGAAGACCGACCACGGCGCCAGGATCGCCAGGAACGTGACCGCGGCCAGCCCGAAGGACAGCACCGCCCGCAGCCGCACCCGGCCGCGGAGCAGCAGCAGCGCAGTCACACCGAGGATGACGCCCATCCCAACGACCAGCAGCGAGGTGCTGGAGCGGGCGTAGACCACGGCGATCGCGGCGAGCCCGAAGCGCGCGCCCTGGGCCAACGTCGGCGCCTCGCCGGCGACCAGGGTCCGCATCAGGGTGATGAGCTCCATCAGCAGGATGGTGCAGAGCAGTCCAGCGATCAGGTCGCCCCACGCGGAGAACGAGAACAGCAGGTACATCGGGACCAGGCCGGGGAGCGCCAGCAGGATCCCGGCGTACAGGTCGCCGAGGACGGTGCGCACCCGCAGCGCGGTGAACAGCAGCAGCAGGGTGCTGAAGACGCCGAGGTAGGCCCGGACCGCGGTGGTACCGGCATCCGGGTCGACGACATAGAGGGGGGTCAGCATGATGCTGCTGCCCGGGGTGAACCAGCCGCCGCCGACCAGGTTGCGCTGCAGTTCGCCGAGGTGCACCGGTCCGCCGCCGACGAGGTCGCGGACGAGGTTCGAGAGCGCCTTGGCTCCGTCGTCGTAGGAGACCTGGTCGCAGCAGACCGCGATGTCCTTCACCAAGGTGAACAGCAGCAGTTTGACCACGACGTGCAGGCCGAAGAGTACGACGAGGATGCGGGTGCCCTGCGAGGCCCCGGCCCACGCCGCGACAACCCTCGAGCGGATCACGTGTCACCGTCCTGGGCGAATCGCTTGGTGGACTCGGCGTCGGAACAGACCGGGGCGTCGGACTGGCGCTCGACGACCGGGAGGTCGAGGACGAGCGTGCCGCGGACGATCTGATCGGCGGTCAGCGGATCCATCGGGTAGGCGAGGCCGCCGACGAGGACGTTGCCCTTGACCAGGGTGAAGTCGGTCGCGCCGTCGACCGGCGCCCCGTCCTCGTCCACCAGGGACGACACGGTCGGGACGGTCTCGAACCCGGCGGCGGCGAACGCTGCGGTGACCGCCGCGACGGCCTCGTCGGAGTCGATCAGGTCGTACTGGAGCACCAGGTTCCGGCGCGGGTCGGCGCCGATCAGGACGTCTCCGTCGCTGCGCACCTGGTACGGGAAGTCGAACCTCACGCCCTCCGGTAAGGGGTAGCAACCGTTGGTCAGCGCGTCCGGGGGCAGCGCGGGTCGGTATTCGCCGGTGGGCTCCGCCCGCCCGAACGAGGGGCTCAGCGCGATCAAGACCACCGCGAGCACGCAGAGCGCGGCGATGGCCCACCGCTTGAGGCGTAGGGCCGGGGAAGTCGGTGCCACAGACGTTCGCTCTCCGCGGATCTCGGGCCGGTGTCGGTTCGCCAGGACGATACCAGTGGGTCCGAGGTCCGGCCCGTCCCAAGGGGTGGACATCGGCGGCCCGTTTCCACCCGTTTGCGCTCGTTTTCTCCTCCGTGAGCGCGGACTTGAATAGAACAGGTTTCAGAAAGTAACCTTCGGGCTCTTGCACAGTTATGTGATGCACATCTACTTTCCGTTTCGTTCTCATCAGAAGAAATGGCGTCAGGAGTTCGGCTGTGTACAACGTTGAGCGGCCCGTCCGGATCCGTCGGATGCTCGGGTTTGGAGCGATCTCGCTCGCCCTGGCGATCACGACTGCCTGTGGCGGCTCCGCCCTGGACCCGAAAGAGGTCCGCGCGGCCAATGAGGCGATCGCCGGCAACACCGGAGGCGGTGGCGGCACGGTGACCGATCCTGGCACCGGTGCGGTGACTGACCCCGGCACCGGTGCGGTGACCGACCCGGGCACCGCGACCGGCGGGACCGGCGGGACCGGAAGCACCGGTGGCACCGGAAGCACCGGCGGGACCGGCGGCACTGGCGGCGGGGGCGCCCCGCTCCCGGGCGTGAAAGCCGCCTCCTGCGCCGGCTTCAAGAACGGCCCCGGCATGACCGACAAGGTCATCAAGATCGGCAACGCCTCCGATATCAGCGGCCCGGTGCCCGGCCTGTTCGAAGGCGCCCAGACCGCCACCAAGGCCTACGTGGCCTACTTCAACCGCACCTCGAGCATCTGCGGGCGCAAGCTCGAGCTGACCACTCTCGACTCACGCACCGACGCGGGTGCGGACCAGCAGGCGTATACCAAGCTCTGTGACAGCGTCTTCGCCGCGGTGGGCTCGATGTCGGCCTTCGACTCCGGTGGCGCGGGCACCGCGCAGAAGTGCGGGCTTCCCGACATCCGCAGCGCCTCGGTCACCGCGACCCGCAACAACTGCTCCACGTGTTTCGCGGCTCAGCCGACGGGCAACAACGAGCACTCCAACGCGGTGCCCGACTACTTCGTGAAGAACTACAAGGCAGCCAGCCAGAAGGCCGCCTTCCTCGCGCTCAACGTGGGTGCTGCCGCGGAGAACGCGACCGCTCAGAAGAAGGTCTCCGAGCAGCGCGGCATGAAGTTCCTCTACGAGGCGCGGATCGACGTCGCGGACTTCAACTACGGCCCCTACGTTCAGGCGATGAAGAGCAAGGGCGTCCAGTGGGTCCAGTTCCTCGGCGCGTACCAGCAGTCGGTCCGGCTGGCCCAGGCGATGCAGGCCGCTGACTTCAAGCCGACGGTCCTCCTCTACGACCCGTCGGTCTACGACGACAACTTCCTCAAGACCGGTGGTTCCGCGGTCGAGGGCGCGTTCATGTTCATCAACTTCCTGCCGCTCGAGGAGAGTCAGCCCGAGCTGAACCTCTACAAGCAGTGGCTCCAGCAGGTTGCCCCGGGCTCGAAGCCGACGTTCTTCGGTGCGTTCGCCTGGTCGGCCTCGAAGCTCTTCGTCGAGCGCGCCCAGGCGCTCGGCGGCAAGCTCACCCGAGCCTCGCTGGCCAGCTCGTTCACAGGCATCCGCGACTGGGCCGGCGGTGGCATGCACGGGCCGATGGACGTCGGCGGCAAGCACAACCCGTCGTGCATCAGGTTCATGAGGGTCAAGGGCGGCAAGTTCGTCCCCGAGGGCGGGACCAGGTATATGTGCAACGGTTCGAGCAGGGCACGGTGACCTGGTGACTGAGTTCCTGTCCTACTCCGTCATTGGGATCTTCACCGGCGCGGCGTACGCGATCGCGGCCAGCGGTCTGGTCCTGACCTACAGCACCACCCGGGTCTTCAACATCGCCCACGGTGCCGTCGGCATGGTCTTCGCGTTCCTCTACTGGGACTTCTCCCAGAAGCAGGGGCTGCCGATCTGGCTCTCGCTGTTCCTGGTGCTCGGGGTGGTCGCGCCGCTGACCGGCGTCTTCATCCAGCGCGTGGTCACCCGCGGTCTCGGTAACGCCCCGATCGGGGTCTCCCTGGTCGTCACCGTCGGCATGCTGGTCACGATGATCGGCCTGGCGCAGCAGACCTGGAAGCCAGCGCCGCGATCGTTGCCGCTGTTCTTCCCGGACGACCTGATCCGCATCGGCGGGGTGATCATCACCTGGCAGCAGGTCATCACAGTCGTGCTCTCGATCATCGTCGCTGTCGGGCTCTTCGTCCTGCTGGCGCGGACCCGCGTCGGTACCGCTATGCGGGCCAGCGTCGACAACCCCGAACTGCTCAGCCTGTACGGCGGCCGCTCGGACGTCGTCGCCGCCCTGGCCTGGGCGATCGGCACGTCGCTGGCGGCCCTCGCCGGCATCCTGCTCGCGCCGGTCATCGGCCTGCAGTACTTCGACCTCACCCTGCTGGTGATCTCGGCGTACGCCGCCGCCATGCTCGGCAAGCTCACCAACCTCCCGATGACCTACGTCGGCGCGATGGGCCTCGGCCTCGCCCAGTCCTACGTCGTCGGCTACCTCGAGTACATCCCGTTCGGCGACCAGATCACCGGCCTCCCGGCCGTGGTCCCGACCCTCTTCCTGTTCGCGATCCTGGTGCTGCTGCCCCAGGCCCCGCTCCGGATCGGTCAGGTCAAGGGCATCGTCTCGGCCCCGGTCCCGACGCTGAGCCGCTCGGCCCTCTGGGGCGGCTTGCTGATCCTCGGCGTGCTCCTGCTGAACTCCGGCCTGGCCGACTCCGACCTGCTCCTGGTCGGCACCGCCGCGACGTACGGGATCGTGATGCTCTCGCTGGTGCTCCTCACCGGCTACGGCGGGTACGTCTCGCTGGCCCAGTTCACCTTCGCCGGGGTGGGCGCGGTGGCGTACGCCCAGATCGAGCAGCCCAACCTCTTCGGCGTCCTGGTAGCGGTGGTGGTGGCGGCAGGCGTCGGTGCCCTGGTCGCGATCCCGGTGCTCCGCCTCACCGGCCTGTACCTCGCGCTGGCGACCCTCGCCTTCGGCCAGCTGATGGACAAGATCGTCTTCCAGTCGGCATGGGCGTTCCAGTTCAACAACCCGCTGGAGGCCGAGCGCCTCTCCATCTTCGGCCTGGAGTTCACAGGCAACGGCAGCTACACGGTGCTGATGGCCGCCTTCTTCGCGCTGATCGCGCTGGTGGTCGTCGCGGTCCGGCGTGGTCGCCTCGGCCGGATCCTGGTCGCCGCGCGCGACAGCCAGGCCGCCTGCGGCACCCTCGGCCTGGACCTGCGCTGGGTCCGGGTAGGCATCTTCGCAGCTTCGGCAGGCATCGCCGGTCTTGCGGGCGCCCTCTTCGCAGGCATGCGCGGAACGGTCGTCGCGGAGGACTTCATCTTCTTCAAGAGCCTGCTGCTCCTGCTCTGCGCCGTGGTCTGGGGCGTTACCTCGGTGACCGGCGCGATGATGGGCGGCATCTTCCTGATGTGCCTCAACTACCTGCCTGGACCGCTCGCGGACAGCCCGTCGATGCAGAGCATCCTCTTCGTCGTCCTCGGTGTGGGTGCGATCGTCATTGGTCGGGACCCCAACGGGTTGGCGAACCGGTTGTTCAAGTTCCCCGGCCTAATTCAGGGCACAGTCTTCCCGTTCCTTGCCGACCGCTTCCCGGGGATGGCGCTGCGGACCCGAGAACCGGGCGTCCGCGACCATACGGCGGAGGACGAGAGCATCGCCCTCGACGACGAGGCCGACCACGACAACGAGGGGGTGGACTCGGATGCCGTTGCTGCACGTTGACGACGTCGTCGTCCAGTTCGGTGGGGTCACCGCCGTCAACCATGCCAACTTCGAGGTCGAGGAAGGCACCGTCACGGGCCTGATCGGCCCGAACGGCGCCGGCAAGACCACCTGCTTCAACGTGATCACCGGACTCCAGACACCGACCTCGGGTCGGATCCTCCTGGACGGTAAGGACATCACTCGGATGCCTGTCCACCGCCGCTCCAAGCGCGGTATCGGCCGGACTTTCCAGCGTCTCGAGGCCTTCGGGTCGCTGACGGTGGAGGACAACGTCCGCGTCGCGCTCGACATCCACGACGGCATCGGCGGACTGCTCCGCGCCGTCGACGGGTCGGCGGACCGGGACATCGAGGCACTCCTGGACCTGGTCGGCATCAGCGAGTACGCCGCGGAGCGCGCGGACTCGATCCCGACCGGTACCGCGCGACTCCTCGAGCTCGCCCGGGCGCTCGCCTGCGACCCGCGGCTGCTGCTGCTCGACGAGCCGTCCTCGGGTCTCGACGAGTCCGAGACCGAGGCGTTCGGCGACCTGCTCAAGCTGCTGGCCTCCGAGGGCAAGACCGTCCTGATGGTCGAGCACGACATGGACCTGGTGATGACGGTCTGCGACGACATCCACGTCCTCGACTTCGGCTCGATCATCGCGCACGGGACCCCGCCGGAGATCCGGGCGAACACGGTCGTCCAGAAGGCCTACCTGGGCTACTCCGACGAGGAGCCCGCCGGTGACCCCCTAGAGGACACCGGCGTGATGCCGGCTGTCACTGAAGGAGCCACGCTGTGAGCGTCCCGATCCTCGACGTCGTCGACCTGCACGCCGCCTACGGGCGGATCGAGGTCCTGCGCGGTGTGAACCTGACGGTGCCCCGCGGCGCCGTGGTCGCGCTGCTCGGCCCGAACGGTGCCGGCAAGTCCACGTTGCTCAAGGTGATCAGCGGTCAGATGGAGCAGACCTCGGGGGACATCCATCTCGGCGGCGTGCACGTCACCGGCGCCAACGCCGACGACCTGGCCCGCCTCGGGCTGACCACCATCCCCGAGGGCCGCAGCGTCTTCCCGAACCTCACAGTCGAGGAGAACCTGTTGCTGATGTCGTACGCCGGGGTGGCCCCGGACGCGGTCTTCGACACGGCCTACTCCTACTTCCCGCGACTGCACGAGCGCCGCTTCCAGCTCGCCGGGACGATGTCGGGCGGTGAGCAGCAGATGCTCGCGATGGCGCGGGCGCTCTCCTCCGACCCGGCGCTGCTGCTCCTCGACGAGCTGTCGATGGGGTTGGCGCCACTGATCGTGGACGAGCTCTACGAGACGGTGGCGAAGATCGCCGAGTCGGGCGTCTCGATCTTGGTGGTCGAGCAGTTCGCACGGACGGCGCTGCGGGTCTCCGACTACGCGGCAGTGATGACCGGGGGAAAGGTCGTCGCAACCGGGGAACCGGACGAGATCAATGAGATCATGGCTGACGTGATCCTGGGGGGTGCCGCATGACCTGCGCACAGTGTTCTGATTCTTCGTCTTCGACCGAGAAGACGCTCTACGACAAGACGGTTGCACGTCGGATCGAGACCGCGAGCCGGCGCAGCAAGCGCGTCGCCGCTGCAGTCCTGGTCCTCGGGCTGGTGACTACCGGCGCGGGTGCCGCGATGTCGGTTGCTCAGGCGGCACCGGACTTCGCCGGATTCACCACCGCCGCGGTGGCGACTCCGTTGCGGATCGAGATCCTGGAGCCGGCGATCCCGGTTCCGGCCGACCCCCAGGCGGAGCTCAACTTCTCCTACACCCGGGTCAACGGCACCTCGGGTCCGACCGGTTCGGCCCGCGCCTCGGCGCTGTGGCCCGGTGACGCGGTCGGCGAGGGGCTCAAGACCTTCGGCGACATCATGGGTCTGCCCCCGCAGTTGACCGAGGGCGGCTACCCGGTCCAGATCAATGCCTCGACCCCGGGTGAGACCGCTTCGGCGACCCAGGAGTTCTTCCCGGGCAACACCGGCAAGGTCATCACTAACGGCAAGAGCTCGACCGCCAAGGTCGGGTACGGGACCTCCGGTGACGTCGCTCCCGGCGACACCGGCGAGGGGGAGACCTCGAGCAACCCGCTGGACGCGCTGGCGCAGGGTGACCTGACGGCGCTCGGCGACATCCTGGCGGGCAGCCAGAGCGCTGGTCCCGGCGAGGCGACACCGGACACCGGCCCGCTCGGCGCGCTCGGACTTCTCGTGAACGCCGGCGGGATGGAGTCGATCTCCTCGACCTCCTACGACCCGGAGGGCGACTTCGTGGACGCCAAGGCGACCAGCCGGCTGGGTAGCGTGACGCTGCTGGCCGGCATGGTGAAACTGACCGGTGTCGAGGTGACCACCAAGGTCTCCTCCAACATCGCCGGCGGCGCCAAGATCGTCAAGGACGTCAACATCGGTGGGATGACCATCGCCGGCCAGAAGTTCTCCTACACCGGGGACGGCTTCGTCGCGGCGGGGAACAAGACCCCGATCCCGGGCCTGCCCGACGACGGCATGAAGGCGTTGGCCATGCTCGGCATCACCTTCGAGCCAGGCAAGTCCGTGCAGAGCAAGGACGGCGCGGCCGGCAAGATCTCGGCCGAGGGGCTGCGGATCGGGATCGACACCCGGCCGTTGCGTGCGATGCTCCCGACCCTGCCGCTGTCCGAGCTGATCTCCGGCCTGCCCGACCTGCCCGGCCAGGCGGCGATCCTCAAGGGCCTGATCATCGCTCTCGGTGAGGCTGCGCCGAAGCTGAGCGTGGTGCTGGGCTCGTCCTACGCCGAGGCCAACACGATCGCCGGTATCGACTTCCCGGAGACTCCGGTCGGCGAGGTCGACCCGCCGGTCGACACCCCGCCGCTGGGCGAGGTCGTTCCGCCGGGCGGAGCGGTGACCGATCTGCCCCCGGTCGCCAGTCCGGGCGCTCCGGTGGTCAGCACGCCGGTCAACCCGCTGTCCAACATCCCGGGCCTCCCGCCGCTCGGCAGCACCCCGTTCTGGATGCTGCTGGCGGGCCTTGCCCTTGCTCTCGGAGCCGGCTGGTACATCCGTAACGCCGGGACGCTGCTCTTCGGCGGCGCCAGCACCTGTGCCCACGGCCTCGCGGCCGGCATCCCTGACCTCAGGAAGGTATAGAGAGATGACCACCATCACCAATGAGACCCCGGTCACCGGTTCCGGCAGCACCGAGACCACCGGCGCCGGGGCCACCGAGGCCCACAGCATGCCGCGCGCAGCCTCGCGCGAGCCCGGCACCGGCGTCGCACCCCTGAAGGGCAACCCTGCGCAGCTCCTGCAGATGGTGCTCTTCTACGCCGGTGCGGTGCTGCTGCCCAGCGGCCTGGTCGTCATCGGCCTCGGTTGGTACGGCATCGCGCACACGCCGTACGAGTACGACCAGATGTCCTACCTGGTCTCCGGCGGCATCCTCGGCCTCGGCATCACCTTCGTCGGAGGATTCCTGTACTTCGGCTCCTGGCTCGCCCGGATCGCGATCGACCAGCGCGAGGCTCAGGCCCAGCTGACCGACGCCATCCGTCAGCTCACGGCGGCGAACGGTGGTTCGCCGACGCCGGTGATCCACGACCACGGTCACGCACATGCTGCGGCACCGGCGTTTGCACCGGCGGTGCCAGCTGCTGCCGAGAGCGCCGACCCCACGTCGGTCCGGGTCGTCGCCGGTCGCGGCAAGACGCTGCACCGTCCCGACTGCGACCTTATCGCGGGCCGCGAGGACGTCGCGGCCGTCGAGGACACCACCGGCCTGGTTCCCTGCCGGCTCTGCCTGTCCTGAGCCTGTCACCTGAGCTGACATGACCAGCGTCGCGACCGTCGAGGCGCGCCCCCGGCGTACCCAGGCCGAACGACGAGCCGAGAGCGATTCACGGCTGCTCCGGGCCACCGCCGAGCTCGTGGTCGAGCGGGGGATCGAGGGTGCCTCGCTCGCCGAGATCGGTCGGCGGGCCGGGTACAGCCACAGCCTGGTGCACCAGCGGTTCGGGTCGAAGGACGCCCTGATCGAGCGGCTCAACGAAGAGGCCGTGCGGATGTTCACGTCCTCGACCGTGGGCTGGATCGAGAGCGCCTCGGGCGCCGCGGCCGTCCAGCTCGTCGCCCGGACCTACCTGGACCTGGTCCACGGGCCGGACCCGGTGGCCCGCGTCCACCTGGTGGTCTGGAGCGAGGCGGTCGCCCGCGGCTCCGGCCGACGGCCCTACCGAGCCAGCTGGGACGGACTGTTCCGCTCGTCCCTGGCGACGATGATCGCTGCCGGGGTCAAGGATGGCAGCATCCGCGGGGACGTCGAGCCCGACGCTGCCGCGGTGATCGTGGTCGGTCTGCTCCGCGGCGTCGCGCTCCAGCTGATGCTCGACCCTGGGGCCGGGTCGGCAGACGGCGCCCGGGACGTCGTCCTGGAGCACCTCGACCGGATGCTGCGCGGCTAGCGGGTCCCGCCGGCCGGCTCGAGCGCGCTGAGCACCAGCGAGCGGATCAGTGCCTGACCGGCGGCCAGGTTGGTGCCCTCGTCGAGCATCAGCTGCATCGCCACGCCCCGCAGCGCGCCGACGATCGTCAGGGCAGTCTCCTCGACTTGGACGTCGGCCCGGATCGATCCCTCGGCCACGCCGTCCTCGATCAGCCCGCTCACGAACGCCCGGAAGAGGCGGTCCCACTCCAGCTGGGCCGGCCGGCGGGTGGCGGTGTTCGCGATCGCCTCGCTCCACATCACGACGTGGACACGGCCCAGCGGGTCGTCGTCCTTGACCAGGTCGAGGTAGAGCACGCAGGTCGCGAGGAGCGCGTCCAGCCCGGTCCTCCGCCCGATCCGCCTGCGGGCAGCGTTGGCGTAGTACTCGGTGGCGGCCTCGATGATCCGGTCGACCAGTTCGTCCTTGCTGCCGAAGCGGTGGTTGACCAGGGCGTGGCTGGCTCCGGCGCGTCGTCCGATGTCGGCCAGCGAGGTGCTGTCGAGGCCTTGCTCGACGATCAACTCGACCGAGGCCCACAGCAGCCGCTGCTCGCTGTCCGCCCGGCGCTCGGCCTGGGTACGGCGCGCCTCGGGGCGCTGGAGCGGGTTGACGGACACCCTCCGACGCTATCTCCTCGCGGGCGGGTTCGTCGGAAGACCAGGCCGGATGCTGGTCGACGCCGAATGCCTCGTGAGCCACGTCACACGGACGCTCACGAGGAGGGGTCGGTCATGATCGGCATGTTCATCGTCATCGGTTTTCTGACGGCTGCTTTCGTGGCAGCCCTGGTAGCCGCGGAGATCGTCGACCGTCGTCGGTCGCTGGAGATCGTCGCGGACGTCAGCCGGTTCCCGCCGCGAGTGGTCAAGCCGCGGCCGCGGTTCCCCTAATGCGTCAGTCGTTGAGGTGGGCGCGCACCAGTGCGTTCACGGTCTCCGGCTGCTCGAGCTGGAGGAAATGGCCGGCGGCTGGCACCTCGACCATCCTGCTTCCCGTCGGCAGGTGCGGCTTTGCCAACCGCGCCATCGCGATGTCCATGCAACCGTCGTCGGTCCCGTGCAGGTAGAGCAGGGGAGTCATCGGCGGCCGCAGCTCGGCGCCCTTCCAACGTCGGTACGCCGCCGGCGGACCGAACGGGCTCACCATCGCCCGGTAGTTGCCGATCACGGCGCGGCAGTGCGCCGGGTCGGCCATCGCTGTCAGCACCGCCGGCAGGTCCTCCGAGGCGTCGTACCCCGGGGACCAGTCGCGCCAGAGCTTGCGGACCAGGCGCTCGTGGGTCAGCTCCGGGAGCCGTGGAAGCCGGTTGAAACCGATGTACCAGCTGTTCCGCATCTGCCTCAGCAGCAGCCGCGCGGGCGGTGTACCTGCGAAGGCGGAGAACGGGGGCACGGCCATCGACACGACCTTCGCGAACGGGTTGTCCTCGTGGGCGGCCAGGGCGTTGGTGGTGATCGCGCCCCAGTCGTGGCCGACGATCGCCGCGTCGGGCCCGCCGCCGAGGACCCGGTGGATGCCGAGGGCGTCCGAGACCAGGGCGGCCACGTGCCCGCTGCCGTCCGCAGGCACCTCCGACGGGGCGTAGCCGCGCAGGAACGGGGCCACCACCCGCCAGCCGTCGGCAGCCAGCACGGGGCCGAGGTGGCGCCAGGTGCGCGCGGTGTCCGGGAAGCCGTGCAGCAGTAGCGCCAGCGGCCCGTCGGCAGGACCCCAGGTGAGAGCAGTGAGCGACACCTCGGGGAGGTCGATGCGGATCTGGTCCATGGGTGCCATCCTGGCCTAACCTGCCATCGTGACACTGTGTCACAGGTACCAGGTCACAGGTACCGCGCGCCCAAGGAGCTTCGATGACGATCCCCCTGGAAGCAGCAGCCCCGTCCGCGGGCGGCGCCGAGTTCGGCGAGATCCTGTACGCCGGTGCAATGGCCGCGGTGGTGATCCTGACCTTCGGCTGGGTCGTCTACCGGGAGCGCACCGGGCACACCACCTGGGTCGGCAGGCTGGCCGACAAGGTCGCCGAGATCGATGGCCTGCCACGGTGGGTCGGGCTGCCGACGTACCTGCTGCTGGTCTCGTTGCTCGCCGCCGCGTTCGGGGTCTGGTGGGACGTGCCGATCCACATGCAGAACGGCCGCGACGAAGGCCCACTGGCGAACCCGTCGCACTACCCGATCTTCCTGGGCATCCTCGGCTTCACCCACGCCGGCATCCTGAGCATGGGCCTGGCCCGCGATCCGTTGCCGCGGCGTACGGTCCGGCTGACGAAGAACTGGCGGGTCCCGATGGGTTCGCTGGTCATCGTGGGGGCCGGCCAGATCGCCCTGCTCGGCTTCCCGGCCGATGACCTGTGGCACCGGCTCTTCGGTCAGGACGTCACCGAGTGGGGTCCCACCCACGTGATGATGATCGGTGGCGCGGTCACCTGCATCCTCGGCATCCCGCTGCTGCTGGCCGAGGCGCACCAGGTCGGCGCCGCCGGCACCCGGACGCTGCTCGGCAGGCTCCGGGGTGCCCTGATGCTCTCGCTCTGCATCATCCCGGTCGCCTTCCTGATGGAGTTCGACCTCGGCGTGCCGCAGTACCCGGCCGCGACCCAGTTCATCATCGCCGGCTTCTGCTTCACCTGGATCGCCTGCGCGGTGCGGACCTGGTTCGGGCCTGGGGGAGCGCTGTTCTCCGCGGTCGTCTACCTCGGCGTGCACGCCTACCTGTACGCCGTGGTCGCGCCGATCCCCGGCGTCCTGACCGCCCGGTTCCTGCTCTACCTGCCGGCGGCGCTGCTGGTCGAGTTCGTCGCGGTGGCGATCGCCCCGCGGACCCGGACGCTGCTCTTCGGCATCGTCTCCGGTCTCGTCGTCGGCACCGCCGGCCTGTACGCCGAGTACCTGTGGAGCAAGGAGTTCATGCCGCTCCCGCAACCGGTGGACGCCGGCGCGCTGCCGTTCCTGCTCGCGGTCGGTGCCGTCGCCGCGATCGGAGGTGGGCTCCTCGCCGCCTGGCACGTGGCCCGGATCGAGGACGTCGCCGAACCGGAGCAGGTCGCCGCCGGGGGCACTCGTTACCGGTGGGCCGGGCTCGGTGCGATCGCGATCGCCTTCGCGCTGATGTTCGTGTTCGCGCCGCCGAGTGCCGGTGACGAGGAGGTCTACGCGACGATCGGGCTGTCGGAGGACTGCGACGGTGGCGAGATCCGGTGTCTCTCCGACGTCACGGTCCGGTTCGAGCCGGCCGATGCGGTGACCGACGCGGTCTGGGTCTACGGGCTCTCCTGGCAGGGCCGAGGGCCGGGCGGTGACGCCGTCGACCCGCCGGTCGACCCGGTCGCTAAGACGCCGGGCATCGTCCGGGTCGCGATGGAGCCGACCGGGGAGCCGGGGGAGTACCGCAGCGCTGAGGAACTGCCGATGTACGGCAACTGGAAGACGCTGATCCGGGTACACCTGCTGCCGACCACGATGATCGCTGTCCAGCTGCACGCGCCCGATGACCCGGCAATCGAGAGCGCCCGCGGTCGCGAGGTGCTCGCCCGCGACGGCGACAACGTTCAGGTGCTCTCGGAGAAACAGTTCCTCCAGCGCGAGATCAAGGACGACGTGCCGGGCTGGCTCAGCACAGGGGCGTACGCGGCGGTGATCGCCTCCTGGCTGATCCTGGTGCTCTTCTTCGGCTGGTGCTACGCGGCGGCGAGCAAGGGGAGCTCGAGCAAGGTCGAGGACAGGACCCCGCACCTGGTCTGAACCGGTGGGCTCCTAGGGTGTCTCCATGACTGCCCAGTCCGGTGACCGGCGCCCTGGTCCGCCGCGTCGTTTGGTGGTGATCCCGACGTACAACGAGGCGGCGAACGTCCTCAAGGTGATCGACGCGGTCCGTGCGGTGGCCCCCGAGGTCGAGGTGCTGGTCGTCGACGACAGCAGCCCGGACGGCACCGGTCCGCTGGTCCAAGCCCACCCGGCCTTCGGGTCCTGGGTGCACCTGCTGAGCCGACCGCCGCGCAGCGGCCTCGGGGCGGCGTACCGGGCCGGCTTCGCCTGGGCGCTGGAGCGCGGGTACGACGAGATCGGCCAGATGGACGCGGATCTCTCGCACCCGCCCGAGCGGCTCCCGGCGCTCTTTTCGGCGCTCGAGGAGGCCGACGTCGCCGTCGGATCGCGCTACGTCCGTGGCGGCGGCGTCCGGCGTTGGGGGTGGCACCGCAGGGTGATCTCGCGCGCCGGCAACCTCTACGTCCGGGTGCTGCTCGGAACCCCGGTACACGACACCACGGCGGGCTTCAAGGCGTTCAGTGCCGAAGCGCTGCGGACGATCGACGTGCTCAACTCGGAGTCCAACGGCTACTCCTTCCAGATCGAGAACACCTGGCGGGCGAGCCGCCGGGGACTGCGGGTCCTGGAGGTGCCAATCGTTTTCACCGACCGGACCGCGGGCCAGTCCAAGATGTCCGGGTCGATCGCCCGGGAGGCGCTCGGACTGGTGCTCCGCTGGCGGCTAGCCGAACTACGATCGAAGAACAAGGCCTGAGCGGTCTCGACTTCGGGTTCGAGGTCCGGTTATGGTCCTCCGGTTGCCTGAAAGCGGCCGGGAAGTTTGTTTCAGAATTCCCTTTCCCAAAGGGCGAAACTGCCGAATTCTCAGGTGACGGCCCGCTACATTCGAGGGACGTTCCAACATAAAGGGGTGGCCTCGATGAGCACGGCTTCGCACGCCTCCGCACCGCTCCACCTGGTCGCTGACCTCGACGTCGTCGAGGTCGAGCCCCGTCGGGTCCCGAGGACTGAGTTCGGTGGCGGCAGCACCCGCTCGAAGCTGCTGGCGACCGCCCTCTCGCACACCGTGAAGCCGTTCATCTCGCTCTGGGCCCGGGTGCCGTTGGCGCCGTGGCCGTACTTCCTCACCGACTATGTCGGCCTTGCGCTGCGCACCGTCCCCGGGACGACGTACGAGCGGATGGACCTGCCGAACTGCAAGGCCGAGGTGCTCCGCACCCCGTCGGTCGAGGACCGTGTGATCGTCTACCTGCACGGCGGCGCGTTCGTCGTCGGTGGTCGTTTCCTGCACCGGCAGCTGATGTCGACGATCGCGGAGCGCACCCGGGCCAGCGTCATCGCGGTCGAGTACCGTCAACTCCCGCACCACCCGGTCAGCGCCTCGATTGCGGACGCCCTGGACGCCTACCGCTACGTGCTCGACTCCGGCGTACCTGCCTCGCAGGTCGTCGTGATGGGCGACTCCGCCGGGGGCTACCTGACCTTCCAGCTCGCGCTCGCTGCCGAGGAGGCCGGTCTGCCGATGCCGGCCGGGTTGGTCGCGATGTCGCCGCTGATCGACTTCGACGGGACCGCCAAGGTCGAGGCCGAGTCCTCCAAGTCCTGCGCGCTGTTCCCGGCCCACTGCTTCGACGCGCTGGCCGAGGTGGTCCTGCGGGCCTCGCGCCGCGCCGGTGAGGAGCACGCGCTCCCCGGGGCGCCGAGCCGGGCCGCGCTGCACGGTCTGCCGCCCTCGCTGATCCAGGCGAGCACGGCTGAGATGGTCTACCCGGACGCCGAGGCCATGACGGCCGCGCTGATTGCTGCCGGGGTCGACGTCGAGCTCCAGGTCTGGGACCACCAGGTGCACGTCTTCCAGGCCGCCGCCGCGATCCTCCCCGAGGCCGCCGAGGCGGTCGACGAGATCGCTGCGTTCCTGGACGAGGTCATCCCGGACGTCCTCTGGTCCCTCGAGGCCTGACGCCTCGGTCGGGGCGGCTAGCCTCAGCCTGTGCCTGCCCCTGTTGACGCCTGGTTCGCCGCGAACTCGAGCGCCTGGACCGACCACGCGCTGCACGACTTGGTCACCGCCAAGGCCGCGACCGGACTGACGGTCAGCCTGGTCGTCCCCGCGCGGAACGAGGCGGCCACGGTCGGGGATGTCGTGACCCGGGTCCGGGAGGCGCTGATGGAGACCACCGACCTGCTCGACGAGGTGGTGGTGATCGACTCCGACTCGACCGACGACACCTACGCCGTGGCCACCGACGCCGGCGCCGCCGTGCACCGGGCCGCCGAGATCCGCCCGGAGCTTGGCGCCGCCACCGGTAAGGGTGAGGCGATGTGGAAGTCGTTGTTCGTCACCTCCGGCGACCTACTGGTCTTCATGGACGCCGACCTCCTCGACTGGGACACCCACTTCGTGCCGGGCCTGCTTGGGCCGCTGCTCACCCGTCCGGAGATCGCCCTGGTCAAGGGGTTCTACGAGCGGCCGATGCTAGGTGGGAGCGACACCGACGACGACGCCGCGGCGTACGAGGGGGGACGGGTCACCGAGCTCGTCGCGCGCCCGTTGCTCAACCTGCTCTTCCCCGAGCTCGCCGGACTGGTGCAGCCTCTCGCCGGCGAGTGGGCGATCCGACGCGAGCTGTTCGCCGCGCTCCCGGTGCCGACCGGGTACGCCGTGGAGACGACCGCGTTGATCGACACCGTCCGCACGCTCGGACTCGAAGCCATTGCCCAGGTCGACCTCGGCCGGCGCGCGCACCGGCACCAGGCGCTGCGCGACCTCGGCGCAATGGCCACACAGATCGCGGCCGCGGTCTGGCAGCGGGCTGGCGGGGTGGTCCCCGGCGAGGGCGTCACGTTGCGCCAGTACCACCCGGTCGACGGCGTGATCGCCCCGTTGACCCGGACCGTCACGATCACCGAGCGGCAGCCGGCTCGGGGTTACCTGGAAGACTCGAACCCATGACGCTCAGGCTCGGCCGGCACCGGTTCGCCGACGACGCGACGCTGATGATGGCGATCGTCAACCGGACCCCGGACTCGTTCTACGACCAGGGCGCGACCTGGGCCGAGGACAAGGCGTTCGAACGGGTGGCCCAGGTCGTCGACCAGGGCGCCGAGATCGTCGACATCGGCGGGATCAAGGCGGCTCCCGGCGCGTTCATCGACGCCGACGAGGAGAAGCGCCGGGTGGTCGCGTTCGTCGAGCGGGTCCGCAGCGCCTACCCGGATCTGGTGATCTCGGTGGACACCTGGCGGGCCGAGGTCGGCCGGGCAGTCTGCGAGGTCGGCGCCGACGTCCTCAACGACGCCTGGGGCGGGGCCGACCCGGGCCTGGTCGACGTCGCCGCCGAGTACGACGCCGCGATCATCTGCACCCACACCGGCGGAGCCACCCCGCGCACCCGGCCGTTCCGGGTCGAGTACGACGACGTGGTGAGGAGCGCGATCGCCGACACCGTCGCGTACGCCGAGCGCGCCGTGCACGCGGGAGTCTCGCCGGAGAGCGTCGTGATCGACCCGGCGCACGACTTCGGCAAGAACACCTTCCACTCTCTGGAGCTGACCCGGCGCCTGGGGGAGATGGTGGCGACCGGATGGCCGGTGCTGGTCTCGCTGTCCAACAAGGACTTCGTCGGCGAGAGCCTCGACCTCCCGGTCGGCGAGCGGCTGACCGGGACCCTCGCGGCGACCGCGATCAGCGCTCTGGCAGGAGCCCGGATCTACCGGGTGCATGAGGTCGTCGAGACCCGGCAGACGGTCGACATGGTCAACACGATCGCCGGCCGTCGGCTGCCGCAGCGGGCGATCCGGGGGCTGGCATGAGAGTGGTGATCGTGCCGTCTACGCTGGCGCTGCTGCCGGCGTACTCGAGCATCGAGGACCCGGTCGCCGAGCTGCGGGCTGCGGTCGCCGCGGCCGTCGCGTGGGCGCAGGAGACCGGGCCGGTGGTCGGGGTTGCGGGCTCACCCGCGGGTCAGCAGGTGGTCGACCTCCTGGTCGGCGACCCAGCGGACGCCGTACCGGGTCTGCTGGTGGCCGCTGGCGGTTCGGCGATGCGTACCGAGAAGGCGCCCGGAGCGTTCGACGAGCGGGCCGAGGCGTTCGATGCTGCGGTGGGCAAGGCGCTGGCCGCCGGCGACCTGGCTGCATTGGAGTCGATCGACCTGGCGCTGGCCACCGAGCTCTGGGCTGGCGACGACGCCCTGGTTCTCGCCGCCCTCGGGCGGCGCCTGGCCCGGTCCGGAACCCGGGTCGTCGACGTGCAGGTCGACTTCGACGACGCCCCGTACGGCGTCCAGTACTGGGTCGTGCGCTGGGAGTGCTCGTGAGCAGGCGTGTCCTGATCGACGCCCTCGGGTCGGCCGGTGAGGATCTCGCTGATCTCTACCGCGCACCCCGGCTTCCGTGGCTGCGGGTCAACATGGTGAGCACCCTCGACGGTGCCGCCAACGGTGAGTCCGGCAAGAGCGGCTCGATCAACAACGACGCCGACAAGGCGGTCTTCGACGCGCTGCGCGCCCAGGCGGACGCGATCATCGTCGGGGCGGGGACCGCGCGCACTGAGGGCTACCGGGTCGCCGACGTCCCGCTGGTGCTGGTCTCGCAGCAGGGCCGCGTGCCCGAGCAGCTCCGCGACGCCGAGCCGGGCCGGGTGCTGATGGCGGTCTGCGCCGCGTCGCCCGGTCTCGCGGAGGCGCGCGCGGTGCTCGGGGCCGAGCAGGTGCTCGTCGTCGGGAAGTCCCGGGTCGACCTGGTCGCGATGAAGGCGGCGCTGGTGGAGCGCGGAATGGTGAACCTCCTCAGCGAAGGCGGTCCCAGCCTGCTGCGCGACCTGCTCGCTTCGGGTGCTGCCGACGAGCTCTGCGTGAGCATCGTGCCGCGCGCGATCGGCGGGGTGCACCCCCGGATCGTGATGGGGGAGTCGGTCGGCCGCGACCTCGACCTCGCCGTCCTTCTGGAACAGAACGGAACCCTGCTCGGCCGCTGGCTCGTCCGTTGAGTTCGGCCTTGTGGTCGCACGAGTCAGGTGTTCTGGTCCTGATCCCGGGGTCGAATGCGCCACAAGCCTGGACTCAACAGGTTCAAAGGCCTGACTCAACGAGGGGGGACCAGGGGTTCTCGCGCTGCCAGAGCGTCGGGAACGACAGCACCACGTCGTCCTCCTCCGCTAGTCGGGTCAGCACCCGCATCGTGGCGTCCAGGTCGTCGCCGGCGTACGGCAGGGCTCGCAGCGGCGGGTCGTCCGCGGTCATCGGGAGGGGTCGGAAGAAGTCGTCCCAGTGCGTCAGCACCGCGCGGCGGGCGCCGACGGTCCGGACCGTCTCGGCCCAGTAGGTCTCGAGGTATTCCTCGCTCTGCAGGCCGAGCTGGCCGACCCCCAGGTAAGCGACGTCCGCGAGCTGCCCGGCGAGAGATCCGATGACGTACCCGGCGCTGCCCTGGACCAGCAGGCTCGGCCCGCTGTCGTGGGTCAGGACGATCGACCAGGCCTCGCCGCATTGGTACGCCGACGCCTTGACCGGCGGGACCACCGGCCTGGTGATCTCCCCGGGGTAGCGGTCCGGCGGGCAGTGGTGGGACGCCGTCATCCGGACTGTCCAGGCTCCACGGGTCCAGGTCGAGCCCGATCCGACGATCAGCATCCGGTCCTCGGCAAGCCCGGCCCCGCGGCCGATGTTCGCGGTCGACAGCCCGCCGACCAGGGTGGCGCCGGTACTGCGGGCGACCTCGGCGGAGTCCATCGCGTGATCGAAGTGGCTGTGCACCGGCACCACCGCGTCCAGGCCGATCACCGTCGGGCTCGCGGCGAGCAGCCGCTGCAGGCAGCCGTGGATCCGGGTCTGGTCGGGGCGGATCCGGCCGAGCGCGACCGGTAGCAGGCCCGGGCGGCTGAAGAAGCCGTCGGTGAGCACCGCCGACTCGCCGTCGTCGATCAGCAGGGTGCTCACCCCGGCGAAGGTCACGCCCAGCCCGCTGTCTGCCGCCGGTACGTCGAAACGGTCGGCGTACCGGGTGACGTCGGGGCGGCCGAGCCTGAGCCTCAACGGGGACCGCTCACGTGCCAGAGGGCGTGCTCGCCCTCGAAGCCCTTGAGCTCGACGGCCACCGCCTCGGTGAACTCGTAGTACTCGACCATTGCCTCGGCGATCTGGCCGGTGACGAGGATCTCGCCGCCCTGCGCCTGGGAGGCGACCCGGGCGGCCAGGGCGACGTTCTGGCCGAAGTAATCGCCGTCGCGCTCGATCGCGGTGCCGCTGTGCAGCCCGATCCGCACCCGGATCGGCGTCCGACGAAGCTCGCGGCTGCGGTTCCAGTTGGCGCCGAGTGCGCGCTGGATGTCCAGCGAGGCGGCGATCGCGAGCTCGGGGGTCGAGAACACCACCATGTGGCCGTCGCCGAAACTCTTCACGATCAGACCGCGATACTTCTCGACGTACGTCTCGACCAGGTGGTCGTGCGCGGAGAGCACCTTGATCCAGCGGTTGTCGCCGAGCTGGGTGTTGAGCAGCGTGGAGTTCTCGATGTCGGAGAAGAAGATCGTCACGGTGCCGTCCTCGGCGGCCATCCGACCGATCGCGGCGCGTTGGTCGGCGGCCCAGCGGTTGAAGTCGTCCAGGGTGCTCAGCAGCATCCCGCCGACGCCCTGCTCCCGGACCCGGCTGACCGCTTCGAGCACGCCGCGCATCGCCGTACCTGCGGTTAGAACGGCCCGCTGGGGCGGGTGGCCGACCGCCGGCGGCGGTACCCGCAGGTTCGCCTCGGCGAGCTCGGCCCGGGTCGCGAGGAGCATCCTGGTCAGCACCCCGAGGCCGATCACGGCAAGGAGCAGCGCTCCGGCCAGGATCCAGGCAACCGTTGATGCTTCGACCACGGACAAACTGTGACACAGGACCTGCGACGACGCGCCAGGGCCATGAGATAGTAGGAACCTGTTCTAGTTTCACCTCTCCGAAGGGTGCAGCATGACCGCCACGACTCCGGCCATCGAGGGCTGGTTCACGACCGGTTCCGAGACCTCCGGGCCGGCCCTGATCGGCTCCGCCTGTACGACGTGCAGCACGGTGTTCTTCCCGCGCTGTGTGGATTCGAAGGGGGCAGGCTTCTGCCGCAACCCCGCGTGCGACGGTGACGAGTTCACCGACACCGAGCTCTCCCGTCGCGGCCGGGTCTGGTCCTACACCGACGCGCAGTACCAGCCGCCGGCGCCGTACATCCCGGCGACCGACCCGTACGTGCCGTTCGCGCTGGCCGCGGTCGAGATCCCCGAGGGCATCGTGATCCTCGGTCAGGTGGCCGACGGTTACACCGTTGACGACTTCAAGGTCGGCGACGAGATGGAGCTGGTCGTGGAGACGCTGTACACCGACGAGACCGGCGACCGGACCATCTGGCGCTGGCGTCCGATCCCGTTGGTTGAGCTTGTCGAAACCCCTGGAGGTGCCCAGTGAGCAACACGGTGTCAGCCAACGACGTCGCCATCGCCGGGGTCGGCATGCACCCCTGGGGCAAGTGGGGCAAGAACTTCGTCGAGTACGGCGTCGTGGCGGCCCGCGCGGCGCTGGCCGATTCCGGCATCCCATGGACCGACGTCGACCTGATCGTCGGCGGCGAGACCGTCCGCAACGGGTACGGCGGCTACGTCGCCGGTGCCACCTTCGGCCAGGCGCTCGGCTGGAACGGCGCCCGCGTCGCGACCTCCTACGCGGCCTGCGCCACCGGCGCCCAGGCGCTGGACACCGCCCGCGCCCGGATCCTGGCCGGCCTCTCCGAGGTCGCGCTGGTCGTAGGCGCGGACACCACTCCGAAGGGCTTCCTGGCCCCCAACGCCGGCGAGCGGTACGACGACCCGGACTGGCTCCGGTTCCGGCTCCTCGGGATGACCAACCCGGCGTACTTCGCGCTCTACGCGCGCCGCCGGATGGACCTGTACGGCGCCACCAGCGAGGACTTCGCGCAGGTCAAGGTCAAGAACGCCAAGCACGGTCTGAGCAACCCGAATGCGCGCTACCGCAAGGAGGTCGTCGCCGAGGACGTGCTGAACTCCGCGATCGTCGCCGACCCGCTGCACCTGCTCGACATCTGCGCGACCTCCGACGGTGCGGCTGCGGTGGTCCTGTGCTCGGTCGAGTACGCCCGCAAGCATGGTCTGAGCGACGTGCGGATCAAGGCGATCTCGACGGTCACCCCGACGTTCCCGAACACGGTGATCGACATGCCGCTGATGTCGACCGAGTCGTCGGCCGGCGGGGTTCCCGAGTTCACCTTCAAGCAGTCGATCGGGCAGGCGGCGTACGAGGAGGCCGGGATCGGCCCCGACGACGTCGACGTCGCCGAGGTCTACGACCTGTCCACGGCGCTCGAGCTCGACTGGATCGAGGACCTCCAGCTCTGCAAGCCCGGTGAGGCCGAGCAGTTGCTGCGCGCCGGGGACACCACCATCGGGGGCCGGATCCCGGTCAACCCCTCAGGCGGGCTGGCCTGCTTCGGCGAGGCCGTCCCGGCGCAGGCGCTGGCGCAGGTCTGCGAGCTCACCTGGCAGCTGCGAGGGCAGGCCGAGGGCCGTCAGGTCGAGGGCGCCCGGGTGGGGATCACGGCCAACCAGGGCCTCTTCGGGCACGGCTCATCGGTGATCGTCGCCCGCTGACGCTCGCTTAGCCGGGTGACCCGGGTTACACATCCCGAATACGTCACGCGCTGAGCGTGACCGGGTGCCCGGCTCCTCGTTTACCAGGCATGCGACGTACTGCTGCCCTGACCGTGTCCGGCCTGCTCGCGACCGCCCTCGCCGGCGGTCTCGCAGCCACCCAGCAGGGCGCGACGGCTGCTCCGACCGGCCTGCGCGACGTGATGCTGGTCGGCAACAACTGGTCCGGCACCGCGACCATCGTCGACGCCAAGACCCGCAAGCTGCTGAAGACCGGGGTCAACTTCGTCCCGGACAAGGCCCAGGAGATCGCGGACATCCAGAAGAGCCCCGACAAGTTCGCGTTCTACTACCTGATCCAGCAGGGGCCGGGCGAGGGCCACGACCAGTACGTCGACGACATGTTCACCACCAAGGACGGCAGGTACGTTGCGGTCTCCCGGCCGAGCTTCGCCGATGTCGTCTGGATTGATCTCGCCAAGGCGGCTGCCGCCGGGCCCGGCGGCAGCGTCGCCAGCATCGTTCGCGAGCAGCAGATGGACGGCTACCGCACCGACCACATGGGTCTGTCGCCGGACGGCCGCCGCCTACTCGTCAGCGACTCCACCGAGGCGCAGGTGATCGAGTACTCGATGGTCAACGAGACCGTCGGCGGCAAGAAGATCGCGATGGGTGACCGGCTCCGCACCTTCCCCACCGGTGAGACCCCGCACGAGAACAACTACTCCCCGGACGGTTCGCTGGTCTACCACGCCTCGATCGGCAAGGTGTACCTGCCGGGTGACCAGAACTCGGCCGGGCCGATCAAGATCGGCCCGGTGCACGACGCGATCAAGGGTGATCGCTGGTACCAGATCGTCAACGACCGAGATTTCTCGATCAAGTACCGGTGGGACATGGGCAAGGAGCTCGCGGAGGCGGGCCACGAGGGGATGAGCGCAGCGGTCCGGCCGATGGCGGTCGCGCCCGGCGGACGTTACATCTACTTCCAGGTCTCCTACTTCCACGGCATCGTCGAGTTCGACACCAAGGCCAAGGACCTCGACGGACTGGTCACCTACACGGCCGGGGGGATCGCCGAGCCCCGGGTCGGCGCCGTCAAGCGACTGATCACCCTGCCGAACCGGGTGCCCACGATGCCGCTGGAGCAGTACGTCAACGACTCCGCCCACCACGGCCTCGCCATGAACGACGCCGGTACGACGCTCTGCGCCGCGGGCACCATGGACGACTACGTGGCCCTGGTCGACCGCGCCACCGGCGGACGGAAGATCTTCGACGAGAAGACCACCAGGCACAAGTACCTGAAGCCGTACTGGACCACCGAGGGTCTCGGCAACACCTGCTGGATCTCGCTGAGCGGTTCCGATGCCGTCGCCGTGATCGACTTCACCACCAAGAAGGAGCTCGCGTTCCTCCCGGTCGGCGACCACCCGCAACGTGTCCGGCACGGCTACGTCCCGGAGCGGGTCGTGCGAAGCTGGGCTCCGGTCGTCGCCGGACCGGTCGGCGGCTCGGGAGACAGCGCCGACGAAGGCGGTGGCGGCCTGCTCAACGGTGTCGCGACCCTGCTGGGGCAGCTCCTCTACCTGCTGAACCCGGTCCTTCCGCTACGGTGACCGCCGGGGCGGTGGGGTAGGACGGTTACGGGGGAAGGATGCGCGTGAGGGGTTGGGTCGTCGTACGGGCGCTCCTGGGTTCACTCCTGGGCGCGCTGGTGCTGACCGGCTGCCAGAGCATCCCGGAGAATGCCTCCAAGGAGGACTTCTGCAGCGCCGGTGAGAAGTACTCCGAGCTGCGCGGCGTCGCTTTCGCCGAGGCTGTCGAGGTAAGCAAGCAGCTCGCCGAGGTCGGGACCCCGGCGAACATCGACGCGAGCGCCCGATCCGGGTTCGTCGAGCTGATCGAGCGGATGGACGAGGCCGAGAACGGCGCGGACTTCCGCAAGCGGACGTTGAGCATGAACGCGGAGGAGCGCCGCCACCTCCTCGACCTGGACAGCTACATCCAGCGGACCTGCACCGCGACCGGCGGCTGACCGGTTCAGTCCTCGAGGGTGTCGCCGTCGACGTAGGTCCAAGCGCCGGCGCGCTGCTCGAAGCGGCTGCGCTCGTGGATCACCCCGGCTCGTCCCTGCCAGGTCCAGTGCGCCCGGAACTCGACCACGCCGACCTGGTCGCCCGCGGTCGTCTCCACGACGTCCAGGACCTCGAGCCCGGTCCAGACGAGGTCCTCGTCCGGGGTGACGTCCTCGGGCCGGGTCCGGGGGTGCCAGGTGCGGAACAGGTGGTCGACCGCGCCCACGGCGTACGCGCTGTACCGCGAGCGCATCAGCTCCTCGACCCCGTGCGCCGGGCGCTCGTTGCGGTGCAGCGGGCCGCAGCAGGCGTCGTACGGCGTCCCGGTCCCGCAGGGACACGGGGAGGACGGGAGCCGGGGCATGCGCGCAGGTTACTTCGAGAATGCTGTTCGACGACCACCACCGGCTGAGTAGCCTGCAGAGGTGACCTCTACGCACCCTGCCGCCACGCCTCCTGCTGCCACCACCGTCGGCGAGCTCCGCGCTTCCGGGCACGTCCAGAAACCGCTCAGGACCGAGCTGCGCGACAACCTGCTGGACGCCCTGCGCGAGGGCCGCGACCCGTGGCCGGGCCTGCACGGCTTCGAGAGCACCGTCATCCCCCAGGTGGAGCGGGCGCTGCTGGCCGGCCACGACATCGTGCTGCTGGGGGAGCGGGGGCAGGGCAAGACCCGGCTGCTGCGCACCCTGGTCGGTCTGCTCGACGAGTGGACGCCGGTGATCGCCGGCGCCGAGCTCGGCGAGCACCCGTACGAGCCGATCACCCACGCCTCCCAGCGGCGCGCCGCCGCTGAGGGCGACGCGCTGCCGATCACCTGGCGACACCGCGACGAGCGGTACGCCGAGAAGCTGGCCACGCCGGACACCAGCGTCGCCGACCTGATCGGCGACGTCGACCCCATGAAAGTCGCAGAAGGTCGCTCCCTGGGTGACCCGGAGACGATCCACTTCGGCCTGATCCCGCGCAGCCACCGCGGCATCGTCGCGATCAACGAGCTCCCCGACCTCGCCGAGCGGATCCAGGTTGCGATGCTCAACGTGATGGAGGAGCGCGACATCCAGATCCGCGGCTACGTGCTTCGGCTGCCGATCGACGTCCTGGTCGTCGCGAGCGCCAACCCCGAGGACTACACGAACCGCGGCCGGATCATCACCCCGCTCAAGGACCGCTTCGGCGCCGAGATCCGGACCCACTACCCGGTCCGGATCGAGGACGAGGTCGCCGTCGTCCGCCAGGAGGCGCACCTGGTCGCGCACGTGCCGGACCACCTGATCGAGATTCTGGCCCGGTTCACCCGGGCGCTGCGCGGCAGCCAGTCGGTCGATCAGCGCTCCGGGGTCAGCGCCCGGTTCGCTATCGCGGGGGCCGAGACGATCGGGGCCGCGGCGCTGCACCGGGCGACCGCGCAGGGCGAGTCGCACCCGGTCGCCCGGGTCGTCGACCTGCAGACCGCGGTCGACGTGCTCGGCGGGAAGATCGAGTTCGAGGCCGGCGAGGAGGGACGCGAGCAGGAGGTCTTGACCCACCTGCTCCGGACCGCGACCGCGGAGACCGTCCGCAGCCGGCTCGGCGGACTGGACCTCGCGGTCCTGGTCGACGCGCTGGAGGAGGACGGCGTGGCCGTCACCACCGGCGAGCAGGTCACCGCCGCGGACTTCCTCGCCAGCCTGCCGGCCCTGCCTCCGACCGAGGCCAGCGAGTCCGACCTCTACGACCAGATCGCCGACCGGCTCGGCGCCGGCAACGACGGCGAGCGCGCCGGTGCAGTCGAGCTCGCCCTGGAGGGACTGTTCCTGGCCCGCAAGGTCGCCAAGGACGAGTCCGAGGCAGGGGAGACCATCTACCGTGGCTAGCCCCCGCCGTCACGGAGACCGCCATCGGGCGAGATACGCCCGGTACGACGGCGGTCCCGACCCGCTCGCGCCCCCGGTCGACCTGGCCGAGGCGCTCGAGCACATCGGTGAGGACGTGATGGCGGGCCGTTCACCCGAGCGGGCGATGGCCGAGTTCCTGCGCCGCGGCCCTTCGACAAGCTCAGGAACCGGGCGGACCAGAGGCCTGGACGAGCTGGCCCGGGAGGTGGCCCGCAAGCGCCAGGAGCTGCTCAGCCGCAACAACCTCGACGGCACCCTGAACGAGGTGCGTGAGCTGCTCGACAAAGCGGTTCTGGCCGAGCGCGGCCAGCTGGCCCGCGACGTCGATCTGGACGACGGGGACCGGGCGCTGCGCGAGATCCAGCTCGACAACCTGCCGCCCTCGACCGCGGCCGCCGTCAGCGAACTGGCGTCGTACGACTGGCAGAGCCGCGAAGCGCGCGCCGACTACGAGAAGATCAAGGACCTGCTCGGCCGGGAGCTGCTCGACCAGCGGTTCCAGGGCATGAAACAGGCGATGGAGAACGCCACCGACGAGGACCGGACGGCGATCAACGAGATGCTCGCCGACCTCAACGACCTGCTCGACAAGAACCGTCAGGGGATCGACACTCAGGAGGACTTCGACGAGTTCATCAGGAAGCATGGCGAGTTCTTCGCTGGGCCTGATGGGAAGCCACAGAACATCGACGAGCTGATGGACACCCTCGCGCAGCGCTCGGCCGCCGCCCAGCGGATGCTCAACTCGATGGCGCCCGACCAGCGCCGCGAGCTGATGGAGCTCTCCGCCCAGGCCTTCGGGTCGCCGGAGCTGATGGAGGGCCTGTCCCGGCTCGATGCGAACCTCCAGGCGCTGCGGCCCGGCGAGGACTGGGGTTCCTCGGAGCAGTTCGGGGGAGACCAGGGGCTCGGCCTCGGGGACGGCACCGGGGTCCTCCAGGACCTCGCCGAGCTCGACGACCTCGCCGAGCAGCTCTCGCAGTCCTACGGTGGCGCCCGGATGGACGACCTCGACCTCGACAAGCTCGCCCGCCAGCTCGGCGACCAGGCTGCCGTCGACGCCCGCACCCTGCAGGAGCTCGAACGCGCGCTACGCGACTCCGGCTACCTCAAGCGCACCTCGGACGGACAGCTCCGGCTCTCGCCGAAGGCGATGCGCCAGCTCGGGAAGGCGCTGCTGCGCGACGTCGCCAACCGGATCTCCGGGCGGCAGGGCCAGCGCGATCTGCGCCAAGCCGGGGCAGCCGGGGAGCGCAGCGGAGCGACGCGGGAGTGGGTGTTCGGCGACACCGAGCCCTGGGACATCCCGCGGACCGTCCTGAACGCCGTACGTCGCCGCGCCGCGGACTCGCCGCTGGACGAGGTGCGACCGCCGGGAACCTCGAAACCCCGTCTCTTCGAGATGCAGGACATCGAGGTGATGGAGACCGAGGCGCGCACCCAGGCCGCCGTCGCGCTCTTGGTCGACACGTCGTTCTCGATGGCGATGGACGGGCGCTGGGTGCCGATGAAGCGGACTGCGCTGGCGCTGCACCAGCTGATCACCAGCCGGTTCCGAGGCGACCACCTCCAGCTGATCGGCTTTGGCCGGTACGCCGAGGTGATGGAGATCGAGAAGCTCACCGCGCTCGACGCGATGTGGGCCAAGGGCACCAACCTGCACCACGCCCTGCTGCTGGCGAACCGGCACTTCCGCAAGCACCCGAACGCACAGCCGGTGCTGCTGATCGTCACCGACGGCGAGCCCACCTCGCACCTCGAGCCGGACGGCGAGGTCTACTTCTCCTACCCGCCGCACCCGATGACGATCGCGTACAGCGTCCGCGAGCTCGACAACTCCGGACGCCTCGGCGCCCAGGTGACTTTCTTCCGCCTCGGCGACGACCCGGGCCTGGCGCGCTTCATCGAGCAAATGGCGAAACGAGTCGACGGCCGGGTCGTCGCGCCGGAACTGGAGGATCTCGGGGCTGCCGTCGTAGGCAGCTACCTGGGCTCCCGCGGTGGTCGGGACCGCGATTCCGACTGGGGCTTCGGCGGCTTCGGCGGCTGGTATGGCGGCAACCGCGGCTTCTGGGTCGGCTGAGGACGACTAACCGAAAAGCTGCTTGCTCATCGCCGCGATCAGCGCGTTCAGCGCCTTGAACGGGCGCACCATCACGGTGAACTCTACGATCAGGCCGTCGTCGTCCCAGGTGATCATGTCGATGCCCTCGACCTGGAGGCCGTCCACGACGGTGGTGAAGCGCAGCACCGCGTCGTTCTCGCGCTGCCAAGTGTCGTGGTAGGTCAGCTCCGGGCCGAGGACGACCAGTGCCGCGCTCAGGTAGGCGATCACGATGTCGCGTCCCTCCTGCGGCGTGTGCACTGCCGGGGACCGGAAGACTGCGTCGGGCGCGATCATGGCCGCCAACATCTCCGGGTCGCGGGCGGTGACGACGGCGTGCCAGCGTTCCAGGCCGAGGTCGGACGGCGTGCTCATCATCAGTACACGATCCGGGCGCGGACGGTGAACGGCTGGTTGTCGATGCTGAGGCTCGCGTTGGTCAGCGTCACGATCGCCGAGGCGACCTGGGTCCGGTTGAAGCCGATGGTCTTGGTGCCGTACCCCGTCCTACTCAGGGCAACCGTGAAGTACTTGACCTTCCCGCTCTTCAGCCGCAACTGGACCCGAGCGGCCGACCCCAGGGCGGTGTCAGGAGCGTTCACGATGACCTGGAGCCTTGCCTGGGTCGGCAAGCTCGAGCCGGGGGAGACCACCAGGGGTGCGGTGGAGAGGTGGTCGACCGAGACCCTCGCCGCACCGGTGTCGCCCGCGGTCTTGCCGAGAGTGACCTTCGCCCAGTTCCCCGGGGCCAGGCCGTCGTCCTTGAGCGCTTGGATCATCCCGTTGCGGTCGGCATAGGTGCCCGCCGGCAGGGTCGCCCAGATCGCGGAGCGGGCAAACGCCGGGACCCAGGAATAGCCGCGTGCCTTGAGGACATCCTTGGTGGCGGTCAGGCCGTTCTTGCTGCGGGGGAAATCCGCAGCGGTCCAGATGCTCCGGATCAGGCTGTTGCTGTAGTACCCCTCGGTCAGGTACTTCCAGAAGGTGACGGCCCCGTACCGCTCCAGGCCTCCGGTGGTGTTCACCGGCTGGAGCGGGCGGGCGGCCTGGCTGAACTGGATGTACTGGAGGTAGTCGTTGATCGTCGGGTAGACGATGTCCTCGATCCAGACCGCGGTGCCCTCGGTGAACCAGGCGGATTCGCCGGCGTCGTAGGCGAACTGGATCGCGTGGAAGAACTCGTGCGCGACGGTCACCTTGAGGGAGTGCTGCGGTCCGAGCTGGAACTCGTCGAAGTCGTCGTCCAGGACGATGTACGGCGCGACCTGACGTTCGCTGAAGTCGTCGGACGAGACGTAACCGTAGATGCCGTCGTAGCCGACGTCGGCGAGGAAGACGTCGATCTTGGCGTCCGGGTTGCCGTCGGTGCCGAAGGACGTCTCGTTCTGGTCGCCCAGCGGCTTGCGGAAGCCCAGGGTGCCGATCTCCTTGTCCCAGACCTCCTCGAGGACGGCCTTGGTCGAGGCCAGCTGGGTGGGTGTGGTCACCTGGTCGCGGCAGGTCGGCGGGATGCAGACCAGCGGCCGGGCCGTCTGGTAGTGGACCAGGAAGTGCTCGGTCGCGGAGGTCTCGACGGTGCCGCCGAGCACGACCGGCTGGCAACCGGCGCAGATCGAGCCGTCGCCCGCGGGCTGGTCGGTCGGTCGCGCCAGGAACGCCTCCGCGCTACGCCGGTCCTCGCCGGTCAGCGCAGGGAGTGCGACGCCGAGGTCCCGGAGGAGCAGGGTCATGTCTCGACCGTGCTCGTCGGGCGTCGGTCGCGAGGGCCGCGAGGGCCGCGCAGCCGGGTGCGAGGAGAAAGCGGCGACCACGTCGTCCAGGACCTCGCGCGCCCGTTCTGCTGCCGGATCGGCGGGAGTCGCGGCCGCCCCGGGTGCTGGTACGGCGCTCGACAGCGCCGACAGGGTCAGTAGCAGGCCGGTGGACAGGACGGCGACGAGGCTCAAGCGCACGAGACGGGGCACCTTACGAGCCTAGGTCAGAGGTCCCCGGGGTGCGACATTTCTGGCGTACTGCGGAGACCACTGATCCGGTAGCGTCCGTGTGCGATGACGATCTCGATGGTTCTTCCCCCGGGCGCCGCTGACGCCGACCGGCGCCGCCGGCTGCGCCGGATGAAGTCCGTTGCGGTCGGGCTGCTGGTCTTCGCGGCCCTGGTGTACGTGCTGACTCTCGAGCAGGACGGTTTCCTGGGCTACGTGAACGCGGGTGCCGAAGCGAGCATGGTGGGCGCGATCGCCGACTGGTTCGCGGTGACGGCCCTGTTCAAGCACCCGCTCGGGCTGCCGATCCCGCACACCGCGCTGATCCCGCGGAAGAAGGACGAGTTCGGGAAGAGCCTCGAGGACTTCGTCCAGGAGAACTTCCTCCAGGAGGAGATCATCCGGGACCGGCTCGCCGCTGCCGGGATCTCGGCCCGCGCCGGGGTCTGGCTCAGCGAACCGGTCCACGCTGCGAAGGTGGTCGCCGAGGCCTCCTCGCTTCTCACGGTCGGGCTGAACCGGCTCCGGGACCACGATGTGGAGGCGGTCGTGGCCGAGGTGCTGCTGCCGCGGCTGGTCCGGGAGCCGATCTCGCCGATCGCCGGCAACCTGCTCAGTGAGGTCCTCACCGACGCCGCCCACCACGGACTGGTGGACCTGGCGCTCGAGGAGGCGCACTACTGGCTGATCCACAACCAGGAGACCTTCACCGCGGTCGTGGGTGAACGCGCACCCCGGTGGGCCCCGGAACGGCTCAACGAGGTGGTCACCGACCGGATCCACCTCGAGGCGGTCCGCTGGCTCGCCGACATCCGCTCCGACCCCGAGCACCGGGCCCGTGAAGCCCTGGACAGCCTGCTCGCCCAGCTCGCCGATGACCTGCTGACCAACCCGGACACCCAGGCCCGCGCCGAACGGCTCAAGACCAGGCTGCTGGAGCACCCGCAGTTCCTGGCCAGCGGGATGGCGCTGTTCGACTCGGTCAAGCAGGCGCTCCTGGACGCGCTCGCCGACGACCGGGGTCCACTGCGGACCCGGGCCACCGCTGAGCTGGTGCGTTTCGGCGTACGGCTCGGCGAGGATGCCGAGCTGGGTGCGCGCTTCGACACCTGGGCCGCCGACGCCGCCGTCTTCGGGGTGCACCGGTACGGCGGTGAGCTGACCGCCGTGATCACCCACACCGTCGCCCGGTGGGACGGCCGCGAGGCGGCCCAGCGGATCGAGCTCCAGGTCGGCCGGGACCTCCAGTTCATCCGGATCAACGGCACCATCGTCGGCGGCCTGGTTGGCGTGACGATCCACGCGATCAGCGCGCTCGTGCACTAGGTAGGTTTGCTGTCGTGCGCATGATCGAGATCCGGGACGACTCAATCCGGTTGGGCCAACTGCTCAAGCTGGCCGACTTCATCGACGCCGGGAGCGAGGCCCGTGAACTGCTCCTCCAGGGCCTGGTCCTGGTCGACGGGGAGGTCGAGACCCGACGCGGTCGGCAGATCGTTTCGGGAGAAACGGTGACTGTCCGCGGCGAGACCGTTGGCATCGCCACCCGGGGACACTAGATTCGACCGTATGAGGATCAGCGAAGTCGTTGCCGGCAAGGCGAGCCAGAACATCGTCACCATCAGCCCCGATGCCACCGTGCGGGAGCTGGTCGCCCTGCTCGCGACCCACAACATCGGAGCGGCGGTGGTCAGCAGCGACGGCACCTCCGTGGCGGGCATCGTCAGCGAGCGTGACGTCGTACGCCGGCTGAACGGCAACGACGCGGCGCTCTCGGCCGCGGTGTCCGAGATCATGACCGCGGACGTCCAGACCTGCGAGCCGAGCAGCTCGCTTGACGAGGTCCGCTCGATCATGACCGAGGGCCGCTTCCGGCACCTCCCGGTGGTCGACGGCGGCCGGTTGGTCGGTGTGGTCAGCATCGGGGACATCGTGAAGAACCACATCGACCAGGTCGAGTTCGAGCGCGACCAGTTGGACTCCTACCTCCACAAGTCCTGACGGCGCTGGTCGTCTAGGCTCTGGCTCCATGAGCGAAAAGCCTGAGATCGACTTCTACGAGGGACCCCCGCCGACCGACCTGGTCATCACCGACCTGATCGTCGGGGACGGCGACGAGGCCGTGGCCGGACGGAACGTGTCCGTGCACTACGTCGGCGTCGCGCACTCCACTGGCGAGGAGTTCGACGCGTCGTACAACCGCGGGTCGGCATTCCAGTTCCCGCTCGGGGGCGGCCGCGTCATCGCTGGCTGGGACCAGGGCGTGCAGGGTATGAAGGTCGGCGGACGGCGCCAGCTCGTCATCCCGCCGCACCTCGGGTACGGCGACCGCGGCGCGGGTGGAGCCATCAAGCCCGGTGAGACGCTGATCTTCGTGGTGGACCTGCTCGCCGTCGGCTGAGCGTCACTCAGGCTCGTCGACCTGGCGCCGGCGCTCGGCGAGGTCGTGGACCGACCCTCCGCCGCGCTGGGCGTGCCGGGACTCGTCGTCGACCGAGCCCAGGAACGCCAGTGCCTGGTCGTGCAGCTTGCCGTTGCTCGCCAGCGCGTTGCCGCCGAGCGGTCCCGGCTCGCCATCCAGCGAGGTGAAGATCCCGCCGGCCTCCCGGACGATGATGTCCAGGGCCGCCATGTCGTACAGCTCCAACTCCGGCTCCGCTGCCAGGTCGACGGCACCCTCGGCGACCAGCATGTAGGACCAGAAGTCGCCGTACGCCCGGGTCCGCCAGCAGCGTCGGGAGAGGGCCAGGAAGTCGTCGAGCCGCCCGCGCTCCTCCCAGCCGCCGAGGGAAGCGTAGGAGAGCGACGCGTCCTCGATCCGGGAGACGTCGGAGACCTGGATCTGGCTGGCGCGCAGCAGCGAGGTGCCCGTCCAGGCGCCGCCGTCCTTCATCGCCCACCAGCGCCGGTTGAGCTGGGGCGCGGAGACGACCCCGACGACCACTTCGTCCTCGACCATCAGCGCGATCAGCGTCGCCCAGACCGGGACGCCGCGGACGAAGTTCTTGGTGCCGTCGATCGGGTCGACCACCCAGCGGCGCTGGCTACGGCCGACCGAGCCGGATTCCTCGCCGAGGACCGCGTCCCGGGACCGGGCCCGCGAGAGCGTACGCCGGATGCCGTCTTCGACGGCCTGGTCGGCGTCGGTGACCGGGGTCAGGTCGGGCTTCGTCATCACGTGCAGGTCCAGCGCCTTGAACCGGGCCGTCGTCAGCGCGTCCGCGTCATCGGCGAGCACGTGCGCGAGGCGCAGATCGTCGGTGTAGTCGAGGGCCATAGAGGACAGGCTAGTCAGTCGCCTTCGCGGGTGTCCCGGGTGGCCAGCAGCCGACGGAAGGACTCGACCCGGTCGCGCTGGTCGCCTACGGCGTCGTCGAGCCCGCACTCCGGCTCGCCGAACCCGTGGGTGCAGCCGCGCGGGCAGGCCCCGGTGAGCTCGTGCAGGTCGGGGAACGCCTCGATCAGCTGGTCGGGCTGCACGTGCGCCAGTCCGAACGACCTGATGCCAGGGGTGTCGATGATCCAGCCGTCAGCGGGGCCGGCCGCGGAGGGGAGCGGCAGCATCAGCGCGTTGGTGGAGGTGTGCCGGCCGCGTCCGGTGACGGCGTTGACGATGCCGACCGAGCGCATCGCGTCCGGGACCAGGGCGTTGACCAGGGTGGACTTGCCAACCCCGCTGTGGCCGACCAGCACGCTGGTCCGCCCCACCAACCGGTCGCGGACGTGGTCGACATCGGCGCTGTCCCCGTTGAGCTGGGTGACGACGTAGGGGACACCCAGCGGGCGGTAGATCGAGACCAGGGTCTCCGGGTCGGCCAGGTCGGCCTTGGTCAGGCAGAGCAACGGCTCCATGCCGGACGCGTACGCGGCCACCAGGGCTCGGTCGATCAGCCGGGGCCGGGGCTCAGGGTCGGCCAGCGCAGCGACGATGACCAGCTGGTCGGCGTTGGCTACCAGGATCCGCTCGACCGGGTCGGTGTCGTCGGCGGTTCGGCGCAAGGTGGTGCTGCGCTCGTCGACCAGGACGATCCGAGCCAGCGACCCCTCGTCGCCGGAGCTGTCGCCGACGAGGCGGACGTGGTCGCCGACCACAACCCCTTTTCGCCCCAGCGGTCGGGCCTTGATCGCCATCACGGTGGTTCCGTCCGGCATCAGGCAGGTCAGCCGGCCGCGGTCCACCGTGACGACGACGGCCGGCACCGCGTCGGCGTACGTCGGCCGGTCCTTGGTGCGGGGACGAGTACGACGGCGGGGCCGCTCGAAGGCCTCCGGGTCGTGCTCGTCGTAGCGCGGGCTCACGTCGGGGGCTGCCCTGTGCTCGGGCTCGGGAACAGCGCCGACCAGGCCTTCTCGAACCCGGGGAAGGTCTTCGCGGTGGTGCCGATGTCCTCGACCAGGACGCCGTCGACGGCGGAGCCGATCACCACGCCGGCATGCGCCATCCGGTGGTCGGCATAGGTCCGGAAGGTGCCGCCGTGCAACGCGGCCGGGCGGATCGTCAGCCCGTCGGGTTGCTCGGTGACGTCGGCGCCGAGCCGGGTGAGCTCGGCTGCCAGGGCGGCGAGGCGGTCGGTCTCGTGGCCGCGGATGTGGGCGATCCCGGAGAGCCTCGAGGGGGAGTCGGCCAGGGCTGCCAGTGCGGCGATCGCCGGGGCGAGCTCGCCGACGTCGTGCAGATCGATGTCGATCCCGTGGATCGCCCCGGTCCCGGTCACCGTCAGGCCACGGCTGTCGTGGACGACCGCGGCTCCCATCGTGGCCAGGATGTCGCGAAGGGCGTCGCCGGCCTGGGTGGTGACAGCAGGCCAGCCCGGCACCGTGACGGCGCCGCCGCCGGTCAGGGCGAGCATCAGGAACGGGGCGGCGTTGGACAGGTCCGGCTCCATCTCCACGTCGCGGGCGGCGACCGGTCCGGGCGCGACCGACCAGCGGTCCGGGACGCTGTCGTTGACCTCGACCCCGCGGGCGCGCAGGCAGGCGATGGTCATCTCGATGTGCGGCAGGGATGGCACCGGGGGTCCCTCGTGCCGGATGTCGATCCCCTCGTCGTACAGGGGCGCGGCCAGCAGCAGGGCGGAGACGAACTGGCTGGAGGCGGAGGCGTCGATCACCACGGTGCCCCCACGGACGGACCCGGTGCCGTCCACGGTGAAGGGAAGTCGGTCGGCGTCGTCGGTCAGCCGGACGCCGAGGCCGCGCAATGCGGTCAGCACCTCGGCCATCGGCCGGGTCCGGGCGTGCGGGTCGCCGTCGAACCGGACGGCACCGTTACGCAGAGCCGCCAACGGCGGGACGAACCGCATCACCGTGCCGGCGAGGCCGCAGTCGACGTCGACCGGGTCGCCGCCGGAGATCCCCGGGACGATGCCCCAGTCCGGCCCGGAGGTGTCCACCGCTGAGCCGAGGGCGGTCAGCGCCGCCCCCATGAGCTCGGTATCCCGCGAACGCAGCGCCCGTCGTACGACGCCAGGGCCGTCGGCCAGCGCGCCCAGCACCAGTTCACGGTTGGTCAGCGACTTCGAACCGGGCAGTTCGACCACGGCGTGCACCGGCTCCAGGGCGCGCGGGGCTGCCCAGAAGTCGGCGCTGGGTTCGGCGCTGCGGTTGGTCGACGGCACGGTGCTCACCCCGGAAGGCTATCGACCCGGGGCCGGGTCGTCGTCGGACCCGTCAGCCGATCAGGCCGAGCAACATGCTGTCCTGGTTGTTGTCCATCGCCGGGTCCGGCACGTTCTCCGGTCCGGTGACGGTGGCCGAGGCGGTCACCGGCACGCCGTTGACCTTGAACCGGAGGGTCGGGGGGAACGACCCGACCTCGCAGACCATCGCGGCGCCGTTCGGCACGCAGCCGGTGCCGATCTGCGTCAGTGTTCCGCCGACCACCTCGATGGTGACCCAGCCGGTGGTGCCTTCCGGGATCCCGTCGACCTTGGCGTGCAGGTTGCCCAGGGTGCCGGCGCCGGGGTCTCCGAGGACGCCGAGCTTCATGGTGAAGGCCAGGTCGACGCTCACGTCGGCGCTTGTCGGGATCGTCGGCTGCGGCGTGACCGGTGTGCTGGGCTCCGGCTCCGGGATGGTCGGCGTCGGCACCGGGGTGAACGGGGGCTGGGCCGGCGGCGAGGCGCGCGGGACGAAGACGGCAGGGCTCTCCCCGATGCCGCCGGTTTCCTCCGGGTCGGTCGTCGGGGTCGGGGCCGGGGTGGGCGTCGGGCCTGAGGTTGCTGGCGTGGTGACGCCGGGGATCGGCTCGTCCGCCGACGGGGGCAGGGTGCTGGTGCCCGAGTTCGCGACGATCGCTGCGACGGCCGCAATGCCGGCGACTCCGGCAGCGGCGCCGACACCGACCGCCACCTTGCCCTGGGCCAGGATCGCCTCCTTGACCCGGTCGAGGGCCGCGATGAAGCCGCCGAGCGCACTGCTCGAGCCGGTGGCGCCGAGGTAGGCCATGGACGCTGAGCCGAGGACGGCCGGGGCGATCACGCCGGCCATCGACGAGTTCACCTCGGTGAGCTCGACGAACAGTGCGGTGCACTTCCGGCACGACCGCAGGTGCTCCTCGACCTTGGCGGCGTCACGCCGGGAGAGGCCCTTGCGCACGTAGGCGCCGAGCTTGTCGTGGGTCCAGCGGCAGTCCGCGTCGCCGACGTCGGCGGAGTGCATCTGGAGGTAGGCCTGGCGCAGGCCCTCGCGGGCGCGGTAGGCCAGTGCGGAGACCGAGTTGGGGCTCATCCCGAGCAGGGGAGCGACCTCCGCGGGCTTCTGCCCCTCCACCTCGAGGTGCCACAGGACCAGCTGCCAGCGCTCGGGGAGGCTCGCGTACGCCCGTGCGGCCGCACCGCCCTCGAAGCCGGCGATCACGGTGTCGGTGAACGGCTCGCCCTGGTCGAACTGGCTGAGATCGTCGGTCGGGGTCGCCCGGGAGGTGGCGCGGATCTTGTCGACGTGGAGGCGGCGGACCGCGGTCAGGAGGTAGGCCCGGAAAGCGACATCGGGGCCGCCGCCGGCAAGGAGCACGTTGAGGACCTTCGCGAACGCTTCGGAGACCAGGTCGTCGGCATCGGGCGCCGAGACCAGTTGCCGGGCGAGCCGGGTGGCGGCGTGGCGGTGCCGGGCGAACAGGTCGCCGTACGCGGACACGTCGCCGCCGCGAACACTCGAGATGAGTTCGGCGTCGCTCTGCTCGCCCTGGGGCGTGGTGCGCTCAATTACGGTCATTTGTCTCTATAACGGACGAGTCGGCAATAGGTAACGCAATCATCTTCCGATCGCGCCACATGGTCCTGTTTCGCAGTATTCCGGTCCGATCGGAAATATTCTCGGTTCTGCGTCATGAATCTTCGCGACGACCGTTCCTCCTGTGTGATCGGTCATCGGGGGAAGACCGATCACGTCAAGGAACAGTGAGCCCGGAGGGCTGGTGCATGGGACTCTTCGCGACTACGTCGAGAAGGACCTCGGGCGCCAGCGGCGGCAAGAGCCAGGAGATGTCCGAGAGCCTGCGGCAGAAGTTGCCCGCACGCTTCGAGGCAGTTGGGGAGGCTCTTTCCGCTGGCACCGACGCTCACGCCGCCTGTGCAGTGGTGGGCCGGGATCTGGCTCGTGACGGGGTCGACCTCGGTGAGGCGCTCCACGGACTCTGGTCCACCTTTGCACTGGTCCTGGGATGCGAACCCGACTTCGAGTCGACCCGCTCGCTCGGCATCGCCTGGAGCGACGAGACGCTCGGCTACCTGCACGAGGTCTCCTGCGAGAACCCGCTCACCGGCCTGGCCACCCTCGCGCACCTGCGCGGCCGGCTCGCCGAGATCCAGCGCGGCGGGGACTCTCGCGGCGTCGGCGGGGACAGCACCCACGCACTGATCGTCGTCGACGTCCCGCTGCTCGCGGGCGTCGAGCACCACCTCGGCAGCTCGCTTGTGCTCGCCCGGGTCGCCAGCCAGGTCCGACTCGTCTTCGAGGGCGAGGAGACCGTGGCCGAGGCCAGTCCGAGCCGGCTGCTGGTGCTCGCCGAGCGCACCGAGAACCTCGGCTCCCGGGTCAGCACGTTGCGCGAGCTTCTGGCTGAGGTCACCCCGCCCGACTCAGTCGTCCGGGTGTGGATCGAGGGCCTGCCCGCCAGCCCAGGGGCGACCTCGACGCTGCTCGATGAGCTCGCCCGTACGTAGGTCCTGTCCGCGGCAGGTCCTAACCTTGCGGGTATGTGCGGCCGCTACGCCTCCAGCCTGGACCCCGAGGACATCGTCGAGGAGTTCGAGATCCGCAGCGCCGTCCCGGACGAAATCCCGCGGTTGTCGGCCGACTACAACGTCGCGCCGACCAAAGAGGTGTACGCCGTCCTGGAGCGGCCGCCCCGCAGGGAGACCACGGATGGGCCCGAACTGCCCGCTGAACGCCAGGTCCGCACCCTGACCTGGGGGTTGGTCCCCTCCTGGGCGAAGGACCCCAAGATCGGCAGCCGGATGATCAACGCCCGGGTCGAGACGGTCGCCGAGAAGCCGGCGTACCGGCGTGCGTTCGAGAAGCGCCGCACGATCCTGCCGGCCGACGGGTACTACGAGTGGTACGTCACCGACCAGGTCACGAAAGCGGGCAAGCCGAAGAAGCAGCCGTTCTTCATCCGACCGAAGGACGGCTCGGTGCTGGCGATGGCCGGTCTCTACGAGCTCTGGCGCGATCCGACCCGCGCCGGCGACGACCCGATGCGCTGGAAGTGGACCTGCACGGTGATCACCACCACAGCCACCGACGAGCTCGGCCGGATCCACGACCGGATGCCGCTGATGCTGCCGCGATCCGCGTACGACGCCTGGCTCGACCCGGCGCCGCGTGACCCCGCGGACCTGCTCGCCCTGCTGGAGCCCGCGTCCCAGGGGCGGCTCGAGGCGTACCCGGTCTCGACGCTGGTCTCGAACGTCGCGAACAACGGTCCAGAGCTGGTCGAGCCGTTGCCCCTGGAAGGGCTGGACTTGTGAGTGCCAGCGAGCGGGTGTTTCCGACACCGCAGGGCGATGCCCGGGTTGTCGTACGGCGGGCGCGCAAGCCGATCGCCGACCTGGTGCTGACTCACGGCGCCGGTGGCGGGATCGATGCCCGTGACCTGGTCCGGATCGCCGAAGTACTCCCGGGCCAGGGGATCACCGTCGTCCTGGTCGAGATGCCGTGGCGGGTCCAGGGCAAGAGGCTCGCGCCGCGGCCGGCCCTGATCGACGAGGCGTACCGGGCGGTGCTGGCCGGGCTCCGGCCCCGGGCGCCGTTCGTGGTCGGCGGCCGCAGCGCCGGTGCCCGGTCGGCCTGCCGGATCGGCGCCGAGGTCGGCGCTGCCGGCGTGCTGGCGCTGGCGTTCCCGCTGCACCCGCCCGGCAAGCCGGAGAAGAGCCGGGTCCCCGAGCTTGCCGACGCCGGCGTACCGGTGCTGGTGATTCAGGGCGACCGAGACCCGTTCGGGCGCCCCGAGGAGTTCCCGGACGGCACCGAGCTGGCCGTCGTACCGGCGGGGGACCACGGGCTCAAGGTTCCGGCGACGGGTCCGGTCGACCAGGAGGGTGCCCTCGCGATCGTCGCGGAGGCCGCCCTGGAGTGGATCGTCCGGGAGGTCGCGGGGAATCGGAGCTCCTGATCGGTTGTTCTCCTCCCATGGTGGCCACGCTGGAACGCTCGGTACTGTGGGAGACGATGACCGAAACAATTGATCCCGAAGTTCCGGGGGCCGACGAGACCGAGGCCGAGCGACAGCTCCGCTTCGAGCGCGACGCCCTGCCCTTCCTCGACCAGCTCTACTCGGCGGCGATGCGGATGACCCGCAACCCGCAGGACGCCGAGGACCTGGTCCAGGAGACGTTCGCCAAGGCCTTCGCGGCCTTCCACCAGTTCAAGCCCGGCACCAACCTGAAGGCCTGGCTGTACCGGATCCTGACGAACACCTTCATCAACACCTACCGCAAGAAGCAGCGCGAGCCGCAGCAGTCGATGGCCGAGGACGTCGAGGACTGGCAGCTCGCCCGCGCCGAGTCGCACACCTCGACCGGTCTGCGCTCGGCGGAGATGGAGGCTCTCGAGCACCTGCCCGACTCAGACGTCAAGCGTGCCCTTCAGGAGATCCCCGAGGACTTCCGCCTGGCGGTCTACCTGGCCGATGTCGAGGGGTTCGCCTACAAGGAGATCGCCGAGATCATGGACACGCCCATCGGTACGGTCATGTCCCGCTTGCACCGTGGTCGCCGCCAGTTGCGCGTGATGCTCTCGGACTACGTGCGCGATAACGACCTCATCCCCTCCGTCAACACGGGAGCGACGTCATGA
>JBKJIN010000002.1:0-8115 GCA_046598425.1 Marmoricola sp. | reverse complement strand
CCTTCTTCGCCGGTGCAGCCTTCTTCGCCGGTGCAGCCTTCTTCGCCGGTGCAGCCTTCTTCGCCGGTGCAGCCTTCTTCGCCGGTGCAGCCTTCTTCGCCGGTGCGGCCTTCTTCGCCGGTGCAGCCTTCGCGGGGCGTCCGACGACCTTGCGCGCGGCAGCGCCAGCGCGGCTCACGAGAGATTTCTTGCCTGTCGTTGCCATCTGGCTGCGCCCCCATCGGGCTAGAGGAAATATGACGTACGTCATAACCGTGGGCGCGAGGATATGTGCATACGCCTGCCCCTTCAACTCGCCGAACCGTGCAATCCGAGATGAATCCACCTGACGCCCTCTGGCACACTTGTGCTGCTGCACAGGCATCGATGGGGCGATCACCCCGGAGTCGCCGGAAGAAACGGCTCGGAAAACCCGAATCGGACTAGACCCGGCAGCAGCAAATCGAGTGGATCGGCGTCAGCATTCCGGGCTCCGATCAAGGAGGGTGGTACCGCGGGAGCCGAAATGGCGCTCGTCCCTTCGTGGTGATCCAGCCGACGACGAAGGACCGACGTGACCGCACAGAACCCTGGGTACCGCCCCGTTCCCCCGCAGATCGATCTGCCCGCGCTCGAGCGCGAGATCCTCGCCCTCTGGGCCGAGCAGCAGACGTTCGCGCACTCGGTCGAGCAGACCCAGGGCAACGAGCCGTGGGCGTTCTACGAGGGCCCGCCGACCGCGAACGGCATGCCCGGCACCCACCACGTCGAGGCCCGGGTCTTCAAGGACCTCTTCCCCCGCTTCCAGACGATGCGCGGCAAACACGTCGTCCGCAAGGGGGGGTGGGACTGCCACGGGCTGCCAGTCGAGCTCGCCGTGGAGAAGGAGCTCGGCTTCTCCGGCAAGGGTGACATCGAGGCGTTCGGCATCGCCGAGTTCAACGACCGTTGCCGGACCTCGGTGCTGCGCCACGTCGACGCCTTCGAGCAGATGACCGAGCGGATGGGCTACTGGGTCGACACCGAGAATCCGTACCGCACCATGGATACCCCGTACGTCGAGTCGGTCTGGTGGGCGCTCCAGCAGATCCACACCAAGGGGCTGCTGGTCGAGGACTACCGGGTGGCGCCGTACTGCCCGCGCTGCGGCACCGGCCTGTCGGACCACGAGCTCGCCCAGGGCTACGAGACCGTCACCGACCCGTCGGTATATGTCCGGTTCCCGCTCACCAGCGGCCCGTACGCCGGCCAGGCCGACCTGCTGATCTGGACGACCACGCCCTGGACCCTGGTCTCCAACGGACTCGTCGCCGCCAACCCGGACCTCACCTACGTCGCTGTCACGCGCGGCGGCGAGAGCCTGGTGATGGCCGAGGTGCTCGTCGAGAAGGTCCTCGGCTCCGAGGACGAGCCGTGGGAGATCGGCGGCCGGTTCACCGGCAACGACATGGTCGGTTGGACCTACCAACGGCCGTTCGACCTCGTCGAGTGGCCCGGAACGGCCCACTTCGTCGTCGTCGAGGACTACGTCACCGCCGAGGACGGCACCGGCCTGGTGCACCAGGCCCCGGCCTTCGGCGAGGACGACTTCGCGTCGTGCCGACGCAACGGCGTCGAGATGGTCAACCCGATCAACCCCGATGGTCATTTCGCCGACGAGATCGACCTCATCGGCGGACAGTTCTTCCGGCATGCCAACGCCGACCTGACCGCCGACCTGACCAAGCGCGGGCTGCTGTTCCGGCACGTCCCCTACGAGCACACCTACCCACACTGCTGGCGGTGCCACACCGCGCTCCTGTACTACGCCCAGCCGTCCTGGTACGTCCGGACCACGGCGGTCAAGGACGGACTGCTCCGCGAGAACGAGAAGACGAACTGGTACCCCGAGACCATCAAGTGGGGCCGGTACGGCGACTGGCTGAACAACAACATCGACTGGGCTCTCTCCCGGAGCCGCTACTGGGGGACTCCCCTGCCGATCTGGCGCTGCCCCGAGGGCCACCAGACCTGCGTGGGCTCGCTGGCGGAACTCTCCGCCCTCACCGGCGCCGACCAGTCCAACCTCGACCCGCACCGCCCGTTCGTGGACGCGATCACGTTCCCCTGCCCCGGCAACGGCACTGCGGGGTGTGGCGAGATCTCCACCCGGGTCCCCGAGGTCATCGACGCCTGGTTCGACTCCGGTTCGATGCCGTTCGCGCAGTGGGGCTACCCGCACGTCGAGGGGTCGAAGGAGGCGTTCGAGGCGGCGTACCCGGCGGACTTCATCTGCGAGGCGATCGACCAGACCCGCGGCTGGTTCTACACGCTGATGGCGATCGGCACGCTGGTCTTCGACGAGTCGTCGTACAAGAACGTGCTCTGCCTGGGGCACATCCTGGCCGAGGACGGCCGCAAGATGAGCAAGCACCTGGGCAATATCCTCGAGCCGATCCCGCTCATGGAGGAGCACGGCGCCGACGCCGTCCGCTGGTTCATGGCCTGCGGCGGATCGCCGTGGTCGGCTCGCCGGGTCGGGCACGCGACGATCCAGGAGACCGTCCGCAAGGTGCTGCTGACCTACTGGAACACGGTCGCCTTCCAGGTCCTGTACGCCGGGACCTCGGACTGGGCCCCGGGCGACGAGGCGCCGGACCTGGCCGACCGCTCGGTCCTGGACCGGTGGGCGCTCTCCGAGGCGCACCGGCTCGCGCAGGGCGTCACCGACGCTCTGGAGAACTTCGACACCCAGCGCGCCGGCTCGCTGTTGTCGGCGTATGTCGACGACCTGTCGAACTGGTACGTCCGACGCTCGCGGCGACGGTTCTGGAAGGGTGATCCTGCCGCGCTGGCGACGCTGCACGAGTGCCTGTACGTCGTCACGCTGCTGATGGCGCCGCTGACCCCGTTCATCACCGAGCGGGTCTGGCAGGACATGTTTGTAGGAATCAACACCGACTCGTCCGTCTCCGACGGCCTCCCGGGCTCGGTCCACCTCGCTGCCTGGCCGGAGAGCGACACCCACCTGGTCGACGACGAGCTCAACGAGCAAATGTCACTGGCTCGGCGCCTGGTCGAGCTCGGCCGTGCGGCTCGTGCAGACGCCAAGGTGCGGACCCGTCAGCCGCTGAGCCGTGCCCTCGTCGGCACCGCGGCGTACGAGCGGCTCAGCGAGGAGCTGCGGGCCGAGATCGCCGACGAGCTGAACCTCGGTGCGATCGAGCCCCTCAGCGCTGCCGGGGCTGACCTGGTCGACCACGCTGCCAAGGGCAACTTCCGAGCCCTCGGCAAGAGGTTCGCCCAGGAGACCCCGAAGGTCGCCGCCGCGATCGCGGCCGCCGACGCCGGTGCGCTGGCTGCCGCGCTAGCCGCCGACGGCCGGGCGGTCGTCGACCTGGACGGCACCCCCGTCGAGGTCCTGCCCGACGAGGTGATCATCTCCGAGAGCCCGCGGGAAGGCTGGTCGATGGCGAACGAGCAGGGCGAGACCGTCGCCCTGGACCTCGAGCTCACCGACGAACTGCGACGCGCGGGCCTGGCCCGCGAGGTCATCCGCATGATCCAGGAAGCCCGCAAGAGCAGCGGGTTCGAGGTCTCGGACCGGATCGCGCTCACCTGGAGCGCCTCGGAGGCGATGGCGGCGGCGTTCGCGGAGCACGCGGACCTGATCGCCGGCGAGGTGCTCGCAGCCTCCATGGCCGAGTCCGACGCACCGGCCGACCTGACCTTCCACGACGCCGAGATCGGCTTCAGCTTCAACGTCTTCCGCGTCTGACGCAGAACGACCAACGGCGCCCCTCCGCCAGGAGGGGCGCCGTTGGCGTTGACAGGTGTCTCAGGACTTGGCGTCGCCAGCGTCCTCGCCCAGTATCGAGCGGAGCCGCTTCGGCGCGTGCTCTGCCCCGCCACCGGTGGGCAGCGCGCTGGGGGTCGGCGCGGCGCCGTCGAGTGCCTCGAGCTGCTGGCTGAAGTAGCTCTTCAGACGGCTGCGGTACTCACGCTCGAAGGAGCGCAGACCCTCGATCTCGCTGTTGAGCGCGTCCTTCTCCTTCTCGAGGTTGCCGAAGATCTCCTTGCGGCGTGCCTCGGTCTCGGAGTCGAGCATCGCCGCGCGGGTGCGCGCGTCCGACTCGAGCCGATCGGTCTTGGCCTTGGTCTCGACCTCGAGGCGCTCTGCTTTGGTGCGCGCGGCGCCGACGATCTTGTCGGCATCCTCCTTCGCGCCGTCGACGAGCTCGTCGGCGTTGCGGGTGGCGATCTCGAGGAGACGGGCTGCCGCACTGGACGCGTCGGCGACCGTGGCGACCTTGATCTCCTGGACCGGAGCGGCGGCGACCGGCGCGACGATCGGCGCAGGCTCGGGAGCCTTCTCGAAAGCCGGGGTCGACGCAGCAGGCGTCGCACCTCCGGCGCTCTGGGCCGCGCTCAGCTTCGTGCGGAGGTCGTCGTTCTCCTTGGTCAGGCGGTCCAGCTCAGCCTCGACCTCATCGAGGAACTGGTCCACCTCACCCATGTCGTAGCCCTCACGGAGCCGGACCGGAGTAAAGCGCTTGTTGCTCACGTCCTCAGGCGTCAGCGGCATGACCTCACCCATTCTTGTTAGTCGGACAAACACGTTCTAGATGGAACACAGTTGCGGGTTGAACAATAGCCGCTCGGTCGGTGGACGGCATTCCCGCCCTCGTCGGCCCAGAGCGGACTCCGGCGGGTCAGGTGACCCAGACGGCGCCGTTGACCGCGAGCAGCAGGTAGCAGACCAGCAACACCGCGAGGAAGCTGAGGTCGAGCGCCACCCCGCCGATCCGGATCGGCTTGAAAACCCGGCGGAACGCGTGGATCGGCGGATCGGTGACCGAGTAGACCGCCTCGAGAACCACTAGTACCGGACCGGTGGGCTGCCACGAGCGTGCGAAGATCTGGATCCAGTCGACGACCAGGCGCACGATCAGGAAGCCGATGAAGATCTTGAGCACCAGGTCGATGGTGATACCGACAGGGTTCGTCACAGCGGGACTCAGCTCTGGTTGAAGAAGCCGCCCTCGACGATGAGCTCCCTCTCCTCAGCACCGACCTCCACGTTCGGAGGCGAGAGCAGGAAGACCTTGCTGGTGACCCGCTCGATGGTGCCCCGGACCGAGAAGACGAGGCCGGCGGCGAAGTCGACCAAGCGCTTTGCGTCGCCGTCGGACATCTCAGAGAGGTTCATGATCACCGGGATGCCGTCGCGGAAGTTCTCGCCGATCACGCGGGCCTCGTTGTAGGTGCGCGGGTGCAGCGTGGTGATCCGGGAGAGCGGGGAAGCCGCCCGGGCCGGCGCGACCTGGGTCGGCGCCGGGGCGGAGAGCCGACGGCGCTCCGCGATGCTGGCGACGGGCCGGTTGGCCGGCTCGGTACGACGACTCGGCTCGTCGTAGGCGTTGTCGTGCTCGGAGTACTCGCCGTCGGCGTCCTCGAGCAGTCCGAGGTAGACGCCCATCTTCCGCATCGCGCCGCTCATGAATCCTCTTCCTCTGCGCCAGTTCCGACCCCGGTCGGGGCAATGAATCCTGCTTCGGACATTACTTGATCGAGGGCCTCGGACCGAGGACCGCGGACCCAACACGCACGTGTGTCGCACCGAACTTCACGGCATCCTCGAGATCCTCGCTCATCCCTGCGGAGAGCACCGTCCCGCCCGGATAGGCCTCTCGGAACGCCTCCGCGATCCCGGCGAGGCGTTCGAAGGCTGCAGCTGGCGGTTCGCCGAGCGGTGCGACGGCCATCAGGCCCCGCAGCCGGAGGGCCTCCGCCGCGCCGATCGCGTCGGCCACCGCGTCGATCTCCGCGCCCCGGGCGCCGCCGCGGCCCACGGCGTCGGTCGGGTCGAGGCTGACCTGGACCAGGCAGTCCACCGTGCGGCCGCTCTCCTGGGCGCCCCGGTCGAGGGCCCCGACGAGCTTGGGCCGGTCAACCGACTCCACCACGTCGGCGTACCGGGCGACGGCGGCCGCCTTGTTGCTCTGGATCGAGCCGATGAAGTGCCAGGCGAGGCCGAGGTCGGCGCACTCGGCGGCCTTCACCTCGGCCTCCTGGTGCTTGTTCTCCCCCACCGCGGTGACCCCGAGGTCGGCGAGGATGCGGACATCGGAGGCGGGGAAGTACTTGGTGACCACCACCAGCTCGACCTCGTCGGGTGCCCGGCCAGCAGCGGTGCAGGCAGCGGCGATCCGGGCGCGGACCCTCTCCAGGTTGGCGGCGAGCTCGTCGCGGCGGGTCATCGGCGCAACCGGATCAGGCCGGCGTGACGGCCAGCGCGCTCGCCGTCGCGGCGGAACGAGTACAGGTCCGAGGATTCGCGGGTGCAGGTGCTCACGTCCACGACCGTGACACCCTCGGCCGCGAGCTGGGCCCGGACCCCTGCCCCGATATCGAGAGCCGGGGTGCCCCAGGAGGTGGTCGACACTGCTGCGGGAACCAGGGCGCCCACCTCGGCCTGCATCGCGGCGGGGACCTCGTAGCAGGCGCCGCACACGTGCGGCCCGATCCAGGCCGTGATCGCCCCGGCTCCGTGCGCACGCATCTGCGTCACCGTCGCGGGCACGACCCCGGCCGCGAGCCCCGGGCGTCCCGCGTGTGCGACCCCGATCACCCCGGCGACGGGGTCGGCGAGCAGGACCGGGACGCAGTCTGCCGCCCGAACGACGAGGACGAGGTCGGGCTCGTCGGTGACCTGGCCGTCACAGGTGAACGACCCGGCGTACTCGTCGTCCACGGCCTCCACGTAGGCAACCTCTGCGCCGTGCACCTGCGTCATCGAAGAGACCGTCCGGGCGTCCGGCGCGAAGTCGGCGAGCACGATCCGCAGGTTCTCGGCCGTGGCCGACGGTGCGTCGCCGCCGACGAGCGCCAGGTTCAGCTCGTCGTACGGAACGCCGCTGACCCCGCCGTACCTGTCCGTGAAGGCCAGGTCGACGGGGCCGAGCGAGGAGCGGTGGACGTACACAGCAGTCGGCGCGTGCGTCCTACTTCAGGAAGTCGGGGACGTCGAGGTCGTCGCCGAAGTCGACCGACCGGTTGACGGCCCGCGTGGCGACGCCCACCGGGACCGGCTCCTTGACGAGCGGGGTCGAGGACGCGCGCTTCTCCTCGACCATCGCCTTCGCGGCAGCCCGGGTCTCGTCCTGGGTCTGCGTCTGCTGCGGCACCGGGCGGCGCAGCCCCGGGGCCTCCTCGCGACGCTTGGGACGACCGCCCTCGAACCCGGCTGCGATGACGGTCACACGGACCTCGTCGCCGAGCGCGTCGTCGATGGTCGCGCCGAAGATGATGTTCGCCTCCGGGTGCACCGCGTCCGCGACCATGGCAGCGGCCTCGTTGATCTCGAACAGGCCCAGGTCGGACCCGCCGGCGATCGAGAGCAGCACGCCCTGGGCCCCGTCGATGGACTCCTCAAGGAGGGGTGAGGAGACGGCGAGTTCGGCCGCCTCGACCGCGCGGTTCTCGCCGCGTGCCGAACCGATGCCCATGAGGGCGGAGCCGGCGTTGGACATCACCGACTTCACGTCGGCGAAGTCGAGGTTGATCAGGCCCGGGGTGGTGATCAGGTCGGTGATGCCGGAAACACCCTGCAGTAGCACCTGGTCCGCCTGCTTGAACGCGTCGAGCATGCTGACGTTGCGGTCGGCGATCGAGAGCAGCTTGTCGTTGGGGATCACGATCAGCGTGTCGACCTCCTCGCGGAGGTTGGCGATGCCCTCCTCGGCCGAAGCCGAGCGACGACGGCCCTCGAAGGCGAACGGACGGGTCACGACGCCGATCGTCAGGGCCCCCAGCGAGCGGGCGATCTTGGCGACGACGGGCGCGCCGCCAGTGCCGGTGCCGCCGCCCTCGCCGGCCGTCACGAACACCATGTCGGCGCCCTTGATGACCTCTTCGATCTCGTCGGCGTGGTCCTCGGCGGCGCGGGCACCCACATCGGGGTTCGCCCCGGCGCCGAGCCCGCGGGTGAGCTCGCGGCCGATGTCGAGCTTCACATCGGCGTCGCTCATCAGGAGTGCTTGTGCATCGGTGTTGATGGCGATGAACTCAACGCCCCGCAGCCCGACCTCGATCATCCGGTTGACGGCATTGACTCCACCTCCACCGATACCTACGACCTTGATCACGGCCAGGTAG
>JBKJIN010000091.1:0-19090 GCA_046598425.1 Marmoricola sp. | reverse complement strand
GTCTCGCCGGAGCGGTGGCTCATCATGTTGCGGAAGCCCGCCCGGTGGGCGAGCTCGACCGCGTCGAGGGTCTCGGTGAGCGAGCCGATCTGGTTGACCTTCACGAGCATGGCGTTGGCCTGGCCGCCGGCGATGCCGCGCTGCAGTCGCTCGACGTTGGTCACGAACAGGTCGTCGCCGACGATCTGGATCTTGTCGCCGACCGCGTCGGTCATCGCCTTCCAGCCGTCCCAGTCCTCCTCGTCGAGCGGGTCCTCGATGGAGACGATGGGGTAGGACGCGACGAGGTCGGCGTAGTAGGCGACCATCGCGTCGGTGGAGGTCTTCTTGCCCTCGAAGGTGTAGCTGCCCTTGTCGTGGAACTCGCTGGCGGCCACGTCCATCGCGAGGGCGATGTCCTTGCCGAGCGTGAAGCCGGCGCTCACGACCGCCTCCGCGATGAGGTCGAGCGCCGCCCGGTTGCTCTCGAGATTGGGCGCGAACCCGCCCTCGTCGCCCAGACCGGTGGAGAGGCCCTTCTTCTTCAGCACCGATTTGAGCGCGTGGTAGACCTCCGCACCGTGCTGCAGCGCCTCGCTGAAGGTCGCGGCGCCGATCGGGGCGATCATGAACTCCTGGACGTCGACGTTGGAGTCGGCGTGGGAGCCACCGTTGACGATGTTCATCATCGGCACCGGCAGCAGGTGGGCGTTGGGCCCACCGACGTAGCGGAAGAGCGGGAGCCCGGCGGACTCCGCGGCGGCCTTCGCGGTGGCGAGCGAGACACCGAGGATGGCGTTGGCGCCCAGCTTGGCCTTGTTGGCGGTGCCATCGAGGTCGAACATCACCTGGTCGACGAGACGCTGGTCGTCGGCGTCCAGGCCGACGACCGCGCCGGAGATGGTGTCGGACACGGCGGCGACGGCCTTCTGCACGCCCTTGCCGAGGTAGCGCTTGCCGCCGTCGCGCAGCTCGACAGCCTCGAACGCACCCGTCGAGGCACCGCTGGGCACCGCCGCGCGACCGAACGCGCCGTCCTCGAGGAGCACCTCCACCTCGACGGTGGGGTTGCCGCGCGAGTCAAGGATTTCACGGGCACCGACTGCAGCGATGAGGGACATGGCAGAGCTCCTGACAGGGAAAGACGTGGGTCGGCCGTCAGCCTAGCCACGTGCAGCCTCGTCGTCGCCGGGGTGTCCGGCGGCAGGACGTGGCAGGGGCGTGGCTGTCGGCTCACACCTGGCGGGCTGACCCTGTCGCCCTCTCGGCCCTTTCGGCCGCCTTCGCCGCATTCCACAGCGTCAGCACCTCGGCGGCGTCGGTCGCGACCGCGTCGCCGAACACGTGCGGGTTGCGCCGCTCCATCTTCTCGATCACCCCGCGCGCCACGTCGTCGAGGGTGAAGTGGCCGGCCTCCTCGGCGATGACGGCATGGATCACCACCTGGAGCAGCAGGTCGCCGAGCTCGTCGCACAGCGCCGCCGGGTCGCCGGACTCGATCGCCTCGACCACCTCCTCTGTCTCTTCGCGCACGAAGGGGATCAGCGAGGTGTGGGTCTGCTCGCGCTTCCAGGCACACTCGCGTCGCAGCAGGCGCATCTGGTCGGCGAACTCCTCCATCGCGGAGTCGCCCCGGGTCATCGGCTCAGCCGCAGCGGTGAGTGGCCGGGAGTGACTGGGCGAACGCCGTGTCGGGCTCGGCGGCGAGCCCGGCCTTGGCGACCTCGCCGACCGCCACGGACGTGTTGGTGTCCACCGGGGTCAGCGTGCCGTCGACGCTCTCGAGGCCGTAGCGCGGGTCGATCTCGACGCCGTTGACGTCGGGCCAGCGGTTGAACACGTCGACCCCTGCCTGCGAGATCTGCTCGGCGGTGGCATCGACGACGCCCTGGTTGTCGAGCTCGATCCTGCCGACCTGGTCGAGGATGTCCTGGGCGTAGGCCTGGGCGGAGGCGAGGGCGACGTAGTCCTCGCGCACCTCCTCGGGCTTCGTCGCCGCAGTGCCCTGCTGCTGGGCGACGCCGTTGAGGTAGGTCGAGCCCGGCTCCACGCCGTACTCGTCGGCGATCTGCTCGGTCTGCGAGCGCAGGGTGAGGAGCTGGACGACGAACTGACGCACATAGCTCATCGGCACCTCGGACTCGAGGTCGCCGAGCGCCGTGCAGTAGTTGGCCGTGGCGGAGTCGACCTGACGCACGGTGAGCTCCTGGTCGCCGACCCTGGCAGCGATCCCCGGCGAGGCGCTGCCGCACCCGGTGAGCAGCAGCCCGACGACGCCCAGCGTCGCGGCTCTCAACAGGCGGGTCTTGCTCACGGGTCACTCCTCGTCGCAGCGGGCTGTGCTGGTGGGGCCGTCACGATCACCTCGTCGATCACGCGACGGGCCCATTCAAGCAGGGCGATGCCGGACACCGGACTGACGGGGAACCCGGCGCTCTGCGGGCGAGGCACCAGGATCGTGCTGACCGGCGCCTTGACCACGCTGCGCGGGTGCAGCCGCTGGAGACGTACGACGCGGGAGTCGGGCAGGTCGACCGGAGCGAACCGGACGTACTTGCCGGCCACCGTCACCTCGCGCACCCCGGCCTGGCGGCACCGGGCGCGGAAGCGCGCGACGACCAGCAGCGACTCCACCTCCTCGGGCGGGTTGCCGTAACGGTCGACCAGCTCGATGCGGACCTCGTCGACGTCATCGTCGGTGCGCACCTCGGCGAGGCGTTTGTAGATCTCCAGGCGCAGCCGTTCGCTGGGGATGTAGTCGTGGGGCAGGTGGGCGTCGACCGGCAGCTCGATGCGGACCTCGGCCACCTGCTCCTCGGCGCCGCCGCCCTTGAAGTCGGCCACCGCCTCGCCGACGAGGCGGACATAGAGGTCGAAGCCGACGTCGGCGATGTGCCCGGACTGCTCGCCGCCGAGCAGGTTGCCCGCGCCGCGGATCTCGAGGTCCTTCATCGCGATCGCCATGCCGCCGCCGAGGTCGGAGTGCTGGGCCAGCGTCGCGAGCCGCTCGTGCGCAGTCTCGGTGAGCGGCTTCTCCGCGGGGTAGAGGAAGTAGGCGTAGGCGCGCTCGCGGCTGCGCCCCACCCGACCGCGCAGCTGGTGCAGCTGCGAGAGGCCCAGCGTGTCGGCCCGCTCGATGATCATCGTGTTGGCGTTGGAGACGTCCAGGCCCGACTCGACGATCGTGGTGCACACGAGCACGTCGAAGCTCTTCTCCCAGAAGTCCAGCATCACCTGCTCGAGCTGGTGCTCCCCCATCTGCCCGTGCGCAGTGGCGACCCGAGCCTCGGGGACCAGTTCCTTGATCTTGGCGGCGGCTTTCTCGATCGTGCCGACCCGGTTGTGGATGAAGAAGACCTGACCCTCCCGGAGCAACTCGCGCCGGATCGCCGCGATCACCTGCCGGTCCTCGTAGGCGCCGACGTAGGTCAGCACCGGGTGCCGCTCCTCGGGCGGGGTGGTGATCGTGGACATCTCGCGGATGCCGGTGATCGCCATCTCCAGGGTCCGCGGGATCGGCGTCGCGCTCATCGCGAGCACGTCGACGCTGGTCCGCATCCGCTTCATCAGCTCCTTGTGCTCGACCCCGAAGCGCTGCTCCTCGTCGACGACGATGAGACCGAGGTCCTTGATCTTGATGTCCGGGTTGAGCAGCCGGTGGGTGCCGATCACGATGTCGACCGAGCCGTTCTCTAGGCCCTCGATGACCTCCCTGGCCTCCTTCTCGGTCTGGAACCGGCTCAGCTGCTTGAGCACCACCGGGAAGCCGCTCATCCGCTCGGCGAAGGTCGAGTGATGCTGGGTGACCAGCAGCGTGGTGGGCACCAGGACCGCCACCTGCTTCCCGTCCTGGACCGCCTTGAACGCTGCCCGGACGGCGATCTCGGTCTTGCCGTAGCCGACGTCGCCGCAGACCAGCCGGTCCATCGGGACGGTCCGGCGCATGTCCGCCTTGACCTCGTCGACGGTGGTCAGCTGGTCGGGGGTTTCGTGGAACGGGAACGCGTCCTCGAGCTCGCGTTGCCACGGAGTGTCCTCGCCGAAGGCATGCCCCTTGGTCGCCTGACGGGCGGCGTACAGCTTGATCAGCTCTGCCGCGATCTGGCGGACGGCCTTGCGGGCCCGACCCTTCCGCTTGGCCCAGTCGGCGCCGCCGAGCCGGTCCAAACTGGGCTGCTCGCCACCGACGTACCGGGTGACCTGGTCGAGCGCGTCGGCCGGGACGAAGAGCCGGTCCGGCGGGTGCCCCTTCTTGGAGATGCCGTACTCGAGCACCAGGTACTCGCGCACCGAGCCGTGCACCTCGCGCTGCTTCATCGCCAGGAACCGGCCGACGCCGTGCTGCTCGTGGACGACGTAGTCGCCCGGCTTGAGCTCGAGCGGGTCGATCTGCTTCTTACGCCGGGTCGGCATCGCCCGCATGTCGCGGGTCGAGGCCTTCTGGCCGGAAATGTCCTCGCCGGTCAGGACCACTAGCCCGGGCTCGGTCAGGCTCAGTCCCGCGGACAGCGCGGCCTGGGTCACCTCGACGACCCCGTCCGCCGGACCGGTCAGCACCTGCTCGACCAGGCGCGCCGGTACGTCGTGCTCCCCGAGGACCTCGACGGTGCGCTCGGCCGGTCCGTGGCCCTGCTGGACGACGACCACCCGGCGCCCGGCGGCGAGGTGCGCCGCAATGTCGCGGACCGCGGCCTCCAGGTCCCCCCGGTACGGCTCGACCGGGCTCGCGCCGATGACCCGGGACTCCACGGCCCCTTCATCGAACGGGTCACCGTCGTCGTGCGCTTCTGACGGGCCAAGCCCGAACGGGCTCAACCCCCACCAGGACTTGCCCTGGGCCAGCGCCACCTCGCGCACGTCGGCCAAGGTGCGCAGCGAGGCGGCACCCAGATCGATCGGGGCAACCCCGCCGGACGCGGCCGCGGCCCAGCTCGCGCCAAGGAACTCCTCGCTGGTCGCGACCAGGTCGTGGGCTCGCGACCGGACCCGCTCGGGATCCAGGAGCAGGATGTGGGTCTGCTCCGGGAGCAGGTCGATCAGCAGCTCCATCTCGTCGACCAGGGCTGGGGTCAGCGACTCCATGCCCTCGACCGCGATGCCCTCGGCGAGCTTCTCGGTCAGCTCGCGGAGCTCGGGGTGTCGCTCACCGAGAGCCGCTGCCCGCGCCCGTACCTCGGGGGTCAGCAGGAGCTCGCGGCACGGCGGGGCCCAGAGGCGCTGCACCGTTTCCAGGGTGCGCTGGTCGGCGACGGCAAAGGAGCGGATCTCGTCGACCTCGTCACCGAAGAACTCCACCCGCAAGGGGTGCACCTCGGTCGGCGGGAAGACGTCGACGATGCCGCCACGAACTGCGAACTCCCCGCGCTTCTCCACCAGGTCCACCCGGGTGTACGCCGCGCCGACCAGGCTGGCGACGACCTCGTCGAGGTCGACCTCCTGCCCGGCGACCAGCTCCACCGGAACCAGGTCGGCCAGGCCCTTCACCTGGGGCTGCAGCACCGACCGGATCGGGGCGACCAGCACCTGGACCGGCCCGTTGGCAGGCCCGTTGGTTGAGCCTGTCGAAACCCCCGGGTGCACGATCCGGCGCAGGACCGACAACCGGCGGCCGACGGTGTCGCTGCGCGGGCTGAGCCGCTCGTGCGGCAGCGTCTCCCAGGCCGGGAAGTGGGCGAGCCGATCGGCGGGTACGACGTCCGCCAGCTCGGCCACCACGTCCTCGGCCTCGCGGACGGTCGCGGTGACGACCAGGACGGTCCGCCCGGTGCGCTCCAGGCCCGCGACCACGAAGGGACGCAGCGCCGCTGGTCCGGTCAGGTCGAGCGTGGAAGTTCCGGGCGCGCCAGCCGCGGCCAGCGCAGCGGCGAGGACCGGTTCGGTGAGGACGGCATCGGCGAGGCCGGCGAGACGCACTAGAGCTCCTGGACGTGGGGCAAAGCAGACAGCCCCCGGCTCGGAAAAGAGAGGGGGTGGGTCTCGAGGCCGGCACCAGAGCGCAGACACCTCAACCAGCGGCGAGTCTACGGGGCCACGCCGACGCTCAGCCCCGGGCGGTCCGCTGGGCGTAGGCGTTGGCGGCAGCGAGGACCTGGCGCACGTAGGCAAGGTCGTGGTTGTAGGAGTGGATGGCGCGGTTCCACCCCGAGGCAGTGGCCAGGTCATGGCTGTCGGCGCAGAGGTACCGGCCAGCGGCGAGCGCGGCGTCGTCCAGGTCCAGCGGGTCGGCGTACCCGTCCTGGTCACCGTCGGAGGCCCAGCGCTCCCAGCTCGAGGAGATGAACTGGAGCGGTCCGACCGCGTGCTCCCAGGTCGGGTCGCCGTGCCACGCCGCCGAGGACGCGGTCGAGCGGATCGCGGCGAAGCCGTTGCCGTTCAGGGCCGGCCCGATCACCGGCGTCGACGAGTGGCCGTCCTCGCCGAGGGTGCGGTCGCCGAGGGTCCCGTGCTGGGACTCCACCCAGCCGATCCCGGCGAGGGTGTTCCAGGAGAGGTGGCAGCCGGGGTTCTGCTCGGCCAGGGCTAGCTGGGCGGCGCCGTACGCGAGCATCGCGGGGACGGGGATGCCGGCAGCCTCCCCGGCGCGTGCCGCCCACGCCGGGTCGATCCCGCGGCTCGCCTGCGGCTGCACGGTCGCCGGCGCCACCGGAACCGCGATGTCCGCGGCCGAAGGGGCCGGCAGGTACTCCAGCGGCTCCCCGACAGCACTCCCTCCGCGGAGCACCAGCACGGCCAGCAGCACCAGCGCGAGGACGAAGACGCCCAGCACTGCGAGGGCGACGCGGGGGTGCGGGATCACCGGGACACGGTAGCCGCGCGACGGCGACCGGGCGGGGCGTGTCCGCCGTATGCGCACCACCGCCCGCTCGGCGTCCACTCAGCCGGCCCAAGGACCTTCCGGCGCCTTGACCCGGGCCTCGTCGGCCTCCTGGTCGGTGAGCTTCTCCTGGCTCTGGTGCTCGGCCTCGACGCGGCGCAGGTAGTGGTCGACCTCCTGGTCGATCCGGTCCTGGTCCCAGGCAAGCACGCCGCCCATCAGTTCGGCGACCTGGTGGGCGGCGAGCGCGCCGCGGTCGAAGGTCTCGATCGAGATCCGGGTCCGCCGGCAGAGCACGTCGTCGAGGTGCCGGGCACCCTCGTAGCTGACGGCGTAGACGACCTCTGCGCAGAGGTAGTCCTCGGCGTGGATCAGCGGCTCGGCCAGCGTCGGGTCGTCGATCATCAGGTCGAGGATCTCGTCGACCATCCCGCCGTAGCGACCGAGCAGGTGGTCGATCCGGGAGATGTGCAGCCCGCTGGTCCGGGCCAGGGTCGCGCGCTGGTTGGTCCGGGTCTCGAAGCCGTGAGCCCCCAGCAACGGCACGCGGTCGGTAATGCTCGGCCGGACCCCGCCCTCGAGCGCCTTGGCGGCGACGTCGACGGCGTCCTTCGCCATCACCCGGTACGTCGTGAGCTTGCCGCCGGCGATCATCACCAGACCCGGCACCGGGGCGACGACGGTGTGCTCGCGGGAGATCTTCGAGGTCGGCTCGGTCTCGCCCTTCAGCAGCGGCCGGAGACCGGCGTACACGCCCTCGACGTCGTCGTGGTCGAGGGGGTCCTTCAGCAGGGTGTTCAGGCAGCCCAGGACGTAGTCGATGTCGGCGCGAGACGCGGCCGGGTGCGCCAGGTCGAGGTCCCACGGGGTGTCGGTGGTGCCGATGATCCAGTGCCGGCCCCACGGGATCACGAAGAGGACCGAGGTGGGGGTCTTGGTGATGAACCCGCACTCGGAGCGGATCCGGTCCCGCGGGACGACCAGGTGGATGCCCTTGCTCGCCTCGACGCGAAGTGCGCCCTTGCCCCCGACCAGCGCTTGGATCTCGTCGGTCCAGACGCCCGCGGCGTTGATCACCACCTTGGCCCGTACCTCCAGGTCCAGGTCGTTCTCCAGGTCGCGGACCTTCGCCCCGACCACCCGCTCGCGTTCCCTTAGGAAGCCGGTCACCTTGGTCCGCGAGGCGACGTGGGCGCCGTACGCCGCGGCCGTCCGGGCGATGTTCATCACCAGTCGGGCGTCGTCGACCTGGCAGTCGTAGTACCGGATCGCGCCGGTGAGCTGGTCGGTCCGCAGGTCCGGCGCCATCCGGGCGACCTGGCGGCGGAAGAGGTGCTTGTGCTTGGGGACGCCCATGTCGTACTTGCCGGCCATCGCCATCGCGTCGTACAGCGCGAGGCCGGCGCCGACGTACGGGCGTTCCCAGGTTTTGGTCAGCGGGTAGAGGAACGGCACCGGGCGGACCAGGTGCGGCGCGAGCCGGGTGAGCAGCAGACCGCGCTCCTCCAGGGCCTCGCGGACGAGCGCGAAGTCGAGCATCTCCAGATAGCGCAGGCCGCCGTGGACGAGCTTGCTGCTGCGACTGCTGGTGCCGCTGGCGAAGTCGCGCTGCTCGACCAGCGCCGTGGACAGCCCGCGAGAGACGGCATCGAGCGCGACGCCGGCACCGACCACTCCGGAGCCGACCACCAGCACGTCGACTTCGTGCGTCGTCATGCCCGTCAGTGCGGCAGCACGGGAACCGGGTCCGAGGTCTGCTGTCAGAGCCATGGGCCCAGTCTTCCAGAGTCCCCGTCCCCGGTCTCCGCAGTGCGTCAGCAACAGGCGGTTGCGCTCGGCTCCGGCTCTGCGCCGGCCTGGCTGCCGCAGCAGCCCTGCTGCTCGGACTCGGCTCCGGAGAAGGTCTCGCTGTCCTCCAGCACGGTGTAGACCTCCCAGCGCTCGCCGTTCGGGGCGTTCTCGACCCAGAACTTGTCCTGCTTGGCATAACAACAGGTGGTCGCGCGCTCCTCGGTCGCGGCGAACCCGGCCTCGCCGAGGCGCAGGTGCTCGGCGTCGACGGTCACGGAGTCGGTGACCTCGACGCCGAGGTGGTTGAGCGATCCGCCCTGGCCCGGGTTCTCGATGAGGACGAGCTTGAGTGGCGGCTCGGTGATCGCGAAGTTGGCGTAACCGGGCTTGCGCTTGGCCGGCTCGGTGCTGAACAGGGTGGCGTAGAACGCGACTGACTCCTCGAGGTCGTCGACGTTGAGGGCGAGCTGGATCCGGGACATGGGTTCCTCCTGGGTAGATATTGATGTTTATCGATATTTAGGTTGCAGCACACATCGACATCTGTCAATATTGATTCATGTCGAAGTCCCTGATGCTGACGCCGGTCGAGACCGTCGCGTGCTGCTCGCCCCTGGTCGCCTCACCGCTCACCGAGGAGACCGCCGAGCGGATCGCCCCGCTGCTCAAGGCGATCGCCGACCCGGTCCGGCTCCGGCTGCTCTCGCTGGTCGCTGCGCACGATGGCGGCGAAGCCTGCGTCTGCGACCTCAACGACGCCTTCGACCTCTCCCAACCGACGATCAGCCACCACCTCAAGGTGCTGCACGAGGCCGGTCTGCTCGACCGCTCCAAGCGCGGGGTCTGGGTCTACTACCGGGTCCACCAGGAGGCGCTCACCGACCTCGCCGCCCTGATCGGCGGCAGCCGTTGACGCAGAGCATCGGCCCGGTTCTGGGTCGCAAGGCCCTGGCCGAGTTCGTCGGCACCGGCTTCCTGGTGATGGCGGTGATCGGGTCCGGCATCGCTGCCTCACGCCTCTCCCCCGACGACGTGGGCCTCCAACTGCTGGTGAACAGCCTGATCACCGGAGCCGTCCTCATCGCCCTGATCCTCACCCTGCAACCCGTCTCGGCCGCGTTCAACCCGGTGGTGACCGGCGTCGAGGCAGCACTCGGGCTGATCCGCTGGTCCGAGGCCGGAGTCCTGACGCTCGCCCAGGTGTCCGGCGGCATCCTCGGCGCCGTGGTCGCGAACCTGATGTTCGACCTCGATGCCGTCACCTTCGCCACCACCGAGCGCAACGGGGGCGGCATCCTGCTCGCGGAGGTCGTCGCCACTCTCGGCCTGGTGGTGGTCGTCTTCGGCGCCTTCCGCAGTGGCCGGACCGCGACCGTCGCGTACGCCGTCGCCGGCTACATCACCGCGGCGTATTGGTTCACGTCCTCCACCAGCTTCGCCAACCCCGCGGTCACGGTGTCGCGGATGTTCTCCGACACCTTCGCGGGGATCGACCCGACCTCCGTCCCGCTGTTCGTCCTGATGCAGGTCGTCGGCGGGGCCCTCGCCCTCGGCCTAGTCCACGCGCTCTTCCCGGCCGCGGCCGAGGAGGTCCCCCGATGAACCGCCCCACGGTTCTCTTCGTGTGCGTCCACAACGCCGGTCGCTCGCAGATGGCGGCGGGCTTCCTGCAGCACCTGGCCGGCGACCGGATCGAGGTGCTCTCCGCCGGGTCGGCGCCAGCGGAGACGATCAACCCGACGGCGGTAGCCGCGATGGTCGAGGTCGGGATCAACATCGCCGGCGCGCGCCCGAAGGTGCTGACCACGGAGTCGGTCCAGGTCTCGGATGTGGTGATCACGATGGGCTGCGGAGACGCCTGTCCGTTCTTCCCGGGCAAGCGTTACGAGGACTGGAAGCTCGACGACCCGGCCGGGCAAGGCATCGAGTCGGTGCGGGAGATCCGCGACGAGATCCGGGGTCGCATCGAGGCGCTGATCGCCTCGCTGGACCTCCCGGCGTGATGGAGCCGGCCAGATGAACCCGGTCGCCACGGTCCTCGTGGTCCTCCTCCTGGTCAGCGGCATGCTCGCCATGGGGACCTCCACCAGCCTGCGCGAGCTCGGCACCCTGGCCCGACGACCGGCCCCGCTGGCGGTCGCGGTCCTGGTCAACCTGGCGGCGATCCCGGCCGCCGCGTTCGTCCTGCTCGGCTCCCTCGACCTCGACCCGACCGCCTCGCTCGCGCTGATGGTGGTCGCCGCAGCTCCGGGCGGCGGCACCGGGGCGCTGCTCTCCCTGCACGTTCGCGGCGATCGGGCGCACGCGGTGGCCCTGCAGGTGATCCTGGCGATCACCAGCCTGGTCAGCGCCCCGCTTTGGCTGCACCTGTACGTCGGCTCCGACGACACCTCGATTAGGCTCGGTGCCCTGGTCGCCGCCCTGGTCGCATTCCAGTGGCTGCCGCTCGCCGCCGGCCTGGCCCTGAGCAGCCGTCGTCCGGGACTGGCCGCCGGCCTGCACCCGCGGGCCCGACGGTTCGCCGACTTGATGCTCGCCGCCCTGATCGTCGTCCTGGTGATCACCTCCGGCGCCGACCTCGACGAGAACGGTGCCGACGCCCTGATCGGCATCGGGGTCATTCTCGGCCTGACGCTCCTCGGCGGCGCCGCGGCGCTGGGCGCGCCCGCCGTACGCCGGGCCACCGCGATGACGACGCTGGTACGCAACCTGTCCCTGGCACTCGCCGCGGTGGCCTTCGTCGACGATGCCGACGCCGCCGCCCTACTGGTGTTGACCTACGGCCTGGCGATGTACCTGCTGGCCGTCGCCTGGGTGCTGGTCGCGCGCCGCCGCCCGTTGAATCAGGCCTCGTGACCGATCGAATCAGCAGTCGTGGTCTTGAGCGGAACCAGAACTCACGATTCGTCTGACCAGAGGGCCTAACTCAACGACTACTGGACGACGACCTCGATGCGCTGGAACTCCTTGAGCTCGGTGTAGCCGGTCGTCGCCATCGCTCGGCGCAGCGCACCGACCAGGTTCATGGTGCCGTCGGCCACCCGGGAGGGCCCGAAGAGGATCTCTTCCAGGGTGCCGACGGTGCCGATCTCGACCCGCTCACCGCGCGGCAGCTGGGCGTGGTGAGCCTCGGCGCCCCAGTGGAAGCCCCGGCCCGGCGCATCGCTGGCACGGGCCAGCGGGGAACCGATCATCACGGCGTCTGCGCCGCAGGCGATCGCCTTGGCGATGTCGCCGCTGCGGCCGATCGAGCCGTCGGCGATGACGTGCACGTACCGGCCGCCGGACTCGTCCATGTAGTCGCGACGGGCAGCCGCGACGTCGGCGACCGCGCTGGCCATTGGGACCGAGACCCCGAGCACGGTGCGGGTGGTGTGCGCCGCTCCGCCGCCGAAGCCGACCAGGACGCCGGCCGCCCCGGTCCGCATTAGGTGCAGGGCCGCCTGGTGAGTGGCGCAGCCGCCCACGATGACGGGGACGTCGAGCTCGTAGATGAACTCCTTGAGGTTCAACGGTTCGGCCTGGCCGGAGACGTGTTCGGCGCTGACCGTGGTCCCCCGGATGACGAACATGTCCACACCCGCGTCGACGACCGTCTTGGCGAACTCCTTGGTCCGCTGCGGGGAGAGCGCACCGGCGACGGTGACGCCCGCGTCACGGACCTGGCGGAGCCGCTCGGTGATCAGCTCGGCCTGGATCGGGGCGGCGTACACCTCCTGCATCCGCACCACCGCGGCGTCGCGGTCGAGTCCGGAGACCTCCTCCAGCAACGGGGCCGGGTCGTCGTACCGGGTCCAGAGGCCTTCGAGGTTCAGGACACCGAGGCCGCCGTGCTTGCCCAGCGCGATCGCGGTCTCCGGCGACATCACCGAGTCCATCGGCGCCGCCATGATCGGCAGGTCGAACCGGTAGGCGTCGATCTGCCAGGCGGTGGAGACCTCTTCGGGGTCGCGGGTACGCCGACTCGGCACGATCGCGATGTCGTCGAAGGAGTAGGCGCGGCGACCGCGCTTGGCCCGGCCGATCTCGATATCAGTCACTGGCGGAGCCTATCGGTCACATGCCCGAGTAGTTCGGGGCCTCGACCGTCATCTGCACGCCGTGCGGGTGCGACTCCTTCAGCGAGGCGGCCGTGATCCGGACGAACCGGCCCTTCTCCTTGAGCTCGGGCACGGTGCGGGCGCCGACGTAGAACATCGACTGGTTGAGCCCGCCGATGAGCTGGTGGGCGACCGCGGCGAGCGGGCCGCGGTAGGCGACCTGGCCCTCGATCCCCTCGGGGACGATTTTGTCGTCGCTGGTGACCTCGGCCTGGAAGTAGCGGTCCTTGGAGTAGGACTTCTTGCCGCGGCTCGACATCGCCCCGAGCGAGCCCATGCCCCGGTAGGACTTGAACTGCTTGCCGTTGACGAAGACGAGGTCGCCCGGGGACTCCTCGCACCCGGCGAGCAGCGAGCCGAGCATGACGGCGTCCGCGCCGGCGACCAGGGCCTTGGCGATCTCGCCGGAGTGCTTGAGGCCGCCGTCCGCGATCACCGGTACGCCGGCCGGCCCGGCGGCGAGGGACGCCTCGTAGACCGCGGTGACCTGTGGGGCGCCGACCCCGGTGACGACGCGCGTCGTGCAGATCGAGCCCGGGCCGACGCCCACCTTGATCGCGTCGGCGCCGACGTCGACGAACGCCTGCGCACCGGCGCGGGTGGCAACGTTGCCGCCGATCACCTGGACGTGCTTGGTGGCCGGGTCGGACTTGAGCCGGGCGACCATGTCGAGAAGCAGCTTCACGTGACCGTGGGCGGTGTCCGCGACGAGCACGTCCACACCAGCGTCGATCAACGTGGTGGCCCGCTCCCAGGCGTCGCCGAAGTAGCCGATGGCTGCGCCGACCATCAGCCGGCCGTCGGCGTCCTGGGACGCGTTCGGGAACTGCTCGCCCTTGACGAAGTCCTTGACGGTGATCAGACCCGCGAGCCGACCGTCGGCGTCGACGATCGGGAGGCGCTCGCGCTTGTGCTGGCGCAGGATCGCGGTGGCGTCCTCGCGGGAGATGCCGACCGGCGCGGTGATCAGCGGCATCGGGGTCATCACCTCGTCCACCTTGGTGGTGGCCCACTCGGCGACCGGGGTGAACCGCAGGTCGCGGTTGGTGATGATGCCGAGCAGTCGGTTGTCGACGTCGACGACCGGCAGGCCGGAGACGCGGTACTCGCCGCAGGTCTTGTCGAGGTCCTCTAGCGTCGCGTCCGGACCGATCGTGATCGGGTTGGAGATCATCCCGGTCTGGGTCCGCTTCACCAGGTCGACCTGGTACGCCTGGTCGGCGATCGAGAGGTTCCGGTGCAGGACACCGAGGCCGCCTTCGCGCGCCATTGCGATCGCCATCCGCGACTCGGTGACGGTGTCCATCGCCGCGCTGATCAGCGGCACCTTCAGGGAGATCTCCCGCGTCAGGCGGGTGGTGGTGTCGATCTCGTTGGGATTCAGGTCCGAGGACCCGGGAAGCAGGAGGACGTCGTCGTAGGTGAGGCCCAAGAAGGCGAACTTCGCTGCGAACGTTTCAGGGACTTCGAAGGTCATGCTCCAGTCTAAGAGATGGCGCGGCGTGCTGCTGCCGCAGTGTCCGCCGTGGTCACATGACGAGCTCGCCCAATGGCCGTACGCCGGCCAGGCTCACGTGCACGCTCAGCCCCTGCTCGGTCAGCCGGATCCGGCCGCGCATCCCGGCAGCAGCGAGGACGGGGACGACGCCCTCCTCCGTGGGCGGCGCCAGCATCACCAGCTCGACCGCGCCCCGCCCGACCGCCAGACCGCTGATCTGGCGCAGCAGCTGCCGGCCGATACCGAGCCGCCGCCAGGCCGGTGCCACCTCGAGGCTGGCCTCGACCGAGCCGTCCACGATCGCGTGCAGGCTCGCCGCGCCGACGACGTGGACGCCGATCCGGGCCTGCACCGCGTCCTCGGCGACGACGTACTCGACCACGGCGCTGCCGGCTGCGGACGCGGGGGGAGATCCCCCAGCCGACCGCGCATGATCAGCGAACTCGGTCAGCGCCGCGGCGCGGACCTGCTCCGTGGCCGACCAGCTCACCCTCGCCCCGAGAAGCGCTGTGAGTTCTGCCGGCAGCGAGGCAGGATCCTCCAGCACCGCCTGGGCTGCGCGCAGCCAGGCGGTCGGCTGGTCGACGAGGTCGTGAGTGGCACAGGGGACGACGCTCACCTCGTCTCCTCCCGCGCCACTCACGAGTCCCACGACCGCCGCGGCGGTCCAGGCATCCGGCGTCTCGACGACCAGGTCGTCGATCACCGCCCCCAGTTCCGGGTAGATCTGCAGCGCAAGGATGTTCACCCCGGCGTCTCCGCACTGCTGCGCGAGCAGTGCGAGGGCGCCCGGGGTATCAGTGAGCCTGGTACGTACCCGGTAGAACATGACCTGATCCTGCCCAGGGCGTGTTGCACGACCGCTGCGCCATCGTTACGGGCGCGTCAACAAGCGCTCACAGCACGAGCCTGCTCGACGCCGAGCGAGTCAAAGTCCTGTCGAGGGGCGAAGCGGCGAGAACCCCGCCTGATCAACCCACCGGTGACGGCGGCCGGATCGGCTCGAACTCGGGATCGCCGAGGTGACCCGGCGGCTGCCAGCCCGGAGGCCCGAAGAGATACCCGAGCTTGTCGCGCAGGGAGTCGGCCGCCCGGACGTTGTGGATGATCTGGCCGTAGTCGCCGTACTGGAGCTTGAGCATGTTGTAGGTGTTCACCGGCTTGGTGAGCCCGTACGTCGGCCGCTTGGTCTCCTCGACGAAGGAGCCGAACATCCGGTCCCAGATGATCAGGATCCCGGCATAGTTCTTGTCCAGGTACTCCGGGTCCGAGCCGTGGTGCACCCGGTGGTGCGAGGGCGTGTTGAAGACGAACTCGATCGGCCGCGGCAGCTTGCCGATGGTCTCGGTGTGGGTGAAGAACTGCCAGATCAGGTTGATCCCGAACGCGACGTAGATCGTCCACGGGTCGAAGCCGAGGAACGGCAGCGGCAACCAGAACAGGAACTCGAACCAGGGGTTCCACTTCTGCCGCAGCGCGGTGGCGAAGTTCATGTACTCACTCGAGTGGTGCGCCTGGTGGGCCGCCCAGCCGACGTTGACCCGGTGCACGAACCGGTGCGAGGCGTAGAAGGAGAGATCGACCGCGGCGATCAGCAGCACCCAGTACCACCAGGTGTCGGTCGGCATCTTGATCCAGTCCGGAGTCAGGTGGGTGAAGACCGCGATGAACACGAGGAACGACCCGACCTTGAGCGCCAGCGAGAAGACCAGCGAGATCAGCCCCATCGTCATGCTTGTGCGCGCGTCCGGGCCGAGGTATCCGGTGCGCGGCCTGTCCGCCTGCTCCTGGTCGTCGTCGTGGTCGTCGTCGAGGAACTTTAGCGCCGCCAGCTCGATCGCGATCGTGAGCAGGAAGAACGGGATCGCGTAGGTCACCGGGTTCTTCATCGGGTCGAGCAACTCGTTGATCTCGTTCATCGTCGTCTCCTTGATATGACTCTGGAGTAAGTTACCACAGGTTCATATCTCTGGCTAGACTGTTGGTATGGCCTCCACCACACGGGCGAACGCTGGCACCAAGGGTGTCGCACGGGCCGAGCGCGAGCAACAGATCCTCGACGTCGCCTGCCGCGCCTTCGGCAGCGCCGGGTACGCCGGGACCTCGGTCGCCGACATCGCCGAGGCCGCCGGGATCTCCAAGCCGCTGATCTACAACTACTTCGGGTCCAAGGAAGGCCTGCACGCGGTCTGCGTGCAGCATGCTGCCGCCACGCTCTGGGCCGAGTTCGAGCGCTCGTCGCGATCCGGGACCATCGGCCTAGCCCGGGCGCTCGCGACCCTCGACGGGATGTTCACGGCGCTCGGGCTGCAACCGTGGATCTGGCGACTGGTCTTCGACCCGACGGCGCCGCGCGACGGGGCCGGACACGAGGCGTACCTGGACTACGAGCGCCGCATTTTCGCGCTCGGCGAGGACGGCGTGGGTGAGCTGATGCGGCTCGCCGGGAACACCGACCGGGGTGACACCTCCGCCATGCACGCGGTCTGGGAGAGCGCGTTCCGGGCCCTGGTGAACTGGTGGTTGGACCACCCCGACGTCACCCCTGACGCCATGACCGAGCGCTGCGTCCGGATCTTCGGGACTGTATTCGGCGAGGTCGACCCGACGATCCTGACCGCGATCGGGCGCTGACCCGGATCAGCTGATCTCGATGACCTGACGGCTCCGCTCACGACGGCGTACGAAGATCAGCGCCGGGATCACCTGGACGGCGAGGCTCACGACCAAGAGCGAGATCAGCGGCCCCAGCGCCCCGTACTCCCGCGCGAGCCAGATCGAGCAGCCGATGTTCGTCGGCACCGTGAGGACCGCGCAGATCGCGGCGAACCGGGCGCCCGCCGGATCGATCATGCTCATCGAGAGCGGGTAGGCGACCGCCAGCACGACCATCACCAGCGCCATCAACGTCGGCAGGATGTAGCCGAGATTGATCTCGTCGGCGCCGATGATGTGGCCCAGGCGGTCGGAGATCAGGACCAGCGCCGCGCAGATCAGAACGGTGCCGAGGACGAACGCGCCGAAGATGAGTCGCATCGCGGGCCCGCGCTCGCCCAGGCTGCGAGCCTTGGTGAACACCGGCCACAGCGGTTGGGCGACCGCACCGATCAGCCCCAGCACCGGCGAGAAGATCAGCAGGACCACCGAGTAGTTCGCCACCGCCTCGGCGGTGGAGACGTGGCTGAGCACGATCCGGTCCCCGGTGAACGCGATCGGCACGCAGAGGGAGGTGATCATCATCGGCCCGGAGAGATTGCGGATCTTCGCGCCCGGGTAGCGGCGCCGGAACGGCACCCTCCGCACGATCCGTCCCCAGGGAAACTTCACCAGCCACTCGCTCAACACCATCGTGATGAGGTTGACGCCGAGCACGGCCAGCGCCGGCGCGAGGACCACCCACCGCCCGTCCGCGTCGAGCACGATCAGGAGCCAGATCGCGAGCAGCGCCAGGGGCGCCTGGAAGGAGATCACGATCAGCGAGACGTGGTTGCGGTCCGCCCCGAGCAGGACGTTCTGAGCGAGACCCGGCACGAAACTAACGGCGTACACGATGATGCCGGCCGCGGTGAACGCGTTCGCACCGGCCTGGTCACCGAGCAGCCGCGGCCACAGGTCGAGGATGCCCAAGACGGTCGAGACGACCGCGACGGAGAGCGACGAGATCGTCAGCACCCGTGCAGCAGTGAGCGCTGACCGGAGGGACCGCTCGTCCTCGGCGCCGTACGCAGCGATCGCCTGGGTGATGGAGGCGCCGACACCGAGGTTGTTCAACGGGATCAGGGCCATCGCCGAGACGATCAGCGCGTACGTGTCGAACGCGTGCAACCCGTAGTGCTTGATGATCAGGTGGCTCGCCAGCAGGGTCGCGATCCCCTGGGGCAGGAATCCGAAGGAACGTGCGAGCCCGCTCAGGGCCATGGTCCTCAGCACGAGGCATCCACCCGGTCCAAGACGTTCAATCCTCGACCTCGGGCCACGCCAGGACGGCATCCTCGTGACGCCCCGGAGGCCACCAGGCTGAGGTGGTGCCTGAAGCTCAGCACGATCGACCGATTGGGGTCGCGCTGCGTCGTCAGGTGCTCGATCCCGCGGACGGCGTTGTCGGACCAGAGCTGGTCGACCCGGCGACGGACGATCAAGGGTGCCGCGCTCGCAGGGATCAGCTGACGGAGCTGATGAGCGCCACTGACCAACGTCGAGTTCAGAGTGGAGGGCACTGGTGGACGCTATCAAGCCGAGTCGGTGCGGACCTGCGGAACCCCGCGAACGGCCGCGCCGTGCCGGGCAAGCAGAACAGCGCCGCCCGGACTCGCGTCCGGACGGCGCCGTTCAGTGCTCGATTGAGCTCAGTGGCCGTGACCGTGGCCGTGACCACCGGCCGCGGCCGGCTCCTCCTCGGCAGGCTTCTCGACGATCAGCGTCTCGGTCGTGAGCAGCATGCCCGCGATCGAGGTGGCGTTCGTGAGCGCTGCCTTGGTGACCTTGACCGGGTCGATGACGCCCTGGGCGACCAGGTCGCCGTACTCGCCGGTGGCTGCGTTGTAGCCGGTGCCGGGGCCGCCCTCGCGGACCTTGGCGACGACGACGTAGCCGTTGTCGCCACCATTCTCGGCGATCCAGCGGAGCGGCTCGTCGACCGACTTGCGGACGATGCGAACACCGACCGCTTCGTCACCGGTGAGGCCAAGGTCGCCGTCGAGCACAGCGGCCGCGTGGATGATCGCGGAGCCGCCGCCGGGGACGATGCCCTCCTCGATCGCGGCGCGGGTCGCGGAGACGGCGTCCTCGATGCGGTGCTTCTTCTCCTTGAGCTCCACCTCGGTGGCCGCGCCGACCTTGACGACGCAGACGCCGCCGGCGAGCTTGGCCAGCCGCTCCTGCAGCTTCTCGCGGTCCCAGTCGGAGTCC
>JBKJIN010000085.1:0-26932 GCA_046598425.1 Marmoricola sp. | reverse complement strand
CACCGACATTCGCGGCCCCGGCGGCCTCGGCGGCCCCGGCGGCCCCGGCGGCCCAGGCGGCCCGCTTCTCTTCGATGGCTTCAAGGAACTTCGCCTTCACCGTGGCACGAAGAGAATCGAATCGCTCACTGCGGATCTCCCACGCCTTGTCCCGGAACCTGCGGATCGCGGCCAACTGCTCGTCTCGACCAGCGGTGACCAGCGAGGCAAGCTGGTCGGCCTCGTCGTTCATGCCGGCCAGCCGGAACCACGGCGCCAGAAGGTCCTCCAGCAGCGCACGGGTTGCCAACTGCTCGCGGAGTTCGTCCTTACCGTCGCCGCCGGTGCCGATCATCCGGACCAGGTAAGGCTTGAGCTGCTGACGCTTCTCGTTGTCCCAGCGGTCGTTCAGCGCGATGACGTAGCGGCGCAGCACGGGGGAGGCACAGGAGGGTGCGTCGGTGAAGCCTTCGTCGGCGAGCCAGGACACGACTTCCATGGCGCAGTGGCCTTCGTCGAAGTTGGTGTGGCTGCCAGTCGCGAGGGTCAGGTCGTCGAGCTGGGCGAGCTTCTCGGGGTTGATGGTGGTCATGAGACTTCCTTCGTGATGGAGGTGGGGGTTTGCAGGGCGGGGTGTTGGCGGGCGTGGGCCTGGAGCGCAACGGCTTCGTCGCGTTCGCGGGTCTTGGTGATGAGTTCGACTTGGAGGCGGTCGACGTCGTGGTCGAGGCGGATGACCTTGCGGTTGGCGAGTGCGAGGGCTTCCTCGGCGCGCTGCTTCGGGGTCTTGGTCTGGCGGGTCAAGGCGGGTCCTTCTCTCAGTGGGTGTCGGGCAGGTGGACGGTGATGCCGGCGATGCTGGTGAAGCCCTGGTCGAGGAGCTCGCGGGCGTAGGTGGCGGCCTTCTGGGGGTGATGCCGGCGTTGGTGAGGTCGCGGATCAGGCACGCCACGGCGATCTCGGTGCGCGGGTACTGGCGGGGGTAGCCGGAGTGCTCGGCGCGCCGGGGAACAGGACGGAGGTAGCCGACGCGGGTCCAGTGGTCGAGGCGGCGGAAAGTGATGCCGGTGGCGTCGAGGACGGTGGCGCTGGAGACGGTGTCGCCGGCGTCCGGGGCGGTGGTTCCGGGGAACGCGAGGACGGTCATGGTGCGGTCCTCTCAGCTTTCAGCAGCTTGCGGCGCTGCCGTTCGGTGAGGCCGCCCCAGATCCCGAACCGTTCGCCGTGCTCGAGGGCGTAGTCGAGGCGCTCGGTGCGGACCGGGCAGGTCAGGCAGACCCGCTTCGCTTCGCGGCTGGATCCGCCCTTCTCGGGGTAGAACGCCTCGGGGTCGGTCTGGGAGCAAACGCCGTCGGACATCCATTCGGGAAGGTCGAGGCCGTCGACGAGGTGCGACGGGTTGCTGGCGGGGCTGAGGCGGGGTCCGGAGTACCAGGTGGTCTGCGACATCAGGCGGCCCCGTCCTGGCGGTGGGCGTCGACGTAGGCGTCGAACACGCGGCGGGGTGGGATCCCGGGCTGGATCTCGTGGAGCAGCCCGTGCGTAAGGGCCCAGCTCTTGATGTCGTGGATCGGGACGCCGTACTCGGCGATCGCGGCCTTGAGGGGTGCGGCACCGTCGATGCGGCCGGTCTCGCCCTGGCGGGCGGGGATCTGGTGCCGGACCATCACGGTCTGGACGACCTTGACGCTGGTCCCGATGCGTTGTGCGATCTGGGCTTGGGAGAGTAGGTCGTTGAGGTAGAGGTCCCGGATCTTCTCGACGAGGGCGGGGTCGTAGGTCTTGGGCTTTCCGCCGGATCGGGTCTTGCGGTCGTCGCGGAGGGGGTGGCCGTGGCGGGCGACGGTGTCGCGGACCCGCTTGGGGGAGATGTGGAAGGCGGTCGCGAGTTGCCCGGAGGACTGGCCGTCGAGGTAGGCGGTGACTAGGGCGTGCTCGTCGATGGGGTTGCAGGTGTTGGGGATCCGGGCGCCGGCGGCGCGCGGCTTGCGGGGTGTTTCGGACCAGCGTCGGGCGCGGTCGTCGCGGAGCTCGATACCACGGTAGATCAGGAGGTTCCGGATCCGGTAGGGCTGCACGTTGAGGGCGTCGGCGATCTCGGGGATGCGTTGGCCGCCTTCGTAGGCTTCGATGGCTGCGTCGGTGTCGAAGGTGGCGCGGACCCGGGTTTGCTTCGGCTTGGCTGCCGGCCGGGTGGGTTGGGCGGCTGGTCGGTCGGGGTCGCAGGTGGGGCAGAGGCCGGTGGTGGTGTTGACCTGCCCGGTGCGGGTCCCGCAGTCGCTGCAGGTCGGGGTGATGGCGTCCCAGTCGAACGGCTTCGGCTTGGTGGTGGTGTGGGGCCGGTACAGCTTGGGGGCTTCGGCGGTGCGGAGCTCCTGGATGGTGAGGAGGGGGAGGGGCTGATCGTTGAGGCTCACAGCAGTGCCTCCTGGACCGCGGCGGCCCCGGTGGGGGAGGCCAGAGGGAGGGAGGCCGTCGAGGCCGCCGCGGTGATCAGAGGGGTGCAAGCGCTGATCTGGATCTCGGCTCCGGGAGGCCGGTTGTCGGCGTACTGCTTGGTGGCGCCGAGGACCACGACACGGGAGTCGTCGGTCCATGCCTGGGCTTCGCCAAGGGCGTCGAGGGTGGAACGGGCGAGCTTGTCGATGTCGGGCTTCACGGCGGGGAACTGTGGTGCGGAGGGCTTGATGCGGTGGGCGTTGGTGCCAGTGCCGTAGTGGCCGCGGGGCCGGGGGAGGTAGAAGGTCACGAGGATCGTGATGGGGCCGTCGAGGGTGGCCCAGGTGGTGGCGTAGATCGCTTCGAGGGCGGCTGCGCGGACGTCTTGGCGCCAGCTGCGGAGGGTGGGCTTGTTGTCGTCGACCACGACGGCCCGGTTCTTGACGACGAACGCTCGCTTGGAGCCCTGGGGGGCTGGGGTGCCGGTGACGTTGATCTGGAGGGTGTTCATCAGTGCTCTCCGGTTTCGATGTAGGCGGCCATGTCGAGCCACTCGTGGAGGGGCGCGTTTTGGCCGCGGAGCTCTCGGGCGAAGGTGATGGCCTCGAGGCGCTGGCGCTGAGCCGTGGTGAAGGGAGCGGCGGAGGGCTTGGTGGCGGCGTTGTAGCCGTTGCCGTTCATCCGCGGGTCTCCTCTGCGTTCGCCTCGGTGGTGTCGTGGCGGTCAGGTGCGCCGGGCGCGGTGTACGTGCAGCCGGTGGTGTGCGGGTCCGTCCGGTCGCAGACCAACGGCCCGCCGTTGAGGTGGCTGCTGCAGGCGGCGCTCATCGGAGGACACCGGTCCCGGGCCAGAGCAGGGCGATGGCTGTGCCGAGGGCGATGGAGGCGAACCAGATCCGGCCGCTCATGCCTGGCCCTCGACTCGTGCGAGCTGGGCGGCGACCCGGGCGATCGCGACGTACATGGCACGGGCCCGTGCCCGGGTGCGGCGCTTCGCGAGGACCGGGGTGGGGTCGAGGTGCTCGGCCAGCGGCGGCGCGGTGGCGGCGTGGTGCATGGCGGCGTCGAACTCGTTGAGCGCGATGTTGGTCTGCTGGGTCCGGCGGTCAGCCTGGGTCCAGGCGGAGGCGGTGGCGATCTCGGCGTTCACAGCAGTGCTCCTTGCGGTTCGGCGTTCACGGTCGGGACCGGTCGGATAGGCCACGACGGATCCACCCCGTCATGGGCGGTCCCGGTCTTGTCGAAGTACGCCCGCAACGAGTCCGCCTGCTCGCGCCGCCACCCGATCTGCGCCTGGTGCAGCGCACCGACGGTGAACCCCCGGAACTTCGTGGGGTAGCGGGCGATGATCTTCGGAACGAGCAGGCACGCGGCGAGGGCGTCGGCGCCGGCGTCATGGGCTACGGTCAGGTCGACGCCGTAGTGCAGGCACAGCGAGGACAGCTTCTTGTCGACGGCCCCGCAACCGCACGGCTGCTTGTTGTTCGCGCAGATCGCACGCCGGTAGGGGTCGACGTACTTGTCGAGGACCATCGGGTCGATGATCGGACCGACCGGCCGGGGCTTGACCCGGGACGCCAACGAGTCGATGTTGTGGCGCCGGTTCTCGGCCTCGAGCAGCGTCAGGTCGTACGACGCGTTGGCGACAACGACGGGGATGACCCGGCCCATGGTGAGGGCGAGCTGGCCGGTGAGTTCGAACAGCATCTGTGCCGGGTCACCGCCTTCGGCGCGGGCGCGTTCGGTGGTGATGCCGTGGACGGCGGCGGCCTCGTCGGGGATCTCGATCCCGGGGTTCACGAGCCAGGTCGTGGACTGCAGCGGGACGCCGTCGCGGACCGGGGTGATCGCGGCCTGGACGATGCGGTCGGTGAAGACGTCGACGCCAGTGGTTTCCAGATCGAACCCGAGCATCGGCATGGTCGCCCACTTCGCGACGTCCGTGGTGCTCACGCTGACACCGACTGGAGGTGCCCCAGGTACGCCGTCAGCTGCGCCGCGGTCGCCTGCGTGGCCATCAGCCCACCGGAGAACTCCGCGTACCCGTTCGTGACCGTGTCCAGGTTCATCCCCTGCCGGCCACCCTCCGCAAGAACCTGCTGCCAGACCAGGTCCGCCTCGGCCGCCGCAGCTTCGTCGACGACCTCAGCGTCGTACGCACCGTCGACGTCCGGCCCTGCAGCGGCCGCGGCGAGCGCGTCCCCGACGAGCTTCAGCTGCGCCGCGAGCTCCTCGGTCAGGTGCCCTGCGTCGTGGGCCTTCCGCCAGATCGCACCCACCGCCTGTGCGGTCGAGCACTGCTGGGCCTGCTCCAGGTAGTTCGGGATCGCCGGAGCCTGGGGGAGCGCCGCATGACCGGGCGCCTCCAGGGCCGGCGCCGACCCGGCCGGGAGAGCGGCGACCCCGGACTTCTCGTTCACGATCTCCTTCAACCGGGCCGACCCGATCTGCAGGTCAAGGACCGGAACCACGAACCGGGAGGTCTGCCCGTCCTTCACCGTGCGGCGCTCCATCAGGTGCAGCCGGGCGGGAACCAGGTCCCCGACGAACTGGGCGAGCTCGGCGACCGCGGGGATCTCCGCGGCGGAGTTCCATCCGTGGGACTCCATCCGCCAGACCCCGATCGCTTCGAGTTCGGGGAGCATCACCGAGAGCCGGGTGGTGGGCTTCGCGTTCGCGTGGGCCGGGTCGTTGGACTGGCAGGGGGAGTCCGTGAGGACGTTCGTGACGCCGTCGCAACGATGGGTGCAGCCGCCGCCGGACCAGGTCTCCATCCACTGCGAGAGGCCGCCCTTGACGACGATCACGGGGATGGTCTGGGCGTCGGTGAAGACCTCCCACTCGGGTTTGCCGTTGTTGTCCCAGGGGCGGGCCTGGCCGCCGTACTGGTTGGCGAGGTCTCGGATGAAGGTCTCGGAGAACGAGGTGAACCGGAACTTGTCGAGCTTGTTCGGGCGGGTCTTGCCGTTGTTGGTGGCGACCTGGTTGCCGAGGCGGATCCGGCCGAGCTCGGCGTGCCTGCGCTGCAGGACGATGGGGTTGATGGGCATGAAGATCAGAACCTCTCGAGGTTGGGCTTGCGGATGAGGGGGATTCGGTAGACGTCGACGTGGGTCTGGCAGACCGGGATGACGCCGTGGTCGGGGTGTGCGGCCATGCCGGCGGCGGCGTTCTCGCAGAGCGGGAACCACTCGCACTCGTCAGGGCGGAGGTCGGCCATCAGGCCACCGCCTTCGGGGAAGCGGCCGGCACATCGAGCGGCTGCCACGCCTTCGTGTCCTGGCCATGGAAGTGCGACTGCAACGTCACCGCCGCCAAGAACGCCCGGTGGGCGTCCTTCCCCGCCGGCAACGGGATCAGCGCATGCGCTTCCTGCCGTAGGTTCAACAACGCAGCACCAGCGAACGTCGGGACCTTGATCTCGGTGTCGTCGACCAGCACCGCGGTCGGCGCGAACCGGAGCCCAGCGAGCTGCAGTTCCTGGTCGGCGTAGACCACGTTTGCGGGCTTGGTCAGCGAGGTCTTGATGTCGATGAGCCAGAGCTGCCGACGACCCGCCGGCCCCGTCGGGAGCTGTAACCACACGTCGCCCGTCCCGGCGTACCGGTGCTTCCGGTCGAAGACCGTGGTCTCAGCGGCGACGACATGCTGGTCGAGGTCGACCTTCCACCGCTCGAGGAACTCCAGGTACTGGCCGAAGAACGGCTCGACCTCTTCGTCGGGGAGAGCCGGCTGACCCAGGACGTGGGCATGGGCCCGGTTGTGGACCCGGGTGCCGAGCTCGGCCTTGGTCTCCCACTGCTCCTTGTACTGGGCCTTGATCACCATGTTCAGGCAGAACCTGCAACCGCCGCACCGGGTGGAGACCGGGGACCGGCGGTCGCAGGTCTTCGGGTTCCCGTCGACCGGGATCCCTACCAAAGGCTGCCGCGAGGTGGCGACCATCTGCGGGAGCCGGTCCCACGCAGCCTGCGCGGTGTCCCGGGCAGCCGCCGGCGGGAGGGCGGGCTTGTTGATCACGGACTGGGCGTTCGTGACGGAGATGTAGAGCTCGCCGGTGTCAGAGCCCAAGGGGCACGTCTCGGAGCAAGGCCCGTAGTAGCGGCCGCGGCCCTTGATCTCGCGGGAGTGCAGCGGCGCGGTCACCAGGACACCTCCGCTCGGGCTTCGTCGGCGCAGTCGTCGCACCGGCCCGGCATGCAGTCGGGGCAGTGCACGCCGTGGTGGGTGCAGCCGGTCCCTGCCCAGAAGGTGTCCTGGCACCCTTCGCAGAGCAGGACCCAGTCGGCGTCGACGGTGCCGTCGCCGGTGCAGGACCCGCAGGTGACCGTGATGTGCTCGCCGGTCTCCCACTCGCGTTCACCGGTTCCGAGGACGCCGGATCCGCCGCAGTCCACGCACGTCGCGTACTCGCCGCGAACGGTCGAGGCGGTCATCGGGCACCGCCGAGGAGGTCCTCGCCGTTGGTGACCCGCTGCAACGGGATCGCCGGGTGAACGGTGAGGTGCTCAGTGCAGACCGTGGGGGTTGCCACCTTGATGGCTTGGTCCTGCGCGGCCTCCAGGTCCTGCGCACGGGAGTCGCGGCGGTCGCCGACCTCGAGCGCTACGTACTGGTGCACCAGGATCCCGGCGATGATGAGGACCAAGCCCCACGCGATCCCGGCGGCGGGGGTGGGGAACAGGAACTCGATGACCGTGTTCATGCCGACACGACCTTGGCGTCGGACTCGCCCTCGCCGATGAACACGTCCTCGACGAAGCAGTACCGATACGCATTGCGGTGGACCGCACCGCGTTCCTGGCGTTCGGCGTGCTCCGCCTGCAGCTTGTCGACCATCGTCTGGGTAGCTGCCCCAGCGTGGGGCAGGAACGGGCCGTAGAAGGTAGTCTCCTGGCCGTCGTTGTTCTCCGTGACGCAACGGATGATGACCGCGACTCCCGTGCGGCTCATGCCGGCACTACCGTCAGCGTCCGGTCCTGCAGGGCGGCCGGCGTACGGCGAAGTCCGCGGATCTTGAACCGGACCCCCAGGTTCGGGAGCCGCACCGACCACGTCGTCTTGGTCCAGTCCGGACCCATCCAGGGCTCGTTCTCTTCACCGTCGATCGCCAGGGTGTTGATCCAGGACCGCTGCGAGTCCTCGTCGGGGACGCGGAGCATGATCTGCGGCCGGACCCGGTCGATGTCGATGTTGATCGGGGAGGCGAGGTCGTGCTCGTGCATGTGCTGGCCGATCGCGGCGAGCGCGATCGCGACCTGCTGCTGGAACGTGTGCTCGTTCATCTGGGATACTGCCTTTCGGATAGTTCGAGCCCCGGTCTGACTTGTCGGTTGGCCGGGGTCTCGGCTTTCTGGGTGGGTTCTGCCTTCAGGCCGACCTGGTCGTCCGGTCCGTGGCGGGGTAGCCGCGCTCGGCCCGGATCAGGTCCTCGAGCTCGTCGACCGAGTACCGAGACGTCGGCGACCACGCCGCCTCCGCCTGCTCCCTCGGCGTCATGTCCTCGACCGCGAACTGGTGCTCGGCACGCAACTCGCCGTACGCCCGCAGCGCCTCGGCCTTGGTGACGACGGGAGGGCGGCCGTTCATGCGACGGCTCCCCCGCGATCGGGGTGCTTGATGTCGATCTGGTCGCACTCCAGGACGATCGCGGCCCGGGCCAGGAGGTGGTCCGGGAGCGGCTTTCGGCCGGCCTCGATGTTGGAGAGGTAGGCGTAGGAGATGTCGATCTTGGTGGCGAACTCGCCGAGCTTCCAGCCTCGGATGGTTCGGATTCGACGGAGGGTGGCTCCGACGCGCTGGCGCTCCAGATGTTCCTGAGTGGTGACGTTCTTCGGAGTCATGCCGAGAACTCTAGAAACAACTAGGAACATTGTCAATAGAGAACTAGGAACTTGTCCGCAACAGTCCGAAGTTGCAGGTCAGGCCGCTCACAGACTGCGTAATTACTCTGGTGTATTCCTGCCAGAAGTGCCGATGTGTACAGGTCGATGACTCTTGATGTTTCCTGACTTTCCCGGAAACACTCTCGGCATGACGAACCAACGAGGACCACCATGGAGCGCGAAGAGGGGCGAACACGGGCCCGTCTGGCCATACACGCGGAGATGTCGCATCGACGCTGGACGAACACCGAGCTGTCCCGCCAGGCCGGCGTCGACATCAACACGATCGGAGACTTCCTCTCGGGAGCCCGATGGCCGAAGAGCCCGACGCAGGGACGCCTAGAGGCAGCTCTCGGGTGGCCTCCAGGAACAATCACGGCCATCGCCGCCGGCATGGAAGTGCCGCCTGTCGGTGGTGACGATCAGGATGCAGTGGTGGGTGACGAGGCAACGCTTCGGTTCCGTCGCCCACCTGGATTCACCGACGAAGAGTGGGGTCAGGTGCTAGCGAAGGCGGAGGGGATCATCGAGTGGACGATCGAACAGGTCTCCCGAGAGCGGTGACCTACGACCCCGGAGCCGACGCTGCTCTCCGGTATCCCGACTGGGTGATCCGGCACCGGTTCATCGGCGGGGTAGTCCCTGAGGTCCTATGCCGACGTCGGAAGGTAATCCTCATCGGGACCGGTCAGACCCCTGCGGGGCGTCGCTGCAGTCTTGCCCACGCGATCGCCCACCTCGACCTCGGGCACGCCGAGACCTACACGGCCGCCTTCGAGAAACGCGAAGAGCTGGAGGCCGACCGGCTCGCTGCGATCCGGTTGATTGCCTTGGACGAACTCGCTGGCGTCCTGGCCTGGACCCGCGACCACAACGAGATCGCCCTTGAACTCGACGTCGACGTCCCGATCTTGAGGACCCGGGAGCAGCACCTCACCGTCGATGACCGGAAGTACCTCCGCAGCCGCGTCCACCTGCTCTCCGAGGAGATCGCATGACCACGAGGAAATGCCCGCACTGTGCCGAGGAGATCCAGGCGGCGGCGACGAAGTGCAAGCACTGCCAGAGCGACGTCGAGCCGGTGACCCCGACCGGTGACGCCACCGGAATGGGAAAGGGCTGTCTCTGGTTGGTCGGGGTGTTCGCCGCGATCCTGATCGGCGGCTGGATCTGGGCCGCGGTGTTCCCCGAAGACGACAGGGGCACCGACTTGGGGGCGATCGATGCCTGCCACCAGGCTGTGAAGGAGAGGCTGAAGTCGCCCGCGTCCGCGAAGTTCTCCAACGACCGAGCCGCCGAAACGGCCGAGGGCCAGTGGACGGTCACCGGTGCAGTCGACTCGGAGAACTCCTTCGGTGCGATGATCCGCGGCACCTACTCCTGCCAGGCGCGGTACGACGGTGACGAGAGCTACCTGGTCCGGGGTGTACGGATCGAATGACTGCCCGGCCGCTCCGTTCGGTTCCCGCCGCTGCACCTAGGGCGTTCGGCGCCGTCCGGGTGTCGAAGGAGCGGGAAGGGATGGCGTCCCCGGAGATCCAGCGGAACGCGATCGAGACGTACGCCGTGTCCCGCGGGTACGACCTGGTCGACTCCATCGAGGGGATCGACGAGTCCGGGTCCCGTGACCGATCAGCCTGGTGGCCGACGCTCGAGCGTGCCGTGGCTGCGGTCGAGGTCGGGGAGTACGACGTCCTAGTCGTGTGGAAGTTCTCCCGGGTCGCCCGGCACCGCCTGAAGTGGGCGACCGCGATCGCCCGGGTCGAGGCCGCCGGCGGGCGTATCGAGTCCGCGACCGAGCAGTTCGACACGACCACCAGTTCGGGCCGGTTCGCGCGGGGGATGGTGGGGGAGCTGAACGCGTTCTTCGCCGAGCAGATCGGGGAGGGGTGGAAGGAGGCCCACGAGCGGCGGGTGCGGGCCGGGAAGCCGGCGAACGGGAAGCCGAGGTGGGGGTACGTCTACGACCTGGTGGAGAAGCTGCACGTGCCTGATCCGGTCACGGGGCCGGTGCTCGCGAAGGTGTTCCGGCGCTACGTCGCGGGGGAGTCGGTGTACTCGTTGGTGCGGTGGCTCAACGCCCATGGGTTCCGGACGATGGTTGGTGGGTTGTGGGAGGAGCGGGCGTTGCGGCGGGTGATGGATTCGGGGTTCGCTTCGGGCCAGTTCATGCACCGCGGTGAGCTGCTTCCTGGGATCCACGAGCCTCTGATCGACGCGAAGACGTGGCAGGCGTACCTGGACGCCCGGAGGGCCCGTGCAGCGGCTCCTGCGCGTCGTGAGCGGTCCCAGTACCTGCTCTCCGGTTTGGTCCGGTGCGCCCGGTGCGGGCGGCCGATGGTGGCCGGGCAGTTCGGTGACCAAAGGCAGCCGAAGTACCGGTGCAGGACCGGGAAAGAGCAGGGCCCGGAGGGATGTGCGGGCGGGTACGTGATGGCGAAGTTCGTCGAGGGCGCGGTCTACGACTGGTTGACCGAGCTCGCCGGCGAGGCGGACCAGTCCCACGAGGCAGCGATGAAGTCGAAGGTGCGTCGGGACACGGTCCGGACCGACGTGAAACGGCTGGGGCGTGCCGTGGATCGGGCGGAGGAGGCGCTCGCGCGGCTCGCAGTGCAGAACGCTGAGACGCCGCTCCCGGCGGGGGCGTACAAGCTCGCGCACGACGAGCTCGCCGAGCAGCTGGAAGGCGTGCAGGCGGCGTACGAGGACGCGTTGCTGGAGCAGCGCACGGTGGTCGCGAACCCGGGGCGGGTGGCTGCGCAGTTGCTTCAGCGCTGGGAGACGTGGCCGGTTGCGCACCGGCGGTCTGAGCTGGCGACGATCCTGGACCGGGTCGAGGTGTTGACCGGGCGGCCGCGGGGTCGGATCGTGGGCTGGACGACCTGGGGCGAGTCCTGGGAGCGGTAGGAGTCTTCGAACACCGGTCACGGTGATGAGCGCCGGGCTGGTGGCCGGGCTCTGGGCGGTCGCGGGCGAGCAGCTCAACGAGATGCTGCGGGCCGCGCTCGCCTCGGTCACCGGCTGAGGAAGGAGCGCGGCGCCGCCGTGGTCGACTTCGTCCTGGTCTCCCTGGTCCTGGTGCCGTTGGTGCTCGGTCTGATCCAGGTCGGGCTGACGCTGTACGTGCGGAACACCGTCGCCGCCGCGGCCACCGAGGCGGCCCGGCACGCGGCCACCTTCGGCAGGCGGCCCGAGTCCGGCGTCGCGCGGGCCCGCACCCAGCTGGACGATGTCGTCGCTGACCGGTTCCTCCGGGAGGTCAGTGCTCGCGACAGCCAGCACGGCGGGTTGCCGGTCGTCGAGGTGCGGATCCGGGCGGTCGTCCCGCCGCTGGGGCTTTGGGGTCCCGGGGTGGAGATCGAGGTGACCGGTCACGGCGTCCGGGAGGTGGCGCCGTGACGACCCGCGACGAGGACGGCACGGCCATCGTCGAGTTCGTCTGGCTCGCGATCCTGCTGCTGGTGCCGCTGCTCTACATCATGCTGTCGGTCTTCGAGGTCCAGCGTTCGGCGTACGCGGCGTCGGCTGCAGCGCGCTCTTCGAGCCGCGCCTACGTGGGCGCCTCCGGGCAGGCGGCCGGGTACGACCGGGCGCTGATCGCTGCCCGGCTCGCGTTCGCCGACCAGGGGATCGACGCGACGTTCGCGCTGACGATCCGCTGCCGACCTCGGCCGGATCGCTGCCTGACGCCTGGATCGATCGTGATCGCGGAGATCCGCACCTCGGCCGGTCTTCCGCTGGTGCCGGACGTCTTCGGCGCTCAAGCACCAGCGGTCGCGGTCAGCGCACGGCACCAGTCGCCGTACGGGACCTTCCGCGCGGAGCGACCGTGACGGACCTTCGGCGGGGCGAGCGTGGATCGATCGCACCCCTGGTGGTCGGGCTCGCTGCGGTGGTGGCGATGCTGGTCGCCGTGGTGGTCGACGTCTCCGCCGCCTTCCTGCGCAGGGAGGCGATGAACGCGGTGGCCGACGCCGCGGCGCTGGCCGCCACCGACGGGCTGGAGGGGGACCTGGCGTACCGCCACGGGCTCGACGACCGGATCGGCATCGATGTCGACGCGGCCCGCGGGTACGTCGCCGAACACCTACGCCTCACCGGAGCGACGACGCGTTTCCCGGGGCTGTGGTGGTTGGTCACGGCGGAGGGCGACGAGGTCGTCGTCCGCCTGCGGGCGCCCCTGGAGCTGCCGTTGCGCGTCCCCGGGTCCGACGCTGAGGTGCAGGTCGGCGCGACAGCGGCCGCGGTGGTCCGAGTCTCGGAGTAAGCACGGAGCGCGGCCGGGTAACCTTCCCTTTTGTGGCTACACGCGATTACGACTCCGAGATCAAGCAGCTCCAGGCGACGATGGTCACCATTGGCAAGGTGCTCGACCTGGACGAGATGCGCCGGGAGATCGCGACCCTGAGCGAGGAGGTCGCGGACCCGAACCTCTGGGACGACCAGAGCAACGCCCAGCGGGTGACCGGGCGGCTCTCCACCTTGCAGGGGGAGTTGGAGAAGTTCTCGTCGCTCGAGTCCCGGATCGAGGACGTCGAGCTGATGGTCGAGATGGCCACCGAAGAGTCCGACGAGTCCGCGCTGGCGGACGCGAACCACGAGCTCGACCGGATCAGCAAGTCCGTCGAACAGCTCGAGGTCCGCACCCTCCTCAACGGGGAGTACGACGCCCGCGAGGCGATCGTCAGCATCCGCGCCGGCGCCGGTGGTGTCGACGCCGCCGACTTCGCGGAGATGCTGATGCGGATGTACACCCGTTGGGCGGAGCGCAACAAGTACGGCGTCGAGGTCTTCGACGTCTCCTACGCCGAGGAGGCCGGCATCAAGTCGGCCGAGTTCGCGGTGCGGGCGCCGTACGCCTACGGCACTCTCTCGGTCGAGTCCGGGACCCACCGCCTGGTCCGGATCAGCCCCTTCGACAACCAGGGCCGCCGGCAGACCAGCTTCGCCGCGGTCGAGGTGATCCCTCAGCTCGAGCAGACCGACGAGGTCGAGGTCGACGAGAACGACATCCGGATCGACGTATTCCGCTCCGGCGGACCCGGCGGCCAGTCGGTCAACACCACCGACTCGGCGGTCAGGCTGACGCACCTCCCCACCGGCACCGTGGTCTCGTGCCAGAACGAGAAGTCGCAGCTGCAGAACAAGGCCAGCGCGATGGTCGTCCTCAAGGCCAAGCTGCTCGCGCTGAAGAAGGCCGAGGAGGCCGCCCTCAAGAAGGACCTCAAGGGCGACGTCCAGGCTTCCTGGGGCGACCAGATGCGCAGCTACGTGCTGAACCCGTACCAGATGGTCAAGGACCTGCGCACCGAGTTCGAGTCCGGCAACCCGCAGTCGGTCCTGGACGGTGACATCGACGGCTTCCTCGAGGCCGGGATCCGTTGGCGCCGGGGCGGCGAGGCCTCGTAATCCTCGTCGTCCTCCCGAGGACGGCTACTCCTGCTCGGCGTCGAGGGTGGTCGCGACGCTCACGCACCAGGTCCCGGCCCTGGCCTTGGCCTTAGCGCGTTCGCTGCGCGGCCCGGTGACCTCGCAGGTAAGCCAGGTGTCCGTGAAGAGCCCGGCGTAACGGACCCGGGTGGTCCCGCCCCGGCCGCCGGACCCGGTCAGGGTGCAGATCTGCGCCGCCGTCGGCTTCCCGAAGGCAGGTCCCGCCACGACGCGGCAGCCGCTCTGGTCGTCGGCCGAGGCGACCAGCGACGTCGCGAACGACCGCGAGACCGGGCGTGCGAAGACCCAGGCGCGGGCGGTGCGGCCGTTCCGGCCCTTCCAGGCGCAGCCGACCTCGTGGCCGATGTCGCCGGGCCTGGCTCCGGGCACCGGGTCGCCATTCGTCCAGGACGAGGCTGACGTGGCGGCGCCGGCCAGGGCCCGTCGGATCGCCGCCTTCTCGACGAGGTCGCAGAACTCGACCCGGACCACGGTCATCTGCGCGGTCCGCAGTTCTGAGATCGGGGTCGCGCTCGTGCTCCTGCTCGCGGCGGCGGCCGGGGCATCGTCTCCACCGCATCCGGCGAGCACGGCTGCACCGAGCGTGATCGCCGTGACTACGGCTGCGACCTGAGGGATCCGGGGCAGCGCCATGGGAGCACCGTAGGCGAAACACCGAGGAGGCGGGTCTGCGGGGACCGCTGGGTCCGCTCGCCTAAACTCGGCAGCACTGTGATCCGATTCGAGAACGTCTCCACGACCTATCCCGGTCAGAACCACGCCGCGCTGGCTGATGTCAGCGTCGACATCGAGAAGGGCGAGTTCGTCTTCCTCGTCGGCGCCTCCGGTTCCGGCAAGTCGACCTTCCTGCGGCTGGTGCTCCGCGAGGCCCGTCCGGACCAGGGGCGGGTTTACGTCGCCGGCAAGGAGATCAACCGGATGGCGAGTTGGAAGGTCCCGTCGCTGCGCCGCAAGATCGGCACCGTCTTCCAGGACTTCCGGCTGCTGCCCAACAAGACGGTCTCCGAGAACGTGGCGTTCGCGCTGCAGGTGATCGGCAAGCCGAAGAGTCACATCACGACGGTGGTGCCCGAGACTCTCGAGCTGGTCGGGCTGGAGGGCAAGGGTGACCGGATGCCCGACGAGCTCTCCGGTGGCGAGCAGCAGCGGGTCGCGATCGCACGGGCTTTCGTGAACCGGCCGATGATCCTGATCGCCGACGAGCCGACCGGGAACCTCGACCCGAACACCAGCGTCGGGATCATGAAGTTGCTCGACCGGATCAACCGGACCGGCACCACCGTGATCATGGCGACCCACGACGCGGGCATCGTCGACCAGATGCGCAAGCGCGTGATCGAGCTCTCCGACGGCAAGGTCGTACGAGACCAGTCCCGCGGCGTCTACGGCTTCCAGCACTAGAAAGGCTGCGTCACCAGATGCAACTCAGGTACGTCTTCTCGGAGACCGCCACCGGACTCAGGCGCAACGTGTCAATGACCGTCTCGCTGGTCGTGACCATCTTCATCTCCCTGACTCTGGTGGGGATGGGACTCCTACTCAGTGCCCAGGCCAAGGAGGCCGAGCAGACCTGGGGAGACAAGCTCCAGATCACGGTGCTGCTGTGCAACCAGAACTCCCAGGGCCCGCGTTGCTCCTCGGGGGAGGTCAACGGCGCGCAAAAGACCGAGATCAAGAACCTGATGAACAGCCACCCGGCAGTGAAGTCCTACGAGTTCCAGAGCAAGGAGCAGGCGTACGCGATCTGGAAGCGGATCTTCGTCGCACCCCGTGACAGCGCCGAGCGCGCGGCGTTCTCGACCGTGACAGCCGAGACGATGCGGGAGTCCTACCAGATCAACCTGAAGGACCCCCGGAACTTCGCCGGCATCAAGGATGCGCTGACCGGACTGGACGGTGTGGACCAGGTCCGCGACCTGCGGGACGTGCTCGCGCCGATCTACTTCTGGATGAGCGTGATGAAAGTGGGTGCACTGGTGACCGCGGGCTTCCTCCTGCTCGCAGCCGTCCTCCAGGTCGGTAACTCGATCCGGTTGGCAGCGTTCGCCCGTCGCAAGGAGATCGGCATCATGCGCCTGGTCGGTGCCTCCAACCTCTACATCTCGTTGCCGTTCCTGATGGAGACGGTGGTGGCGGCCCTGATCGCGATCAGTCTCTCGACGGCATCCATCGCAGCGTTCATGCAGTTCTACGTCTATGGCTGGTTGCGAGAGAACAGCCGGGTGATGCCGTGGATCGGCTGGAACGACGCACTCACGGCCGGAATCTCGATCGCGGTGATCGGGGTTCTGCTGACCGCCATCCCGACACTCGTGATGACCCGGAAATACCTCAAAGTCTGAGGGTCGTCGGCTATCGTCACACGAGTTCACTACTTCCCCGGTGGACGTTTCCCCAACGATCGGTGACTCGTGAGGCGCACCCTTCCGCTGACGTCCCGCACCACCTCCCGCCGCGTCCGCTGGACTGCGGCAGTGCTCGCGTCCGCTCTCCTCGTCACCCTGCCAGCGGTACTCGCCCACGCCGACGACCTGACGGACAAGCAGGACAAGGTCCAGAAGGGCGTGAAGTCCGCCGAGGAGCACCTCGAGGACTCCAGCCGGGCGCTCCACGCGGCCACCGCGCGCCTGCGGACCGCGAAAGTCCAACTGCTCCTTGCCCAGCGGGAGCTGGCCAGGACGCGGGGTGAGCTGACCACCGCCCGGATCCTGGACGCGCAGATGCAGGCCAAGCTCGCCGCCGCGGTGACCGCACTGGGCAAGGCCAAGCACCAGCTGAAGGTCGGTCAGGCGGCGGTCGTAGAGCAGCGCAAGTCCATCGGACGCCTCGCCGTGGCGAGCTTCGAGTTCGGCGACCCCGGGTTGCTGAGGATGTCGGTGCTGCTCAAGGGGACCAGTCCCGAGGAGATCTCCACCCAGCTCAGCACGGTCGACAGCCTGATGCAGAGCCAGTCCGCGATGCTGGCCGACCTGAAGGCCAAGGAAGCCCTGCTGGAGGTCCAGCGGGCGAAGGTCGCCCGTGCCAAGGAGGAGGTCGCGGCCAAGCGCCAGGAGGCCGCGGTGAACCTGGCCCGCAAGCAGGCGCTGGAGGAGCAGGCTACGACGAACCGGGCCCAGGTCGCCGCGCTGGTGAGCGTCCGCGGCGACGCGGCGTACGCGGCCCGGGCCGCTCGGCTCGGCGACCGTCGCAAGCTGATCGCCCTGCGTCAGGAGGATGCCCGGATCCAGCGCCTCATCCGGGAGCGGGCCGAGAAGGCCAAGGGCGGCTACACGGGGCGCAACAACGGCTTCCTCTTCCGCCCCGTCGACGGCCCGATCACCTCGCCCTACGGCTACCGCAGGCACCCGATCTACGGGTACTACGGGCTGCACGACGGGGTCGACTTCCGCGCCCCCTGCGGTACGCCGCTGCGCGCGGGCTCACGCGGGACCGTCATCGCCGAGTACTACTCCGACGTCTGGGGCAACCGGCTGATCCTGGACGTGGGCAGGGTCAACGGCAAGAGCATGACGCTGATCTACAACCACATCAGCTCCTACCGGTCGCAGGCCGGTCAGCGGGTCTCCCGGGGCGAGGTGGTGGCGTACTCCGGCACCACCGGTTGGTCGACCGCCTGCCACCTGCACTTCACGGTGATGCTCGACGGCACGGCGGTGGACCCGGAGAAGTTCTTCTAGACGGAGTTCTCCGCGCTGTGCACCGCCTGCGAGGATGGGGCGCTGTGAGGAGGGTTCATGCCCAAGGAGCTAGGGCGCAAGCTGATTGCGCAGAACCGCAAGGCGCGTTACGACTACCACATCGACGACGTCTTCGAGGCCGGACTGGTCCTCGTTGGCACCGAGGTGAAGTCGTTGCGGGCGGGTCGGGCGACCCTGGGTGACGGATTCGCGGAGATCCATGACGGCGAAGCGTTCCTGCACGGCGTGCACATCCCTGAGTACACCCAGGGGACCTGGACGAACCACGAGCCGCGCAGGGTCCGCAAGCTCCTGCTGAACCGCCACGAGATCGACAAGATCGACGCGAAGGTGAAGGAGCGTGGCTTCACGTTGGTGCCGTTGTCGATGTATTTCAAGGACGGCCGGGCCAAGGTCGAGATCGCATTGGCGCGCGGCAAGAAGTCCTACGACAAGCGCCACAGCCTCGCCGAGCGGCAGGCGAACCGGGAGAAGCAGCAGGCGCTGGGCAGGCGTCTCAAGGGCGGCGCGTAGGTAACGACTGGGTCACCAGTCTGCCTCGGGGCGTTCCTTTCGGGACCTCTGCCTGCTTGGGTGAGGATCACGTCTCGAACTCGGAGGTTCTGCCATGCTCACGCGTCTCCTCGCCGCCTCGGCGTCCGTCCTGCTCGTCGCCGGTCTCGCCGGACCAGCGACCGCCTCCACAGGCGGAACGCCGGACGGCGACGCCCACCCCAACGTCGCCATGATCGTCGGGTACGACGCGGATAGCCGCTTCCGCTGCAGCGCGACCCTGATCCGCGACGACCTGGTCCTTACGGCCGCGCACTGCACCCAGGGCGTCGTTGGCAAGATGCTGGTCACCTTCGAGTCGGAGATCTTCGCCGGCAACACCCCGCCGCCGACGTCGCCGCTCCCGGTCGCCGCGAACCCGGCCGCCGGCTACACCACCGCCGAGCTCCAGGCAGCCGGCTACAACTCCGGCACGCCGTACACCCACCCGGAGTACTCGGACTTCACCGACATCAGGAATTGGAACGACCTGGGCGCGCTGGTGCTCGACGTCCCCGAGACTGAGCTGAGCCCGGCCCCGGTGGCCGGTCTCGGGACGCTGTCGGACATCAAGACCTCGGACCTGTCCAAGACCCTGTTCACCGCGGTCGGCTACGGCACCGAGGTCCGCAAGCCGGATGCCGGACCGCAGAAGCCGACGCCGTTCAGTTACCCGCTGATCCGCCGGTACGTCGACATGCCCGGTCAGAAGCTGACCGACCAGATCCTGCAGACCAACGGCAACCCGAACGACAACAAGGGCACCGGCGGCACCTGCTTCGGTGACTCCGGTGGTCCGGTCTTCCTGAACGGCGAGATCGTCGCGGTGACCAGCTACGGCTACACCAGCAACTGCCGCTACCTCGGCGGCTACCAGCGGGTCGACATCGCCGCGTCGCAGGACTGGCTCGCCGAGGCGTTCGACTACACGCCCGGCTCCTGAGCGCCAGTCCGACGGTCGGAGGTTCCGGGACCCAGCCCTGGCGCGGTCTCGGGATCCCCGGCCTCTTCGACGTCCACGTCCACTTCCTGCCGCCGAACATCCAGGCCGCGGTCTGGCGTGAGTTCGACAGCGCCGGCCCGAAGATCGGGCGGGAGTGGCCGATCCGCTACCGCGGCAGCGTAGACGAGCGGGTCGAGCAACTGCGCTCCTTCGGCGTACGCCGCTTCAGCGCGCTGCCGTACGCCCACAAGCCGGGGGTGGCGGCGTACCTGAACGGCTGGGCCGCCGACCTCGCGGCCGCGGTGCCCGAATGCCTGCTCTCGGCGACCTTCTACCCCGAGCCGGGGGTGGCCGAGCAGGTCGCGGTGTCGGTCGGAGCCGGCGCGGAGATCTTCAAGCTGCACACCCAGGTGGGGGAGTTCCACCTCGATGACTCGGCGCTGCTGCCGGCGTGGGAGGTGCTCGAGGACGCCGGCACCCCGGTCGTGATCCACGTCGGCTCGGGTCCGGTCGGTAACGCCTACACCGGGCCGGAGCACCTGGCCCGGCTGCTGCGGCTGTTCCCGGACCTGCGGGTCGTGGTCGCCCATCTCGGCGCTCCTGAGTTCGCGGAGTTCTTCGACCTCGCCGAGACCTACGAGCACACCCGGCTCGACACCACGATGGTCTTCACCGACTTCTTCGTGCCGTTCCCCGAGGAGTTGGTGCCGCGGTTGGCCGGCCTCGGCGACAAGATCCTCTACGGGAGCGACTTCCCGAACCTGCCCTACGACTACCCGCACCAGTACGACGGCCTGGCCCGGCTGCTCGACCGGGCCCCCGGCCTGGACGAGACCTGGCTGCGGAAGGTGTGCTGGGAGAACGCGGCTGCGCTGTTCCCCGGGTAGCCCGACGCGGTTTCCGGTTGACTGTCCCCGCCGACGTCACCGACTCCAGGAGCTGCACCCATGACCACCTTCACAGGCCGCTCGATCCTCGTGACCGGAGCCTCCTCGGGCCTCGGGGCCGCGACCGTCCGCCGGTTCGCCGCCGGCGGTGGCTCGGTGTACGCGGTCGCGCGTGACCAGGAGCGGCTCGCTGAGGTCGCGGCGTCATGCGCTGACCTGCCCGGTGAGGTCCGGTTCGGCTTCGCCGACATCGCCGACATCGCCGACCCGGCGAGTTGCCGCGAGGCTGTGGCTGGTGCCGTGGCGGCCTACGGGCGCCTGGACGTAGTGGTCAACAACGCTGGTCGGCACGACTTCCGGATCAGCACCGAGGTCACCGAGCAGGAGTGGGCCTACGACATCGCCCTGAACCTGAGCGGTGCCTTTTTCGTGGCCCAGGCAGCCATCCCGCACCTGCTCGAGGTCAGCGGCAACATCGTCAACGTCGCCTCGGTCGCCGGCCTGATGGGGGAGGCGTACTCGGCGGCGTACACGGCCGCCAAGCACGGGATCGTCGGGCTGACCAAGGCGCTCGCGATCGAGTACCTGAACGCCCCGCTCCGGGTGAACTGCGTCTGCCCCGGCGGTATGGACACCCCGCAGGTGAGCACCATCGACGTCCCCGAGGGCGCCGACTGGGAGCTGATCATGCGGGTGGCCGCGAAGCGCGGTCTGATGAGCGCGGACAGCGTCGCGGCCGTGGTCGCGTTCCTGGCCTCCGACGACGCAGCCTCGGTGCACGGGAGCATTCAGGCGGTCGACCAGGGTCACCTGGCGGGCTGACCGCGCTGGTTGAGCCTGTCGAAACCAAAGCATTCGTGGTCTGTCGGCCCGGCCCCCTAGACTGGGGATACAACTCAAGAGGGGCTGATTGGTTTCGACTAGGGTCGTTCGTCCTAGGAGAAGCGGGTCGAGAAGCCAGCGTTATCTCGTTAACGATCGCTGGAAAACCATAGTTGCCAACTCTAATCGCAACTCCTTCGCTCTCGCTGCCTGAGCAGTGATCGAAGCGTCAGACCGGGCATCCGCCTTCGTCCCGGACCCTGGCGTCATCTAGAAGGCTTGCTGATCAACTTCCGTGGGGAGGGTTGATCGGGACTTAATCCCGACTGAGCCCGTCGGCGCACGTGTCCGTGCAAGCGCCGGGGCCGAGAAAAACGACATCGCGGACTGCACCCGGAGAAGACCTAGCACTGCGCTCAAGGACGCGGGTTCGATTCCCGCCAGCTCCACCAGCCCTCGTGAGCCAGAGCCTCCCCGGTGAGCCGGGGAGGCTCTGGTGCGTCTACCTTCGGTGGCCGCCCCTCCCGCCACCGCCGCAGTGAAAGTGAACGACAGATGAGCACCTACGTAGTGACCGGCTCGGCCTCGGGCATGGGAGCCGAGGTGGTCCGCCGGCTCCGTGCGGCCGGGCACGAGGCGATCACCCTCGACCTCCGCGACGCCGACGTGGTCGCCGATCTCTCGACGCGAGCCGGCAGGGAAGCGGCCGCTTCGCAGGTCCTCGCCCGGGCCGGCGGGACGCTCCACGGCGCGGTCCTGGCCGCCGGGCTCGGACCTGTTCCGGGTCGTGAGGAGATGATCGCCCAGGTGAACTACGTCGCGCCGATCGAGCTGCTCGGGGCCTGGCGCGAGACCCTGTCCGCGACCGCCGCGGCGTCGGGGGTCCCGAGCAAGGTCGTCGTCTTCGGGTCCAACTCCGCCTCGGTCACCCCTGGGATCCCGCAGGCGCTGGTGCGGTCGTTCCTACATGACCGCCCTGCTGCCCGAGCCCGAGTGCTCCGACTGTTCGGCAGGAACGCGGCCCCGTTCGCCTACGGGGGCTCCAAGCTCGCGCTCAGCCGGTGGGTCCGGCGTACCGCGGTCATCCCGGAGTGGGCCGGATCGGGGATCCGGCTCAACGCCATCGCGCCGGGTGCGGTGCTGACGCCCCTGCTCCAGACGCAGCTCGACGGGCCGGACCGGGACCGGATCGAGACCTTCCCGGTCCCGGTGGGCGGGTACGGCGACCCCGGCCAGATCGCCGACTGGGTGATCTTCATGCTCTCGCCGGCAGCCGACTTCCTGTGCGGGAGCGTCGTCTACGTCGACGGCGGTACGGACGCCTACTTCCGCGGCGACGCCTGGCCCAGTTCGACCTCGATGGCGAGCATTCCCCGTTGGCTGCTCCGAGCCCGGGCCTTCCACCGGTAGCTGCCCTCCGAACGGCACTCGCGGGGCGGGACCTTTGGCACTGTTCCCACAACCTTGCGCCCCGGAGGCTGGCCGCAGGGCGGGACATCCCGTCCTGGTCTCCGGTAGTCCTGGGAGGGTTCCGCATGTCTGACACGTCCACCCATCAGAGTGTGGTCACCGCGAAAGATTCCGGGATCCGGTCGCCCCTTCTGATGCTGGTGACTGCCACCATCGGCTTCGCCGTGAACTTCTGGGCGTGGGCGCTGATCAGCCCTCTCGGGCCGCTCTTCCGCGGGAACGGCCGCCTCGGGGATCTCACCGAGTCCGACGTCGCCCTGATGGTCGCGGTCCCGGTCGTGGTCGGCTCACTCGGTCGGATTGTCGTCGGCGCGCTCACCGACCGCTACGGCGGCCGGGTGATGTTCCCCCTGGTCACTGCGGTGACGATCCTCCCAGTCCTCTTCCTGGCCTTCGTCGCGCTCGACTCCTACGCGCTGATCCTGGTCGGCGGCTTCTTCCTCGGTGTCGGAGGCACGTCGTTCGCTGTCGGCGTGCCCTTCGTCAACGCCTGGTTCCCCCCGGAACGACGCGGCTTCGCGATCGGTGTCTTCGGCGCAGGCATGGGCGGCACCGCGATCAGTGCCCTGACCACCGTGCGGCTGTTCACCGACGTGGGGGAGAAGGCGCCGTTCCTGATCACCGCCGCGGTGCTCGCGCTGTACGCCGTGGCGTCCTGGCTCATCCTGCGGGACGCGCCCGGCCGTGTCGTGCCGAGCACGCCGTTGACCGTCCGGCTGCGGGAGACCGCGAAGCTCCCGATTACCTGGAAAGCCGCTGCACTGTACGCCGTGGCGTTCGGTGGTTACGTCGCCTTCTCCGTCTACCTTCCGGCCTACCTCAAGACCGAGTACGGACTGACCGCGGCGGGCGCGGCCAACCGGATGGCGGGCTTCGTGCTGGTCGCCGTCGTGATGCGGCCGGTCGGCGGCTGGCTATCTGACCGGCTTGGGGCCGTTCCGGTCCTGGCCACCGGGTACGGCGTCGTGGTCGTCGGTTCGGCCGTCGCCGCGACCCACCCCCCGGTCGACACCCTGGGAGCGCTGGTGTTTCTGTCGATGGCCGCGGCCCTCGGGTGCGGGAGCGGCGCGACGTTCGCCCTGGTCGCGCAGGTGACCGAGCCGTCACGGATCGGTGGGGTCACTGGGTTGGTCGGGGCTGCTGGTGGATTCGGAGGGTTCGTGCCGCCTTTGCTCATGGGCTACATCTACGGACACACCGACTCGTACGCGCTCGGACTGATCCTGCTCTCGGTGACCGCGGCCGGGGCCCTGGTCCTGACCCTCACCACGGTTCGGCGCACCGCTGCATCCGGGCGGGCCTGACATGGGAGCGCCGAAGCCGGGGATGGACTCGGCCTTCGACCAGCTCCTCGTCGGCACCCGCCGCTACTTCACCCGGGGCGAGGTAAGCGACGACCTGCGCACGATCACCCAGCAGGGCGGCCGTCAGGCCGACGACTTCTACCGGGACCGGTGGAGCCACGACAAGGTGGTGCGCTCCACCCACGGAGTCAACTGCACCGGGTCGTGCTCCTGGAAGGTCTACGTCAAGGACGGGATCATCACCTGGGAGACCCAGCAGACCGACTACCCGTCCGCCGGTCCCGACCGGCCGGACTACGAACCGCGCGGCTGTCCTCGGGGCGCAGCCTTCTCCTGGTACACCTACTCGCCGACCCGGGTCCGTTACCCGTACGTGCGCGGCGTCCTGCTGCAGATGTACCGCGAGGGCAAACGCCAGTTCGACGGCGATCCGGTCAAAGCCTGGGCTCACGTGGTGGAGAACCCCCAGCGGGCGAAGGCGTACAAGGCGGCCCGCGGCAAGGGCGGCCTGGTCCGCGCCTCCTGGGACGAGGCCATCGAGATGGTGGCCGCCGCCTACGTGCACACGATCGAGAAGTGGGGCCCCGACCGGGTGGCGGGGTTCTCGCCGATCCCGGCGATGTCGATGGTCTCGCACGCCTCGGGCGCCCGGTTCACCCACCTGCTCGGCGGTTCGATGCTCTCGTTCTACGACTGGTACGCCGACCTCCCGGTCGCGTCGCCGCAGATGTTCGGCGACCAGACCGACGTCCCCGAGTCCGGAGACTGGTGGGACGCCGGCTACCTGATCATGTGGGGGTCCAACGTCCCGGTCACCCGGACCCCGGACGCGCACTGGATGACCGAGGCGCGCTACCGCGGCCAGAAGGTCGTGGTGGTGGCCCCGGACTACGCCGACAACGTGAAGTTCGCCGATGAGTGGCTCCCGGCCCGGCCGGGCACCGACGCGGCGCTCGCGCTGGCGATGGGCCACGTCATCCTCCAGGAGTACTTCGTCGACCGGACCGTCCCGTACTTCGACGACTACGTGAAGCGCTACACCGACCTGCCTTTCCTGGTCCGGCTCGAGTCCGGACCGGACGGGGACCTGGTGCCGGGCAAGATGCTCACAGCTGCCGACCTGCCGGCGCACGCGGACGACGAGAACGCGGCGTTCAAAACGGTGCTGCTGGACTCGTCGACCGGCGAGGCCGTCGTCCCCAACGGCTCGCTCGGTCACCGGTACGGCGACGCCGGCGAGGGGTTGTGGAACCTGGACCTGGGCGAGGTGGTGCCGGCGCTGCGCCTCGCCGGGGCGCCGGACGTGGAGTCCGTGCGGGTGCGGTTGCCGCGCTTCGACGACCTCGACGGCACCCCCGGTCAGTCTGTCCAGGACCTTCCGGCGCGACGCGTCGGCGATCACCTGGTCACCACGGTCTTCGAGCTAATGCTCGCCCAGTACGCCGACTACACCCCGCAGTGGCAGGAGCAGGTCACGGGTGTCCCGGCCGCGGCGGCGGCCCGGATCGCCCGCGAGTTCGCCACGAACGCCGAGGAGTCGTGCGGGCGCTCGATGATCCTGATGGGCGCCGGCACCAACCACTGGTTCCACTCCGACACCATCTACCGCTCGTTCCTCGCGCTCACCACCCTGACCGGCTGCCAGGGCGTCAACGGCGGCGGCTGGGCGCACTACGTCGGGCAGGAGAAGGTGCGGCCGGTAACCGGGCACGCCCATCTCGCCAATGCGCTGGACTGGAGCAGGCCGCCGCGCAACATGATCCAGGCGGCGTACTGGTACCTGCACACCGACCAGTTCCGCTACGACCAGTTCGGTGCCGACACCCTCGCTGCTGCCACCTCGACCGGCCAGCTCGCCGGTCTCTCCACCGCGGACGTGGTCGCGAAGAGCGCCCGGATGGGGTGGATGCCGTCGTACCCGACCTTCGACCGCAACCCCCTCGACCTCTGCGACGAGGCGGAGGCCGCCGGCCGCAGCCCCGCCGAGCATGTGGTCTCGGGCCTGAAGGACGGGTCCCTGCGGTTCGCGGCGGAGAACCCCGACGATCCCGCGAACTTCCCCCGGATCCTGGCCGTGTGGCGGGCGAACCTGCTGGGGTCCTCGGCCAAGGGCAACGAGTACTTCCTCAAGCACCTGCTCGGGACCACCTCGTCGGTGCGCGCCTCCGAGACCCCGGAGGGGAAGCGGCCGCTCGAGGTCGACTGGGTGGAGGAGGCCCCGGAGGGCAAGCTCGACCTGCTGCTGTCGCTGGACTTCCGGCAGACCTCCACGACGATCTTCTCCGACGTCGTGCTTCCCGCGGCAACCTGGTACGAGAAGCACGACCTGAGCACCACCGACATGCACCCGTTCGTGCACTCGTTCAACCCCGCCATCGCGCCACCGTGGCAGACCCGCACCGACTGGGACGCCTGGCAGAGCATCGCCACGAAGTTCAGCGAGCTGGCCGCCACCCACCTCGGGGTGCGCAAAGACGTCGTCGCCGTCCCGTTGACCCACGACACCGTCGACGCGATGGCCAACCCGCACGGCGTCGTCCGCGACTGGAAGGCCGGAGAGTGCGAGCCGATCCCCGGGGTCACCATGCCCAAGCTGGTGGAGGTGACTCGCGACTTCGGCGCCGTGGCGGAGAAGATGAACGCCCTGGGTCCGTTGATGGACACCCTGGGTGCCACCACCAAGGGCGTGACCTTCGAGCTCTCCGAACAGGTCGACTACCTGCGCCGCAAGAACGGCGCCGTCCGCGGTGGTGTGGCCGACGGACGTCCCTCGCTCAAGCGTGACGTCCACGTGTGCGAGGCGATCCTGACGCTGTCGGGGACCACCAACGGAAAGCTCGCCACCCAGGGCTTCAAGACCCTGGAGAGGCGCACCGGCACCCGGCTGGCCGACCTGGCCGAGGAGCACGAGGGCAAGCACATCACCTTCGCCGACACCCAGGGCCCGCCCGTGCCGGTGATCACCTCACCCGAGTGGTCCGGCTCGGAGTCCGGAGGCCGGCGCTACTCCCCGTTCACCATCAACGTCGAGCGCAAGAAGCCCTGGCACACCCTGACCGGCCGGATGCACTTCTACCTCGACCACGACTGGATGACCGAGCTCGGGGAGGGTCTCCCGGTCTACCGCCCCCCGCTCAACATGGCGGCGCTGTTCGCCGAGCCTGCTCTCGGGAACCTCTCAGACGGGTCGCCCGGACAGGGAGTGGAGGGCCTGACCGCTCGCTACCTGACCCCCCACAACAAGTGGTCGATCCACTCGGAGTACCAGGACAACCTGTTCATGCTCTCGCTGTCCCGTGGCGGCCAGAACATCTGGATGAGCGACCGGGACGCGGCCAAGGTCGGGATCAAGGACAACGACTGGATCGAGGCGGTCAACCGGAACGGGGTGGTGGTGGCCCGGGCGATCGTGTCCCACCGGATGCCTGAAGGAACGGTGTACATGTACCACGCCCAGGACCGGCTGATCGACGTACCGCTGGCGGAGACGTCCGGCAAGCGAGGTGGCATCCACAACTCGCTCA
>JBKJIN010000040.1:0-43220 GCA_046598425.1 Marmoricola sp. | reverse complement strand
GGCCCGACCGAGCACCCGGAGATCTCCCGGATGACGATCGTGGTCAACGTCGAGGAGTCCCCGCTCGAGCAGGTCACCAAGCAGCTGAACAAGCTGATCGAGGTCATCAAGATCGTCGAGCTGGACGACCGTGAGGCGATCGAGCGCGAACTGGTGCTGGTGAAGGTCAAGGCTGACGTGGAGACCCGTTCGCAGGTCCTCGACGTGGTCCAGCTCTTCAAGGCACGGGTGGTCGATGTTGCCACCGATGCGATCACGCTGGAGGTGACCGGCAACTCCGACAAGCTCGCCGACTTCCTCCGGGTGCTCGAACCCTTCGGGATCCGCGAGCTGGTGCAGTCCGGCCTGGTCGCGATCGGTCGAGGAGGCCGCTCGATCAGCGAGCGCACCCTCAAGCCGGTCCCCGTCCCGGTCGCCCAGCTCGGGGCCTGACATGATCGGTGGTCGCGCGACCACCGAGTACTCGCACGAACATCGTCTGCACCATCACAAACACTCGAAGGAGAGCCCCCGTGGCTGAGATTTTCTACGACGACGACGCCGACCTGTCCCTGATCCAGGGCAAGCAGGTCGCCGTGATCGGGTACGGCAGCCAGGGCCACGCCCATGCGCTCAACCTGCGCGACTCGGGCGTCGACGTCCGGGTCGGCCTGAAGGCGGGCTCGACGAGCATCGCCAAGGCCGAGGAGGAGGGCCTGCGCGTCCTGACGGTCGCCGAGGCGGTGCAGGAGGCCGACGTCATCGTCATCCTCGCTCCCGACCAGTTCCAGCGGCACATCTACGCGGAGTCGATCGCGCCGCACATCACTGCCGGCGACACCCTGGTCTTCGGCCACGGCTTCAACGTCCGGTTCGGCTACATCCAGGCTCCCGAGGGCGTCGACGTCATCCTGGTCGCCCCGAAGGCTCCGGGCCACACGGTGCGCCGCGAGTACGTCGCCGGCCGCGGCATCCCGGACATTATCGCGGTCGAGCAGGATGCCTCCGGCACCGCCTGGGACCTCGCGAAGTCCTACGCCAAGGCGATCGGCGGCACCCGCGCGGGCGTCATCAAGACCACCTTCACCGAGGAGACCGAGACCGACCTCTTCGGTGAGCAGGCCGTTCTTTGCGGCGGTGTGTCGCACCTGGTGCAGGCCGGCTTCGAGACCCTGACCGAGGCCGGATACCAGCCGGAGATCGCCTACTTCGAGGTCCTTCACGAGCTGAAGCTGATCGTCGACCTAATGTGGGAAGGCGGCATCGCCAAGCAGCGCTGGTCGGTCTCCGACACCGCCGAGTACGGCGACTACGTCTCCGGCCCGCGGGTGGTGACCCCCGAGGTCAAGGCGAGCATGAAGTCGATCCTTGACGACATCCAGTCCGGCGCGTTCGCGACCCGGTTCATCGCCGACCAGGACAACGGTGGCGCCGAGTTCCTCAAGCTCCGCGAGGAGGAGGCCGCGCACTCGATCGAGGCGACCGGCCGCGAGCTGCGTTCGCACTTCGCGTGGAAGCAGCAGGACGCGGACTACACCGAGGGCTCGGCCGCACGCTGACCTGACCAACGACTGAGCCCCGCCGGGTCTGACTTGGCGGGGCTCAGTCGTTCCCGGCTACGGATCGACCACCGTGCCGGTGCAGGCGCCCTGGCCCTCCTTCCCGGCCTCGCGCAAGAACGCCACTGTCGTGCCGGGAACGACGTCGACCTCGGGAACGACGTTACTCACGGTCAGCCGGAACCAGTCGCTGGACTGCGAGCTGAACCGACCGCTCACTGGGACACCGCCGGGAACCCGATCGTGTCGTGCTTCTCGGGGTACTCGACTCCGCCACGCGGAGTGCGGCGGTTGTGGGAGGGGGCTAGTTCAGTAGTTCTGCGATGCGTTCGGCAGCCCGACGGGCGCCATCGGTCTCCACGGGCCGGTAGACGACGTCGCGACCGACCTCCTCGGCTATGGCTTCGGCGATCGAGGTGGGCGTGGATTCGTCGTAGTCCATCCGTCGGCCGGCGCCGTAGCGGTCGAGGCGGTGGGCGACGTGGAAACTCTGCTCGAAGTGGTGGCGGAGCGGGAAGTATAGGAACGGGCGACCCGCGGCGGTGAGCTCCATGGAGGTCGTCAGCCCGCCCTGGACGACGGCGAGGTCGCAAGCGGCCAGATGCCGGTAGAGGTCCTCTACGTACGCGCGGACCTCGAGGCCGTCGATCTGCGGGAGGGTGGAGAGGTCGATGCGGGGTCCGGCCACGACGATCATCCGCAGCTCAGGGACGAGCTTCTTCGCGGCCGGGAATGCCGCCATCACCTTGCGCAGGAGGTGTCCGCCGACGCCGGACCCACCGACGGTAACCAGGCAGACGCGCTCGTGCGGCAGGTAGCCGAGGTCGGCCCGCAGTCGCTCGGTGTCCGCCAGCTCTGCCTGATCGAAACCGGTGACGTAGCCGGTGAAGTCGAAGTGATGCTCGGTCCACTCCCGGATCCCTGGCAGGCCCTGACCCAGGCCGCCCGGTACGACGTCGTCGGGGTTGCCGACGAAGATCGATCGGTCCCGGATCTGCGGGTGCCGGGCGATGTGCTCGACCATCTCGGCGTTGTAGTCGGTGGTCAAGAACTGCTCGCGGTCACCGCCCTCCGGCATCGGGAGCCAGCCGACGAAGTCGGTCAGCCAGGCGAACGGCGCCCGCTTCAGGTTCGGGTTCTCGTGCAGGTGGTAGTCCAGCTCCCAGGCCTCATCGCCGATCCAGAGGTTGTAGCGCTCCTCGTGGACCAGGTCGTCGAAGACCATGAAGTTTGACATCAGGATCTCGTCCATCCGGCGGATCGCCTGGAACGCGTGCAGGTCGTGCTCGGCGGACTCCGCCTCGATGTGCCCGGACTCGCTGGCCAGGTGGGCGCTGGCCGGGTGGATCCGCTCGCCCTCGGTCGCCAGCATCCGGGTGACCGGGTCCTGGGCCAGCCAATCGACCTCGAGGCCGGGCACCAGAGCCCGGAGCTCGCGGGCGATCGCCACGTCGCGACGGGCGTGGCCCAGGCCGATCGGTGAGCTCACGAACAGAGCACGCGGACGGCCGCTGCCGCGCTTCCCGGTCGCGCCGGGCCGGAAGGCGGGGTCGACGAACGACCGGATCGCATGGTTGACCTGGACCGGGTGACGCGCCTCCGGCGCGTGGTCGGCGCCGTCTATGACGAGCAGCTCACCGCCGGTCGCCCGGGCCAGTCCCTTCGCGTCCGGGAGGCCGGTGATCTTGTCGTGGGTCCCGTTGATGACCAGCACGGGGCACTGGACCTTCGCAGCCAGCGCACGCTGGTCGTGCCGGGTGATCGGCGCGGCCGGTTCGGCGAGGGTACTCAGGATCAGGCTCTCGGGGTCGCTCTCCAGAGCCCAGCCGACCAGGTCGTCGTACCCCTTGGTCGAGTGCGCCTCGCAGGTCGCCATCCCGGCGAACCACTCGACGAACTCGCGGTGGTTGCGACGGATGTGCGGCGCGTTGAAGGCCAGCCAGCCTCGCGTGGTGATCGGCCGTCGCCGGAACAACGGGGCGAGCCTCGGTTTCGACAGGATCCGCCAGCGCAGGCCGCCGAGTGACCAGCTGACCGGGAACCACGGACCGATGAACACCAGGCCGAGCACCCGCTCGGGATGTTCGGTGGCGAGAAGCAGCGTCCGCTGGGTTCCGCGGGAGAGTCCGACCACGAAGGCCTGCTCGGTGCCGGTCGCGTCCAGGACGTCGACTGCATCCTGGGCGAACTCTTTCTCGGCGTAGGCCTCACGGGTCCGGGGCCGGTCGCTGCGACCGTTGCCGCGCGGATCGAAGACGATCACCCGGTAGTGCCGGGCGAGGTAGGGGATCTGCATCTTCCAGACCCGCGAGTGCACCAGCGTCCAGGTCGGGCAGAACAGGATCGTCGGCCCGCCCTCGCCGTACACCTCGTAGAAGACCCGGACACCGTCGCGCTCGATGTACCCCTCCCTGTTGGGGTACATCGCGCGGGTCTGTTCACCGGGCCGGTCACTGGTCGGGCTCGCGTCGGGGATGGTGATCGAACCTCGCTGCGCGGTCATGACAGGCTCCAGACGAACTCGTGGGGGAAGGCCGGGAAGCCCTCGATCTCGCCGAACGACGATCTGAGTGCGGAGACCTGGGTCCGGTAGGCGGACACGGCGCGGAGTTTGCGCGCCTGCTGGGCGACATCGAGGTGATGGATCTCCGGTCGGGTCCGGGCCAGGCCGACCGGATCGAGTCGCTCGTCCCAGTCCGCGACGACGTCCCGCCCGATCTGGGCATCGGCCCCGGTGATCCAGGTGGGCCATCCCCGTCGTACGGCGTGGGGGTGATCGGCGTAGAGCCGAACGGTCTGTCCGGACGCGGAGAGCGCTAGTGCGGCGCTGCGGACGCGCTCGTGGTCACCGTGGTCTCCCAGCGCAGCGGGTGCGTAGACCACCGAGTCGCGGGCGATCAGTTCTCGCAGGGCCAAGACGATGGCGTCGACCGACTGGCCTGCCGGCTCGTACTGCTCGTCGAGGAAGTCGAGGTGGGTTGCCGAACGTCCCGCGATGGCGAAGGCTTCGGAGTCCTCGGCTCGGCGCTCCTCCATCCGCGTTGCGGAATCGGTGGCCCCGGTGATCCGGTCCCACCAGGAGGCACCCGATCCCGGCGGCGGCGTGCCGGCGTACACGTTGATGACGCTCACCTCGCCGGGTCCGGCCAGCACGTGCCAGCACGAGAGCACGGCATCGTCGAGATGGGGGGACAGGATCACTGTCGGCCGGGTTGACATGCTTGGACAGTAGGCCTGGCTCGGGGACAGTTCCATGTATTCCTACAGGCTCCCGAACACCGTCCGGCCGTATGCTCCGACCGTGGGAGCCGCGCGATGCCCCAAGTGTGCTGAGGAGCTCCCCGGCGGAGCGCGCTTCTGCGCGTTCTGCGGTGTTCCGTTGGAGGTTGCCGTCGCCCGGGTGTCGGCCCGCGACGAGCGTCGCGTGATCACCGCGCTGTTCGCGGACCTTGCCGGTTCGACCCAGCTCGGGGAGATACTGGACCCCGAAGACTTCCGCGACCTCACCGGTGGGGCGCTGGCCCTGATGGGCGCGTCCATCGAGGAGCTGGGCGGAACAGTACGCGGTACCGCCGGGGACGGTGTTCTCGGACTGTTCGGCGCTCCGACCGCCCACGAGGACGACGCCGAGCGGGCCGTGATCGCCGGTCTGAGGCTGGTCGAGAGGATGCGCGACTACGCCCGGGACGCGGCCACCCGGTGGGACGTGCCGCAGCTCCGGGTGCGGGTCGGCATCGAGACCGGCCTCGCTGTGCTGGGCGAGGTACGCGCCGGCAGCCAGGTCCAGTACGACGCCAGCGGCGACTGTCTCAACACCGCCGCTCGGCTCGAGGGCGCAGCCGATACCGGCGGCGTCCTGGTGGGCGCCCAGACGTATCGGCTCGTCAGCGAAGCCTTCGAGTGGGGCGAGCCGCGACCGCTCGCCCTCAAGGGCAAGGCGGTAACGGTTCGGGCGCGCCACGCCGTAGCGACGCGGGGTGACCGTTTGCGGCGTACGGACGGTTCGGGCTCGCGCCTGGTCGGTCGCGATCGTGAGCTGACCCTGGCACGTGAAATCGTCTCCGACGTCGGTGCGGGGCGCTCCCGGACGGTCTTCGTCACCGGGCAGGCCGGGATCGGGAAGACCCGGTTCCTGCGCGAGCTCAGGTCGCTGTTCGAGGAAACAGATCACGATGGACCGCCTCCGATCTGGCTGGAGGGGACCTGTCTCTCCTACGCCCTCGACGATCCCTACCTCCCCTTCCGGCAACTTCTCCGACAAGCGCTGGGGGGTGCCGCCGACTCGGCCGAGGAGGTCCGCGGATCCTTGGTCGACGTGCTGGGGGAGCAGCGGGCCGAGGACCTTGCACCACTCCTCGGGATGATCCTGGGCCTGGTGCCCGACGGTCGCAGCTCGACCTTGTCGGCGGAGTCGCTGCAAATGGCGGTGACCGGCGCGCTGACCGAGCTGGTGACGGCGCTGACCGCACGCGGGCCCGTCGCGGTCGCCCTCGACGACCTCCATTGGGCCGATGCGGCGTCGCTCCGCCTGGCTGAGGGGCTGCTGTCAGGGCTTGGCGCCGAGGTCGCGGTGCTGGTGGTTCTGGCGATGCGGCCCGAGACCGACCGGGGCGCGTGGACGCTGCGCGAACGGGCGGTGCAGCGCCGTCCCCACCGGGTCTCGGAACTGACGCTCTCGACCCTCGAGCGTGACGCCGAGCGTGGCCTGATTTCGGACCTGGTCGGCGAGGACACCCTGCCCCCCGGGCTGGAGTCGATCCTGCTGGGACGAGCCGAGGGCAACCCCTTCTATCTCCGCGAGTTGCTGCGCTCCCTCCAAGACACTGGCGCGGTCGTTCAGGACGCAGGTCGGTGGACCTTCGACCCGGGTGTCGCGGTCGAGGTTCCTGAGACGGTCGAACGAGTGGTGCTCGCCCGCATCGACCGGCTCCCTCCGGACGACCGGGACCTGCTGAACTCGGCCGCGGTGATCGGGCGCGAGTTCGACCTCTCCCTGCTGGGCAGCATCGTCGGTGCCGAGCTCTCCCGAAGCTCGCTGAGAAACCTCACTCACCTCGGCCTGTTCGAGGACGTCACTGGTGCCGAGTTCCGGTTCAGTCACCCGCTGATCCAGGAGACGGCGTACCGGAGCATGCTGCGCCGCGGCCGTGCTGGCCTCCACGCCCGGGCAGCAGCGGCGATCGAGCGGTCGGTCGAGGACGGCTCAGCCGAGCATCACGCGGTCCTGGCCCGGCACCACCGCGCAGCCGGGAACGTGGCCGAAGCGGTCACCTACCACCGGTTGGCAGCAATCGCTGCGCGGGACGTCGTTGCGCTCGACGAGGCATCCAACCAGTTGGGTCTCGCGATCACGGCCGCCGACTCGCTGGATCCCGCGGCGGCAGCGACCCAGCTCCCCGAGCTGCACCTGCTGCGAGGGCAGGTGCGCGGACGTACCGGGAGCTACGCAGGTGGTACCCAGGACCTCCGGGAGGCGCTCGCCGGTGCCCGCACGAACGGCGATGAACAGATCGAGATGCAGGCACTCAACGAGCTTGGCTGGTTGATCCGGGTGCAGGGCTACGAGGAGGCGGTCAGCCACCACCAGCAGGCCCTGAGCATCGCCGAGAAGCGCGACGATGCCGCTGCCCAGGTCACGGCGCTGAGCCGAATGTCGTTGATCTCCTTGAACAGGCTCCGCCTCGACGACGGCCTTGAGCTGGCCCAACGGGCGCTCAGGATCGCGCGCAGGACCGGTCGGAGCGAGCTGCTCGGAACGGCCCTCGATTGCCTCAAGCTGGCAGCGTTGCAGCTGGGCGATCTTGGCCTCCTGGAGGAGACGGTGGCCGAGATCATCGCGGTACAGGAGCGGGCGGGGGACCTGTACCTCCTGCAGTGGGCGTACATCGAGGGCGCCACGACGCCGCTCGCCGGGGGTGACCTCGTCGGTGCTCGGCAGCGGATGGAACAAGCGGTCGAGATCAACCGGCGTTTCCCGTCCGACGGGATCGCCCGGGCGCTGATCCTCGAGGCGAGCTCGTGGATCGATCGGGCCGCCGGGGATCCCGGGGCTGCCGTAGCGGCGGTCCGGGACGCGATCGAGACGATGAGAGAGCAGCCGGCTCCGGAGTGGTGGGCCTGGCTCGAGGCGAGCCTGGGCTCCCACCTGATCGCTCAGGGGAAGGTGCCGGAGGCGATCACCGTGCTGGAGTCGGCGCTGAGGCACTCTCAGGCGATCAAGAGCCCGAACCGCGCCTTCCGAGCGGCCAGCCACCTCGCCTGGGCGCGGCAGCTCGCCGGGGACGAGCAGGGTTCACGAGCAGCCCTGGCGCAGGCGCAGCAGGTGCTCGTCACGATCACTGCACCGCCGGGACAGGTCTTTCTGGACGGCTATGCCTCGTACCTCGCCGTTGCGCGGACCTTCCTCGCCCACGGGGACCTGCACGAGGCGCAGGAACTCGTAGTTCCGCTCCTGGCTGCTGCCCGCCAGAACGGCTGGCGCAACGCGGAGGACGCCGCCGCAGCGGTGCTGACCCTGCTGCGATGACAGCGCCGGACGGGATGAACGTGTGCTGGGACGTCAGTGCGAGCGGCGTCGCAGACCCTCGAGATCGAGCACAGTGAACCGGCGTCGGTCGGTGGCGATCAGCCCGAACTCACGGAGGGTGTGCAGTGCTTTCGCGGCTGCCTCGAGCGATGAGCCCGTCCACCCAGCCAGCTCGTCCTGGGTGATGGGCAGGTCGATCGAGTACCCGGTAGCGGTTGCGGTCCCGAAGCGTTCGACCATTTCGACCAGCCGGGCGGCCACCCGGCCGACGGTCTGGGAGGCGCCGAACTCGACCAGCCTGCGGTCGGAGTCGCGAAAGCGCCGGATCATGTTCTGCAACAGCTGGTCGGCGAGCGTCGGGCTGCTCGCGACCAGCGCCTTGAACTCCGCCGCCGACATCGCCAGTGCGTCCACGGGCTCGATCGACGCGATCGTGTTCGAGCGAGGCTTTCCGTCGAACACGGCCATTTCGCCGAGGAGCTCACCGGGACCGCGGAAGTCGAGGATCACCTCGCGGCCCTCACTCGTCAGGTAGGTGACCTTGACCCGTCCCGCGACGAGGACCAGGACCTCGATCCCGGCCTGGCCTTCGTACATCAACGTGGTTCCGGCCCGGAAGCGGCGCAGAGTGGAGCGGGATCTGATCGCGTCGCGATCTGCAGGATGCAACTGGCCTAAGAAGCCGGTGTCCGGATGGGTGCCAGTTGTCTCCATTGACCGACGCTATCGTCCGGCCGAAGGTGCCTGTCAATGAATCTAGGTGTGCCCGGTCGAGAGCACGTGCAGAGCCGACGACCGCGGCGTCGGCAGTAGCCTCGGCCTGTGGCAGTAGACGTCCTGACCTCGACCCGGATCGACCGACCTCGGGCGGAGGTCTTTGCCTACGCGGCTGATCCGAGCAACGCCCCGGAGTGGTACGTGAACATCTCCTCGGTCGAGTGGGAAACGACACCGCCGGTGCGGGTCGGTTCTCGGACGGCCTTCGTGGCGCGCTTCCTCGGTCGCCGGATCGCCTACACCTACGAGGTGCGGGAGCTGGTCGACGGCGACCGGCTGGTGATGGGTACCGCCGAAGGGCCGTTTCCGATGGAGACGACCTACACCTGGGCCGACGACGATAGAGGCGGGACCGTCATGACGCTGCGTAACGCCGGGGAGCCGTCCGGGTTCGGTGCGGTGGCAGCGCCCGTGATGGCTGCTGCGATACGTCGGGCGAACCGCAAAGACCTGGCGCGTCTGAAGAAGATCCTCGAAGGTCTGGCCCGAAACTAGAACACGTTCTACGCTTCAGGCATGGACCTCGTCTCGATCGAAGAAATCCGCCAGCTCAAATACCGCTACTTCCGCACCCTTGACCTCAAGATGTGGGACGAGTTCGGCGACTGCCTCGCCGAGGACGTGAAGGCGCGCTACGGCACCCAGGCCATGAAGGAGCCGCTGCACTACGACACCCGTGCGGACGTCGTGAAGTTCATGGCCGAGAACCTCGGTCCCGGGATCATCACGATCCACATCGCCAGCCACCCGGAGATCACAGTCGACGGCGACACCGCAACCGGCTCGTGGGGCTTCGAGGACACCGTGATCGTCCCGGACTTCAAGGTGATGATCCGGGGCGGCGGCTACTACGTCGACGACTACCGCAAGGACGCCGACGGGAAGTGGCGGATTGCCGGCACCAAGTACGACCGGATCTACGAGGCGATGACCTCGTTGGAGGACACCCCCAGCTTCAAGCTGATCGCGAACCGCTGGGATCCGGAACTGCAGCACTGACCGGTCCCGGGGGTCCGGTCGCACGCAGCCGACTGGCGTAATCAGCGGTCAGAGCGCGGCGAGTGATGCCTTCAACTGCTTGATCGTCGTGGTCGCCAGGAACGGCAGGTACGCCGCGACCACCGGGACGGCGAGCGCGGAGGCGCCCTTCAGGTCGAAGGTCGCGTGGTACTCCACCGCGGTGCCGGTCCCGGCGGGAGAGAAGGAAAGTCGGTCGTCGCCGATGAACGAGTCGTTGGTGCCGCGGAAGTGCAGCCGGCTGCTGGGTTCGTGGGTCACCGTCACGTAGGTCAGCTCGGTCCGCCGGCCCAGGAACTCCGAGACGTTGCGGTACGTCGCGCCAATACCGACCTCGCCTGCGACCAAGGCGCACTCGACCGTGCCCGGGTCCCAGGTCTCGGTGTTGCGGAAGTCGGCAAGGAAGGCGAACACCGCCTCCGGCGAGGCGGTGGTGGAGAAGGTCCGGCGTACGTTGAGCTCCATTGCCTGAACCTATCCAGGGGGAGCAAAATGGACCGGGGACCGGCTCTGCGGGCATGCGTATCGAGACCTGGAGCGACGCCGTCTGCCCGGTGCTCGACCTGGTCGGCGGGGGAGCGGACACCTGCGGCCCGGACGGGTGCGCGGCATGATTTTGCATGGTCATGCACAATCATGCATACTTCTCGTGTGTCCAAGGTCCTCACCAGTCTGCCCGTCGGCGAGCGCGTCGGCATCGCCTTCTCCGGGGGTCTCGACACCTCCGTGGCCGTCGCGTGGATGCGCGACAAAGGTGCGGTCCCGTGCACCTACACCGCTGACATCGGTCAGTACGACGAGCCCGACATCGACTCGGTCCCGGACCGCGCGAAGCAGTACGGCGCCGAGATCGCCCGGGCCGTCGACATCAAGCCGCAGCTGGTCGAGGAGGGCCTGGCCGCCCTTGCCTGTGGGGCGTTCCACATCCGCTCGGGCGCGAAGGCCTACTTCAACACCACCCCGCTGGGTCGCGCCGTGACAGGCACCATGCTGGTGCGCACGATGCAGGCCGACGACGTCAACATCTGGGGTGACGGCTCGACGTACAAGGGCAACGACATCGAGCGGTTCTACCGCTACGGGCTGATGGCCAACCCCGAGCTGCGGATCTACAAGCCGTGGTTGGATGCGGACTTCGTGCACGAGCTCGGCGGTCGGCACGAGATGAGCGAGTGGCTGGTCAAGCACGGCCTGCCGTACCGCGACTCGGTCGAGAAGGCGTACTCCACCGACGCCAACATCTGGGGCGCCACCCACGAGGCGAAGACCCTGGAGCATCTCGACGTCTCGCTGGAGACCGTCGAGCCGATCATGGGCGTCAAGTTCTGGGACCCGTCGGTCGCGATCGCCACCGAGGACGTCTCGGTCACCTTCGAGGCCGGCCGGCCGGTCGCGATCAACGGCACCCGGTTCACAGACCCGGTCGCGCTCGTCCTGGAGGCGAACGCCATCGGCGGCCGTCATGGACTCGGCATGTCGGACCAGATCGAGAACCGGATCATCGAAGCCAAGTCCCGCGGCATCTACGAGGCTCCCGGGATGGCGCTGCTGTTCGCGGCGTACGAGCGGCTGCTCAACGCGATCCACAACGAGGACACCCTCGCCAACTACCACCTCGAGGGCCGCAAGCTCGGCCGGTTGCTCTACGAGGGCCGGTGGCTCGACCCGCAGGCGCTAATGCTGCGCGAGTCGATCCAGCGCTGGATCGCCTCGCTGGTCACCGGCACCGTCACGCTGCGGCTGCGTCGCGGAGACGACTACACGATCCTCGCCACCGAGGGCCCGCACTTCTCTTACCACCCGGACAAACTCTCGATGGAGCGCGTCGAGAACGCCGCTTTCGGACCGACCGACCGGATCGGTCAGCTCACCATGCGCAACCTGGACATCGCCGACAGTCGGGCCAAGCTCGAGTTGTACGCCGGCCAGCCGCTGGACCAGGGCACGGTGCTCGTCGAGAACGGGACCCTGTTCGGGGAACTGCCCGCCGGCGGTTTCGACCGGATCGCCATTCGGGCCGAGGTCGATCCGGACGCCGAGGCGGCGCTGGACGACGCCGCGATGGAGCTCGGCACCGACTGAGACCGCACCGGGTCGGTGTGTCTCGGTCAGGTAGAGTTCCCTCGGGCACAACGTCGTGCACGGCGACCACGAGAGATCGTGGGTCGCCCCTCACCGCCGACATCACCAGACGCAAGGAACCCATCGTGTCCAAGCCCGTCGTACTCATCGCAGAAGAGCTCAGCCCTGCCACCGTGGACGCCCTCGGTCCGGACTTCGAGATCCGGCACTGCAACGGTGCAGATCGCGCCGAGCTGCTGCCCGCGATCGCCGATGTGGACGCCGTCCTGGTCCGGTCCGCCACCCAGATCGACGCCGAGGCGCTCGCCGTGGCGAAGAAGCTCAAGATCGTCGCGCGCGCCGGTGTCGGCCTGGACAACGTCGACGTCAAGGCGGCGACCCAGAGCGGCGTCATGGTCGTGAATGCGCCCACGTCGAACATCGTCTCCGCGGCCGAGCTCGCCGTCTCGCTGATGCTCGCCGCCGCCCGGCACATCAGCCCGGCGCACGCGGCGCTCCGCAACGGTGAGTGGAAGCGGTCGAAGTACACCGGCATCGAGCTCTACGAGAAGACCGTCGGTATCGTCGGCCTCGGCCGGATCGGCGTCCTGGTCGCGCAGCGCCTCTCCGCCTTCGGCATGAACGTGATCGCCTACGACCCCTACGTCCAGGCCGGCCGCGCCGCCCAGATGGGCGTCCGGATGGTCAGCCTCGACGAGCTCCTCGCCGAGGCCGACTTCATGAGCGTGCACCTCCCGAAAACCCCGGAGACCGTGGGCTTGATCGGCGCCGAGCAGCTCACCAAGGCGAAGAACAGCCTGGTCCTGGTCAACGCCGCCCGCGGCGGCATCGTCGATGAGGCCGCCCTGTACGACGCGCTGAAGACGGGACAGATCGCAGCCGCCGGTCTCGACGTCTTCGCCAAGGAGCCCTGCACCGACTCGCCGCTGTTCGAGCTCGAGAACGTGGTGGCGACCCCGCACCTCGGCGCGTCCACCGACGAGGCCCAGGAGAAGGCCGGGATCGCGGTCGCCAAGTCCGTGCGTCTGGCACTCGGTGGCGAGCTGGTCCCGGACGCTGTGAACGTCCAGGGCGGCGTCATCGCCGAGGACGTCCGGCCCGGGATCCCGCTGACCGAGAAGCTCGGTCGAATCTTCACCTCGCTTGCCGGTGAGGTCGCGCAGTCCATCGACGTGGAGGTCCGCGGAGAGATCACCGAGTTCGACGTCAAGGTGCTCGAGCTGGCCGCTCTCAAGGGCGTCTTCGCCGACATCGTCGAGGAGCAGGTTTCCTACGTGAACGCTCCGCTCCTCGCCGCCGAGCGCGGGACCGCGGTCCGCCTGGTCACTGACCCGGTGAGCCCGGACCACCGCAACCTGATCACGATCCGGGGCACCTTGGCCGATAGCACCCAGTTCTCGGTCTCCGGAACGCTGATCGGCATCAACCAGCGCGAGCGTCTGGTCGAGGTCAACGGCTTCCTGCTCGACCTCGAGCCGACCGACCACCTGGCGTTCTTCCGCTACGAGGACCGTCCGGGGATGGTCGGCACCGTCGGCCAGATCCTCGGCGAGGCGGGCGTGAACATCGCCGGGATGCAGGTCTCGCGGGACGCCAAGGGCGGCCAGGCGCTGGTTGCGCTCTCGGTCGACTCCGCGGTTCCGGCCGAGGTCCTGGAGCAGATCCGGGTCGCGATCAACGCCAACTCGGTGCGCGGGGTCGACCTCAGCGACTGAACATCAGGTGAACTCGGGATGATGGCCGCTGGGCGGTGCTGATCCGGGATACCTTGCCCGAATCGTCTGGTCCTGCGGCTGAGTCGCTCGGGATCGTTCGCACGTCGGGACGGACCGGCTTAGATGCCCGGTTGGGGGTTCATCGCCCTGAATGTCTATACAGAATGCCGGGTTTACGATACTTTTCCCGTGATTGCGGGATGAGACCGGTTGCACCCGGTTTCATCCCGTTCGGCTGAGTGGGGAAAGGGACAGCCCATGTCTGAGCGCGCGCGCTCCTACGCACGTAAGTCCGCGATGCTCGTCGTCGCGGCACTCTCGGCGACGCTGCTCAGCGTCACCACCAACGAGTCCGCCGGTGCGGCGCTGGAGGTGCCCGGATGCGGTCCGGAGGTGCTGAAGGCCGACGGCACCCCTTGGGTCTGCACCTTCGCCGACGACTTCGAGGCCTCGGCCCTCGACCCGTCGAAGTGGACCCCGCAGCTAACCGCGACCAGTGGCTACCACTCCGGTCAGGAGTGCTTCGTGAACACCCCGGAGAACATCGCGGTCTCCCAAGGCGAGCTCAGGCTGACCCTCCTGAAAGAGAAGCGGCCGTTCACCTGCGCCAGCACCACGGGCAGTTACCGGACGCAGTACACCTCGGGCATGGTCAGCACCTACACGAAGTTCACCCAGGCTTACGGGCGCTTCGAGTTCCGGGCGAAGTTCCCCGGCGGCAACCGCGCCGGTCTACAGAGCTCGTTGTGGATGTGGCCGGAGAAGCTCGACGCGATGGCTTGGCCGTACTCGGGTGAGATCGATGTCGCCGAGTGGTACAGCAACTACCCCGACCGGGTGATCCCCTACGTCCACCACTGGTACGACTGGCTGGACAGCGGCACCGTCACGAACAACACCTGCCTGGTCAAGAACGTCGCCGACTGGCACACCTACACGGTGGAGTGGACCAAGTCCGCGATCGAGATCAAGTACGACGGCGTCACCTGCATCCGGACCACGTCGTGGGCGAACTACCGGGCGTTCGGGTACACGCCGTTCGACAAGCCGTTCATGCTGGCGATCACCCAGATGATGGGTGTCGGCAACAACCAGCCGAACCCGTGGTTCCCGCCGACCTACCCGGCGACCACCACGGTCGACTACGTCCGGGTCTGGTCCTGACGCACCCTCAGGCAACCAGGGACGGTGCGCTGCGTCGTACCCGCGTCGGGTCGGCGAGGGTGGCCTGCCAGGCCTCGGCCAGGCGGGCGACAGCGTCGACCAGCACCTGGGCCGGTTGGGTGTATGGCACCCGAAGGAACCGGTCGAGCCCGCCTTCGGGGGCGAAGCTCGGCCCGGGGGCAAGCAGTACATCGCGCGCTGCGGCATGCGGCACCAGCTCGGAGGAGTGGGCCGCAGGGAGCTCGCACCAGAGGTTCAGCCCGCCGGCGGGGCGGCGCACCTTCCAGTCCGGCAGGTGCAGGGCCAACGCGTCGAGGGCGGCGTCCCGGGACGCGCGCAGCTGGTCGCGGCGGTGCTCGATCAGGTCCTCGTGGTGGCGCAGGAGCTCGACCCCGACCAGCTGTTCGAGCAGGGGAGTCCCGAGGTCGAGGCTGAGACGGGCGCGGAACATGTCGTCCATCCGTGCCCGGGGCGCACGCAACCAGCCGATCCGGATTCCGCCCCAGAACGGCTTGCTCAGTGAGCCGACCGTGATCGCGTCGGGGGAGTACGACGCGAACGGCGCCGGCATCTGCTGCCCGTCCAGGGCGAGCTCGACCATGGACTCGTCGATGATCGGGACGGTTCCGGCAGCGGCGAAGGCCTTCGCGACGCGGCGGCGGCTCTGGGCGGAGAGCAGGTGCCCGGTCGGGTTGTGGAAGTCGGGGATCAGGTATGCGACCTGCGGCCGGGCCTGCTCAATCGTGCTCAGAAGGTCGTCGGCGTCGGGGTCCTCGCGTCCGACCGGACTGCTGATAAGCCGGCCACCGCAGTGCTTCAGGGTCGCGATCGCGTTCGGGTAGGTCGGGCTCTCCACCAGGGTGCGGGTGCCGCGACCGATCAGGGCGCGGGCCGCAATCGAGACGCCGGCCTGGGCGCCGGGGACGATCATCACCTGGTCGGGGGAGGTGGCCAGCCCGCGTTCGGTGTACCGCTCGGCGACGGCCTCGCGGAGCACCTGGAGGCCGGAGGGGTAATAGCCGGTGCTGGCCAGATAGCCGGGCAGCTCGGCGACCGCCTTCTCGTACGCCGCCAGGATCCCGGGCCCGGGGACCGGGGCGGCGCAGGTCAGGTCGATCTTGCCCTCGGGGGTGTCGCCGGGCGGCAGCAAGTAGTCGTTGCGCAGGCCGCGTCGTATCGGGAGGCTCGCGACGCTGCCCGATCCCTGGCGGGAAACCAGGAAGCCGTGGTCGCGAAGCTCGGCGTACGCGCGGGTGACGGTGGTGCGGCTGACGCCGAGGGCGTCGGTCAGCTCGCGCTCGCTCGGCAGCCGGACCCCGACTGGCACCCGGCCGTCGGTGATCAGGACGCGGAGTCCCTCGGCCAGACCCCGGTACGCCGGGTCGCGGTCGAAGTCACCGATCAGGTCCGCGACCCGGCTGGCTGCGAGGACCCTGTTCAACTGGACTTCTCCATGCAGACCACTCTAACCCGATTGGCTATTCAAGACCAGACCAATCTGCGACATCGTGGCACCATGAGCGCATTCACCAACACACGCATGGGAACCCCTCCTCTGGGTCGACCGCGTCGGGTCGCCCGCCGACCGGCGTTCCTCGACCGGCTGATCAACCGTGCCGGCACGCGCTGACTGGCCCCGACGCGAGCTCGTTCGCCTGGGTCCGGTCGAGCAGCTCCGTGCCGGTCGCCTGGTACGTCGGCTGAGCCAGCTCGTGCTCGGGCTCGTGCTCTACGGCTTCACCCTGGCGCTGCTCATCCGCGCCGCGGTCGGCAACGCACCCTGGGACGTTCTGCACCAGGGCATCGCGAAGCACGCGCCGTTGACGATCGGCCAGGCGGTGATCGTGATGAGCCTGGTGGTGCTGGTGCTCTGGATCCCGATCCGGGAGGTGCCCGGACTCGGTACGATCGCCAACTCGTTCCTGGTCGGTCTTTCGACAGACTTCTTCCTCGGCGTCGTCGAACGACCCGAAGCGCTGGAGCTACAGGCCCTGATGATGCTCGGGGGTGTCGCGCTCAACGGCGTCGCGACTGCGCTCTACATCGGCTCCCAGCTCGGTCCGGGGCCGCGGGACGGGCTGATGACCGGTCTGCACCGTCGTACCGGCGTCTCGATCCGGGTGGTTCGTACCGGGCTCGAGGTCAGCGTGGTCGCGATCGGCTTCCTGCTCGGCGGGGTCGTCGGCGTCGGGACGGTCGTCTACACGCTGGCCATCGGTCCGCTGGTCCAGCTGCTGCTGCCTTACGCCGTCGTCGAGCTGCCGACCCCGTCGGCGAGGATGGAGCGAACTGGTCGGATCGGCAGGTCGGCGCGCGCTGCTGTCTAGTTCTTCGTCGCGATCAGCGCGGACGCGTCCGGCGCGACCATCACCTCGACGGCGGTGAAGCGGGCGTCGGTCAGCCAGGTCTCGCGGAGCACGTCGACGCGGCCCCGGGTGATCGGCGGCCACATCTCGCACGGAGTGAAGTCGTCCATCACCACGATCCCGCCGGGCTCGACGAGGTCGGCGATCGAGTCGACACCGGCGTCCTCGGGGGAGGAGGGGTCGAGGAAGAGCAGCGAGTAGGGGCCCTTGTTCCGCAGCGTCGACCAGTCCGCGGAGAGCACCTCGACCTGCGGGTCGTCGGTGAAGATCTCCTGGGCCGCGACCGCCAGTCGTTCGTCGAGCTCGGCGGAGAGGATCATCGAGCCTTCCCGCGCGCCCGAGCGCAGCCACGCCGTACCGACACCGCAGCCGGTGCCGAACTCGGCCATCGTGCCGTTGCGGGTTGCAGCCAGGGCAGCGAGCAGCCGTCCGGTCTCGTTGCGACAGAAGGAGACGTAGCCTGCCCGTCGGGAGACGTCGAAGGCGCGCGACACGATCGCGGGGACGTCCGGCGGAGCACTCATGACGTCGAGTGTTCCAAAGACATCGGGTCCGTCCGCATTTCGGCGTGAAGTCTCGGATCGTGGGACGCCCTGGTGAAACCCCTCGCGCACCCTGGGACGGCCCGTTAACCTGGACTCATCATGCGGGCGCTTTTCGTATCCATTCGCCGCCGTGGCGGGGCCTAACTCGTAGGCCACCTCGCCGCGGAGTTCGGCGTACCCGCCCAGCGGTTCTGACCGCGGCCTACGAACCCTCCGCGTGCGACCCCGGCGAACTCGCCGGTCTCGATCCCGTGGAGGGCCACCTTCCGCGATTCGAAACGAGTAGAGCCATGTACGAGATGTATCCCGAGTGGGGCCCCGCGAAGCACGACCCGGAGAGTCCGACCTCGCAGTGGGCGCAGTGGCAGGCGCTGCAGGCGGCGCTTGACCTGCGAGACAACGGCGGCCCGCGTCCCGACGACAACTAACCTTGCCCGCATGTCTAAGCCGAGTTTTGTTGAAGGTGCCGTGAAGCTTGCCGTTATCCCGGGCGACGGGATCGGAACCGAGGTCACCGCTGAAGCGCTGAAGGTGCTGGAGGTCGTGACCCCTGCAGACGTGAAGTTCGAGCCGACCCGCTACGACCTGGGTGCCGAGCGCTACCTGGCGACCGGCGAGGTGTTGCCTGACTCCGTGCTGGAGGAGATCCGTCAGCACGACGCCATCCTGCTCGGCGCTGTCGGAGGCAAGCCCAACGACCCGAACCTGCCTCCCGGCATCCTGGAACGCGGGCTGCTGCTGCGCCTGCGGTTCGAGCTCGACCACTACGTGAACCTGCGCCCGTCGCGGATCTTCCCCGGCTCGGTCTCGCCGCTCGCCAACCCCGGCGACGTCGACTTCGTCGTCGTCCGCGAGGGCACGGAGGGTCCCTACACCGGCAACGGCGGTGCGCTCCGCGTCGGTACGCCGCAGGAGGTCGCCACCGAGGTCTCGGTGAACACCGCCTTCGGTGTCGAGCGGGTCGTCCGGGACGCTTTCGCGCGTGCCCAGCGTCGGACGCGCAAGAAGCTCACCCTGGTCCACAAGACCAACGTGCTGGTCAACGCCGGCTCGGTCTGGTGGCGGCTGTTCCAGTCGGTCGCCGCGGAGTACCCCGAGGTCACGACCGACTACATGCACATCGACGCCGCGATGATCTTCATGACCACCGACCCTGCGCGCTTCGACGTGATCGTGACCGACAACCTGTTCGGCGACATCATCACCGACCTGGCCGCTGCGGTCACCGGTGGCATCGGCGTCGCGGCCAGCGGCAACATCAACCCGGACCGGAACGCGCCCTCGATGTTCGAGCCGGTGCACGGTTCCGCTCCGGACATCGCCGGCCAGCAGAAGGCCGACCCGACCGCCGCGATCCTCTCGGTCTCGCTGATGCTCGACCACCTCGGTCTGGCTGAGGCGTCCCAGGCCGTCGAGGACGCCGTCATCGCCGACCTGGCCTCCCGCGAGCCGGGCGTCGCCCTGACCACTGCGCAGATCGGTGACCGGATCGCTGCTCGAGTAGCTGGTTAGTGCCCCCGTTGGTTGAGCCTGTCGAAACCATGCCGGGGTTCGGATTGATGGTTTCGACAGGCTCAACCAACGACTCTGAGAGATAACGTGACCTCATGACTCTGGACATCTCGATCATCCCCTCGGCCGCCCCACGTACGGCGGCCCAGGTCGCCGAGATCCTGGCCGACCCCGGTTTCGGGATGCACTTCACCGACCACATGTTCACCGTCGAGTGGACCCCGGAGAAGGGCTGGCACGACGCCCGGATCACGGCCTACGGGCCGCTGACCCTCGACCCGGCGACGGCGGTGCTGCACTACGCACAGGAGACCTTCGAGGGGATGAAGGCCTACCGCCACGACGACGGCTCGGTCTGGACGTTCCGCCCCGAGGAGAACGCCGAGCGGATGAAGCGGTCCTCGCACCGCCTCGCGCTCCCGGTGCTGGACCCGGCTGACTTCGTCCAGGCGGTCGACGCCCTGGTGGAGGTCGACGAGCGCTGGGTGCCCGAAGCCGGGTCGGAGAAGAGCCTCTATGTCCGTCCGTTCATGATCGCCACCGAGGCGTTCCTCGGGGTCCGCCCCTCGCAGCACGTCACCTTCATGGTGATCGCCTCGCCGGCGGGTGCGTACTTCAAGGGCGGGATCAAGCCGCTGACCCTCTGGCTCACCGAGGAGTACACCCGCGCCGGCCGCGGTGGCATGGGCGCCGCGAAGACCGGCGGCAACTACGCGAGCTCCCTGGTCGCCCAGCAGGAGGCGATCGCCCAGGGGTGCGACCAGGTCGTCTTCCTCGACGGCGCCGAAGGGAAGTACGTCGAGGAGCTCGGCGGCATGAACATGTACTTCGTCTACGGCGACGGCCACATCGTCACCCCGGCGACCGGCACGATCCTCGAGGGGATCACCCGCTCGGCGATCATCGAGCTCGCAGGCAAGGCGGGCCACCAGGTCGAGGAGCGGAAGATCTCGATCGACGAGTGGCGCGATGGCGTCGCCTCCGGCGAGATCAGCGAGGTCTTCGCCTGCGGCACCGCGGCGGTCGTCACCCCGGTCGGCACCCTGAAGTGGGCCGGCGGTGAGGTGCAGGGTTCGACCGAGCCCGGCCCGCTGACCATGCAGATCCGGCAGTCGCTCATCGACATCCAGTACGGCCGCGCCGAGGACGTCTTCGGCTGGATGCACCGCGTTCGTTGAGTTAGGCCCCGTGACCGGTTGAGTCGGGCGTTCTGGTCGCGAGTGCGAACCAGATCCCCTAACTCGACCGGCCAGAACGCTTAACTCAACGCCAGGCGGAGGCAACCTGCTCGGCGATGGTCGTGCTCTGGCGCAGGCCGGTCTCGGCGGCTGCGCGGCGGTGCGCCGGGTCGAGGGCGTTCGGACCCATCTCTTTGGTGGCGCGCGCGTCGGGGGTGACCACGAGCGTGGTGGCCGCGCCGGTGCGCTCCACCTGCCGGGCGATCGCGTGTTCGCGTGCGAGCGCCACGGTGGTCGGGGCCAGGACCACGACGACATCGGCGCCTTCGGCGAGATCGGCGTTGGTCGCCGACCGGACGCCGCCGTCGACGTACGTGGTGCCGTCGATGTGCACCGGCGGCCAGACCAGCGGTACGGCGCAGCTCGCGGTGACCGCGTCCAGGACGGTCACGCCGGAGTCGCGGGTGAAGACGACGAACTCGCCGCGGTCGGTGTCGATGGCGGTGATCCGTAGGTCGCGGTCTGGCCAGGGGCCATCGCCGATCCGGGCCCGGATGACTGCCCGGCGGGCCTCGGGGCCCTCCGGGTGAGCGGCGAGCGCGGCCTTGCCGACACGCTGCCACTTCGCTGACGTCTCGCCGCGGCGGGCGAGCATCACGCCCAGCTTGAGCAGCGTGGTGGCGCCGAGCTTGGCGGCCAGCTCGCCGTCGGGCGGACGCAGTTGGTTGTCGTATCCGAGAGCGAGCTCGCCCCGGGTCACCCGGACCCCGACCACCGACCCGGCGGAGGTGCCGATGACGGTGTCCGCGTCGGTCAGGTCGACGCCGACTCGGCGCAGGCCTTCGAGGATTCCGAGCTCCCAGGCGACGCCGGTGACGCCGCCCCCTCCGAGCACGAGCGCACGTCTGGTCACCTGAGGTCTCTTCTCGTGGAGCGGTCGGTCGGCTGCGGCCCCCGGTGCCGTGTGGCAGACTCGGCATGTGCACGCAGCAGCCATCATTATCGTCTAGCGCGTCGGACAGCCTCGAATACGGGGTCCCGCCGCGCCAACCTCTCGTCCGACGGGAGGTTTTTTTGTGTCACGACCAGCACTGACCGAAGGACAGCCAGATGACTACCCCGGACACGTTCCACGTCTACGACACGACGCTGCGCGACGGCGCCCAGCAGGAGGGCCTGAACCTCTCGGTCGCCGACAAGCTGGCGATCGCGCGGCACATCGATGGGCTCGGCGTCGGTTTCATCGAGGGCGGCTGGCCGGGGTCGAACCCGAAGGACACCGAGTTCTTCGCCAAGGCACGAGCGGAGCTGAAGCTCCAGAACGCCCAGCTGGCGGCGTTCGGCTCTACCCGCCGGGCCGGGGTCAAGGCTGCTGACGACCCGCTGGTCGCTGCCCTACGTGACAGTGGCGCGGGCGTGGTCACGCTGGTGGCGAAGTCGCACGACCGGCACGTCGAGCTCGCGCTGCGGACCACGCTGGAGGAGAACCTCGCGATGGTCCGGGATACGGTCTCGCACCTGAGGGCTGAGGGCCAGCGAGTGTTCCTGGATGCCGAGCACTTCTTCAACGGCTACCGCGACAACCGGGACTACGCGCTCGAGGTGCTGCGGACCGCGTTCGAAGCCGGCGCCGAGGTGGCGGCGCTCTGCGACACCAACGGCGGAATGCTGCCGACCTGGGTCTCCGACGTGGTGCACGACGTCGTGATCAGCACCGGGGGCCGGATCGGCATCCACGCGCACAACGACACCGGCTGCGCGGTCGCCAACAGCCTCGCCGCGGTCGACGCCGGCGCGACCCACGTCCAGGGCTGCATCAACGGGTACGGCGAGCGAACCGGCAACGCCGACCTGATCAACGTCGTCGCGAACCTCGAGCTGAAGATGGACCGCAAGGTCCTGCCCGCAGGCCTGCTTCGCGACGCCACCCGGATCGCGCACGCCGTGGCCGAGGTGACCAACGTGCCGCCCTCCTCGCGCCAGCCGTACGTCGGGGTCTCGGCCTTTGCCCACAAGGCGGGGCTGCACGCGAGCGCGATCAAGGTCGACCCGAACCTCTACCAGCACATGGATCCGGAGGGTGTCGGCAACGACATGCGGTTGCTCGTCTCCGACATGGCCGGCCGGGCGTCGATCGAGCTCAAGGGTCGCGAGCTCGGTTTCGAGCTCGGCACCGAGGTCATCGTCGACGTCACCGCGAAGGTCAAGGAGATGGAGCAGTGCGGATACACCTTCGACGCTGCGGACGCCTCCTTCGAGCTGCTGCTCGCCGAACGGGTCGAGGGAGCCCGGCCGTCGTACTTCGAGGTCGAGTCGTGGCGGGTGATCACCGACTCCGCCCCGGATGCCGAGGCCGGCTCGGAGGCGACCGTCAAGCTGCGGGCCGGCGGAGAGCGGCTGGTGATGACCGGGGAGGGCAACGGTCCGGTCAATGCGCTCGACCACGCGTTGCGCCAGGCGATCCAGCAGCTGTACCCGGAGATCGTGAAGTTCGAGCTGATCGACTACAAGGTCCGGATCGTCGACCAGGGCCACGGCACCGACGCGATCACCCGGGTCCTGATCGAGACCTCGGACGGGGAGTCTTCGTGGGTCACCGTCGGGGTCGGCCACAACGTCATCGAGGCGTCCTGGGAGGCGCTGATCGACGGGTTGACCTTCGGCCTGCGACGGCACGGGGCCTGAGTCGGCGGCTGGGTCGGAGGCTGGGTCGGAGGCTGGGTCGGAGGCTGGGTCAGATGCTGGGCACGACCCGGGTCCCGGCGGAGCCGGCGACCAGGCTGACCAACTCGTCCAGGGATCCGATCACGGCCGGACGCCCGGTGCCGCGGACGAACCGGGCTGCCGCGCGGACCTTCGGACCCATCGACCCGGCCGCGAGCTCCAGGGCATCGAGCTCGTCGGGGGTGACCAGGTCCAGGAGACGCTCTGCCGGTCCGCCCCAGTCGGCGTAGATCCCGGGGACGTCGGTCGCGATCACCAGCAGGTCGGAATCCAGCTCGGCGGCGAGCATCGCGGCGGTGGAGTCCTTGTCGACGACGGCCTCGACCCCATGCAGGCTGCCGTCCTCGTGGAACACCGTCGGGATGCCGCCGCCCCCGGCGCAGATGACGATGGTGCCGGCCTCCAGCAGCTGCCGGATCGGGCGGATCTCGAAAATCCGTTGCGGTTCCGGGCTAGCGACCACGCGCCGGTAACCGTCGCCGTCGGGTGCGATCGTCCAGCCCGCGGTCGACGCGAGCACTTCGGCCTGCTCGCGGGTGTACACCGGCCCGATGGGTTTGGTCGGGGCCTGGAACGCCGGGTCCGCCGGATCGACCTCGACCATCGTGAGCAGGGTCGCCAGCGGCTGGTCGGCCGGGAGCAGGTTGCCGAGCTCCTGCTCGATCACGTAGCCGATCATCGCCTCGGTCTGGGCCCCTAGCACGTCGAGCGGGTACGCCGGGACGTCGACGTACGACGCGGCCTGGAGGGCGAGCAGCCCGACCTGGGGGCCGTTGCCGTGCGCGATCACGATCTCGTGACGCTGGTCCTTCTGGTCGGTCTGAGCGACCCGGGCGATCCGGCTGGCCGCGGTGCGGATGTTGGTGCGCTGGTTCTCCGCGGTGAGCGGCTGGCCCCGGCGGAGCAACGCGTTGCCGCCGAGCGCGATCACCAGCCTCATCGGGAGCCCGGAACCTCGGGCGGCGGCCCGATGACCCGGGAGACGAGGTCCTCCCAGCCGGCGACGATCCGCTCGACGCTGATGTACTCCACGCCGACCTGCTGGCGCAGGATCGGTACCTCGAGCGGTGCGAGCAGGGCGGTGGCCAGCAGGGCGATGTCGCCGCTGACCCCGATCTCGCCGAGCAGGTAGCGCACGTGCGTCGCAGTGAAGGAGTACGCCGCGTAGCTGCGGCTAGTGTCGTCGCCGACTGCGGCCAGCAGCAGGTCGGCGTGGCGCAGGTTGGACTCCAGGCGTGAGCGGCCGAAGGCGAGCAGCCGTTCGCGGGGATCGGCGCCGGGTCCGAGCGGGGGAGGGCCGCTGATCACGGCTGCCTGCCAGGCCGCCTCGGACTCGTCCAGGAGCCGCGCCATCAAGCCCGCCCGGCTGCCGAAGCGGCGGAAAACGGTGCCCTTGCCGACCCCGGCTGCCTCGGCGATCGCGTCCATCGTCACCGCGTCAACGCCGTTGCGATCGATGAGCCTCTGGGCCGCGCACATCACGGCGTCCCGGTTGCGGGCGGCGTCGCTGCGCTCGGCCGCGGGCTGGCCGAGGATAGGCAACAGCTCGTGCTCGCTCATGGAACCAGCGTAGGGGCCGGAGCGGGCGGCTCCGGAAGTTTCGCGAATCCGCCCAGCACCCCGGGAATAGAAGCGGACCGTGGTCCGGTTATGGCTGGTGAAGCCCGTCCACACCACCCCATCAGGAGCAGTCCCATGACCCACGTAGCCGTTCTGGTCGGCAGCCTTCGCGCCGACAGCCTCAACCGTCAGGTGGCCGAGTCACTGCGCGCCCAGGCACCAGCCGGTGTGACGGTCGACATCGTCGACGGCCTCGCCGACGTGCCGTTCTACAACGAGGACCTCGACCGGGCTGTGGCACCCGCCGCCGCCACCGCCCTGCGCGACCGCATCGCGAGCGCGGACCGGGTCCTGGTCGTCACCCCGGAGTACAACGCGACCATGCCGGCCGTGCTGAACAACGCTATCGACTGGCTCTCCCGCCCGTACGGCGCCGGAGCCATCGCAGGCAAGCCGTTCGGCGTCCTCGGCGTCACTCCCACCCCGTACGGCGGCAAGTGGGCGCACGAGCACACGGCGCTGTCGGCGAAGATCGCCGGCGCGGTCGTCGTCGAGGACGTCACCATCTCGCAGACCTCGATTGACGTCGACGTACTCCACGACCCCGAGGTGCAGGGTCGGCTGAAGGGCGCTCTGGAGACGCTGGTCGCCTTCGGGAGCGAGTCCTCCGCGGCGTGAGCGCCCCGGCGCCTGCCTCGAAACCCGGGTGACGTATTAGCGTCACCCGTATGACCGAGCTGCACGACCTCACCGCCCTCGAGCAGGGTGCCGCGGTCGCGGCCGGTGAGATTTCCTCGGGCGAGTTGGTCGAGCACTACGCCGAACGCGCCGAGCGACTGAACCCGTCGCTCGGCGCGTTCGTCACGTTCACCACCGAGCAGGCCCGCGACCGTGCCCGGTCGGTGTCGGGGACGGGCCCGTTGGCCGGCGTGCCGACGGCGATCAAGGATCTCAACGCGACCGCCGGGGTGCGGACGACGTACGGGTCGGTGCTGCTGGCCGACAACGTCCCGGACTTCAGCGACGAGGTGGTGCTCCGGATCGAGGCCGCCGGCCTGATCAGTCTCGGCAAGACCAACACCCCGGAGTTCGGCTCGCCCTGCTATACCGAGTCCGACCTCGCCCCGCCCGCGGTGACGCCCTGGGACACCACCCGGATGGCCGGCGGCTCCAGCGGCGGCGCCGCGTCCGCCGTCGCCGGGGGACTGGTCCCGCTCGCGCAGGGATCCGACGGCGGCGGCTCGATCCGGATCCCGGCGAGCTGCTGCGGCATCGTCGGGCTCAAGCCGAGCCGCGGCCGGGTTTCCGGCGCCCCCATGTACGGCGACGTCACCGGTCTGGCCACCAACGGGCCGTTGACCCGGACCGTGCGCGACGCCGCCGCATTCCTCGACGTGATGGCCGGGCGCGCGGTCGGCGACCCGTTCTGGGCACCCGAGTCGGCGCAGTCGTTCCTGGCGGCCTGTGACCGGGACCCAGGGCGTCTGCGGATCGCCCGGTTCGCGACTCCCGTCATCGCCGAGACCGACGTGCACCCCGAGTGCCTGAGTGCGTGGGAGGACGCAAGCCGACTGCTGGAGTCGCTCGGTCACGATGTGGTCGACATCGAGCCGCCGGTGCCGCGCGAGGCCGTGGCCGCCTTCGAGACCTGCTGGGCGGTGCTCACCGGGCTCTCCACGGTCGGGCTCGACGCGGAGGCGCGGAGCCGGGTCACGCCGCTGATCCGCTGGCTGGGGGAGCTCGGCGAGCATGTCAGCGGGCCTGGGTTCGGCCTCGCCCTGGGGGAGTTGCGCCGGGTCGCCGCCCGGGCGCTGGCGGCGTTGGCGCCGTACGACGCGGTGCTGACCCCGACGCTCGCCCAACCGCCGCTGCCGGTCGGGGCGCTCCGCAACGACGCCGACCCGGCGGCGGACTTCGCGGCGCAGAAGAGGTTCACCCCGTGGACCTCGATGTGGAACGTCACCGGCAGCCCGGCGGTCTCGTTGCCGCTGCACCACAGCGCTGGGGGATTGCCGGTCGGGGTGATGCTCTCAGCCGCGCCGGGTCGCGAGGACCTGCTGCTGGCGCTGGGCGCCCAGGTCGAGGCAGCGGCGCCGTGGGTCGGGCGCACGCCGCCCTGCTGGTGACGCTCAGGTCTTCTCCAGCCGGATCGCCCGGCCGCATGTCGAGGATGCGGATGTCCCACGCCAGCTCGAACGCGCTCGTGACCAGCTCGCTCGGGATCAGCGGGGTGAGTCGGAAGGCGTGCTTGTAGAGGCCCATGTCGGCGCGTCAGTCGCAGTCAGCTCGGTCCCACATGCTCGATGTCGAGTTGAGAAGGATCGGGTAGCTCCAGTGCCATCTCGTCCGAGTTGCTGACGTACTCGATCCCGCCCAAGCGTCGGCCCAGTGCATACAGAAACAGCCCGTCGTAGGTGCCTGGGATGCCGGCGTTAACCAAGATCGTCATTCCCGTTCCCGGCCTCTTGGAGAAGTCGATGGAAGGGCACCCGCAGCCACACAGTCCAACGACACGAGCCTTCCGCGCCTGACGGCGAAACCTGCGAACGCCCTTGAAGTCGACTGCGAGAAGCGCGCTGAGAACGTCTCGCTCGCGATCAGTCAGGGGGCGTTCCATGCGGGTCACCATCGCACGCGAGGAGGCGCTCGCACTCCTGGATTAGTCGAGCCCTGATCGGTGTGCCGCGCTCGCTGAACTCGCGCTGCATCGCGACGTACTCTGCCTTGCCTTCAGGTGTCTCGATCGGAACCGGGGTCCAAGGTTCCCCGCTCGGGTCCAACGTCAGCCCCGTGAAGTCATAGGGAGCAGCGCGCATGTCCAGCGTCCTGATGTCCCACGCCAGCTCGAAGGCATCAGCCACCAACTCCGACGGAATGAGCGGACTCAACCTGACTGCAACCTTGCCGTAGAGGTCCATGCCCGCGTGCAGGCAGCCTGGCTGCTCGAACGCGGGCCGGTCGTCGCGAACCGGCTGCAGGGTGTTCAGATCCCGCGCGTGCGGGGTGAAGAACCGGAACGCGTCGAAATGCGAGCAGCCGATCCGGTTTCCCTCGACGACCTGGTCGGTCCCTTCGGCTCCGAGGCGCAGCGGCCAGTCGTGGCGGCTGCCGTTCTCGGTACTCCGGTACGTCATCGCCCACTCGTGCAGGCCGAAGCAGCCCAGGGTCGGCGGGCGGCTGGCGGTGGCGGCGAGGAGGGTCAGGATCGAGGCTATGACCGGGCGCTGGGACTCGAGGTACTCCGCTGGCACGGTCCCGTCGGCGTACCCCCTGAGGTTCGCGTACTCCGGCGCCTCGGCCAGCGTCACGCCGTACCCGGGGTGCCAACGGCGCAGCTGAGCCGGTCGCTGGGCGTAGTAGGTGAACAGGAAGTCGTGCACCGGGTGCACGATCCCGAGCCGTCGCCGTTCCAGGTGCGGCTCGACGCGGACGCCGACCCGGGCGGCGTGCGCGCGGGCGCGAGCCTCCCAGTCCTCGCGAGGCAGAACGGTCGATGACACGGCGACGAGGGTACGTCGGTGATCGTCGCTGCGCTCCTCAACGCTCCTCGCTCGGTACGACTACGAGCAAGCTCGAGTCGACCTCGCTCGTTCACGTAGTCTCTCGGAGTGCGTATCGCGAGGTTCACCACCGGAGAAGACCCCCAGTTCGGCGTCGTCACGGGGGAGGTGGACGAGAACGGCATCCCCGACGAGGACTGCGTCATCGTCGCTCTTCAGGGAGACCCGCTGTACGTCGGTCTGCACCTGTCCAACAAGGAGTACCCGCTCTCCGAGGTCCGCCTGCTCGCGCCGGTGCTGCCGCGCAGCAAGGTGATCGGGATCGGTCGCAACTACGCCGCCCACGCCGCGGAGATGGGCGCCCCGGTGGATCCCAGCGTTCCCGCTGACCCGCTGATGTTCATGAAGCCGAACACCAGTGTGAGCGGCCCGCTCGACCCGATCTTCTACCCGCGGCAGAGCAGCGAGGTGCACTACGAGGGCGAGCTCGCGGTCGTGATCGGCCGGGTCTGTCGCGACGTCCCCGTGGGGAAGGCTGCCGACGTCATCCACGGCTACACCGTCGCCAACGACGTCACCGCGCGTGACCTGCAACGCAGCGACGGCCAGTTCACCCGGGCGAAGGGGTTCGACACGTTCTGCCCGTTGGGGCCGTGGATCGAGACCGAGCTCGACGTCAGCGACCTGGCGATCAAGACCTTCCTCAACGGCGACCTGGTCCAGGACGGCCGCACCTCCCAGATGATCTTCGACGTGCCGGCCCTGGTCGCCTACGTCAGTTCCGTGATGACGCTGCTGCCCGGTGACGTCATCCTCACCGGCACCCCTGACGGTGTCGGTCCGATGCAGCCCGAGGACGAGGTCGAGATCTCGATCGCCGGAATCGGCAACCTGACGAACAAGGTGAAGACCCGTGAGTAGTTCCGTGACCGGCCCGGTACGCGTTCGGATGGCCCCGAGCCCGACCGGCTCGCCGCACGTCGGCCTGGCCAGGACGGCGCTCTTCAACTGGGCGTTCGCCCGCCACGCTGAACAGTTCGGAGCCGGCGGCACTTTCGTCTTCCGGATCGAGGACACCGACAAGGAGCGCAGCACGCAGGAGTCCTACGACGCGCTGATCGAGGTGATGCGCTGGCTCGGGCTGGACTGGGACGAGGGCCCGGAGGTCGGCGGCGCGTACGGCCCGTACTTCCAGTCGGAGCGCGGGGACGTCTACGCCGACGCATTGCGCCGGTTGCGCGAGGGCGGTTTCACCTACGACTGCTTCTGCACGAACGAGGAGGTCGACGCACGTCACCAGGCGGCGCAGGCAACCGCGAAGGAAGCGATCGCGGCCGCCAAGGAGGCCGCCGCAGCGGACTCCGAGGACGCCGCGCTCAAGGCCCGGGTCAACGAGGCCGTGGCAGTACTCAAGGGTCTGGTGATCGGGTACGACGGCTTCTGCCGCGACCTGGACGAGGCACAGTCCGCGGCGTTCGCCGGCCGCCCGGCGGTGGTTCGCTTCCGGATGCCCGCGGGGCAGATCGGCTGGGACGACCTCGTTCGCAACGAGATCACCTTCGACACCCGGCACGTCCCGGACTACGCCCTGGCCCGTGCTAACGGCGACCCGCTCTACACGCTGGTCAACCCGGTCGACGACGCACTGATGGAGATCACCCACGTCCTGCGCGGCGAGGACCTGCTCTCTTCGACCCCGCGCCAGATCGCTCTGTACGCGGCCCTCGCCGAGGTCGGGATCGGCAACGGCACCGCGCCCCGCTTCGGGCACCTGCCGTACGTGATGGGCGAGGGCAACAAGAAGCTCTCCAAGCGCGACCCGGGTGCGAGTCTGCTCGGCTACCGGGAGGACGGATTTCTCCCCGAGGGCCTGCTCAACTACCTGGCGCTGCTCGGCTGGGCGATCGCGGCTGACCGGGACGTCTTCAATCTCGCCGAGATGGTCGAGGCGTTCGACATCGCCGACGTGAACCCGAACCCGGCGCGCTTCGACCTGAAGAAGGCCGAGGCGATCAACGCCTCGCACCTGCGGATGCTCCCGGTCGAGGAGATCGCTCATCGCGCGCTGCCGTTCCTCAAGGCCGCCGGCGTGGTCGCCGACCCCGTCTCCGACGCGGATGCCCGGCTGCTGGAGCTGGCGATGCCGCTGGTGGCCGAGCGGATCAACAAGCTCACCGAGGCGCCGGACATGCTCGGCTTCCTCTTCGCCGACGAGGTCGAGTACGACGTGAACGACGTCGCGAACCTGCTCGACGAAGCGGGTCTGGCCATCGTCGCGGCGTCCCGGGACACGCTCGCCGAGTTGTCGACGTGGAGCACGGCGGCGATCGAGGAGTCCTTGCGCGCCAAGCTCGTCGAGGAGCTCGGGATCAAGCCGAAGAACGCGTTCGGCCCGGTCCGGGTGGCGATCACCGGGCGCCGTATCTCGCCGCCGCTCTTCGAGTCGCTCGAGCTGCTCGGTCGTGAGGAGTCGCTGCGCCGGCTCGACGCCGTACTCGGCTGAGTCAATGAGCTTCCAGCACCCGCACGACGAGCCGCAGCCGTACCCGCTGATCCTGCGGACGCGCTCGTACGCCTGGTGGCGGCCGGTGGTCGGGCTGCTGATACTGGTCGCGGCGATGTTCCTCTTCGGCCCGGTCCTGGCCATGCCGGTGTTCGCACTCGCAGTCGCCGTGGATCACGAGGGTTCGTTCATCGACGCGTTCAACGAGATGCTCAGTCTCGAGACGGTCACCTGGCAGAACATGCTGTTCCTCAATGTCGCGCTGGCAATGCTGATCCCGGCGACCTGGTTCGCCGTTCGCTTCGTGCACGGATTGGCGCCGCGCTGGCTCTCGTCGGTTCTGCCCGGGATCCGCTGGAAGTTCCTGTGGGCGTGCTTCGGCCTGTCGGTGGTGGCGATCGCCGCATCGGTGGTGGTGAGCGCGTTCCTCCCCAGCGACCCCAACGACCTCGGTGCCTCGGTGAACGACTGGACCGGCCGGATGACGGCGATCGCGGTCGTCGTCGCGGTGACGACACCGTTGCAGGCGCTGGGGGAGGAGTACGCGTTCCGGGGCTACCTGTTCCAGGCCTTCGGCGCCCTTACCCGCCGGCCGTGGATCGCCGTGGTGCTCACCTCGCTGCTCTTCGCGGTCGCCCACGGTGGCCAGAACTGGCCGCTGTTCATCGACCGACTCGTCTTCGGGCTGATGGCCGGGTACGTCGTCCTTCGGACGGGCGGACTGGAAGCCGGCATCGCGCTGCACGTCTGGAACAACCTGGCGGCCTTCGGGTTCGCCCTGCTCCTGGGGGACATCGACGAAACCCTCAACGTCTCCACCGTCCCGTGGTCGAACATCCTCCTGACCTTCAGCCAGAACGGGATCTACCTTGTCCTGGTGTTGTTAGTGGCCCGTCGGATGGGGATCACATCGCGCAGCACCCCACCCGTTTTGGTGCCCACAACACCTCACGTGTAAGGTTTCCCCTCGGTTCGGCCCCCGTTCACGGGAGTCCGAATTGATGGGATATGGTGTAATTGGCAGCACGACTGATTCTGGTTCAGTTAGTCAAGGTTCGAGTCCTTGTATCCCAGCGAGTGAAGCCGGAGCTCCACGATTTGTCTCCCTGTGAGACCAACCGATAGAGTCCACTCCGCTCAAGGCCCCCGTTGTGTAGTGGCCTAGCACGCCGCCCTCTCAAGGCGGTAGCGCGGGTTCGAATCCCGTCGGGGGTACAAATGAGTCAGCCCGGTCCATTGGACCGGGCTGACGTCGTTTCCGGGGCGTCGCGGACAGTGGATTATGGAGCTCGGCCGTCCGCCGACGCGACGCCCCGACCGAACCCGGCCTCCCGCGCCTTGATCGCGGCGGCGGTCCGATCAGGGACCTGGAGCTTGAGCAGAATCGCCGACACGTGGTTGCGGACCGTCTTCTCCGCCATCTCCAGGCGTCGGGCGATCTCGTGGTTGCGGCAGCCGACGCTGATCAACTCCAGCACGTCCGATTCACGCTGGGTCAGCCCCGCGAACGGCGGTCCTGCGGGCGATCCCGCCTCGTCAATCGCACGCAAGGAGGTGAGCACCGTACTAGCGGCCGTTCCGCCGTACACGGCATCGCCGGCCGCGATCGCCCGGACGGCGCGGAGGATCTCGTCGCCGTCCGCACCTTTGACCAGGTAGCCCCGTGCGCCGGCCCGCAGGGCGTCCAGCACGTGTTGGTCGTCCTCGTGCATGGTCACCACGAGGACGCCGAGGTCCGGTTGATCCACGAGCAGCCTCCGGGTTGCCTCGACCCCGTCCAGACCCGGCGTCGAGAGGTCGGTGACCACGACGTCCGGACGGTGCTCGGCCACGGCTGCGAGCAGGCCCGGTCCGTCCTCGACCTCGGCGACGAGCTCGACGTCATCGACCTGCGCGAGAATTGCCGCCAACCCGAACCGGTACATCGGGTGGTCGTCGGCGAGCACGACCCGGATGCTCATTGGGCTCCCAACGGGAGTTCGGCCCGGACGGTGGTCCCGCGGGGCTCCCGGCGAGCGATGTCCAACTGCCCGCCGACCTCGGCGGCCCGACGTCGGATCGACTCCAGACCGTGGCCCGCGGAGATCCGCTCCGCGATGCCGTCGCCGTCGTCCTCGACCCGCAGGTGCAGGGCAGACCCGTCCTGCAGCAGCTCCACCCGGCAGCCGGAGGCACGCGCATGCCGGACGACGTTGGTCATCGACTCCGCGACGATCCGGAAGGCGGCCTCCTCGACGGCCGGTGGCAGGTCGAACGCGGTGGTCTCGAGGTCGAACCGGGTCCGCCCGCCGACCAGTCCCAGCGAGAGCGCAGTGTCCTGGACGGCTCCGGCAAGGCCGCGTTCGTCGAGGGCCGAGGGTCGCAGCCCGTCGAGCACACGGCGGACCTCGAGCACCGCGCTCTCGGACTCCTGGCGGGTCCTGGCCAGCAGGATCCGCGCACGGGGCAGCCCGCTGGCATCGCCGTTCAGCAGCAGCTCGGCTGCTTCCAGGCCGAGCGCGATCCCGGACAACGACGGCCCGAGGCCGTCGTGCAGGTCGCGGCGCAACCGGTCACGCTCGGCCATCGTCGCCCGGGCCACCCGGAGGCGCGCCAGTTCGAGCTCGGCATTGAGTTGCGCGGAACGGAGCACCACAGCGACGTGGGGGGCGAGCGTCCGCATCAGGTTGCGGTCGCGCGTGGTCAGTCGTAATTCTCCCGCGCGTGGACCGACCCTCATGGTTCCGAGCGAGCAGCCGGCGTGCACCAGGTCCACCTCCTCTGCTGAGGCAGGGGAGTCACCGACCGCTGCGACCAGCTGCCCGCCGAGGTCCCGGATCTCTACCGACGATGCCCCGGATGCAGTCGCCACGGCCTCGAGCAGCGCCGCGACCGCATCTCCTTCGGCCAGGGACAGCCGCTCGACTAGTGCCATCGGATCGGCACCGTCACCGAGGACGAAGCGATCGACCCGCCCGCGCAGCCACCCGGCGACGGGCAGCACCAGCGCTGCGACCAGGGCTGACCCGATCAGCAACGGCAGCGGTCCCTCCGGGAGAAGCCGGGCCAGTGCCTGGGTCGAGAGGCCGACGGTCAGAGCGACCAGGACGGTGAGGGGCAGGTAGAGCAGTGTTCGGCGCAGGGTCTGGTCGACGCCGAGGGCGCCGTACCGCAGGACGCCGACCGCGATCGCGATGGGCACTGCGGCGTAGAAATAGCCGAACACGCCGTTCGAGTCCAGGAACGCTAGAGGCACCATCGGGCCGGTGGTCGCCACCAGCCAGAGTAGCTGCTGTCTCTCCGGCGGCCGTGCCCGGAAGGTTCGGATCAAGGTCCCGATGACCGAAGCGATCAGCACCGGCACCAGGAGCAGCGCCGCAGGCGGCAGCACGATGAACGGCAGCCATTCCGGTATCGAGGAGGACCACGGCCAGGTCTGGTCCTTGACGATGTCGTCTGCCGGGTCGCCGAAGGCGAACGCGATGCAGATCAGAATCATCCCGACCAGCGCTGCGCGGACGTGTCGGGTCCACCACACCGTCGTGGTGCGTCCGCTCGGATAGAGCGGTGGGAGCACGGTCGCCACGAGCAGGACGGCCGGGACCCAGGTCCACTGGGCGAACCAGAGAGCGACCTTGCCCAAGGGCAACGACCGGTCCGGGTCGGTGAGCGCGTTGACCGCATACGTCGAACTGAGACTGTTGACCGCCTGCAGCAGGCCGCTGGCCATCAGGATCCACCCGATCGGGTGCCGGTGCCGACGGGCGACCAGCCATGCGCCCGACACCCCCAGTGAGCAGACGAGAATCCCGTGCAGTACGAAGTCGCCGGTCGTGTAACTCCCGACCGCCCCCGGCCGGTCACTGATATCAGCCGGTTGGGCGAGGATGCTGAGGCCGTAGACGGTGAGAGCGACGAGTACGCCACCAGCCCCGACCCAGGTCCATCTGCGGTCATCGCTCATGACAGTCAGTCTGGGGCCGCAGAGCACTACTTGTCAGGAGCGGATGTCCCGGGTCGAGCCGGGAGATCGTCCCGGTCGACCAGGACCGACGACAGGTCCGGACTCCGGCGAGTCCTGGTGGTCTCGATACCGACGTCGACACCCGGCGTCGAGAACACGAGGAGCACTGCCATGAATCCCTTGCCCCGTACGTTCGCAGCGATGGCCCTCGCCACCGGCTTCTGCGTCCTTCCTGCCCTGCAGGCTGACGCGGCCGGCCAGGGGGCGACCAAGTTCACCTACGTCGAGGACTATGACGAGACGGCCGCGATGCTGGCAGACGAGAACCCCTGCGGACCGTGGGACGGGGTCCTGCACGAGATCCGCCATGGCGTCTACAACATCACCGCGGCTCCTGGCGGCCAGGTCGATGGCGAGTACCACGTCAACGGCGTCGTCGACGGTTGGGTTGCGTTCGACCCCGACAGCGACGGCCCGCTGCCGACCTACACGGGAAGCTACCGCGAGAAGGACAATGTGATCGTCACCGGGGAGGACGACAGCGCCCGGATCGTCCAGTTCAGGCTCCGGATCCCGGCTAGTGCCGCGAACGGTTCGACCCTGCTGATCGTCCTGACCGGGAAGCAGACCGTCAATGCGCACGGGGTCACGACCGTCAGCCGCAACGTGGCGACCTGTTCGTTCGGCTGAGTCCGGGTGCGGGCACCCGACGGCTGGGTGCCCGCACCTGTGCTCGGGGAGTAGCACCGACGATGGTGTACGTCCCGACCACTCATGCCCCGGCGACGACCTCGCGGACCGTCCGCGCGAAAGCCTCCGGTGCGTCGTACGCCGCGAAGTGCCCGACGCCGGGGACCGGTCGGATCTCGTGGCCGTGCGCGGCCCTGAGTGACTCGGCGGCGTCGCGGCGGATCCCCGGTGAGTTCGTGCCGAAAGTGACCACCACCCGACCGGCGACCGGCGACGCCGGAGCAGGCTCGAAGTTGCGGAACATCGCGAGCTCGCGCGCAGTCACCTCGTCGTCCAGCCAAGGACCGACCCCGCCGACAGCTTCGGGAGACCACGAGAACCCGTAGAGCGTCCGGGCGAATCGCGCAGTGCCACCGTCCGCGAACGACGCCGTCATCGGGGCGAGCAGGCTGGGTGCAAGGCTGCCGACCGCCGGCTCGTGGAGCACTGCTCCGGCCAGCGGCACGCCACGGGCAGCGAGGGCGAGGCCGAGGGTGGCGCCGCCGCTCATCCCGACCACCCAGGCACCCTCGACCTGGGGAGCGAGCCAGTCGAGCTCGGCCTCGAGATCGCCGCTCTGAGGCCGTGTTACGGCAAAGACTTCAAAGCCCTCGAGCAGCGGGACGACCCGTTCCCAGACGTGAGCCGAGCTTGCGGCGCCGTGAATCAGGACGAGACGGGTCATGGCGCGACCTTAGGGCACCTGCGTTCCGTGAGGGCTCTCCAAACAGTTCGTAACAGCCGACCGCGCGCGGACTCGGATCAGGAGCAGAGCTGCGGAGAGCCTCAGCGAGCGCGCCTACACCGAGATCCGCCGGATACGGCGGCTGGCGCGCTTACGTTGGACGGTTTTCACGGTCGGGACCGGTCGTGTCCGATTTCCGCTAGAAACCTCGGCGGGCGACGTCCAGACTGAACGGTGTGTACCAAGATCTGGAGGCCTGCTACCGGGCCGTGAAGAGCCGCGACCGCCGGTTCGACGGCGTCTTCTACACGGCAGTCCGGACTACCGGCATCTACTGCCGCCCGAGCTGCCCTGCCCTCACGCCGAAGCTCGCCAACGTCACCTTCCACCCGAGTGCGGCCTCCGCGCAGCTCGCCGGCTACCGGGCCTGCAAGCGCTGCCTCCCCGACGCGACGCCGGGCTCACCGGAGTGGGACCTCGCCGCCGACGTGGCCGGTCGGGCGATGCGGCTGATCTCCGACGGCACCGTGGAACGCGACGGTGTTGACGGCCTGGCTGCCCGTCTGGGCTACTCGACCCGGCAGCTCAACCGGGTCGTCACCGGAGCTTTCGGGGCTGGGCCGCTGGCGCTGGCGCGAGCCCGCCGGTCCCAGACCGCGCGGGTGCTCGTCGAGACCACCGAGCTCTCGTTCGCCGACGTCGCGTTCGCCGCCGGGTTCGCCAGCATCCGCCAGTTCAACGACACGATTCGGGAGGTGTACGCCGCGACTCCCACCGAGCTGCGCGGGCGGCGGAGTCGGGCTGCCGACGTCAGCACCTCGGGCACATTGGCGACCCGGATCGGCGTCCGGGAACCGTTCGCGGGCGCAGGCCTCCTCGAATTCCTCGCGACCCGGGCCGTCTCGGGGATCGAGGCGACGGGGGACGGGTGGTACGAGCGTTCGCTCGCGCTCCCGCACGGTCCGGGGGTGATCCGGGTCGAGCTGGTCGACCGTCCGGCCGGGTACGTCCCGTGCCGGGTGACGCTCGCCGATGCCCGGGATCTCGCCCCGGCCCTCGAGCGCACCCGTCGGCTGCTGGACGCGGACGCGGATCCGACCGCGGTCGACGAGCAGCTCTCCGGCGACCGACTCCTGGCACCGCTGGTCCGCCAGCGACCGGGTCTTCGGGTACCGGGTCACGTGGACGGGGTGGAGGTCGCCGTACGGGCGGTGCTCGGCCAACAGGTCAGCGTGGCCGGGGCCCGGACGCTGGCGGCCCGGCTGGTCGCGACGTACGGCGCGCCGCTCGGTCTCGACGGTGATCACCAGGTGTCCCGGCTCTTCCCGGGCGCAGGGACGCTGGCGGCGGTCGATCCCGAGTCGATCGCCATGCCGCGGGCCCGCGGTCGTGCGCTCGCGACGTTGATGCAGGCGGTGCAGGACGGCTCGGTCACGCTGGACCGGAGCGCCGACCGGGCCGCCACCAGGGCAGCACTTCTCGAGTTGGCGGGCATCGGGCCGTGGACCGCGGACTACATCGCCCTGCGGGCCCTGGGCGACCCCGACGTCTTCCTCCCCACCGACCTGGGCGTCCGGCACGCGGCCGAGCGGCTCGGCATCGACGACGTCGTACGCCGCAGCGAGGAGTGGCGTCCGTGGCGCTCCTACGCCCTCCTGCACCTCTGGTCGTCCCTGGCCGACCGCCCTGCCCCCACCCCCACCAAGGAGTCATAAGGTGACCACGACGACAGCCCCCCGAGAATCAGGCCAGAAGGCAGCAACCATGTGGACCGTGATGCCCTCCGCCATCGGGGACCTGCGCATCATCGCGACTGATGAGGCAATCCTGGCGATCGAGTTCACCCCGTTCCGCGGTCTGGAGGACGGTCGGCCGATCGGCGAGCGCGACGATGAGCACCCCGTACTGCGCGGCGCGGTCGAGCAGCTGACGGCGTACTTCGCCCGCGAGCTGCGTACCTTCGACCTGCCGCTGGCGCCGCGGGGCAGCGAGTTCCAGACGCAGGTCTGGAAGCAGCTCATCGAGATCCCGTACGGCGAGACCACCTCGTACGGCGAGATCGCCCGGCGGCTGGGTCACACCAACGCTGCGTCCCGGGCGGTCGGCCTGGCCAACGGACGTAACCCGATCCCGATCGTGATCCCGTGCCACCGGGTAATCGGAGCGAACGGATCGCTGACCGGCTACGCCGGCGGCCTCGACCGGAAACAGTTGCTGCTGGAGATCGAGCAGGACGCCCTGTTCTGAGCGCCGTCATGCGCGGCACCTGGCTGCGTTGTCCTCTCTCGACAGCCGCTCCGCCTGTGCGAAGCGCGAAGGGGCTGGATTCCTTGGCCCTTCGTTCGTCCGCCTTGCCAAGCGCCACACCTGATGACGCTCAGCGAGCTGAGCGCCGCGTGAGCTAGCCGAGGGTCCGGCTGACGTTCTCCTGGGCGATCCGCCGGATCGCGAGCAGGAGGGGCTCTTGGACCAAGGTGCCCACGACCGCGGCCTCGACGCTGGACTCCACACCCGATCTGTCGGGGCTGGCCGAGAAGACCGAGCCGACCTCGTGCTCAGCCACCGGGCGCATGGCTGCGGCGTACAGGTCGAGCAGGTCGTCGCCGACCGGGTGCTCGAGCTGGTCGAGCGCATCGAGCGTCCTGGCCAGTACGGCTGCCTGCGGGTGGTCCTCGCCCAGTTCCCACCCCTGGCGTTCCAGTAGTGCGTCGACCCGGTGGACCGAAGCCTCCGACGGGGCGACGGTCTCGGTGCCCGGGGAGCCGAGCCGGGTGTGGGCGCTGCCGACGGCGTCGTGCCAGGAGCCGGCGCCGTCGATGCCCTCGAGGACCTGGCGCACGGTCTCGAGCCGGAGTCCGGCGACGTCGGTGAGGGCGCGGATCAGCCGGAGCCGACGGACGTGCTCCTCGTCGTACGACGCCCGGGTCGCGCCGGTCGCGGAGCCGGCCGGGAGGAGACCCTCGCGCAGGTAGTACTTGATCGTCGGGACGCTCAGCCCGGACCGGGTCGCCAGCTCCGCCATCCACATGAAGGGAATCTTGACATTAGATAGTTCTACTGTCCAATATTGGAGAGTAGGACTATCTAAGGAGCTTGACATGTCGGACGAATCCCGGATCCTGGCAGGGATCCTCTTCCTCTCCCTGGTGACCGTCGAGACCGGCGGCCTGTACCTGGTCAAGCTCTGGAGGGACGCTGCCGGGGCGACGCCGTTCCAGATCGGGTTCGCCCGAGCAGGTCACGCGCACGCGGGGGTGCTGCTCGTCCTCGGCCTGCTCTGCCTGCTGTACGTCGACGCGTCCGGCCTCGACGGCGGCTGGGCGTGGATCGCGCGCTCCGGGGTCCCGGTCGCGGCGATCCTGATGCCGGCCGGCTTCTTCGCCGCCTCGGCGGGTGCGGGCAGAACGAAGCCCAACGGCTTCATCGCTGTCGTCTTCGCGGGCGCGGCCGTGATGGCGGTGGGCCTGAGCGCCCTGGGGATCGGGCTGCTGACGGCCTGAGGACTACTCCGCCGCGGCGCGACGGAGCGACTCCGACAGCCGGTCGGCCGCGGCCAGGACCGCGGGGGCGTGCATCCGACCCGGCTGGCGGGAGAGCCGCTCGAGCGGACCGGAGACGGAGACCGCGGCGATGATCTTGCCGCTGGGGGAGCGGACCGGGGCGGAGACCGAGGCCACGCCCTGCTCCCGCTCGCCGATCGACTGGGCCCAGCCGCGACGGCGGATCCCGGCCAGGGCGGTCGCGGAGTACGCCGCGTTCTGCAGGCCGCGGTGGATCCGCTCCGGGTCCTCCCAGGCGAGCAGGATCTGGGCGGCCGAACCGGCGCGCATCGTGAGCTGGGACCCGACCGGGATGGTGTCGCGAAGGCCGCTGGGGCGCTCGGCGGCGGCGACGCAGACGCGGTACTCGCCCTGGCGGCGCCAGAGCTGGGCGGACTCGCCGGTGATGTCGCGCAGGCGGGCGAGCACGGGGCCGGCGGCGGCGAGCAGTCGGTCCTCGCCGGCGGCAGCGGAGAGCTCGGCCAACCGCGGCCCGAGGACGAAACGGCCCTGCATGTCGCGGGCGACCAGCCGGTGGTGCTCCAGGGCGACGGCGAGTCGGTGGGCGGTCGGCCGAGCCAGTCCTGTCCCGGCGACGAGTCCGGCCAGGGTCGCGGGCCCGGACTCAAGCGCGGCGAGCACGAGGGCGGCCTTGTCGAGCACGCCGACTCCGCTAGAGTTGTCCATATAGCAATACTGCCGTCTCACTCGCTGAGATGCAAGAGTAGAGTCGCGGTATTCGAACTCGCAGTCTGTTCGATCGACCTCGTGTGGCGCGAGGCGCCGGTGGCCGCAGTGGCGCGGCAAGAAGGAGGAGCCGTGGGCAAGACCCTGGCAGAGAAGGTCTGGGACGAGCACGTCGTCCGTTCGGCGGAGGGTGAGCCGGACCTCCTGTACATCGACCTCCACCTCATCCACGAGGTGACCTCCCCGCAGGCCTTCGACGGTCTCCGCATCGCCGGCCGACCGGTACGGCGCCCCGACCTCACGCTGGCGACCGAGGACCACAACGTCCCGACGCTCGACTGGGACAAGCCGATCGCCGACCCGGTCTCCAAGACCCAGGTCGACACGCTGCGCAAGAACGCCGCCGAGTTCGGCGTCCGACTGCACCCGCTCGGTGACATCGACCAGGGCATCGTGCACGTCGTCGGCCCCCAACTCGGTCTGACCCAGCCCGGTATGACGATCGTCTGCGGCGACAGCCACACCAGCACCCACGGCGCGTTCGGCGCCATCGCGTTCGGCATCGGCACCTCCGAGGTCGAGCACGTGCTCGCCACCCAGACCCTGATGCAAGCCAAGCCCAAGACGATGGCTGTCACGATCAACGGCAGCCTTCCCGCTGGGGTCACCGCCAAAGACATGGTGCTGACACTCATCACCCACACCGGAACCGGTGGCGGCCAGGGCTACATCGTCGAGTACCGCGGTCAGGCCATCGAGCAGCTCTCCATGGAGGGCCGGATGACGGTCTGCAACATGAGCATCGAGTGGGGCGCCAAGGCCGGCCTGATCGCCCCCGACCAGACCACCTTCGACTACATCGAGGGCAAGCCCGAGGCGCCAAAGGGCGCCGACTGGGATGCCGCCGTCGCGCACTGGAAGACCCTGGTTACCGACGCCGACGCGACCTTCGACGAGGAGATCGTCCTAGACGCCTCGACGATGACCCCGTTCGTCACCTGGGGAACCAACCCCGGTCAGGGCGTCCCCCTCGGTGGGGTGGTGCCGACCCCGTCGGACTTCGCCGACGAGCAGGATCGGGTCGCGGCCGAGAAGGCCCTGGAGTACATGGGCCTCGAGGCCGGTACGCCGATGCGCGAGGTCAAGGTCGACACCGTCTTCGTCGGCTCTTGTACCAACGGCCGGATCGAGGACCTGCGGCTCGCCGCCGAGATCCTCGAGGGCCACACCGTCGACCCGGACACCCGACTGCTCGTCGTCCCGGGCTCGGTACGGGTGCGGATGCAGGCCGAGGCCGAGGGGCTGCACGAGATCTTCCTCGCTGCCGGCGCCGAGTGGCGGGGCGCGGGGTGCTCGATGTGCCTAGGCATGAACCCGGACCAGCTCACCCCGGGCGAGCGCAGCGCGTCTACGTCCAACCGCAACTTCGAGGGTCGTCAGGGCAAGGGTGGCCGCACCCACCTGGTCTCGATTCCGGTCGCCGCCGCGACCGCGATCCGCGGCACCCTCAGCTCGCCCGCAGACCTGGTTTCGACAAGCTCAACCAACGGTTCGGAGGCCTGAGTCCGATGGAGAAGTTCAGCACCCACACCGGCGTCGCCGTCCCGCTCAAGCGCAGCAACGTCGACACCGACCAGATCATCCCCGCCGTCTACCTCAAGCGGGTCACCCGCAGCGGGTTCGAGGACGGCCTGTTCTCTGCCTGGCGTAGTGACCCCGAGTTCGTCTTGAACAAGCCTGAGTACGCCAACGGGTCCGTCCTGGTCGCCGGCCCTGACTTCGGGACCGGAAGTTCGCGTGAGCATGCCGTCTGGGCCCTGCAGAACTACGGCTTCAAAGCGGTGATCTCATCGCGTTTCGCGGACATCTTCCGCGGCAACTCCGGCAAGGCTGGTCTGGTTGCAGCGCAGGTCGACGAGAAGGTCGTTCAGCGGATCTGGGACTACCTCGACGAGCACCCGGGTGCCTCGGTGACCGTCGACCTGGAGAGCCGCACGGTCAGTGCCGGCGAAGGTCCGGAGGCGATCGTCGACTCGTTCGACATCGACGACTACACCCGGTGGCGTCTGCTCGAGGGTCTCGACGACGTCGGCATAACCCTCGGTCACGCCGACACAATCTCTTCCTTCGAATCGACGCGTCCGAGCTGGAAGCCAGTCACCCTGCACTGAGCCGAACGTCGCCGGAACAGCGAAAGCGCCGAGTTTCCCCTTGCAGAGATGGGGAAACTCGGCGCATTCGTTTTCGCACCCTCTTCTATCGGTGAGGAACCTTGCGGAACGGTCGATCGTGCGCCCCGAATTTCGTTTCCCGACACGCGCAAGAGTGCATTGTGGCGACGGGTGGTTTTGCCTAGCGTGCAAAGAGAAAGTCGAGCAACTCGCTCGATACCAGACGTTCACGAAAGGGAAGCTAGTGAACAAGAGTCAGTTGATCGACGCTCTTTCTGCTCGGTTCGAGGGCAACAAGAAGGCGGCGGCGCACGCGCTGGAGTCAGTCCTCGACACCATCACCCGTGAGGTGGCCAAGGGCGAGAAGGTCGCCATCACCGGTTTCGGCTCCTTCGAGAAGCGCGTCCGTGAAGCCCGTTGGGTGCGTAACCCGGCGACCGGCCAGCGGATGAAGGCGAAGAAGACGAACGTTCCGAAGTTCAGCGCCGGCGCTGAGCTGAAGGCGATCGTCTCGGGTGCCAAGAAGCTCCCGGCGCTTGCTCAGGCGGCTGCTGCCAAGCCTGCTGCGGCTGCTTCCAGGACCGCTGCCGCGGCCAAGAAGACGGCGACCAAGACGGCTGCGGCCGCTAAGAAGGCTCCGGCTAAGAAGGCTCCGGCCAAGAAGGCTCCGGCTAAGAAGGCTCCGGCTAAGAAGGCTCCGGCCAAGAAGGCTCCGGCCAAGAAGGCTCCGGCCAAGAAGGCTCCGGCCAAGAAGGCTCC
>JBKJIN010000080.1:0-11114 GCA_046598425.1 Marmoricola sp. | reverse complement strand
GGCCGCCAGGCCACGGCGAGCTCAGGGGTCGCCAGACTCACCTCGACCCGCATCATGAAGCGCATCCGGTCCAGGAAGGCGACAAGCGGCGGGCCCGCACCCGGCTCGGTGTGTGCCACGAAGGCGGTGCCGTCATCGATGCCCGCGAACGCGTGCTCGATGTGCCCGTTGGGGCTGAGGATCAACGACTCGGTCCAGACGCCTGGTTGAAGACCCTCGAAGAACTGCGTCGTGAGGCTGTGCAGCCAACCCAATCGGTCGGGCCCCTCGACCCGAAACACGTCGCGGTGCGAGAGGTCGACGAAGCCCTCCCCCGACTCCAGCACGCGCTGCTCGCCGTTGAAGGAGCCGTAGTGGGCCGCGACGGGAGCATCGATGCCGTCGCCGGCAACGGCACCGGGCAGGTGGAGCAGGGGCGAGGTCATGGGATGTCTCCTTCAGTGCATTCGACACAGCGGCCGAAGATGGCGAGGTGACCGAGGTCGACCTGGAAGCCGTGGTCGCGGATCAGGGTGGCGACCAGCGCGCCCGCCACGTCGGGATCGACGCTGCGGACCCGCCGGCACTTGCGACAGACGAGGTGGAAGTGCTCGGAGGCACGCGCGGAGTGGTAGGTCGGCGCGCGATCCTGGAGGTGCGCGTGACGGACGAGGCCCAGCTCCTCGAGCACCTCGAGGGTGCGATAGACGGTGGAGGCGTTGATGGCGCTCGCCTGCGACTGCACGTGCGCCAGCACTTCGTCAGGGGTCGCGTGCTGGAGCTCCTCGACCGCGCGCAGGATCAGCTGGCGCTGGGGGGTGAGTCGATAGCCGCTGCCTCGCAGCCTGTCGGCGAGCTCATCTGGCACGACTCACACCCGCTTCAATCGCGCCCAGGTGTGGGGCTGGAGCTCCTGGCCCCTGGCTGCCATGTCGTAGGCGTACATCAGGTCGCCCTCGACATTGCCATAGATCCGCGAACCCGACGTGACCTCCTTGGCGGTCTCGGTGTAGGCCACCCCGGCGGTGTGCACCTCGAGCTTGCCGGCCTCCGCTGCGCCATACCAAACCTCGGCGAACCCGGTGTTGTGGGCCAGGATCAGCTCGACCTTGCCGGGCTCGGGGCAGCGCAGGAAGCCGGACTCCATGGCGGCATCGCGGACGAGCTCGCCGTCGGCGTCCACGATCCAGGCCCGCGACATGTAGTGGAAGAAGGGTCGCCCGTCGTGGGTGAAGATGAGTTCCTGCCCGAACTCGAACCCCTCGATCGTCGGGTAGTCGCCGTGGCCGTTGCCGCGCCACGTCCCGAGCAGCCACGCAACCGCGCCGCAGTTGGGGTGGAGTTTCTCGGGGAACTCAAAGACCATGGGTCCGAGTCTAGGCTGAGGCCATGACTCGCTCACTCGTCGTCAAGGTCACCTGCGGCTCGGAGGATGCCGAGCGCTGCAACCAGGCCTTCACCGTGGCAGCCGCCGCCGTCGCCAGTGGTGCTGAGGTGTCGCTGTGGCTCACGGGCGAAGCCGCCTGGTTGGGCGTGCCGGGTCGCGCTGAGGAGTTCTCCCTCGATCTCGCCACGCCGCTGCCCGACCTCCTCGGTGCCGTCATCGCCGGGGGGCGGGTCACTGTCTGCACCCAGTGCGCCGCCCGTCGCGGGATCACCGCGGCCGACCTGCGCGACGGCATCACCATCGCCGGCGCGACCGTCTTCACCGAGGAGGTCCTTGGCGAGGATGTCCAGGCGCTTGTCTACTGAGCAACAGTCGAGGCAGCCAGGCCCGCGCGCAACGCCTCGGCCATCTCGCCGACCGCGGCTCGGGCGGTGCGCCCGACGCCCACCATGTTGAAGAAGCCGTGGATCATCCCCGGGTAGCGCACGTGCTCCACCTTGCATCCGGCGGCTCGCATCCGCTCGGCGTACGCCTCACCCTCGTCCCGCAGGGGGTCGAAGCCGGCCGTGGCGACGAACGCCGGTGCCAGTCCCGGTGGAAGATCAGCGAAGAGCGGGCTGATCCGTGGGTCGGTCCACAGCGCCTCGTCGGGGGCGTAGTTGTCGCGCGCGAGATCCATGAACACCTTGGTGAGGAAGAAGCCATCGGCGAAGGTCGCCCGACTCTTGGCACTGGCGGTCATGTCGGTGCCTGGGTAGGCGAGCAGTTGGAACGCACAGGGCACCCCATCTCGAGCCGCCTCGATGGCCACCAGCGTGGCGAGGTTGGCGCCGGCACTGTCCCCGCCCACAGCGACACGGGAACGATCGATCTGCCACTCGTCGGCCCGCTCGATGATCTCGCCGTAGGCGCAGACGCAGTCGTCGTATGCCGCAGGGAACGGCGCCTCGGGGGCGAGCCGGTAGTCCACGGCGATCACCCGGACCCCTGCTCGTTCGGCGAGGAACCGGCAGACCGCGTTGTGGGAGTCGAGGTCGCCATACACCCAGCCACCGCCGTGGAAGAAGACCAGCAACGGACTCCCCGCGCCGACCCCGGTCGGTTCGTAGAACCTTGCCGGTAGGCCCGCCACGCTCACGGCGTGGACCGCGCCGATCGATTGGCGCCCGCCCACGAGCACCGACTGCTTCACCAGCGCCCGGCGTCCCTCGGGGATGGGGAGCGACTCGATGGCCGGCTCGCGCGCCACCTGCTGGAGCCGAAGGAGGAGCTGGGTCTCAGTAGCCAGTGTCTGCCCCTCCACCACCACCGGTCGACCCGCGAGCAGCCGCTGGATCCGCTCGGGGAGGGCCAGGGCGCCGGCGACGGTCAGGGTCTCGAGGCGATCAAGGATGCTCACCCGAGCGAACCTAGCTGCCCTGGCGTGAGGGGACACCAACTGGTTCGTGCTGCGGTGCGAGACTGGGCTCATGCCCGACTCGTCCGCCGCCAGTTCCACCCTGCCCAGCACCGTAGGGGCCTCCGTGGAGGACGGTCCCACCGCCGAACCGTTCGGGCATCCCAGTGACACCTTCGATGTGGAGCCGCCCTACGTCCCCGACGCCTCCGAGATCGCAGCGGTCGAGCAGTTCGACGACCGCTTCCTGGACCGGGAGCTGTCCTGGCTTCACTTCAACCAGCGGGTGCTGGAGCTGGCCGAGGACCACTCGTTGCCGCTCCTTGAGCGAGCGCGGTTCCTCGCGATCTTCGCCAGCAACCTCGACGAGTTCTTCATGGTCCGCGTGGCGGGTATCAAGCGCCGGATCGCGGCGGGAGTCGCCGTACGCGCAGCCAGCGGCCTGCTCCCCCGCCAACAGCTCGAACAGCTGTGGGCCGACAGTCGCAACCTGATGGAACGCCATGCGCGGGTCTTCAGTGAGCAGGTGATCCCCGACCTGCGCGACGAGGGCATCGAGATCGTTCGCTGGGCCGAGCTGGACCGCGATGAGCAGAAAGTCTGCAAGAAACTGTTCAAAGACCGGATCTTCCCCGTGCTGACGCCGCTCGCAGTCGACCCGGCGCACCCCTTCCCCTACATCTCCGGGCTCTCGCTCAACCTCGCCGTCGTCGTGCGTCACCCCAAGACGAAGACCGAGCACTTCGCCAGGGTCAAGGTGCCGCCGATCTTCAGCCGGTTCGTCTCGGTCGGCAACCAGCGTTTCGTGCCGCTCGAAGACGTCATCAGCGAGCATCTCCGCAAGCTCTTCCCGGGCATGGACGTGCTGCAGGCCCACACCTTCCGGGTCACCCGCAACGAGGACCTCGAGGTGGAGGAGGACGACGCCGAAAACCTGCTCAAGGCCCTCGAGAAGGAGCTCCTGCGACGCAAGTTCGGCCCCCCGGTGCGACTCGAGGTCGAGGATTCCATCGACGACAAGATGCTCGAGCTGTTGATCTCCGAGCTCGGCGTCAACCGCCAGGAGGTGTCGCGGCTGCCCGGTCCCCTCGACCTGCGCGGGCTGCACTCCATCGCTGACCTACCTCGTGACGAGCTGAAGTACCCCGCCTTCGTGCCGACCACCCATGCACATCTGGCCGAGGTCGAGTCGTCCAAGCCGGTCGACGTCTTCGAGTCCGTACGCCGCCACGACGTGCTGCTGCACCATCCCTACGACTCCTTCGCGACCTCGGTCCAGCGCTTCCTCGAGCAGGCCGCCGCCGACCCGCACGTGCTGGCCATCAAGCAGACGCTCTACCGCACCTCGGGTGACAGCCCGATCATCGATGCCCTCATCGACGCCGCTGAGGCCGGCAAGCAGGTGCTGGTGATCGTCGAGATCAAGGCGCGTTTCGACGAGCAGGCCAACATCCGCTGGGCCCGCAAGCTCGAGCACGCCGGCTGTCACGTGGTGTACGGCCTGGTGGGACTCAAGACCCACTGCAAGCTCTCGATGGTCGTCCGTGACGAGAACGACGGGATCCGCCGCTACACCCACATCGGGACTGGCAACTACAACCCCAAGACCGCGCGCATCTACGAAGACCTCGGGCTGCTCACCGCCGACCCGGCCGTGGGCGAGGACGTCGCCCACTTGTTCAACAACCTCTCGGGGATCAGCCGCAACACCACGTACGACGGACTGCTCGTCGCCCCGGACAGCGTCCGCGATGGCCTGATCACCCAGATCCATGCGGAGGTCGCCAATCACCAGGCGGGTCGGCCGTCAGGGATCCACATCAAGGCCAACTCGATCGTCGACGAGGCGATCATCGACGCGCTGTACCGGGCGTCCCGGGTCGGGGTTCCGGTCGAGCTGCTGGTCCGCGGCATCTGTGCGGTACGCCCCGGCGTTCGCGGGTTGAGCGAGACGATCACGGTCCGTTCGATCCTCGGCCGGTTCCTCGAGCACAGCCGGATCTTCTGGTTCGAGAACGGTGGCGCGCCCGAGGCGTTCATCGGGTCGGCCGACATGATGCACCGCAACCTCGACCGTCGCGTCGAGGTCCTGGTGAGGCTGCCGAGCCCGGATCTGCTCACCAAGGTCGGTGAGCTCCTCGACCAGGCCTTCGCGTCGACGACTGCCGCGTGGGAGCTCGGGCAGGACAGCACCTGGACCGCCCTCCAGGCTGCTGAGGGCGAGAACCTAGTCGACCTGCAGAGCGCTCTGGTGGCGGCGCACAAGCGCCGCCGCTGAATCGCCCTCAGGGGTGGGGCGACTTACGGGTCTGGAAGCACGTCGCAGCACGGGTCGTTCGCCAACACCGACCCCACGGGCCGACCGATCCGCCGCGCGGTCGCCTTGGCGTACAACACCCTGAAGCGTTGGCAGCCTTTACGCGGGCACGTCACCGCGTCCTTGATCAGCAGGTCGCGAACAGCACCGGGCCGGTGTCCAGGGCCGAGAGCAGGAAGCCGGTCTCGGCCCGCGGCGCGAACCGCAGCTGGACGGTGGCGCCGTCGGTCTCCGACGAGGTCAGCTCGAGGTCGTCGCTGAAGCTGCCACCGCGACCGGGCGCCTCGCCGACCGCGAGCTTCGCTCGGGTGGGCAGGTTCGCCTTAGCGGTGTCGACGTCCTCGAACAGCAGCGAGACCGCGACGTTGCGCGAGCCGTCCAGCGACATCACCATCCCGGAGAGCGGGGTGACCTCCCCTGCCTCGGCGATCAGGGCGTCTGCCTGGTTCTGGACGTCCCGGTCGTCGGCCTGCGACATCGACAGGTCGGCACAGGCGAAGTCGCGCGTCCAGACCTCGGCAGCGACGGGCTCCTCGATCGGCTTCACGACGTCCCGGACGACCTGGACCTCACCGAGCGAGGCACTGTCGCCGAGCGCGACCTCGACCGCCTTCCTGGCGTAGGTCTCCTCGTCGCTGGTGATGATCAGGCCCTTGTCGGCCAGCACCGCGACGTACTGGAGGAGCGGCGTGATCGTCGGGTCGATCGCGGCGACAAGGTCGATGCCGCCGACCCAGACCCCGGTCACGTCCTTCGGGCGAGTGAACCCGAGGCCGTCGAGATTCCCCTCGACGGCCTCGAAGTCGAACCCGTCCGGCATCCTCACCACCATCACTGCACCGCTGGACTCCTGGGCGTAGGCCTCCCACTCGATGGTCGCCGGGGAGAAGCCGAAGTGCTTCTGAAGCGCGACCGCTGCCGTGTCGATGCTGGAGACGGCCGCGAGGTCGGTGTCGTACGCCTTCGCCATCATCGCGGAGATGTCGTCGTCGGCCGGGGAGGCGTCCTCCTCGACATCGAGGGCACGACGAACCTCGGTCCAGTCCGTGAAGAGGAGCCGTTGGGTGCGCTCGGGAACGACCTCGAGCGCACGACTGAGGTCCGTCCGTCCCCGCTCGGTCCAGAGCCAGTGGCCGGCGACGACCACGGTCCCGAGAACGGCCAGCGCCACGATGACTGCAGCGATCCGCCAGCGATTCCCCACGTTGACTTCCCCAATGCTCGGTTCACCCGTGAGACTACTGGCATGGCCCCCAAGGACCAGGTACCTGAAGACCCGATGTCGGCTCGCGGACACGACGTCACGGCTGCTGGTGCGGTCCTCCTCCGCAAGGACAACGGCGGCGAGGTCCTGCTGGTCCACCGCCCGAAGTACGACGACTGGTCCTGGCCCAAGGGCAAGCAGGACCCAGGCGAGCACATCACCGTCACGGCGGTCCGGGAGGTGCTCGAGGAGACCGGGGTGGAGATCCGCCTGGACCGCCCGCTGGCCCGTCAGCTGTACGGCGTTTCGGGCGGCCGTGCCAAGACCGTCGACTACTGGGTGGGGCGCGTCCTCGGCGACCCGGACGTGTCGGCCTACCCCGCGAACGACGAGATCGACCAGGTGGCCTGGGTCGCGCTCGACAAGGCCCGCAAGCTGCTCACCTACGCCGACGACATCGACCTGCTCGACGAGGTCCTCCGGGCCCCGCGCCGGACCGCGGTGCTCGCGATCGTCCGCCACGGACGGGCCACCAAGCGCGCCACCTGGAAGGGTTCCGACGACGAGCGGCCACTGACCCAGGTGGGCCGGGTCCAGGCCCGGAGCCTGGCTCCGGTGCTCTCCGCGTACGGGGTCACCCGGGTGGTCTCCTCGGACAGTCTGCGCTGCCTGCACACCGTCGCCCCGTACGCCCGCGACCACGTGCTGGCCATCGAGGCGGTGCCGGGACTCAACGAGGAGCACGCGACCGCAGTGACCATCGAGACTACGGTGCGGAGCCTGCTCGCCGGGAAGGAGAACGCGGTGCTGTGCAGCCACCGACCGGTGATCCCCCAGGTCTTCGCGGCCCTCGGCATCGCGGAGGAGCCGCTGGCACCCGGTGAGATGGTGGTCTGCCACCACCGCAAGGGCGTCGTCGTCGCCACCGAGCGGTACCTTGTCCGGTGAACGGAGTTTGTAGCCCGGGCGAACAACACGTCCGAGCCCTAGGGGGAGGGAGCGAGACCGCGGGACCGGGTGAGGCAGGTCACTCCCGCCTGGAGTACCCCCACCAGAACGCTGTCGTTCACCTCCCGTTCACTCTCGGCAGCCGTCCCGGACACTTCACGTCCCTAACTTCGAACGTGTTAACTCCCTGACCGAACCAGGAGCATGAAGTGATGAGTATTTCGACTCGATGGACGGCCCTGCCCGCTGCGGCCGTGCTCGCCCTGAGCCTCGCAGCCTGTGGCACCGATGACGAGGGTGGCGCCTCCGGCACTGTGGTTGTGGACGGATCGTCGACCGTCTTCCCGATGAGCAACGCAGCGTACGAACTCCTGACCGAGGAGAACGCCGACATCAAGGTCACCGTCGGCGAGTCCGGCACCGGTGGCGGATTCGAGAAGTTCTGCGCCGGCGCGACCGACATTTCCGACGCGTCCCGCCCGATCAAGCCCGAAGAGGCCGACGCCTGCGCCGCGAAGGGGATCGAGTTCACCGAACTCCAGGTGGCCACCGACGCCCTGACCATGGTCGTGCACAAGGACCTCGCGGTCGACTGCCTGACCACCGACGAGATCGTCAAGCTGTGGGGTCCGAAGTCCACGGCCAAGAACTGGCAGGACATCAACCCGAGCTTCCCCGACCAGGAGATCAAGCTCTTCGGCCCGGGCACCGACTCCGGCACCTACGACTACCTGGCCGCTGACGTGATCGGCGACGACTCCGAGGCGACCCGCACCGACTACGAGGCCTCCGAGGACGACAACGTCCTGGTCCAGGGCGTTGCCGGCACCGAGGGCGCGACCGGCTACTTCGGCTACACGTACTACGAGGAGAACACCGACTCGCTCAAGGCGCTGGCGATCGATTCCGGCAAGGGCTGCATCGCCCCGTCGGCCGAGACCGCTCAGGCCGGGGAGTACACCCCGCTGGCGCGCCCGTTGTTCATCTACATCAGCAACGCCAAGTACACGGAGAACGCCGCGGTGAAGGAGTTCACCGACTTCTACATCGAGAACCTGGCCGGGATCGCGGAGGTCGCGAAGTTCATCCCGCTCAGCGACGAGCTGTACGAGAAGACCAAGACCGCCCTCACGGGTATCGCCAGCTGATCTCGGCAGGCATTCTTCTCTGATGAACACCACCACGAGCCCGTCAGGTCCGCTCTCCGGAGCGGGCCTGGCGGGCCCTGTGCCCAGCCTGACCCGACGGGCACGACCGGGCGAGTCCGTGATCCACGCGATCCTGTTCGGTTCGGCGGCGCTCTCGATCGCCATCACGATCGGGATCGTGGTCGCCCTGATCGAGCCGGTCATCCAGTTCTTCGACCAGGTCCCGTTCAGCGACTTCTTCAGCACCGACGACCAGGAGAAGTACGCCGTCGTCCCGCTGATCACCGGCACGATGATGGTGACGGCGATCGCGCTCCTGGTAGCGGTCCCCCTCGGTCTCGGGGCCGCGATGTACCTCTCCGAGTACGCCACGCCGCGTACCCGCAAGATCCTCAAGCCGACCGTCGAGCTGCTCGCCGGCGTCCCGTCGGTCGTGTACGGCTTCTTCGCCCTCACCTTCGTCACGCCGACGCTCCTCCAGGACCTGTTGAACATCGACGTCGGCTTCGTGAACGCGCTCTCTGCCGGCCTCGTCCTCGGGGTGATGGTGATCCCGACGATCGCCTCCCTCGCCGAAGATTCCCTGAGTGCGGTGCCGCTCGCGCTACGGCAAGGCTCTCTCGCGATGGGCGCCAACCGGATGCAGACCACCATCCGGGTCGTGTTCCCGGCCGCACTGTCGGGTATCGCAGCTGCCATCGTCCTGGGGATGTCCCGGGCGATCGGCGAGACCATGATCGTGGCACTAGCCGCCGGCGCCCAGAAGAACCTCTCGGGAGACCCGCGCGAGGGGATGCAGACGATGACCGGCTTCATCGCCCAGACTGCGAAGGGCGAGAACCCGGTCGGCTCGGTCTCCTACAACATGCTCTTCGCGGTCGGCCTGACGTTGTTCGTGATCACGTTCGTGATCAACATGATCAGCATCTCGATCGTCCGACGCTACCGGCAGGAGTACTGATGTCAGCCGCAGCCACCGCAGCACGCGAGGTCACGGCGAGCACGCTGCGGACCGGGCGCAGCCGTGATCGCAGCCTCGGCTCGATCCTGTTCCTCGGCAGCCTCTGGTTCTCGCTCTTCTTCGGCGTGATGGTGCTGCTGGTCCTGATCGTGACCACCGCGATGGACGGTGCCGGGCGTTTCGACACCGCCTTGATCACCGAGTACGACTCCGTGCTGCGACCAGAGGAGACCGGTTTCCGGGCAGGCATCCTGGGCAGCATCTGGCTCATGCTCACTACGGCGATCTTCGCGGTCCCGCTCGGCATCGCCGCGGCGTTGTACCTCGAAGAGTTCGCGGACAACACGCGCTGGTACAACCGTTTCATCGAGGTCAACCTGCAGAACCTCGCCGCCGTACCCTCGGTCGTCTACGGACTGCTGGCAGTGGCGGTGATGGCGCTGATGGGCTTCGAGCGGAAGGGCATCGTGCTCGGCGGAGCGATCGCCCTGGCACTGCTGATCCTCCCGGTCATCATCATCAGCACCCGGGAAGCCGTCCGCGCCGTACCGCGGGACATCCGTCAGGGTTCGCTCGCCCTCGGCGCGACCGTCTGGCAGACGACCTGGCGCCAGACGTTGCCGTCGGCGGTGCCGGGTATCGCAACCGGAACCATCCTCGGCCTCTCCCGAGCGATCGGTGAGGCGGCCCCGCTGCTGCTGCTCGGTATCGCTCTCGCGGTGCGCTTCGACCCTGACAGCATCTTCAGCGAAGCCACTGCCCTCCCGCTGCAGATCTTCTCGTTGACCTCGAACTCCCAGGAGGCCTACCAGCAGGCGGCCTCCGCGGCGATCATCGTGCTTCTGGTCATGATCCTGACCATGAACGGGCTCGCCATCTACATCCGCAATCATTTCCAGCGCAGCTGGTAAGGAGACACCATGAGCAAGACCCCGGCCACCGCGCGCGCGAGCGAAGGGTTCGACGGCGACCTCGACGGCTTCATGGAGCGCATTGCCAGCAACACCAACCCCGAGCGGATGTCCGAGGAGCCCCCGAGCCCGGTCATGCAGGCTGCCGGACTGAACGTCTACTACGGCGACTTCCACGCCGTGCACGACGTAAACCTGACCTTCGGAAAGAACGAGATCACGGCCCTGATCGGCCCCTCCGGTTGCGGCAAGTCGACCGTGTTGCGCTGCCTGAACCGGATGAACGACCTGGTCTCGGGCTGCCGGGTCGAGGGGTCAGTGACCTACCACGGGATCGACATCTACTCCCGCGGCGTCGACCCGATCCAGGTCCGCACCCACATCGGGATGGTCTTCCAGAAGCCGAACCCGTTCCCCAAGTCGATCTACGACAACGTCGCCTACGGCCCTCGCATCCACGGGGTCCGCAACCGCGCGGTGCTGGACGAGCTGGTCGAAAAGAGCCTCCGCGACGCGGCCATCTGGGACGAGGTGAAGGACCGCCTGAAGAAGAGCGCGTTCGATCTTTCCGGCGGCCAGCAGCAGCGCCTCTGCATTGCGCGCGCCCTGGCCGTGGAGCCGGACGTGGTGCTGATGGACGAGCCCTGCTCTGCGCTGGACCCCATCTCCACCTTTCGCATTGAAGAGTTGATGGAGACGCTCAAGCAGCGCTACACCATCATCCTGGTCACCCACAATATGTACCAGGCTTCCCGCGTGAGTCAGCGGACCGGGTTCTTCCTGATGGGCGAGCTAGTGGAGTTCGGCGCAACCGAAGACATCTTTGAACGGCCCAAGGATAAGCGGACGGACGACTACATCCG
>JBKJIN010000028.1:0-26406 GCA_046598425.1 Marmoricola sp. | reverse complement strand
CCCCGCCAGCGGTGCGACCAGGCTGTACTGCGGGTACAGCTCGAAGAGCCGCTCGGTCAGGTCATCGGGCACCTCCAGGTGGAACCGGTAGGAGATCGCGGCGTAGAACATCTGGGTCCGGGCCAGGAAGCCCTTGCCGAACTCGTCGGCCGAACGCATCGCGGCGACCAGCTCGGCCGGGATCGCCCGGCCGGTGTCATCGGTCGCGAACATCTGCAGCACGCCCGCGTCCCAGGCCCACTCCTCGAGCATCTGGGAGGGTGCCTCGACGAAGTCCCACTCGGTCGCGACTCCGGAGAACCGGACCCACTCGTGCCGTCCGGCCAGCACGTGGTGCATCAGGTGGCCGAACTCGTGGAACAGCGTGACCACCTCGTCGTGGTCCATCAGGCCGCGCGGGAAGTTGCAGACCAGCACGCCCTCGGCGAGCTGGCGGTCCCGGACCCCGCGGACCAGGTCGAACTGGGCGGCATGGTTGTACTTCCGCTCACGCGGGTGCAGATCGAGGTGGATCCGACCGAGCTGCTGAGTGTCGAGGTAGACGTCGTAGGAGCGCACCTCCTCGTGCCAGGTCGGATCGTCGACGGCGACGTACTCGAGGCCGAAGAGCCTGCTGGTGACGTCTAGCAGGCCCTGCTTGACCTTGGCGAAGTCGAAGTACCGGCGCACCTCCTGGGCGTCGACGCCGAACTGCTCGCGCTTGACGGCCTCGAAGCAGTAGCGCCAGTTCGCCACGTCGATGGTCTCGATGCCGTCGCGGGCACCCCGCTCGGCCAGGATCGCGAGCTCGCGCCGACCGGCATCCAACGAGTCCGCGGCGATCTTCTCGATGAACTCGGCGATCGCGGCGCCCCGGCCGATCATCTTCACCTCGGCGTCGAAATCGGGCCAGTCGCTGTACCCGACCAGGCCCGCCTTCTCCTGACGCAGGCGCAGCAGGTCGCTGAGGACCCGGTCGTTCTCCGGCCACGCAAGGTTGTAGTACTCCAGCGCCACCTGGCGACGGGCGTCGGCGTCCTGGCTGTAGGTCATGAACGGGTGCACATCGGGGTACTCCGTGGTGATCGCCACCAGGCCGTCCGCGTCGGCGGGGTGCTCGGCAACGAAGTCGGCCGGCAGCCCGGCGAGCGCCGCAGCCGGCACCCGGGCCTCGCGCCTGCCGTCGCGAATGTTCCGGGAGAAGGTCTGGCTGAGCTTGGACTCGAGACTGTTGAGCTCCCTGATCCGCGCGCGGGTGGGCTCGTCCTGGTCCACGCCCGCGCGCCGGAACGAGCGCAGGGTGTCGACCAGCACCCGGCGGGCACCGTCGTCGAGCGGGTCCTCCCGCAGCGACGCGAGCTGGTCGAACGCGTCGCGGTCCAGCATCAGGTCGTTGGAGAACCGCTGGACCTCGATCTCGATCTCCTCGGCCAGGTCGATGACGGCCGAGTCGGGATGGACTGAGGACAGCAGCCCGGTGATCGCCGACGCGTTCGCGATCGAGACGCAGACGTCGTTCCAGAGCTGGAGGATCGCGGTGTCGCCCGGGTGGGCGGTCTTGAGCGCGGCCACCTGGTCGGCTGCGGTACGGAGCAAGCCGCGGGCCCGCTCGTTGAGCCACCGTTCCCATGACTCCGGGGCAGTCGGCAGGGCGAGTGGTTCGAGACGCATGCAGCGAGGCTAGTCGGTGGCGGAGGAGTTGGTCGGCCGAGTTGTTGGTTCACCCCCATGAGCACCGATGACCTTGACGCCCGTCTGGGCCTTCAGCCGCGTGGCCATCAAGACGGGCAGACTACCTGCGGAGCGACAGAGTTGATCCCTACGAACCAGACGAGGCCTTCCGGGGCCTGCACCTTGGCGAACTTTGGAATCAACCGCCGATCAGAGCCTCCAGCGCGTCGCGATCTTCGAGACCCAGCGGCTCCGTCATCCGACCGGACCGCACGTAGTGGAAGGCCGCGCGCACTTGCTCGACCGGCACCCCCATCAGCTCGGCCCAGGCGACTCGGTAGATCGCGAGCTGGAGCGGGTCGGCCTCCTCGTGCCGGCCGGTCTTCCAGTCGACGACCAGCCATCCGCCCCCGGGTTCGGCATACACCGCATCGATCCGCCCGCGGACCACCTGCCCGCCGAGCACCAAGGAGAACGGCGCCTCGACGGCGTACGGCACCCGGTCGGCGAAGGGGCCCGTCTCGAAGGAGGCGATCACGGAAGCCAGGTCGCTGTCGTCCTCGATGTCGGCATCGCCGCGGCCTGGCAGGTCGTCGGGTTCGATCAGACCCTGCTGGCCAAACCGGGACTCGACCCAGGCGTGGAAACGGGTGCCGAAGCGCGCCGCGGGCGACGGCGGTCGTGGCATCGGCCGAGCCAGGTCGCGGAGGAACTCATCGGGCTCGGCGCGCAGCCGCGCCAATGACGTCGCCGAGACGCTCGCCGGCAGCGGCATCTCGATCACATCCGCGCGCTCCGCACGCGCTTCGGTCAGCAATCGTTCGAGCTCGTCGTCCCACTCGGCCACCCGGGCCGCTTCGACCATGTCGAGATCCTCGTCCGGCGCCTCGGCATCGACCGTGCGCACCCGGGCGGCCGCCTCGAGCCGGCTTGCGATCTCCGCACCGGGCGTGCTCCCCGGCCAGGGCTGCGAGGTGCTCCGGCCGGCGTACGGGTGCGGGCTGCCCCGCTCGGGCTTCTCCGACCAGCGCTCGACGATCTCGCCGAGCTCTTCGAGAAACTCCTTGACGACCACCTGGTACACCGACGGCCCGAACGGCGTCGCCCGCGGCGTCCACAGGTACGACGTGACGCTGAGCCGGTGGGCCGCCCGGGTCAACGCGACGTACCCGAGGCGGAGCTCTTCCTCGAGGCCGTGCGCCCTCGTCGCAGCGCGGTAGTCCTCGAGACCGCCCTTGTCGTGGTCGACCAGGTGCGGGAGGTCAGCCGCGTCACCGCGCAGCGGTGCGGGGAGAACTGCTGGCGAGGACGTCCAGAGGGTCCGGGACCTGTTCGAGGGGAACCTGGTCTCGCACACGCCGACTAGGAAGACGCTGCGCCACTCCAGGCCCTTCGACCGGTGCACAGTCAGCAGCTTGACCGAGTCCGCGAGCGACGGCGTCGCGACGTCCAGTCCGTTGCCCTGGTCGTCCTCAGCGGTGAGGTACGCCAGGAGCGCAGGAAGCGTGACTCCCCCGTCGATCGCCTGGAACTCGGCGACCCCCTTCACGAACAGGTCGAGGTTGTCGCGCCGCGCCGCCGCAGCCGGGTTGTTCGACGAGGCGAGCTCGATATCGACTCCGGTGGTCTCGATGATCCGGCGGACAACGTCGAGGAGCGGGTCGCCCACGGCGTACCGGAGCTGGCGGAGCTCGGCGGCGAGGAGCTCGAACCGCTCCCTGGCTTGGTCGGAGTACGGCAGGCCGCCGAGGTCCTCCAGGGCATCCGAGAGCGCCGGCAGCTCGGCAGGGTCGACGCCGTCGGCGATGTCGCCAAGCTGCTCGAACAGTCCTTGCCCGGCCGCCGGACGACCGCCCCGGCCGGCGATCTCGCCGGCCCGCAGCGCCAGCAGCCGCAGGTCGCGGGGACCGATCGCCCAGCGCGGGCCGTTGAGCAGCGTCAGCATCGCCGCGTTCGCGGTGACGTCGTGGAGCAGGTGCAGGATCGCGACGACCTCAGCGACCTCGGGCAACCGGAGCAGTCCAGACAGACCGACGATCTCGACCGGGATCCCCGCGCTGGTCAGCGCGTCGAAGACCTCCTCGGCGTGGGCGTTGTCGCGGGTCAGGACGCCGATGTCGGACCAGAGCCCGTCGTGCGCCGCGATGACTGCCTCGACCAACCAGGCCAGTTCGTCGGCGTGGGTCTCGAAGACGGCGACCGAGACCTCCCCCTCGGCGGCACCGGGGGCGGCCTCGAGCGGTCGCACCTGAGGCAGTGCGGCGTAGAGCGGCCGGGCGAGCCGGTTGGCCACCTCCAGAATGCGTCTGTCCGAGCGTCGGTTCACCGTCAGCGGCAGGACCGGCACCGCACCCGAGTCCGCAGAAGGGAAGGTGTCGGAGAAGTTGAGGATGTTGGAGACCGAGGCGCCGCGCCAGCCGTAGATCGCCTGGTTCGGGTCGCCCACGGCCGTCACCGGGTGCCCCCGTCCCGACGACCGGTCAGGACCGGAGAAGAGGCGCGCCAGCATCGTCGCCTGCGCGACCGAGGTGTCCTGGTACTCGTCGAGCATCACGACCTTGAACCGGCCACGCTCGATCGCACCGACCTCGGGCTGCTCGTCGGCCAGGCGGGCGCCGAGGGCGATCTGGTCGGAGAAGTCCATCAGCCCCAGGTCAGCCTTGAGCCGTCGGTACGAGGCCACCAGGCCGAGCAGCTCGGCCCGCCGGTCGATCGCGAAGACCGCCTTCTCCGCCGCCTCTACGTAGGTCTTGCGGTCTTTCCCGGCGCGCTCGGCCTCGATGGCGCGGACGAACCCGGCCCGGGCGTCACCGTCGACACGGCGTACGTCGGCAGGCCCGACCAGGTGCTCACTCATCGCCGACTCCAGGGCGAGGAGGTTCTGGATCACCGTCGGCGGGTGGTCGGAGAGGTGCTCGACCTCCCCGGCGTACCGCTCGACCGCCCGCGCCCCCAGCTGGTATCGGGACGCGTCGGTGATGACCCGGGTCTCCGGCTCGTGCCCGATCCGGAGACCGTGGTCGGTGAGCAGGTTCGCGGCGTACGCGTTGTAGGTGATCACCGTCGGCTCGAGGACCTCCTCATCGCCGAGCGCGCTGGAACCGACGTTCGGGAGCGCGCCCGAGAGCAGCAACGCGCCCCGGATCCGCTCGCGGAGCTCCGCGGCCGCCTTGGTGGTGAAGGTCAGGCCGAGGACCTCCTCAGGCCGGACCTGACCAGTGATGACGAGGTAGACGACCCGGGCAGCCATCAAGGTCGTCTTGCCCGACCCGGCCCCGGCGATCACCACGGCCGGTTCGAGCGGCGCCGTGATCGCGGCCCACTGCTGCGGACTGGGAGCGAACTCGGCGTGCATCACCCGCTGAAGGTCCTCGGGGCTGTCGATCCGGACGGGCGGGGTCATCCGATCACCGCGCCCGCGCTCTTGATCGGGCAGATCGGCACGAAGTCGCAGGTCTTGCAGTGCTCGCCGGCGACGGCGGGGAAGGACTCCGAGCGAACCAGGGCGGACGCCATCGCGAGCTCTGCCTGCAGTGCGATCCGGTCCTCGCCGTCCGGAGCCGCAACCGCCTGCGGCTGCACGACGACCCCGACGGACTCGTCGAGATGACCGAGCTGAACCAGCTCGGCTCCGCCGCTGCTCGCCGGCCGTTGGAGCAGCTCGTCGACAGCGCCGGAGTCGACGGCGTACTGGTAGAGCGCGAGCTGACGGTTCTTCTGCACCTGCGGTCCGCTCGGCGCGTTCCGACCGGTCTTCAGGTCGACGACGACGACCCGGCCGTCGACATCGAGCTCGACCCGGTCGGCGTACCCGTGGAGCTGGACCGCGACGATGCCGCCGACGCCGTCCTGGACCTCGACCGTGGTGCGGAACTTCTGCTCGACGCCCAGCACCGTGCGCGGGTTCGCGTAGTGCCACTGCAGGAACCGCGACAGGGCCGCTCGGACCCGGGCCTCTTCCCGAGCCTTCGACCACGGCGTCCGGAAGTGCAGCCGGTCCCAGACCTTGCCGACCGACTCCATCAGGACGTCGACGTCGGCGGGCCCGGTGGTCAGTTCGCCACGAGCCACGCGCTCGGCCAGGGCGTGCACGAGTTGCCCGAGGCTGGCAGCCTGGTGCGCGACCCCGATGCCGCCGGCCTCCCGGCTCAAGAACCACTGGGTCGGGCAGGTCACCACGGACTCGAGCATGCTGGCCGAGATGGCGACCGGATCGGCTGGGGAACGCAGCGGCTCGGAGGACCAGCTGGCGGCGCGGGTCCCCCACCAGTTCCCCGGATCGGCTTGCGGCACCAGTGCCCGGTCATGGGCGCCTCCGCCGGAGCGCTCCCCGGCCAGACTGGCCAGACGCTTGGCCGCGGCGTCCCGGAAGGCCGGCGAAGAGGCCGGGTCCGCGACCGTACGACGCAGCTCCGCGACCACGCCGGCGAGCGACAGCGGCCGCGCCGGGCGACCGGTCACGGCCTCGATGTTCAGCCCCAGCTCGGCGAGGAACCGCGACGGCTGCTCGCCCTCGTCGTCCGGTGACGCCACGGCGGTTACCACCAGCCGCTCCCGGGCGCGGGTGCAGGCGACGTAGAAGAGACGACGCTCCTCGGCCAGAAGCTCACGCGTGCTGACCGGGGGCTGGAGGAGCGGGACGCCGTATCGGGAGGTGCCGATCCGGTCGGCCTGGAGGACGGTCGAGCGCCGGCGCAGGTCCGGCCACCCCTCGGCCTGGACGTGGGCGACCACGACGAGCCGCCACTCCAGACCCTTGGACCGGTGCGCCGTCAGCAGCCGCACGGCAGCGCCGCGGACGCCCTGCTCGGCAAGGGTGTCGGCCGGGATCCGCTGGGCGGAGAGGGACGCCAGGAAGTTGCGGACGCCGCCGTGGTCGCGGAGCTCCTCGGCGCGAGCAGCCGTCTCGAAGAGTGCGCAGAGCGAGTCCAGGTCGCGGTTTGCGCGGGTTGCCGCGCCGCTTCCCGACTCCGCCGCACGGCGCAGCCGCTCGGGCCAACCGGTGCCCGACCAGAGCAGCCAGAGCACTTCCTCGGCGGTACGTCCGTCGGAAACTGCTGCCGCAGCGCCGACGAGCAGCCGGTTGAGGCTGCGCACGCGCTCGGCCTCGGGGCCCTCGACAGCGTCGAGAAACCCGTCGATCAGGACCACCGAGCGGAGCAGCTCGCGCGAGGTCCGGAACCGGTCGTCCTCGCCGAGCTCGCGCGTCTTCTCGCGCCTGCGGAGCTCGCGGCCGAGGCGTCGTAGGTCACCCGCGGTCAGTCCGACGAGCGGCCCGAGCAGCAGTTCCTCGACCCGCCCGGCGTCGATGAAGTCGACGTGGTCGGGGTCGTCGTTCTCCAGGTTGAGCGCCGCGCGCAGCGCTTCGAGCAGCGGCAGGACCGCCGGATCGGCGATCAGCGGCACGTCGTCGGAGGCGACCTCGATCGGGACCCCCGCCGCCCCCAGAGCGCGGCGCAGCCCCGGGATCGTCGTCCGCCCGGAGCGGACCAGGACCGCCATCTCGTCCCAACCGATGCCGTCCTCAAGGTGCGCCCGGCGGAGCAGGTCGGCGAGGTGCTCGGACTCGGCGCGGTCGGTGTCGAAGGTCAGCACCTGGACCCGTCCGTCGCCGTGGGAGCCGACCGCTTCGGGTGCGCTGAACGCGCTCCGGGCCTCGGAGCCGATCGACCCGGTCCAGGCGAGTTGCCCAGCGATCCGCTGCGACGCGAGCAGGATCCGCGGGCCGAACCGACGGGTGCGCTTCAGGACGGCGATCTCGGCGCGATCGCCGGAGCGGGTCCGGAACGCGTCCGGGAAGTCGAAGATCCCCCGCACGTCGGCTCCCCGGAACCCGTAGATGGACTGATGCGGGTCACCGACCGCGACCAGGTTGCGCCCGTCGCCGGCGATCGCCTGCAGCAGGGCCACCTGGCCGGGGTCGGTGTCCTGGTACTCGTCGACGAAGACGTGCTCGAAGCGGGCGCGCAGCTCGGCCTGGTGGACCACCGCCTCGATCACCGCGCGGCGGATCAGGTCGGAGTAGTCGGTCGCCCCCTGGTCGTCGAGGTTGGTGAGGTACTGGTCGAGGAAGATGCCTGCAGCCACCAGCTCGGGAGCGCCGGCCTCCTCACCGAGCGCCCGGAGCGCCTCGGGGCCCAGGCCCTGGTCGCGGGCGCGGCTGAGGACGGCGTGCACCTCGCGGGCGAACCCCCGGGTCCCGATGGCGTGCCGCAGCGAGGTCGGCCAGGCGACCGCCTCGGGCGCGTCGTTGAGGAGCTCGCGCAGGATGACGTCCTGCTCGGGGGCCGAGAGAAGCCGGAGCGGGCCGACGTACAGGTCGGCGGGCGAGTACTGCCGGACTAGGGCGTAGGCGAACGAGTGGAAGGTGGCGCAGACCGCACCGGTCGTCGTACGACCCAGCCGCCCGGCCACCCGGTCGCGGACCTGCTCGGCGGCCTTGCGCCCGAAAGTCAGCGCGAGCACCGAGCCCGGCGCCGCGTCGCGTTGCTCGATCCGGTCGACGATCGCCTCGACCAGGGTCGTGGTCTTGCCGGTGCCCGGCCCGGCCAGGACCAGCAGCGGCCCCCCGGGATGGTCCACCACGCGCTGCTGGTGCTCGTCGAGAGCCGGCGCTTCCACGGGACCCGAGGTCCGGATGAGACGGTACGTCGGAGTGGTCACGACGCACACCTCACCACACACGACCGACACAGTGCCCTCGACCGACACAGGGCCCTCGACCGACACAGGGCCCTCGGACGATCGGGGCCGGACATAGGTGAAGGCCCCGTCCAAGTATGAGTTGCACGGGGCCTTCGGGTGATCGACGGGTGATGCCTCCGATCGACCTGCTCCTTGCGAGGGCCCCCGCTGCGCATCACCGCCGCGGCGACGAGTTGCCTCGTCGGATGGACCCGCTGCTCCGAGCTGGTCCGCTCTCCCCGAAGGGATTGCGTGAGAGATTTCTATTCCTGTCGGGAGTCCCGCGCAAGGGGGTTTCCCTAACTATTTTGGGGAATTCTCGCTTCTCGGCGTGTCGTCCACAGATCGGTCGTCCTCGTCCACAGGTATCGGGAGTTGTCCACCGATCAGGGCGTCTGCCTGTGGATATCCGGCGGGACCCAGACGGCCTTCCGGAGATCGACCGCACCGCTCGGACGCAGCGGCGTGCCCTCCTCCAGGTAGGCCTGACGCGCCTCCGCGTCGTGCGAGGGCGGCAGCGACCCGTCGGCCCGGACCACCCGCCACCACGGCACCGGACCGCCGTACGACGCCATCACCGCACCGACCTGCCGGGGGCCGCCCCTGCCGAGCGTCGGGCGGAGCGCCTCCGCGATCAGTCCGTACGTCGTGACCCGACCGGCCGGGACCTGCTCGACCAGCGAGAGCACCGCCTCGACGTAGTGCTCCTGGGACTCGTCCGGCATACGCGGAGACTACGACCGAGCAACGACTACGGCGAGAACGGGCGGGTCCCCTTCACCAGCACCAGCCCGCCGATCCCCGAGTACAGTTGGGCGTAGCGGAGTTCGCGGTACAGGTCGCCGATGGTGTTGCTCACCGGCGTCAGCGAGACCCCGGCCGAGATGGTCGAGAGCACCCCGGCCGCACGGCCGCGGGCGTCCATGAAACCGCTGCCCGAGTCGCCCGGGATCCCCGGGCTGCTAGTCCGGATGTCGTAGGCCAGTCCGCCGCCGACCACCCGGATGACCGAGCCGGTGGTCGCTGACGCCGTACCGCTGCGGAGCGAGGAGTTGCCGACCGTGTAGAGGGCCGCACCTGCCTTGAGGGTGGTGGACGCGATCGCGTTCGGTCCGCCCCAGGTCGGGACCGTCGGGTTCACCTTGGAGACGCTGGCCGGGTCGACCCGGACCAGGGCGAAGTCGTTGTAGGCACAGCGGGCTGGGTCCGTGGTGCCGCGCCGCTGCATCGTCCGCCACGAACTGTAGGCCAGGGTGCCGGTGCCGACGATCTTGCCGCTCGAGAACAGGTTCCCGCCGGTGCCGAACTGGACCTTGGTCCCCAGCGGCAGCGACTTGGTGGTGCAGCCGTCGGTGTCGCTCGAGGAGCCGGTCCCCGCGCAGTGCGCGGCGTACCCGACGTACACGCGACCGGCAGCGTCCTTGAAGACGAAGTTCGCGGTGCACTGGGCGCCGTCGGTGAGCATCTGCACGCCCGGCTTGATCTTCGCCCACTTCTCCGGCGCCCAGGTGGACGCCGCGTCCGCGGTCGAGCCGGAGGCAGCGACGGCCGCTATCAGCGCCACGGTCCCGAGCAGGGCAGTGAGCAGGCGTGCGGGTACAGCAGACATCGTTGGATCCCCCGTGGGTTGAACAGTGGACGAGTCGTTCGTTACCCGATCAACGACGGCGACCACCCTGGGGCTACGTCAGCGGCCCTGTGGAGATGCTGAGAATCAGGAGAGCGCGATCGTCCCGGTGACTGCCCGGCCCGGAGCAGGTCAAGACCGCCGGCATCCGAGGCGGAGACGGGCCCGGGCTAGTCAAGCCAGCCCCCGCTCCTCGGAAAGTAAGTCCTCCGCTGCTCAGTAGTCCGCTGCTCAGTACTCCGGTTGGCTCGGGTCGATCTGCTTGACCCAGGCCACCACACCGCCGCCCACGTGCACGGCATCGGCGTACCCGGCGCCCTTCACGATCGCGAGGCACTCGGCCGACCGGACACCGGTCTTGCACTGGAGAACGACCTGCTTATCCGAGGGGAGCCTCTCGAGTGCGGACCCGTTGAGAAAGTCGCCCTTCGGGATCAGCACCGAGCCCGGGATCTTGTTGATCTCGTACTCGTTCGGCTCACGCACGTCGACGAGCACGAAGTCGCGGGCGCCCTCTTCGCGCTCCTTGAGCATGTGCTCCAGGGTGACGACCGAGATGGTCGCGTCGGCGGCGGCGTCCGCCGCTTCCTCCGAGACCGCACCGCAGAAGGTGTCGTAGTCGATCAGCTCGGTGACGGTGGCGTTCGGACCGCAGAGCGCGCAGTTCGGGTCCTTGCGCACCTTGAGCTTGCGGTACTCCATCTCCAGGGCGTCGTAGATCATCAGCTTGCCGACCAGCGGGTCGCCGATGCCGGTGATCAGCTTGATGGCTTCGTTGACCTGGATAGAGCCGATGCTGGCGCACAGCACGCCGAGGACGCCGCCCTCGGCACAGCTCGGGACCATCCCCGGCGGGGGCGGCTCGGGGTACAGGCAGCGGTAGCACGGCGCGTCGTCGACGAGGGTCGGCGCGAAGACGCTTGCCTGGCCGTCGAAGCGGTAGATCGAGCCCCAGACGTAGGGGATCTTCAGGAAGTACGCCGCGTCGTTGACCATGTAACGGGTGGCGAAGTTGTCGGTGCCGTCGACGATCAGGTCGTAGCCCCGGAAGACGTCGTAGACGTTGTCGTTGTCCAGCCGCTCGGTGTGCAGGACGACGTTGACGTACGGGTTGATCTCGGCGATCGACTCCTTGGCGGACTGGCCCTTGGGCTTGTCGATGTCGCTGACGCCGTGGATGACCTGGCGCTGCAGGTTCGACTCGTCGACAGTGTCGAACTCGGCAACGCCGAGGGTGCCGACGCCGGCCGCGGCCAGGTAGAGCAGTGCCGGGCTGCCGAGGCCGCCTGCGCCGATCACCAGGACCTTCGCGTTCTTCATCCGCTTCTGACCGGTCATCCCGACGTCCGGGATGATCAGGTGGCGGCTGTAACGACGTACTTCGTCGATGGTCAACTCGCTGGCTGGCTCGACCAGTGCGGGCAGGGACACCATTAGTCCTCGGGCTCCTCGGTGCGGTGGTACAGATCTGGGCCGGTGGTTCAGAACGGCTTGTCGGTCAACTGAACACCACGGTCGTCTCCAGTGTTCCCCCCGGGCTCGTCCCACGGACGCGCGAGTCCGCCATCTGGGACCTCCTCGTCAGGATTCCCGGGTACGACGAACGGCTCGTCGCCCACCACCGTGGCGAAGACCACCGCGTTCGACAGGTACACCACGCCGTTGAAGTCGCTGCAGGTGATCAGGACCAGCCGGCTCTCGCCGCCGAGGTCGAAGATGTCCTCGGCGTTCTCGGCGAGCTCTTCGACCGAGTACACCCTCGAGCGCTCCACGGCGTAGGTGATCCAGCCGGCCGTGGTGCGCACCCGCAGCCGATCCCCTGTGGCGAGCTTCTCGAGGTTGTCGAAGGCGCCGCCCCCGGTCGAGACGGTGTGCCCGGTCACCACGGCGGAACCGTTCTCGGCGCCGGCACCACGGCCCTCCTGCCACCAGCCGAGGATCTGGGCATCGTCGGGCGGCAGGAGCGTCCCGCTCTGACCGCTAATCGCGACGACCGGCGAGCGCACCTTCAGCCGCGGGACCCAGACCTCGAGCGGCCGGCCCGCGGCAGCGAGCGCGCTGGGGGCCTGATCGGGGGTCGGCGTGGCGGTCGGCGTACTGGTCGGCGTCGGGGCCGGGATGATCGTCGGGCCGGTCCGCACCGGATCGGACCTGTTCTGCGGTACGGCGCTGCCGAACCAGTCCGGCACCTCGGGCACGACCCACGGGAGCGCCGCCGCGCCGCCAAGCAGCACGACCACGAAGGCGTACCGGACCAACCGGGCGGACCGTCGCGGGGCTCCGACCCGACGTCGCCGGGGCACCTCCGGGGGGCGTACGACGGGCAGCACCTCGGGGTCGCCTACGCCCCGGCGCCGCTTCACCAGCGACTTCCGGTCCCCAACCCACTCGTCGGGGAGCCAGTCCTCCCTCGTGCGTGCTTCCGCCGTCTGGGCCTGCTCGCTGGTCGGAACGCCGCCGTGGATCATTTGCTGGACCTCGGTCAGGAAGTCCCGGACGAACTCCGCCGGGGCGTCCGCCGGGACCTCAACGACGAGGAACTCGGGGACTGCCTCGGCGGCAGGGCTTTCGAAAGGCTCAACCAACGGGGGCTCAGGCTCCGCGTCGGTCGCTTCCGCAGCAGCCGGGTCCACCGGGAGCAGGTCCTCGTCGATCGGGACCGGTACGCCGCGTCCGCTACGTCGTTGTGTCCGGCGCTCACGCCGGCGGTCGACCTTTCCACCGGGCGCGACGGTCTCCGCTGCGTCGTCATCACCCGCAACCGCAGCAGCGGGATCCACGACCGGGTCCACGTCGATGTCCAAAGCGACTACACCTTCTCCATCTGGAGCCAGCGCCTCGACCAGGGGCACGGGGGTGGCGACCGGTTCGACGACCGCATGAGCCGGTTCGGGTTCGTCCGACCGCCCGTGCGTCGGAACCAGGGCTCCCGGCTGGGGCCAAGTCCGGTCCCGCCCGCGCTCGCGTTCTCGCTCGCGCTGGTCCCGATGCCAGGCGGTCAGTGCGACCACGGCAAGACTGAGAGCGACGTTGCGGAGTCTTCTCGCCACGCCGCCCCCAGCCCTGGGTGAATCAGCTACGGACCGCACCACCCGGTCGTACCACACTGAGGCCGCCGGCAACCACCATCAGGATCATCCCGACGACCAGGAGCACGAGGCCCTGTCCGCCGCGAAGGTCCTCGGCGGTGAGACCGGCGCTGACGACAGTCGGGGTAACCGTCGGGGTGATGATGCTCGGCGGAGCGACCTCGCTGCAGTCGACCAGCTCGGCGAAGGTGTAGGTCCAGAAGGTCTCGGATCCCTCAGCGAGGACCGACGGCGGGATCGCCGCGGCGGTTACCTCGACCGTGCCGCCGGGCACGACGTCGCCGGAGACCTCGTAGTGGACACCGTTCACATCACCAGTCTGCACGACATCGCCAGCCTTCGCAGCAGGCTCCGACGCCTCGGGCAGAATGACAGCGGCCTCGCTCGCGCAGGTTGGCTCGACGAACTCCGGGGCGACCGGGGTCACCTCGTCCGGCGGGCTCACGATGTCGCAGTCAGCCTCGGCCTCGCCGATCACGAACTCGAACTCCATGGTCGTCGATTCGTCGTCGAAGGTCGCTCCCTCGACGGCGGTCGCGGTGATCGTGACGGTCGTGCCCGGGGTCAGCGGCCCGTCGGCGGCGAACGGTGTCACGACGTTCTCCCCCAGCGACTCGAATGACGGGGTGTTCTGGTTGTCACAGTCCGGCTGGACCAGCTCGACGTCCGCGGTCGCGGTGATCTCGACCTCGCCGTTGCAGTCAGCCTCGGTGATGTCGCCGTCGTGCTCGTGGAAGACATCCTGGTCGTCGGTGAACGATCCGATCAGGTCGCGCTTCGCGTCGCCGTCCTGGTGCGGCACCCCGTTGAAGCTGCCCTCCGACTTCCACTGCTTGTTCGGGTCGGTCAGGTGCTGCAAGTGACCCTTGAGTTTGGCCGAGTCGTCGTCGACGCTGATGAAGACGTACGGGTTCGTGTCCGAACTCGTCGCGTGGCAGATCCCGACCTTGTTTGCCGCGTGGGCCGGTCCGGCGCTCACCATCAGCGCCACACCGCTGGACAAGGTCAGCATGCCCAGCGCCGCTACGAAGGTCGTCAGGCGCTGCAGCGCCGGCTTCGTGAATGTCCTGTTCCCCATTGTCAGTGCCCCAGATCCCAGTCAATCGTTCGGTTGGAACGCCCCTCCCCAGAGGCGGCAGACCGGCGCGCCCCCAGTGGAGCCCGACAGACCTGCAGGTCCGAGCGGGTGCTCGAGCCGTGACTCCATCGAACGACTCCAGGAACGACGGCACCAACCGCGATGGGCGCGCGGTCTAGCCCGCAAAACACTCCAAACCGGACGTAATCGCCCAATATCAGATGAAAATCCTACGAATGGAACCGCCGGCACCACCCGGTCGGGCGGTGCGTCCTAGTCACCTCTCGGGGTAGCACGAGGGCCGTCGTACTCCGCAGATGCGGCGTACGACGGCCCTCGGCTGTCTCGATCTCAGTGCGTCAGCGACGGACCCTCCGCGGCCGGGCGACTCCGCCGGCAGCGAGCAGGAGCGCCAGACCGGCACCCATCAGGGCGAGGCCCTCGCCGGAACGAGCACCCTCGCCGGCCGCCGGGAGAACGCCGGCCGAGACGACGGTCGGGGTGACCTGAGGCTCCTCCGGGGTGTCCACGATGACCACCGGGGGCTCGACGTCGGTGCAGTCGGCCGGAGCCGTGAAGGTGGTGCTCTCGCTGTAGGTGTCGCCACCGCCGACGAACATGAAGCCCTCCAGGGCGGTCGCGGTGACGGTGAAGGTCGAACCGTCGGCAACCGGGGTCTCCGGGTCGGCGACGACGTCGACGTTGTCGGTGTTGCCGGTCACCGAGTAGCTCGGAGCGGCCTCACAGGTCGGGTCGACGAACTCGACGTCGACCGCGATGACGACGTCCTCGCTCGGTGTGCACTCCTCGACGCTCGGCTCTTCCTGGCCGGTGTCCTCGACGAGCACCTCGGAACGACCCTGGCCGTCGGCGAAGGCGAAGCCGGGCGCGATTACCGCGGTGTCCTTTTGCTCCTTCGGGAGCTGGGCCAGGATGGCGTTCTCGGAGACGCTGATCGGGTTCTGACCCGTCTGCAGCGTCTCCGGCTCACCGGGCGTGTTCTTGTACTTGCAGACGAACCACTTCTGGCCCGGCGCGGCATCCGCTGGCGACGTGGCGATCAAGGCGATTCCGCTGGACATCACCAGCGCGCCGACCGCGGCAAGGATCGTGGCGAGGCGCAGCGAACGCGGCCTATCGGTGTTTCTTCTGATCATGATTGAAGCCCCCATAGCTTGGTGAACACGAGAAGGTCGCCGCCCCCTGAGCGGGCGGCACCTCCACGAAAGACCCCAAGATGACCACTCGGCAATGACCCGTCCGGGTGGTCCCCGGTCCGATATCAGGACATAGCCCCACTAATCGACCCGTGACTTTGGTCACGATGGGGCTGTGCGCGACTCGACGGCCCCGAAGCCCCCGCACGCCGGCTGCAGAGTAGGCTCGCGCCACACTGGTCCGCGACAGGCGGCGGGACCACCGAACCGAGCACGGAGGCGATGCGTGAGCACCCCCGCGACCAGTCGCGCCGAGGGCGACCGCCCGACGCCACGCGGTGCCCGGCTGCCGCGTCGCGCCCGACGGGCCCAGCTACTGGAGTCCGCCCTCGAGGTCTTCGTTACCCAGGGCTACCACGCTGCCGCGATGGACGACATCGCCGAGAACGCTGGTGTCTCCAAGCCGGTGCTGTACCAGCACTTCCCCGGCAAACTCGACCTCTACCTCGCCCTGCTCGACCAGGCCGTCGAGAAGGTCATCGACGGGACCCGGGAAGCCCTGGAGTCCACCGACGACAACAAGCAGCGGGTGGCGGCGACAATGCACGCCTTCTTCTCCTACGTCGCCAGCGAGCAGGGTGAGTTCCGCCTGGTCTTCGAGTCCGATCTGACCAACGATCCGGCGGTCCGGGAGCGGATCGACCGGGTCACCCGGGAGTGCTCGGACCTGATCGCCCACGTCATCCACGACGACACCGGGCTGCCCGGTGAGGCGTCCCAGCTGCTGGCCGTCGCGCTGGTGGGAATGGGCCAAGTCAGCGCCCGGTTCTGGCTGCAGGACCGTTTGCTCGGCAGTGACACGATCGAGCAGGACGCTGCCGCCAGCTTGGTAGCCGGCCTCGCCTGGCGCGGCATCCGCGGCTACCCCCGCACCGACGACCCCAGCTGAACCAGACCCACCCACGTCCCGCACCCACCAACAGGAGGTCCTCCGCATGGAGGTCAAGATCGGCGTCACCCACGCCAACCGCGAGCTCGTCGTCGACACCACCCTGGACGCCGACGCCGTCGAGGAGCAGGTGCGTGCCGCCCTGTCCGAGGGCGGGGTGTTCTCCCTGACCGACGCCAAGGGCCGCCGGGTCGTCGTACCGGCGGAGAAGTTGGCCTACATCGAGATCTCGACCAGCATCGTGGGACAGGTCGGCTTCCGCTCGTAGTCTCGACGCAGATCGTCGCGGGATCTCGAGGCGACCTACCAGTGGCTCCCTAGCTCGCCAGCCCGAGCTCGGCCATCCGCTTCGCGTGGTTCTCGGTCAGCCGGTTGAACATCCGGCCGAGCGCGAGCAGGTCGAGGCCGGGACGATCGACCCCACCGGCGAGCAGCGCGGCGAGCGAGTCGCGCTCGGCGGCGACGCGCTGAGCCTGGGAGAGCGCCTCGCCCATCAGCCGACGACCCCAGAGCGCAAGCGGGCCGGCGACCCGGCCGTCCGCCGCAATCGCCTCCCGGACCCGCTCGACCACGAAGTCGGAGTGGCCGGCATCGGCGAGCGAGGTGACGATCAGGTTCCGGGTGTCCGCGTCGAGGAACGCAGCGACCTCGCGGTAGAAGTCCGCCGCCAGCCCGTCGCCGACGAACGCCTTGATCAGGCCTTCGAGCCAGTTGTTGGGTGCCGTCTTGTGATGGAAGTCGTCGAACGGCTTCACGAACGGCGCCATCGCCTCCATCGGCTCCGAGCCCAGGTCGGCGATCCGGGCGATCAGCGGCTCGACGTGGTTGAACTGGACCGCCGCCATCTTCCCGAGGGCCAGTTTGTCGGCCAGGGTCGGCGAGAGCTTGGCGTCCTCGGCGAGGCGCTCGAAGGCGGAGATCTCGCCGTACGCGATCGCACCCAGCAAGTCGACGACCGCGGCCCGGTAGCCCGGGTCCTGGAACGCAACGGGTACGTCGGTCTCGGGCACAGAGCCGGGGATTTCGGTCATACGGCGAGGGTACCGATAGACTGGGCCCGGCAGACGGCCCCCGTCAGCGCCCGGACACGACCGGGGAACCCACCTGGACGACACCGCTCAGGCGAACGGGGAAGCAGCCGCGCCTTCGACCAACACAGAGAACGGCAAGATCCTGACTACCTTCCGAGAGCTCGGGGTACTCCCCGAGATTTGCGACGCGCTCGAGCGTGGCGGCATCACCACCCCCTTCGCCATCCAGGAGATGACCCTGTCGGTCGCCCTGATGGGCACCGACCTGATCGGCCAGGCCCGCACGGGCACCGGCAAGACCCTCGCGTTCGGCATCCCGGTGCTGCAGCGTGCGGTCGCCCCCCACGACCCCGACTACGAAGAGCTCGTCGCCCCCGGCAAGCCGCAGGCCCTGATCGTCGCGCCGACCCGTGAGCTCGCGCTCCAGGTCTCCAGCGACCTGCACCTGGCCGGCAAGGACCGCGGTATCCGCGTCCTCACCGTGTACGGCGGCGTCCCCTACGAGCCGCAGCTCGATGCGCTCCAGGCTGGCGTCGAGGTGGTCGTCGGTACGCCGGGCCGGCTGATCGACCTGATGAACCGCAAGGCCCTGGACATCTCTCACGTGAAGAGTCTGGTCCTCGACGAGGCCGACGAGATGCTCGACCTCGGCTTCCTCCCCGACGTGGAGCGGCTGCTCGCCAAGACGCCTGAGACCCGCCAGACGATGCTGTTCTCGGCGACCATGCCGGCCGCGATCGTGGCGCTCGCACGCACCCACATGCGGCACCCGATGAATATCCGGGCGGAGTCGTCCTACGACAACCAGACGGTCCCCGCGACGGCGCAGTTCATCTACCAGGCGCACGACCTGGACAAGCCCGAGATGATCGGCCGGATGCTCCAGGCCGAGGGCTCCGGGCTGACCATCGTCTTCACCCGCACCAAGCGCCAGTCCCAGCGGATCGCCGACGAGTTGACCGAGCGTGGCTTCGACGCCAGCCCGCTGCACGGTGACATGGCCCAGACCGCCCGCGAGAAGGCGCTGGCCAAGTTCCGCGAGGGCAACCTCCGGGTCCTGGTCGCGACCGACGTCGCGGCCCGAGGGATCGACGTCACCGGCGTCACCCACGTCATCAACTACACCTGCCCCGAGGACGAGAAGACCTACGTCCACCGGATCGGCCGCACCGGCCGCGCGGGGGCGACCGGCATCGCCGTCACGTTCGTCGACTGGCCGGACCTGCACCGCTGGAAGATGATCAATAAGGCTCTCGACCTGCCGTTCGACGAGCCACTGGAGACGTACTCGAGCTCCGAGCACTTCGCTCACGACATGGGCATTGCGCCCGGCGTCAAGGGCCGCGTGATCCCCGAGGGCCAGATCGTGATCCCGCGGGTCCCGCACAAGAACGACCGCGGTGGTCGTGACGGTGGCGGTGGCCGCGGTGGACGCGATGGTGGCGCGCGCGGCGGCCGTGGCCGCAGCGAGGGCCGCAGCGACAACCGGGGCGAGGCTCGCGCCGAGGCGCCTGCCGCAGCGACCGAGGGCGAGAAGCCGGCACGCGCCCCGCGCAACCGGAACCGACGTCGCACCCGCGGTGGTGGCGGCGCGGGTCAGACCGCGGCGGAGTGAGCCCTCCGGTCTAGGCGACGACCACGACGTCGGTGCCGGCGGGCGCGAACTCGTAGAGCCGTTTCGCGTCAGCGAGCCGGGCCCGGATGCAGCCGTGCGACTGGGGTGTCCCCAGCTGCGACACCTTCTGCAGCGGGGTGCCGTCTTTCGTCGGGATGCTGTGGAAGCCGATCGGGGCGTTCTTGCCGCGGGTGAACCGGACGAAGTACTCCATCACCCCGGAGTCGTCGATGCCGACCGCCCAGCGCGAGCGCGAGTAAACGTCGTACCGACCGGGCTTGAGGTTGTCGGTCAGGCTGCCGGAGACCAGGTACGTCGCCTTCGGCGTGCCCGTGGCGCCGATCAGCCAGACCCGCTGCCGGCTCATCGAGAAAACCACCCGCTTGCCGGAGCCGGTCCCGGCCGGGAGGGCGGTCGACGACCGGGTGGGCGCCGCCTTCTCCGTTCCCGACGTGCCGGCCTCGGTCGGCGGCTCGGCCAGGGGCTCAGTGGCGGGCGTCGCGGGCGTCGCGGGCGAGCCGAACCCGGCCACCTTGGGTCCGTCGCCGTTGGTAGCGGCCGAGCCAGCACCGCCGAGCGGGATGATCCCCACACCGCCGAGCACCGCGACTGTGGTCACCAGCAGCGAGCCCGCCGCCGCCGCGATCCGTCCGAGTCGCGGGCGAACCCGGGACGGGCGCTCGAGGCGGTGCTTGGACATCGCCGGTCAGCCTCGCCTGAGCAGGTTGGCCGCAACCGCACGGTAGGCCTCGGCGCCCTTGTTGCCGGAGGCGGTGGTCAGGATCGAACGTCCTGCAGCAGGCGCTTCGGCGAAACGGATCGACTTCGGGATCGGCGGCTCGACGACGTCGAGCTCGTAGGTCTCGGCGATGGTCTCCAGGACGGCCCGGGCGTGGGTCGTGCGGCCGTCGTACAGGGTGGGCAGGACGCCCCAGACCTCGAGCTCGCGGTTGGTGAACCGGCGGACGTCGTGGACGGTGTCCAAGAGCTGCCCGACGCCACGGTGCGACAGTGTCTCGCACTGCAACGGGATCAGCACACCGGTCGCCGCGGTCAGCGCCGCCACTGTGAGGACGCCGAGCGAGGGCGGGCAGTCGAGCAGGACCCAGTCGTAGTCGCCGTCGAGCTCCTCCACGACCGAGCGGATCACGTACTCACGGCCGGTCCGGGTCAGCAGGTCAGCCTCGGCGCGCGCCAGTTCGATGGTGGCCGGCAGCAGGTCGACCCCGTCCTCGGTGGTCGCCATCACCTCGGTGACCGGGACGCCCTTGGTCAGTACGTGGTGGATCGAGAGATCCAGGTCCTCCGGGTCGATCCCGAGGCTGAAGGTCAGGCACGCCTGCGGATCGAGGTCGATGAGCAGGACACGTTGCCCGAGTTCGGCAAAGGCCGTGCCCAGGGAGGCAACAGTGGTCGTTTTCGCGACGCCACCCTTCTGGTTGGCGACGGCGATCACGCGGGTAGTGGACATCACGGCCCATCATGCCGCACAGCACTTGCCTGTGCCGACCATGCCCGGGGATGCTGTGCCGCATGTCGCCTCACACTGCGCTCATCACCGGCCCGACGGCCGGCATCGGCCTCGAGTTCGCCCGTCAGCTGGCTGCCCGGGGGCACGACCTGGTCCTGGTGGCCCGCAACGAGGAGCGCCTCGGCGAGGTGGCGCTCACCCTGACCCAGGAGTTCGGGATCACCACCGAGGTGATCGTCGCCGACCTCGCCGACCGGGACGCACTCGCACTGGTCGAAGCCCGACTGTCCGACCCGGACCGCCCGGTCGAGATCCTGGTCAACAACGCCGGCTTCGGGCTCAAGGGCCGGTTCCTGGAGAACACCATCGAGCAGGAGCAGGCCCACCTCGACGTCCTGGTGGTCGCGGTGATGCGGCTCTGCCACGCCGCCCTCGGGCCGATGGTGGCGCGGGGCAGCGGCCAGATCCTCAACGTCTCCTCGGTGGCCGGGTTCGTCCCCCGCGGGACCTACTCGGCCGCGAAGGCCTACGTCACCAGGTTCAGCGAGTGGGCCCACCACGAGTACGGGCCGCAGGGCGTACAAGTGATGGCACTGTGCCCTGGCTTCGTCCGTACCGAGTTCCACGAGCGGATGGACGTGGGCCGCGACTCGGCGCCTGACTTCCTCTGGCTCGACGCCGAGGACCTGGTCACCACCGCCCTGGCCGACCTGACCGCCGGGAAGGCGATCTCGGTCCCGAGCCTGCGCTACAAGGCAATCGTCACCGGCGCGAAGTACATCCCATCCGCACTGCTGCAGCGCTTCCAGAGCATGGGCCGGAAGTAGAGCTCGTTGAATCAGGCCTCGTGGCCGATCGAGTCAGGGTCTTTGGTGACCAGACCCCTCGACTCAACGAGCCACAACGCTGAACTCAACGGTTTCAGCCTTCGCCGGCGATGAACGCGCGCACCGAGTCCGCGATCAGCTGTACGGCGATCGCGGAGAGCAGCAGACCGGCGATCCTGGTCACCAGCAGGACGCCGCTGGCCCGGATCAACCGCAGGATCGGCAGCGAGTACCGCATCGCCAACCAGATCGCGAGGTGGACGCCGATCACGCCGAAGGCCACCGCGGCGAACGTGGACCAGTCCTCGACCTCCTTGCTGAAGACCATCGTCGCCACGATCGCGCCCGGGCCGGCCAGCAGCGGCGTGCCCAGCGGCACCAGGGCGATGTTGGTCTCGGCGACCACGTTCGGCTCGGCCTCCTTGCCGGTCAGCAGCTCGAGGGCCACCAGCAGGAGCAGCAGGCCGCCGGCGCCCTGGAGCGCGGGCAACGAGATGTGCAGGTAGGCCAGGAGCCGCTCGCCGAAGAACGCGAACGCCGCGATCACCCCGAACGAAACCGAGACCGCCTGCCAGGCCAACCGCCGGGACACCTGCGGCGACCGGCCTCCGGTGAGCGAGAGGAAGATCGGAATGGTGCCGACCGGGTCCATGATCACGAACAGCGTGACGAAGACCTCGGTGAGCAGTACCCATTCCATCCCGGCAGCGTAGTTGTGCCCGGAGGTCCCTGACTAAATTGGGCTGAGTCACCGGCGCGGCTCAGGATGAGTCCAGGAACGCGGTTCATGATCATGTCTCCGTCACTTTCCGCCGAAGGAGACCTCGTGTTCGACACCATCAACGGCATCCCCCTCCACCCGCTCGTGGTGCACGGCGTGGTCGTGCTGCTCCCGTTGGCCGCCCTCGGCACGGTCGCGATCGCACTCCGTACGGCGTGGCGCCGCACCTATGGGCCACTGGTGGTCGCGACCACCGCCGTCGCCACGGTCCTCGTCTTCGTCGCCATCCAAGCTGGCGAGGAGTTCGAGAAGGGCCTCCAGATCGACGTCGTCCGGCACCAGGACCTCGGCAACCAGCTGATCTGGTTCGCGCTCGTCCTGCTGGTGCTGGTGACCGCGCTGGTCGTCCTCGAGCGCCGCGAGGTCTCGGCAGTCGGCATGAAGGTGCTGGCCGGGCTCTGCGTCGTGGCCGCTCTCGCCACGACGGCCCAGGTCGTCGTGACCGCTGACGCCGGTGGGCGCCGGGTCTGGTGCGGAGGGCCCTACGACTGCGACCCGGGCACCTAGGTCACCAGGTCGGGCGGGGTCCCCCGAACGGCATCTCCAGCGCTTCCGGACCGAAGCCGGTGACGTCGGCCAACAGCCACTCGTCGCGGAGCAGCAGCGCGGCCGACGCCGGCCGGATCACCAGCCACAGCCAGCGCCCGTCCGCCTCACCGGCGAAGACGGACTTGGCCAGCAGGTCGTCCTCGAGCGAGGAGTCGACCGCCCACATCGGAACGGTGCGCCCGCCGGCACGCACCTTGATCGCGGACGAACCGACCCCGATCTGCAGCCCAGGGTCGTCGTACGCCGTGCCGCCGCAGCGCGAACCGAGCCCGACGCCCGGGTCCTCCGAGATCACCGTCACCTCGACCGGACCGTCGAGGTCGCTGGTGCCGGCGGTGGTGGTCATCGTGGCGCGGCTGTGGTCGCCGCCGGTCACGCACCCGAAGTCAGAGATCGACCAGCCCGGGCTCATCGGCCACGGCAGGTACGTCGGCAGGTCCTCGACCCGGCCGACCAGTTCGGCGAAGCTCTCGTAGTCCGCGGTGGCCGGGCGCCACAGCGGGTGGACGGTGCCGTGGATCGGGCAGGTCCAGGTCACCCTCGACTCGGTGATCGGCGAGGTGCACCGGGGGCACGAGGCTTCGAGCGACACGCGGAAAGCGTAATGCTCAGGCGTTCCACCGCGCCACGACCGGGAGGTCCCGTTCGTATCCGAGGACCGAGATTGTCGCGGTGTCGAGCCGGAACAAGCGCCCCTCGGCGACCGGGCGGTCGAGCCAGCGGCAGGCCAGTGCACGGGACGCGTGGCCGTGCCCGAAGACCAGCACCCGGGCACCGCGGGTCCGAGCCTTGGCGACCACCCGGTCGAGCCGGCGGGCCACCTGCGCAGCGTCCTCACCGCCGGGGCACGGATGGGTCCAGACCGTCCACCCCGGTACCGACTCCCGGATCTCCGGGGTGGTCACGCCCTCGTAGTCGCCGTAGTCCCACTCGACGAGGTCCTGCTCGACGTGGGCCTCAGCGAACCCCGCCAGCTCCGCCGTGCGACGGGCCCGGGCGCGCGGGCTGGTGAGCACCAGGTCGAAGGTGACCCCGGCGAGGCGGGCCGCCAGGTCGCACCCGGCCTGCTCCCCCTCCGCGGTCAACGGCAGGTCGGTCGTCGAGGTGTGCCGACCGCTGCGACTCCACTCGGTCTCCCCGTGCCGGACGATCCAGAGTTCGACCGGCTCCCCCGAGCGACTCAGGAGCCGCCCCCGCCGGCCTTCCGACGGTGCATCTTCGGGGCGCCGCCGACGACCTCGGACCCGTGCGCCTTCTCCTTAGCCGGACCGTCCTTCGGTACGCCGCGATCGTTCGACTTCTTGCGGTCGAGCGCCTCGCGCATCTTCGCCTTGAGGTCGTCGTTGCCTGACTGATCGGTCATGGGTGGATCCTCCGTGGGTAGCAGGCGAACATCTCCGCCCACCTTGCCACCCCGAGCCGTGGGACGTCGAACGACTTCCCGTGCCGCTGCGTACCTGCCAGTAGACCGGCGGGTAGTTTCCTCGTCGCCGGGGCCCAGAAGACGGGTGGCAAGATGCGAGCATGCCGACCTCCTCCGAGCGACCCCGCCGGTCCGCGACCAGCGGTTCCTACTCGATCACGATGCGGTTGCACACCGCCCTCGACCACGGCCTGATCGGGACGGTCGCCACCGCGATCTCGAACGGAGGAGGCATCGTGACCGCGATCGACGTCGCCGACTCCCGCCACGACAGCCTCGTCGTCGACGTCACCTGTTCAGCCGCCGACTCCGAGCACGCCAACGAGCTGGTCGCACTAGTCGAGGAGATCGAGGGCGTCACCGTGCACAAGGTCTCCGACCGGACGTTCCTGCTGCACCTGGGCGGCAAGATCGAGGTCCGCTCCAAGGTGCCGCTGCGCACCCGCGACGACCTCTCGATGGCCTACACCCCCGGCGTCGGCCGGGTCAGCATGGCCCTGGCCGCGCACCCCGAAGACATCCCGCGGCTGACCATCAAGGGCAACACCGTCGCGGTGGTCACCGACGGGTCCGCGGTCCTCGGACTAGGAAACATCGGTCCCGGCGCCGCGCTGCCGGTGATGGAGGGCAAGGCGGCGCTCTTCAAGCAGTTCGCCGACATCGACGCCTGGCCGATCTGCCTGGCGACCCAGGACACGGACATGATCGTGGAGATCGTCGCCGGGATCGCCCCCGGCTTCGGCGGGATCAACCTGGAGGACATCGCCGCGCCCCGGTGCTTCGAGATCGAGGCGAGGTTGCGCGAACGGCTGGACATCCCGGTCTTCCACGACGACCAGCACGGGACCGCCATCGTGGTGCTCGCCGCCCTGACGAACGCGTTGCGGTGCGTGGAGAAGGAGATCGCCTCGGCGCGGATTGTGGTCGCCGGAGCCGGGGCCGCCGGGACCGCCATCGTCGGTCTGCTGATGGCCGCCGGCGCCGTCGACGTCGTGGTCTGGGACCGGGAGGGCTGTCTGGCCGCCGGAGACGAGAGCCTGCCGCCGGCCAAGGCCGAGCTAGCCGGACGCACCAACCCGCGCCGGGTGACCGGTGACCTGCTCGCTGCCCTGACCGACGCCGACGTCTTCATCGGCGTGAGTGGTCCTGGCGTGCTCGAAGCCGAGTGGATCACCCGGATGGCCGCGGATCCCGTGGTCTTCGCGCTGGCGAACCCGGACCCCGAGATCGACCCCGCCGAGGCGGCGAAGTACGCCGCGGTGGTGGCCAGTGGCCGCAGCGACTACCCCAACCAGATCAACAACGTGCTGGCGTTTCCCGGCGTCTTCCGTGGTCTGCTCGACGCCCGGGCAAGCGACATCACCACCGAGATGCTGCTCCGAGCGGCGGTCGCGATCGCGCACGTCGTCACCGACGAGCAGCTCAACGAGAGCTTCATCATCCCGAGCGTCTTCAACCCCGAGGTCCCGAAGGCGGTCGCCGCCGCGATCCGCGGGGACTGATGATCAGCTCTTGATCTGGTAGTCCTTCAGCATCGCGTTGCCGATGATCATCTTCTGGATGTCGGTGGTGCCCTCGCCGATCAGCATGAACGCGACCTCGCGGTACAGGCGCTCGATCTCGTACTCCTTGGAGTACCCGTAGCCGCCGTGGATCCGGAAGGAGTCCTCGACGACCTCGTGGGCGTACTCCGAGGCGACCATCTTGGCCATACCGGCCTCGACGTCCATCCGCTGACCGGTGTCCTTCATCCGGGCCGCTTTGACCATCATCGTGTGCGCGACCTCGACCTTGGTGGCCATCTCCGCGATCCGGAAGAGGATCGCCTGGTGCTTGGCGATCGGCTTGCCCATGGTCTGGCGCTGCTGGGCGTACTCGACGCCGAGCTCGAAGCCGCGGATCGCCAGGCCGCAAGCGCGGGCGGCGACGTTGACGCGGCCGACCTCGACGCCGTCCATCATCTGGTAGAAACCCTTGCCGGTCTCGCCGCCGAGGACCTGGTCGGCCCGGACTACGTGGTTCTCGAGCACCATCTCGGTGGTCTCGACGCCCTTGTAGCCCATCTTGTCGATCTTGCCCGGGATAGTCAGGCCGGGGGCGGTCTCGCCGAAGCCGGCCTCCTTCTCGATCAGGAAGGTGGTCATGTTCTTGTAGACGGACTCGGCGCCCTCGTCGGTCTTGCAGAGGGTCGCGACCAGGCGCGACTGGGCGCCGTTGGTCAGCCACATCTTCGAGCCGGTGATCGAGTAGCTGCCGTCGGCCTGCTTGGTCGCCTTCGTCGCGACGGCGGCGACGTCGGAGCCGAGGCCCGGCTCGGACATCGAGAACGCGCCGCGCATCTCGCCGGTGGCCATCTGGGGCAGGTACTTCTGCTTCTGCTCCTCGGTGCCGTGCTGCATCACCATGTACGCGACGATGAAGTGGGTGTTGATGACGCCGGAGACGCTCATCCAGCCGCGGGCGATCTCCTCGACG
>JBKJIN010000049.1:0-20843 GCA_046598425.1 Marmoricola sp. | reverse complement strand
GCCCGCGGCCTGCGCGCGATCATCGAGGAGGTGCTCCTCAACGTGATGTACGAGGTGCCCTCCCGCGAGGACATCGCCAAGGTCGTCGTCACCGGCGAGGTCGTCTCCGACAACGTCTACCCGACGCTGGTCCCGCGTGAGCCCGAGGCTAAGCCGAAGAAGAAGTCTGCCTGACGGTCCCTGACCGCGTCGGTTGCCACCGTACGCAGGGATAACGGTCGGTTTCAGCGTCCGTACGTGACAAGCGATGCGCCACGACCGGTGGCCTGGTCGCCGACCGCTACCCGACTACCGGTGCCAGTTCGGCAACGACCGAGAGCTCGTTCGCGTGGTTCGCCGTGAAGACGAGGTCGCCGACGATCTTGCCGACCTTGCGCAGGTCCTCGGAGGCCGCCTGCGCTGCCTCGACTAGGTTCACCGGGCCGGAGATCTCCACCCGGGCGAGCTCGGCGCGCATCGAGACCTTCGCCTGCGACTTGGCGCCACGGATCCCGCCGAGTGCGGCGGCCACGGCCACCAGGACGACCGGGTCGGCGTCCCGGGCGGCACCGAGGTCAGCTGTGGTCGGCCAGGGTGCGCGGTGCACCGAACCCGCCTGCCACCAGGACCAGACCTCCTCGGTCACGTACGGCAGGAACGGCGCGAGCAGGCGGAGCTGGACGTGCAGCGCGGTGACCAGGGCGGCCTTGGCCGACTCCGTAGGGGCTCCGCCGTCCTCGGCGTACGCGCGCTCCTTGACCAGTTCCAGGTAGTCGTCGCAGAACTCCCAGAAGAACTTCTCCACGACCTCGAGGGCCGTGGTGTAGTCGTAGGCGTCGAAGGCTGCGGTCGCGTTCTCAACGACTCCTGCGAGCTGGCCCAGCAGGGCCTGGTCGACCGGCTCGGTGACCGCAGCGGGGTCGATCGCCGAGGCGCCCACACCGCCGAGGACGAACTTGGAGGCGTTCAGGACCTTCATCGCGAGCCGGCGGCCGACCTTCATCTGGGCCTCGTCGAACGGCGAGTCCAGACCGGGCCGGGCCATCGCGGCCCGCCACCGGACGGCGTCCGCGCCGAACTTGTCGAGGATCTCGGTCGGAACGACGACGTTGCCCTTGGACTTCGACATCTTCTTTCGGTCCGGGTCCATCACGAAGCCGGACATCATCGCGTGCGTCCAGGGCAGGACGTGGTTCTCGTGGTGTGCCCGCACGACGCGGGAGAAGAGCCAGGTGCGGATGATGTCGTGCGCCTGGGTGCAGAGGTCCATCGGGAAGGTCCGCGCGAACAGGTCGGGGTCGGACTCCCAGCCGCAGGCCAGCTGCGGGGTGAGCGAGGACGTCGCCCAGGTGTCCATCACGTCCGGGTCGCCGATGAAGCCGCCGGGCGCGCCGCGCTGGGACTCGTCGTACCCGGTGGGGGCGTCGGTCGAGGGGTCCACCGGGAGGGCGTCCTCGGACGGCATCAGCGGGTGCTCGTAGTCCGGCTCGCCGTCGGCATCGAGCGGGTACCAGACCGGGAACGGGATGCCGAAGAAGCGTTGGCGGGAGATCAGCCAGTCGCCGTTCAGGCCGCCGACCCAGTTGTCGTAGCGGTGCTTCATGTGCGGCGGGACCCAGGTGATGGAGTTCCCGTCCTCGACAAGCTCGGCCCGCAGCTCGGTGTCGCGGCCGCCGTTGCGGATGTACCACTGCCGGGTCGCGACGATCTCGAGGGGCTTGTCGCCCTTCTCGAAGAAGTTCGTCATCCGCTGGGTGGGCTTGGGCTCACCGTCCAGGTCGCCGGACTCGCGGAGCTTCGCGACCATCTCCTCACGGGCGCTGAAGGTGGTCTTGCCGGCCAGGTCCCCATAGGCATTCGACGCCGCGTCCGACAGGGAGAGCCACTCGGGGGTGTCGCGCAGCAGCCGCCCGTCGCGGCCGATCACGGTCCGGACCGGCAGTTGCAGCTCGCGCCACCACTGGACGTCGGTCAGGTCGCCGAAGGTGCAGCACATGGCGATACCGGCGCCCTTGTCGGGCTCGGCCGCCTGGTGCGCGACCACCGGGACCTCGACGCCGAAGACCGGCGAGGTGACCGTCGTCCCGAACAGTGCCTGGTAGCGCTCGTCGTCCGGGTGCGCGATCAGGGCCACGCAGGCGGGGATCAGCTCGGGCCGGGTCGTCTCGATGTAGAGCGGCTCGCCGTCGGGACGGTGGAACGCGACCCGGTGGTAGGCACCGGCGTACTCGCGGGCCTCCAGCTCGGCCTGCGCGACGGCGGTCTGGAAGGTGACATCCCAGAGGGTCGGGGCGTCCTGGAGGTAGGCCTCACCGCGGGCGAAGTTGCGCAGGAACGCGCGCTGGCTGACCGTCTGGGCGTCCTTGCCGATGGTCGTGTACGTCGTGGACCAGTCGACCGAGAGGCCCAGCGTGCGCCAGAGCGACTCGAAGACCTTCTCGTCCTCCTCGACGAGCTGCTCACAGAGAGCGATGAAGTTCGGCCGCGAGATCGGGATCTGCTTCTTCGGGTCCGGCTTCTCCGGGGGTGTGAAGTCGGCGTCGTACGGGAGTGACGGGTCGCAGCGGACGCCGAAGTAGTTCTGCACCCGGCGCTCGGTCGGCAGGCCGTTGTCGTCCCAGCCCATCGGGTAGAAGACGGACTTGCCCTGCATCCGCTGGTAGCGCGCGATCAGGTCGGTGTGGGTGTAGGAGAACACGTGGCCGACGTGCAGGCTGCCGGAGACGGTCGGCGGGGGAGTGTCGATCGAGTAGACGTTCTCCCGGGGCTGGGTGCGGTCGAACTTGTAGGTCTCGGCCGCCTTCCAGCGCTCGGACCAGGTCGCCTCCAGGCCTTCCAGGGCCGGCTTCTCCGGTACGACGACCGCGCCGTGGGCTGCGGTCGCCGGGAGCGCTGCGGCGCCGGATTCGGGGCCCGGAATTGAACTCTGGTTCTCAGTCACCCGGACATGCTACGGGCGCGAAAGCCCCGCTCAGTCCAGCGGGTCCAGCACCCCGTGACGGGTCAGCCCGGCCGAGAGCACCGAGATCTGCTCGCGGGACTCGCCGAGCCAGTGGCTCAGCGCGGTCAGGCGCGAGGTGAAGTGCCCGATCGCGTACTCGTCGGTGACCCCGATGCCGCCGTGGAGCTGGATGGCCTCCTGGCCGATCCGCCGTCCGGCGTGGGCGGTCTGCAGCTTCGCCCGGGCCCCGGCATCGCGGATCAAGGTCGGATCGGCTGCGCTGTCCGTGTCAGCCGCCACCAGGGTCGCCCAGGTGACGATGCTCCGGGTGAGCTCCAGGTCGGTGTACATGTCGGCGGCCCGGAAGGAGAGCGCCTGGAAGGTGTTCAGCGTGACCCCGAACTGCTTGCGCGTCTTCAGGTACGCCGTGGTCATCCGCAGCGCCGTGTCCATCGCACCGAGTGCCTCGTGGCAGGCGGCGATCTGCGCGCGCGCCAGCACGGTGGCCAAGGTCGCCGAGGCGTCGCCGCCCTCACCCAGCGGGGTGGCGGCCGCGCGGTCGAACTCCAGCAGCGCGGCGCGACCGCCGTCGTGGGTCCGGTACGCCGCCACGTGGGCGGGCCGGTCGACCAGGAAGACCTCGCCACCGACCTCCCAGACGATGGTGTCGGCCCGAGCGCCCTGGATCACCGGCTCGGCGACCTCGCCCGAGGCGAAGGTGAGCAGGCGCTCACCGGCCGAGAGAGCGCCGAGGACCTCCTTGCGCTGGGCGTCGCTGCCCAGCTCGGCGACCAGGCCGCCGGCAAGAACCACGGCGGCGACGTACGGCTCCGGAGCCAGCACCCGGCCGAGCTCCTCGGCCACCAGCGCGACCTCGACCGGTCCGGCCCCCATCCCGCCGTCGTCCTCGCTGAAGGGGAGGCCGAGCAGGCCCATCTCGGCCAACCGGCCCCAGAGCGCCTCGTCGTACCCGGGGTCGGTCGCGGTGACCTCGCGGCGGCGCTCGGAGTCGACGACCGGGTCGTACACCTTCACCAGGCCGCGTACGGCGTCCCGCAGCGCGGCCTGCTCGTCATCCAGTTCGAAATCCACGTGTGCTCCTCAGAGTCCCAGGATCGTGCCGGCGATGATCTGGCGCTGGATCTCGTTGGACCCGCCGTAGATCGACGCCTTGCGGAAGTTCAGGTATGTCGGTACCGAGTGCGCGGCCCACTCGGGCACGGTCTGGGAGGCCGAGGCGAGCGAGAGCGGACCCGCCAGGTCGACTGTCAGCTCGGTGACCGCCTGCTGGAGCTCGGAGCCCTTGAGCTTGAGCACCGACGAGGCCGGGTGCGGCTTGCCGTCGGCGGAGTTCGCGACCACCCGCAACGCGGTGAGCTCGAGGGCGAGCAGCTCGTTCTCTAGTTCGACGAAGCGTGCTGCCATCAACGGGTCGGTGAGGGCGCCGAGCTCGGTGGCGTGCTCCTTGGCGGTGGCGAGCGCACGCTTGGTGGCCCCGACCGGGGCGACCCCGACCCGCTCGTTGCCGAGCAGGAACTTCGCCTGTGTCCAGCCCTGGTTGACCTCGCCGACCAGGTTCTCGCCCGGCACCACGACGTTGTCGAAGAAGACCTCGTTGACCTCGTAGCCACCGTCGATCATCTTGATCGGCCGCAGCGTGACACCGGGGGAATCCATCGGGAAGAGCAGCATCGAGATGCCGGCCTGCTTCTTCACGTCGGGATCGGTCCGGGCGAGGCAGAAGATCCAGTCGGCGTGCTGGCCGAGCGTCGTCCAGGTCTTCTGGCCGTTGACGATCCAATCAGGCCCCGCTTGTCCTGAGCCTGCCGAAGGGCTGCGCTCGGCCCGGGTGCTCAGGGAGGCCAGGTCGGAGCCGGCATTCGGTTCGGAGAACCCCTGGCACCACCAGATGTCCACGTTGGCCGTCGCCGGCAGGAACCGCTCCTTCATCGCAGTCGAGCCGAAGTGCGCGATCACAGGTCCGATCATGCTGGCGTTGAAGGCGAGCGGCGGCGGGACGCAGGCCAGCTGCATCTCCTCGTGCCACAGGTGCTTCTGGAGCGGTGTCCAGTCCTTGCCGCCCCACTCGACCGGCCAGTTCGGGACGGCGAGACCGGCGTCGTTCATCACCCGCATCGACCGGACGATCGCCTCCTTGCTCAGGTGGCGGCCGGCGCGGACGTCGTCGCGGATGTCCTGGGGGATCTCGGTGGTGAAGAAGGCGCGCATCTCGTCACGGAACGCGGCCTCCTCCTCGGTGAGTCGAAGCCTCATGAGGCGACCCTAGCCGCCGACCCGGCGTGAATGTCCCCCTCAAATGCGCCGACCCGTCGTGAAAGTGCGAGTTCACTCGCACTTTCACGACGGGTCGGCGGTTGGGACTGGCACTTTCACGACGGGTCGGCGGTTGCGTTCAGCGACCGGCGACCACCCGGAACAGCGGCCACCCGCCGGGCAGCCCCTTGAGCTCGTGCTCGCCGGCGTCCTCGGCCCGGTAGCGCGACCCGGCGATCAGGTCGGCGACGGTGCGGGTGACCAGGATCTCGCCGGCAGCAGCCTTGCCGGAGACCCGCGCGCCGACGTGGACGGCGAGGCCCGCGACGTCCTCGCCGCGGAGCTCGATCTCGCCGATGTGGATGCCGGCACGGATCGGCGTACCGAGAACGGCCATCGCCCGGGTCAGGTCGAGGGCCGCCCCGACGGCGTCGCTGGGCCGGTCGAAGACGGCCAGGTGGCCGTCGCCCATGCTCTTGCAGACCCGTCCTTCGTGGCGGCGCACGTGGCGCGCGACGGTGCTGTCGACCTCGTCCAGCAGAGCGGTCCAGCGGTGGTCCTCGGTCGTGCTCAACCGCTCGGTGGAGCCGACCACGTCGGTGAAGAGCACGGCCATCAACCGCCGTTGGGGGTGTGCCGGCCCGTCGCTCTCGACGAAGTCCTCGATCGCGGCGATCCGTTCCTCGAGGAGGTCGGTGAAGTAGATGTGGTCCGCGCTGTCGAATTCGACGAGGCGGGCACCCGGGATCGTCGCGGCGCAGTAGCGGGCTCCCTCGACGGGCGTCCACCGGTCACCGGTGGCGTGCAGGACCAGTGTCGGCACCTCGATCTGCTCCAGCAGCGGGCGTACGTCGAACCCCAGGCTGGTCCGGACGTAGGCGTCCGCCGTGCGCGGTCCGACCCGGCCGCCTTCCTCGAACCAGCTCCGCAGGTCCTCGTCGTCGGCGTCCGACGGAGCGAGCAGCCCGATGATGTCCTGCGGGCCGCGGCCGTCCCCCGGGGTCGCCAGCTCGTCGAGGACCGCCCCGATGACATCGATCCGGGTGCCGTGCGGCCAGTCCGGGCCGGAGGTCGGACACGGTGAGAACGACTGCAGGATCAGCTTCTCGACGCGCTCCGGGTGGGTCACCGCCAGGTGCACCATCGCCTGGCCGTCCCAACCGTTGGCCAGCAGGATCGCCTTGTCCACCCCGGCGTGGTCCAGCACGGCGAGGACGTCGTTCGCCTGTCGCTCGAGGGTCGGCTCCTCGTCCTGGCCGAGCATGTCGGAGTAGCCGATGCCCCGCCGGTCCATCGCGATCCGGGTCGTGAAAGTAGCCAGCAGTCGCTGCGCCCGGGCGGAGCGCGGTTCCTCCCAGAGGGAGGCGGCCGACAGCGTGCCGCCGGCCCAGAAGATCAACGGTGGCCCGTCTCCGAGCACCGAGTAGCCGAGGTGCCCACCGTCGCCGCGCGGGGCGTAGCTGATCCGTGGCGTTGCCGACACGTGCACCCCCTGGGTCAGGCTCCCGGGCTCAGGCTAGGGGTCAGGGGCTCACCACACCAGGACCGGCTTGACCACCTTGCCGGCGAGCACATCGGCCACGGCCTGGTTGATCTCGGTGAACGGGTACGTCGTGATCAGGTCGTCGACATCGAACTCGCCCGCAGCGTTCAGCGCGATCAGCCGCGGCACCATCTCCTGCGGGTCCGAGTCGCCCTCGATCGAGGAGCGGATGATCTTGCCGGTCTGGAGCAGGTCGATTGCGTCGATCGCGTACTCCTCCGGGCCGAGTCCGAGGGCGACCAGGGTGCCGCGGACCTTCAGGGACTGCTGGGCCTGCTTGACCACGGGCGAGATCGCGGTGGTGTCGATCGCGTACGACGCGCCGCCGCCGGTCAGTTCCTTGACCTTCTCGACGACGTTGAAGTCGGGGGAGTCCGCGGGCAGCGGGTCGACGCCGGTGGCTCCGAACTTCGCGGCGGCTTCGCGGCGGCTCGCCATCGGGTCGACGGCGATGATGGTGCCGAGCCCGAGGTGCTTGGCTGCGGCGATGGCCGCGAGGCCGACGGCTCCGCAGCCGAAGACGACCAGGCTGTCGGTAGGGCTCGGTGCGAGCACGTTTAGGACGGTGCCGGCCCCGGTCTGGAACCCGCACCCGTACGGCGCGACCTTGGTCAGGTCGACCGACTTGTCGACGACCACGCAGTTGTCGGCGTACGCGATCGCGTGCGCGGAGAGGCTGGACTGGCCGAAGAAGTTGCCGAAGACCGGTGACCCCTGGCGCGAGTACGTCGTGCTGCCGTCCATCCGCATGCCCATGTAGTTGAGCAGCAACGAGGAGTCGCAGTAGCCGACCATGCCGCTGGTGCAGTTCTCGCAGGCGCGACAGGAGCGGAACGAGAGCACGACGTGGTCGCCTACCTCGATGCCGGTGACGCCCTCGCCGACGGCCTCGACGATGCCTGCGCCTTCGTGGCCGAAGACGTTCGGGAACATCTCCTCGGGCAGGAAGCCCTTGAGGTGGATGTCGGTGTGGCACAGGCCGGTGGCGACGATCTTCACCAGCACCTCGTCGGCGAGGGGCCCGGCGAGCTCGACCTCCTCCAGGGAGAAGTCGGCGCCCTGGGAGTTCACGACAGCGACGGTCGTCTTCATGCGTGGTCACGCTCCAGCCAGAAGTAGTAGTGGTCGGCGGTCCCGAAGACCGCCTCGAGCTTGCCGTTCATGATCCCCATCACCGTGCTGTCGTCGACCCGCTTGAAGTGGTCGAAGACGGCCATCGCGTCGTACACCATCGTGGCCGTGGACTCGCCGCGGAAGCCGACCGCCCAGAGCGAGGAGTAACCCCCGCCGGCGGCGGCAGTGTTGGAGTGGAGCTCGCCGTCCTCGCCGCGGCAGATCAGCGGGTGACCGTCGAGCGGGGAGTCGAAGCGCTTGCCGTGCCAGCCGATCTTGGTCAGCAGACCGGACGCCGGGTGACCGGTCGCGAAGTCGCCGCCGCGCCAGGCGCCAAGCATCTCCTCGACGCTCAGCACGTTCAGGTCGGCCCAGAGGGCGTCCAGATCGGCGGGCGCGGCCGTCGGGGCGCTACGCAGAGCGTCGAAGCGTTCACGGGTGGTCACCCGCAGCACGATAGTGGAACAGGTTCTACCTGTCTGCGGGTCGGTTGTGCTGTCCCACACCCGTGGGGTCTGAGTCCACTCACTACGATGAGCGGGCGATGACCGACTCTTCCGATGCCTCCCGCCCCGCCGACGCACGTCCCGCCCAGACCTATGCCGAGGTGGAGGACGCGCTGCTCTCCCGGTGGCCGGAGTCGCGGCTCGAGCCGTCGCTGGACCGGATCCAGGCGTTCACCGAACTGCTCGGCGAGCCGCAGCGCAACTACCCGGTGGTGCACCTGACGGGGACCAACGGCAAGACCTCGACCGCACGGATGGTCGAGCGCCTGATCGGGGCTCTCGGGCTGCGCACCGGGCGGTTCACCAGCCCGCACCTGGAGTCGATGACCGAGCGGATCGTGGTCGACGGCGAGCCGCTCTCCGACGAGGCGTTCGTGCAAGCGTTCAACGACGTCGCGCCGTACACGCACCTGGTCGACGCGGACTCCGACCACCCGCTCTCGTTCTTCGAGACCATCGTGGCGATGGCGTTCGCAGCCTTCGCGGACGCCCCGGTGGACGTCGCGGTGATCGAGGTCGGGATGGGCGGCACCTGGGACGCAACCAACGTCGCCGACGGGGCGGTCGCGGTGGTGACGCCGATCGCGATCGACCACACGAAGTACCTCGGGGAGACCGTCGCCGAGATCGCCCGCGAGAAGGTCGGGATCATCAAGCCCGGAGCCACGGTGGTCACCGCGGTCCAGGAGCCCGACGTCGCGGCTCAGATCGTCGCGCGCGCCGCCGAGGTCGGTGCGGTCGTGGCCCGCGAGGGCATCGAGTTCGGGGTCCGGACCCGGGTGCCGGCCGTCGGTGGTCAGCTGATCTCGCTTCAAGGCCTGCGCGGCGAGTACGACGACGTCTTCCTCCCGCTCTACGGCGCCCACCAGGCGCAGAACGCCGCCCTCGCGCTCGCCGCGGTGGAGGCGTTCGTCGGCGGCGACGAGCCGCTGAGCGCCGAGGTGGTCCGGGACGCCTTCGCCGAGGTCGCCTCACCGGGCCGGCTCGAGGTCGTCCGCCGGTCGCCCACGATCGTGCTCGACGCGGCGCACAACCCGCACGGGGCGCAGGCGCTGGTCGACGCGCTCGAGGACTCCTTCACCTTCAGCCCGCTGATCGGCGTGGTCGGGGTGATGGCGGACAAGGACTACGAGGGCCTGCTCTCGACCCTGGAACCGGTGCTCGCGCACATCGTCTGCACCCAGAACTCCACGGAGCGCTCGATGAGCGCCTCGGAGCTGGCGGAGGTCGCCCGCGGGATCTTCGGCCAGGACCGGGTCAGCGTGCAGCCGTCGTTGACGTCTGCCATCGACGAGGCCGCCACCCTGGCCGAGGTCGGTGGCGTCTTCGGCGAGGGTCTCGGGTCCGGGGGCGTGCTGGTCACCGGGTCGGTAGTCACCGTCGGCGAGGCTCGGGCGCTGATCAAGCCTCGGGGTGACGCATGATGCGGCGACGGCTCTGCTCCGCGATCCTGCTCCTGCAGTCGGTCGTGCTGGGGCTCAGCACGCCGGTGCTGGTGCAGGGCGACGACCTGAGCACACCCCAGGCCCTGGTAATCGGGCTCGGTCTCGCCCTCTCCTGCATCGTGGTCTCGGGGATGCTGCGGATGCCGTGGGCCTACTACGCCGGGTGGGCGGTCCAGGTCGGCTCGCTGGCCCTCGGGGCCTTCACCCCGGTGATGATCGTGCTCGGCGTGATCTTCGCGCTCCTCTGGTACATCGCCGTCCGGCTCGGCGGCACGATCGACCGGGACAAGGCAGCCGCGGCGGCGTACGACGGCGCTGATCACCGGTCCGACTAGGGTTCTGCCATGACTCAGCGCACCCTCGTCCTGCTCAAGCCCGACACGGTTCGCCGCGGTCTCGTCGGTGAGGTCCTCTCCCGCTTCGAGGCCAAGGGGCTGACCATCGTCGCGCTGGAGCACCGCACCATCGACGCCGCGGTGGCCGACCAGCACTACGCCGAGCACGTCGAGCGGGACTTCTACCCCCCGCTGCGGGCCTTCGTCACCAGCGGACCGTTGGTGGCCGTGGTCCTCGAGGGTGACGAGGCGATCGAGGTCGTCCGTGCCCTCAATGGCGCCACCGACGGCCGGAAGGCGGCTCCGGGCACCATCCGGGGCGACCTGAGCCTGAGCAACCGGGAGAACCTCGTGCACGGGTCGGACTCCCCGGAGTCGGCCGCCCGCGAGATCGCGATCTGGTTTCCCGAATTGTCCGCCTGAACCCTGCCGCGTGTCCTCCCGGGGATGAGCGCGTTCCACTTCTAGTCTCGTTACTGGTGGGACGCGTGGTTTCCGTGTTGCGCACGGGACCGTGCGTCGCGCTCACTTCCCCACGATGCACCTGCGAGGAACGATGGCGAACAACCTGATCGGCCGTGACCTGGCCGTGGATCTCGGCACCGCCAACACGCTGGTCTACGTCCGCGGCAAGGGCGTGATGCTCGACGAGCCGTCCGTGGTCGCCGTGCACACCCAGACCCGCGAGATCCTCGCCGTCGGGACCGACGCAAAGCGCATGATCGGCCGTACGCCGGAGGGCATCACCGCGATCCGTCCGCTCCGCGACGGCGTTATCGCCGATTTCGACGCCACCGAGCAGATGCTGCGCCACTTCATCTCCCAGGTGCACCGGCGCCGCTATTTCGCGAAGCCGCGCCTGGTGATCTGCGTGCCGAGCGGGGTCACCCCGGTCGAGCAGCGCGCCGTCAAGGAGGCCGGCTACCAGGCCGGCGCCCGCAAGGTCTACATCATCGAGGAGCCGATGGCGGCCGCCATCGGGGCCGGCCTGCCCGTCCACGAGCCGACCGGGAACATGGTCGTCGACATCGGCGGCGGTACCACCGAGGTCGCGGTCATCTCGCTCGGCGGCCTGGTCACGACTCTCTCGATCCGCACTGCCGGCGACGAGTTGGACCAGGCGATCATCGCCTACCTCAAGAAAGAGCACTCGCTGATGCTGGGGGAGGGCACCGCCGAGGAGATCAAGGTGACCCTGGGCTCCGCTTTCCCGCTCGCGCACGAGCTCACCGGCGAGATCCGGGGTCGCGACATGATCTCGGGGCTGCCCAGCACGGTCACGGTCTCCAGCGTCGAGATCCGCAGGGCCATCGAGGAGCAGGTGCACACGATCGTGGACGCCGTCCGGGCGACCCTCGACCAGACACCGCCCGAGCTGGCCGGCGACATCATGGACCGCGGCATCGTGCTGACCGGCGGCGGCGCGCTGCTGCGCGGCCTGGACGAGCGGATCAGCCACGAGACCGGGATGCCGGTCCACGTCGCTCAGGACCCGCTCAGCGCGGTCGTCCTCGGTTCCGGCAAGTGCGTCGAGGAGTTCGAGGCGCTGCAGCAGGTCCTGGTCGCCGAGAACGTACGCCGGGGAGCCTGATGCTGCGCGCCAGTTCCCGACGCTGGATCGGAGGCGGTCGACGCCCGCTCGGCAGCGGTCCGACCCGGGACCCGTCCCGCCGCAGGCTCGGCCTGCTCGTGCTCGCCTCGCTGACGGTGATCACCCTCGACGCGCGGGCCGGTGCCGACTCGCCGCTGGACCCGGTGCGCTCGGTGGTCGGCTCGGTGGTCGGCCCGCTCGAGGACGCGACCGCCTCGGTGACCCGGCCTTTCGCTGACGCCGGGGGCTTCTTCCGCACGAACGACGCCCTCCGAGACGACATCGCCACGCTTACCGCCGAGAACTCCCGGCTCCGCACCGAGCTCGCCGGGGAGCCCTTGGACCGGCAGCGTCTGGCCGAGCTCGACGGCCTCACCCGGACAGCCGCCGAGACCGGCTACTCCCTGGTCGCGGCCCGGGTGATCGCGATGGGCCCGGCGCAGTCGTTCTCGCGCGCGGTCACCATCGACGCCGGCACCTCGTCGGGCATCACCAAGGACATGACCGTCCTCAACAACGACGGCCTGGTCGGCCGGGTGGTCCAGGCGACCCGCTCTACCGCGACCGTGCTGCTGATCATCGACACCGAGTCGGTCGTCGGCGGCCGGCTGGGGACCAACCTCGAGATCGGGTTCCTCCGCGGGAGGGGATCGATCAGCGACACCGGTCGCCTCGACCTCGACCTGGTCGACAACGCCGTCGAGCCCTCGCGCAACGACGTCGTGGTCACCTGGGGTTCGCGGAACGGGGTCCCCTACGTCGCCGGCATCCCCGTGGGTCGGGTGGAATCGGTGGTCGCCTCGCCGCGACAGAGCACGCGTCAGGCCGTGATCCGCCCGTTCGCCGACTTCACCGCGCTCGACGTGGTCGGGGTCGTCGTACCGAACGGCATCGAAGGCGACCGTGCCGTGATTGCCGGCGGATCAGCGGGGCGCAGCCGATGACCAGCATCCGTGACACCGCCCTGGTGGTGGTGGTCTGCTTCGCGATCGTCGCCCAGGCGGCCATCTTCCGCTTCGTCAGCGTCGACGGCGTCGTCCCGAACCTGGCCCTGATCGTCGTGGTTGCCGCCGCCATCGCCCGCGGCCCGGAGTTCGCCGCCATGCTCGGCTTCGGCGCCGGGCTGCTGCTGGACCTCGCCCCGCCGGCCGACCACGTCGCCGGCCGCTGGGCGCTCGCCCTGGTCCTGGTCGGCTACCTTGCCGGCCGAGTCCGGCAGGACGCCCGGACCTCGCCGCTGATGGCGGTCGTCCTGGTCGGAGCGATGTCCTTCGTCGGCACCTCGGTCTACGCGCTCTCCGGGGTCGTTCTCGACGACGGCGCGCTGGCGGTCGACGCGATGCTGCGGGTGATCGTGATCAGCATGCTCTGGGACCTGATGCTGGCGCCGTTCCTGGTCCCGGCACTGCTCTGGTTGGTGGACCGCGTCCGACCGGCCCGACTGGCGGTGTGACCCGGTGGCAGCCGTCCTGATCCGCCCGACGACGTCGCTGCGTCATACCCGACGGGGCCGGCTCCGGCTCCTGGTGATGCAGGTGCTGATGCTCTCGCTCTTCCTGACCCTGTTCGCCCGGCTCTGGTACCTCCAGGTCTTCACCGGCGAGGAGTACCAGGCCAAGGCCGCCGAGCAGTCGGTGCGCGACGTTGTCGTGCAGCCGGTCCGCGGCTTGATCGTCGACGCGATGGGACGCTCGCTGGTGGCGAACCGGACCAGCTGGGTGGTCAGCATCGACCGGACCCTGCTGAACAAGCTCGACGACCACGACCGCAAGGCGCTGCTGCGCAAGGTCGCCCGCACCGTCAAGGCGCCGTACGCCGAGGTGACCGCGCGGATGCGGCTGTGCGGCACCGACAAGGCGGTCTCCGGGACCTGCTGGAACGGCTCCCCGTTCCAGCCGATCCCGGTCGCCGAGGACGTCCCGCAGGTCATCGCCGTGCAGATCTCGGAGCAGTCCGAGGAGTTCCCGGGGGTGATCGCCCGAGCCGAGACCGTCCGCTCCTATCCCTCGCCCTTCGGGATCAACGCCGCCGGGATCATCGGGTACCTCAGCCCGGTCACCGGCGAGGAGCTCGAGGAAGCCGAGCAGACCGACGACCTGTCCCTCAACGGGGCCTCGGTGGTCGGTCGTGCCGGCCTGGAGAAGTTCTACGACCGGTGGCTGCGCGGCGTACCGGGTGCCACCAAGGTGGTTGTCGACTCGATGGGCCGGGTGCTCGGTGACGCAGCGACCGTCGCGGCCCAGCCGGGCGCCACCCTGGTCACCTCGATCGACGCGAAGGTGCAGAGCGTCGTGGAGAAGCAACTGCACACCACGATAGTCAACGCCCGCAAGACCTACGACCCGGTGACCGGCCGCAACTACGTCGCCGACAGCGGTGCCGTCGTGGTGATGGACGCGCGCAACGGTGGTGTGGTCGCGATGGCCAGCCAGCCGACGTACGACCCGGAGGTCTGGGTCGGTGGGATCACGAACAAGGAGCTGACCGCGATCTCCTCGGAGGAGTCCGGCCTGCCCCTGGTCTCGCGGGCCACCCAGGGTCAGTTCGCCCCGGGCTCGACCTGGAAGCCGCTGATGACGGTCGGGGCGCTGAACAACGGCTACAGCACCGAGACCCGGCTCAACTGCTCCGGTGGGCTGCAGGTCGGCAACCGCTGGTTCAAGAACTACCAGTCCGCTTCCTACGGGACGATCGACTTCGCCAAGGCGCTCGAGCTCTCCTGCGACACGTTCTTCTACCGGGTCGGGCTGAACTACTGGAACAAGTACGGCTCGGACTCCGAGAACGTGAAGGCCAAGGACCCGTTGGTGAACGTCGCCAAGCAGTTCGGCTTCGGCAAGAAGACCGGCCTGGACATTCCGGGTGAGGCTGACGGCCGGATCGCGGACCGCGCCTGGAAGCTCTCCTACTGGAACGCCATGAAGGCCAAGTACTGCAAGATCGACGCGCAGAACACCACCGGCAAGCGCGACTTCCTGCACGTCTACGCGCACGAGTTCTGCCTGGAGGGCAATCGATACCGGGCCACCGACGCGGTGAACTACTCGATCGGCCAGGGCGACACCACGGTCACCCCGATCCAGCTGGCGCGTGCGTACGCCGCGCTCTCCAACGGTGGCACTCTCTACGCGCCCCGGATCGCCAAGGCGGTGGTCGGCCCCGACGGCACACTGATCAAGAAGATCAAGCCGGTCGTCCAGGGCACGGTGAAGTCGTCGGCAGCAGCGCTGAAGTACGTCGACAACGCGCTGCTCGGTACGCCGAAGGTCGGCACCCTGGCCTGGAAGTTCGGCGGCTTCCCGCTCGACCAGGTCCCGATCCGCGGCAAGACCGGCACCGCGGAGGTGTACGGCAAGCAGAGCACTTCCTGGATCGCGACGTACACCGAGGACTACGTCGTGGTGATGATGCTGACCCAGGCCGGCACCGGCTCGGGCACCTCCGGTCCGGCCGTCCGGGCGATCTGGGAATCCCTCTACGGAATCACCGGCGAGGACGTCGACCCGGACCGCGCTGCGATCCCCGGTGTGACGCCGCCGAAGAAGCTTCCGCAGTTCTTCACCGACGGATCGATCATGCCGCCACCAGGGGCGGGCCGATGACCCTTGTCTCTCCCGCGCGAGCCCGCGAGCTCACCGTCGACCGCAGTCGGATCGACTGGGTGCTGGTCCTGGCGACGGCGTCGATCCTGGTGATCGGCACCCTGCTGGTCTGGTCCTCGACGTCGACGAACGAGGCGTTGACCGGCGGCAACGGGACCGCCTACCTGCGCAAGCAGCTCGTCAACATCGCGATCGGCCTCGGCCTCGGAGCGGTCGTCCTCCTCACCGACCGGCGATGGGTCCGGATCCTGGCGCCGTTGGTCTACGTCGGGTCGGTCGTCGGGCTCCTCCTCGTCCTCGCGATCGGAACGACCATCAACGGGTCCCGGTCTTGGCTGATGATCGGTGGCCTCTCCATCCAGCCTGCTGAGTTCGCCAAGCTGGCCGTAGTGATCGGGATGGCGCTGCTGGTTGCGGAACGGCTCGAGAGTTCGCGGCAGCGGAAGGTCGGCGGCCTGGAGGTCGGGCTGATGCTCGCGATCGCCGGCGTCCCAGCGATCCTTATCCTGCTCCAGCCAGACCTCGGCACCATGCTGGTGCTGACGGCGACGATCTTCGGTGTCCTGGCCGCCGCCGGCACCCCCCGCCGCTGGCTGGTGGCGTTGGCCGGGGCCGGGCTCGCGAGCGCCGTGGTCGTGGTGACGACCGGCGTTCTCAAGGCGTACCAGATCAACCGGTTCATGGCGTTCACGAACCCCGACCTCGACCCGCGGGGCGCCGGGTACAACACCACCCAGGCACGGATCGCAATCGGTAACGGCGGACTCTTCGGGCAGGGCCTCTTCGACGGTTCGCAGACCCGGTCGGGATTCGTGCCCGAGCAGCACACCGACTTCGTCTTCACCGTCGCGGGCGAGGAGTTGGGGCTCCTCGGGGCCGGCGTCCTGATCACGTTGTTCGCGCTGCTCCTTTGGAGGGCGCTGGTGATCGCGCTCCACGCCGACGACACCTTCGGTCGGATAGCGGCAGCCGGGATCGCGTGCTGGTTCGGCTTCCAGGCGTTCCAGAACATCGGGATGTGCCTAGGGATCATGCCGGTCACTGGGGTGCCGCTCCCGCTGGTCTCCTACGGCGGCTCGTCGATGTTCGCGTCGCTGATGGCAATCGGCCTGCTGCTGAACATCGAGCGAAGCTCGGCCGGGTCGGCGATCCCGGCACGCTCCTGAGGGGACCCCGCACCCCGTCGACAACCGCTCGGTCGTAGTTCCGCGTACCCTTGGCCTGCCCCCTTCCCCGCATCGAGAGGTCTGTTGTGCCCGTCCTCAGCCCGTCCGCTCCGGAATCGCTCTTCGGCCGCCTCGAGCCGCACCTGCCCGGCGTGCAGAAGCCGATCCAGTACGTCGGCGGCGAGCTCAACTCGGTGAGCAAGGAGTGGGGTCCCGACGACCGCACAGTCCGCTGGGCGCTGATGTACCCGGACGCGTACGAGGTCGGCCTGCCAAACCAGGGCGTGCAGATCCTCTACGAAGTCCTCAATGAGGCCGAGGACACTCTGGCCGAGCGGACCTACGCGGTCTGGCCGGACATGGAGGCGGTGCTCCGTGAGGAGGGCATCCCGCAGTTCACCGTCGATAGCCACCGGCCGGTCGGGGCCTTCGACATTCTCGGGCTCTCGTTCTCCACCGAGCTCGGCTACACGAACATGCTCACCGCGCTCGACCTGGCGGGCATCCCGCTGCACGCGAAGGACCGCACCGACGGCCACACGATCGTGCTGGCCGGTGGCCACTCCGCGTTCAACCCGGAGCCGATCGCCGACTTCATCGACGCCGCGGTGCTCGGCGACGGTGAGGAGGTCGTGCTCAAGATCAGCGAGGTCGTGCGCGAGTGGAAGGGTGAGGGCTGCCCGAGCGGCACGATGCCGACGGCTCGTGACGAGTTGTTGCGCCGGCTTGCGGTCAGCGGCGGCGTCTACGTCCCGAAGTTCTACGACGTCAGCTACGGCGAGGACGGCTCGCTCGGGCCTGCGATCCCGAACGTGCCCGGCGTACCGGCGCGGGTCGCCAAGCACACGCTGATGGACCTGGACTCCTGGCCCTACCCGCGCAACCCGCTGGTGCCGCTTGCCGAGACGGTGCACGAGCGCTTCAGCGTGGAGATCTTCCGTGGGTGCACGCGTGGCTGCCGCTTCTGCCAGGCTGGCATGATCACTCGACCTGTTCGCGAGCGCTCGATCACCACCATTGCCGAGATGGTGGAGAACGGCATCCGCAAGTCCGGCTTCGAGGAGGTCGGCCTGCTCTCGCTGTCGAGCGCCGACCACTCGGAGATCGGTGAGGTCGCCAAGGGACTGGCCGACCGCTACGAGGGCACCAACGTCTCGCTGTCCTTGCCCAGCACCCGCGTCGACGCCTTCAACATCACCCTGGCCAACGAGTTCTCCCGCAACGGCCGCCGCTCCGGGCTCACCTTCGCCCCGGAGGGCGGCAGCGAGCGGATGCGCAAGGTGATCAACAAGATGGTGACCGAGGACGACCTCATCCGCACCGTCTCGGCGGCGTACTCCCATGGCTGGCGCCAGGTGAAGCTCTACTTCATGTGCGGCCTGCCGACCGAGACGGACGAAGACGTGCTGGCGATCGCCGACCTGGCCAAGAAGGTCATCGCCGAGGGACGCAAGGTCGCTGGGCACAACGACATCAGGTGCACCGTGTCGATCGGCGGGTTCGTGCCCAAGCCGCACACCCCGTTCCAGTGGGCGCCGCAGCTCGATGTGGAGACGACCGACGAGCGGCTGCGCCAGTTGCGGGAGGAGGTGCGCTCGGACCGCAAGTACGGCCGGGCCATCGGTTTCCGCTACCACGACGGGAAGCCCGGCATCATCGAAGGACTGTTGTCACGTGGCGACCGGCGGGTGGGGCGCATCATCGAGCAGGTCTGGCGTGACGGTGCCCGGTTCGACGGCTGGAGCGAGCACTTCTCCTACGACCGCTGGCTCGCAGCGACGCAGAGTGCTCTGGCCGGAACGGGGGTCGACCTGGAGTGGTACACCACTCGAGAGCGCACCTATGCCGAGGTGCTGCCCTGGGACCACCTCGACTCCGGACTGGACAAGGACTGGCTGTGGCAGGACTGGGAGGATGCCCTCGACCCCGACTCGATCGACGTCGAGGACTGTCGATGGACCCCGTGCTACGACTGTGGTGTCTGCCCGGAGATGGGCACCGACATCCAGATCGGCCCCACCGGTCAGAGCCTGCTGCCGCTCAGCGTGGTCTGAGCGGCCCTGGACCGGGAACCGGCACGATCGTCCGGGTCGAGCGCTGAGCGAAGCAAGGATCACGCGCGGGCATCGCGCCTGGCACCGTCCAGCTCGTCCTCGATGTACGCCGGGCGCGACACCGCCAGCCCGACCACCAGCTGCGGGACGACCAGCACCGTCAGGGCCAGCAGCGGGACGGTCCAACCGCCTGTGAGGTCGCGCAGGAGGCCCATCCCGAACGGGCCGATCCCGGCCATCAGGTAGCCAGCGAACTGGGCGAAACCGGAGAGGGCGGCGGTCCCGGCCGAGGTGCGCGCCCGTAGACCGAGCAGGGTCAGGATCAAGGGGAAGGTGGTGGTGCCGACCCCGATCAGGACCGCCCACAGCAGCGCTCCCGAGCGAGGCGCGAAGACGAGACCGAGGTAGCCGATCGGGTAGCAGGCCATCACGACGTACATCAGCCGAGTCTGGTCGTGGGCACGTGCCACCAGGGTCGGGATCAGCAGCGAGAGCGGGATGGTCACCCCGGTGATCACACCGAGCAGCAGCCCGGCGGTGCTGGGTGAGAATCCGGCGTCGCGGTAGACCTGGGCGAACCAGCCGAAGACGGCGTACGCCTGGAGCGACTGCAAGCCGAAGAACAGCGCGAGCAGCCAACCGAGGCGCGTCCGCGCGACGTCACGCAGGCCGATATGGCCCTCGACCTCCTCGGGGCGGCGGTCGTGACCGATGAGTCCGAGCCAGGGGAGCACGGCCACCATGGCGGTCAGGGACCACGCGAACAAGCCGATCCGCCAGCCATCCCCGGCGTTGCTGATCGGCACGGTCAGGACCGAGGCCGCAGTGAGACCCAGGGCGAGCGCGGTCGAGTAGACCGCCGTCATCAGCCCGATGCGGTCGGGGAAGTGCAGCTTCACCAGGGAGGGAAGCAGCACGTTGGCCGTGGCCATCCCGGCGAGCGCCAGCAGTGAGAGCGCGAGGAAGACCGGCACCGAGGACACGCCCGAGCGTCCGGCGAGCCCTCCCACGACGCACAGCAGTGAGATCAGCGTGAGCCGGTGCAGACCCACCAACCGGGCGAACCTGGGGGCGAGGGCCCCGAAGCCGGCGAACGCGAGCACCGGCAGCGACGTGAGCAGGCCCGTCTCAGTGGCCGACATGCCCAACCCGCTGCGGATCTCACCGAGCACCGGACCGACGCTGACCGCTGACGGACGCAGGTTGAAGGCCAGCACCACGATGCCCACCACCACCAGGGCACGCTGTGCCCGGGAACCGGAGGTGGAGGTCACCCCCGAATCCTGCCCGAGGCCCTCAGAGCGGCGGTCAGGGGCTCGGTCGGTGCGGCCTGTCAGGATCAACCTGTGCTCGAGGTGACCACGGTGACGGAGGTGCAGCGTCGTGCCCGGCTGGCGGTGCGCCACGGGATCGCGCAGCGAGGCGGGTCGGTCCTCGAGGCGGTCCAGCAGATGACCTGCCTGCACGCCACGGAGCCGGCCACCGTCTATCTCTCCACCGTCGCGAGGGTGGAGGCCTCCGTGGACGACGTGGACCACGAGCTCTACGAGAGCCGCACGATCGTGAAGCAGCTGGCCATGCGTCGGACGATGTTCGTCTTCCCCAGGGAGCTGCTTCCCGCCGCCTGGGGCAGCGCCTCGGACCGGGTGGCTGGCCAACTGCGCACCCGCCTGGCCAAGGAGGTTGAGAACAACGGTCTCTCCGACCGTGGGGAGGCCTGGGTGCAGGACATGCGCGAAGCCGTCATCGCCTCTCTCTCGACACACGGGCCTGCGACTACTGCCGAGCTGCGTGAACGCATCCCACCCCTGTCCCAGCGCCTCGAGGTAGCACCGGGCAAGGCCTACGGAGGCAGCTTCCCCATAGCACCTCGACTGCTCAGCGCCCTTGGCGCCACCGGTCAGGTGCTGCGGGGCGCCAACGAGGGGGGCTGGCACACCTCACGGCACCGCTGGACGCTCGCCGAGGACTGGTTGGGCGAGCCGGTGACTCACACCGAGCCGGGCGAGGGCTACCGCGTCCTCGTCGAGAGCTGGCTGCGAACGTTCGGCCCGGGCACCGAGGCTGACCTGGTCTGGTGGCTGGGCGCCACCAAGTCCGCCGTACGTCGGGCGCTGGCGGAGCTCGAAGCCGTGGAGGTCGTCCTCGAGGGGGGGACGGCCTACCTGCTGCCCGACGATCTCGACGAGGTTCCGGTACCGCGGCCGTGGGCTGCCCTGCTGCCGGTGCTCGACCCCACCACGATGGGGTGGAAGCAACGCACCTTCTACCTGGCCGCTGAAGACCTCGGCCAG
>JBKJIN010000048.1:0-57115 GCA_046598425.1 Marmoricola sp. | reverse complement strand
CTTGCGCTTGCGGGAGATGTCACCGCCGTAGCACTTGGCCAGGACGTCCTTGCGGATCGCCCGGATCGTCTCCCGAGCGATCACCCGGGCACCGATGGCGGCCTGGATCGGCACCTCGAACTGCTGGCGTGGGATCAGCTCGCGGAGCTTGCCGGCCAGCATCACGCCGTAGGAGTACGCCGCGTCGCGGTGCACGATGGCGCTGAACGCATCGACGGTCTCGCCCTGGAGGAGGATGTCGACCTTGACCAGGTCGGCAGCCTGCTCGCCGGAGACCTCGTAGTCCAACGAGGCATACCCCTTGGTCCGGGACTTCAACTGGTCGAAGAAGTCGAAGACGATCTCGCCCATCGGCAATGTGTAGCGCATCTCGACGCGGTCCTCGGAGAGGTAGTCCATCCCCTCGAGCTGGCCACGCTTGGACTGACAGAGCTCCATGATCACGCCGATGTAGTCGCTCGGGCTGAGGATCGTCGCCTTGACGACCGGCTCGCGGACCTGCGAGATCTTGCCGTCGCTGGGGTACTCGCTCGGGTTGGTGACGACTACCTCGGAACCGTCGTCCTTGACCACCTTGTAGACCACGTTGGGGGCGGTCGAGATCAAGTCGAGGTTGAACTCGCGCTCCAACCGCTCCCGGACGATCTCCATGTGCAGCAGGCCGAGGAAGCCGCAGCGGAAGCCGAACCCAAGTGCGCCGGAGGTCTCCGGCTCATACGCCAGGGCTGCGTCGTTGAGCTGGAGCCGTTCTAGGGCGTCGCGCAGGGTCGGGTAGTGGTCGCCGTCGATCGGGTAGAGACCCGAGTAGACCATCGGGTTGGGGTGTTTGTAGCCACCGAGGGCCTTGGTCGCCCCGTGGTACTGACTGGTGACTGTGTCGCCGACCCGGGAGAGCCGGACGTCCTTCACCCCGGTGATCAGGTAGCCGACCTCGCCGACTCCGAGGTCGCCGGCCTTCACGGGCTCGGGGCTGATGACGCCGACCTCGAGCATCTCGTGGACGGCGCCGTTGGACATCATCTTGATCCGATCGCGGTGCGAGAGCTTGCCGTCGACGACCCGGACGTAGGTGACCACGCCACGGTAGGTGTCGTAGACCGAGTCGAAGATCAGGGCCCGCGGCGGGGCGTCGGGGTCGCCGACGGGGGCCGGGGTCTGCTTGACGATCTCGTTGAGCAGCGCCTCGACACCGACGCCGGTCTTCGCGCTGACGTGCAGCACGTCCTCGGGCTCGCAGCCGATGATGCCGGCGAGCTCGGCGGAGTACTTCTGGATCTGCGCCGACGGCAGATCGATCTTGTTGAGCACCGGGATCACGTGCAGGTCCGCCCCGAGGGCAAGGTAGAGGTTCGCAAGCGTCTGCGCCTCGATGCCCTGGGCGGCGTCGACGAGGAGGACCGCTGCCTCGCAGGCCTCCAGGGAGCGGGAGACCTCGTAGGTGAAGTCGACGTGACCCGGGGTGTCGATCATGTTCAGCACGTAGGTGCCCGGTTCGGCGCCCTGGTCGTTGTCGACCGGAACGGTCCAGGGCATCCGCACGGCTTGGCTCTTGATCGTGATCCCGCGCTCACGCTCGATGTCCATCCGATCGAGGTACTGCGCTCGAGCAGCGCGCTCGTCCACCACGCCGGTGAGCTGGAGCATCCGGTCCGCCAGGGTCGACTTGCCGTGGTCGATGTGCGCGATGATGCAGAAGTTCCTGATGATCGCGGGGTCGGTCTTGCCCGGGAGTGGTGCAGGGGTGGCGGGCTGCATAGACAAGACGGAGCACTCTCGGGTCGGGCGTACGGCGAACCCGTATTCTTCCACGTCTACGTGTCCGGCCCGAACACGCGGACGCAGACGCCCAAGATGACGCCCGCGGGATGCGCCCCGGCCCTAGGCTGCCGCCATGAAGCGGATGAGTGGGGTCGACGCGGCCTTCTGGTACGGCGAGACTCCGGCCTGGCACATGCACATCGGAGCGGTAGCGATCCACGACACCGAGGACGCTCCCGACTTCAGCTTCGAAGCGGTCCGCCGGATCGTCATCGAGCGGCTCCCCCAGATGCCTCAGCTGCGCTGGAAGGTCGTCGAAACACCGTTCGGCCTCGAACGCCCGTGGTTCGTCGAAGACGAGACCTTGGACCCGGACTTCCACATCCGCCGAATCGGCGTACCGCAACCGGGCACCCGCAAAGAGCTCGACGAGCTGATCAGCCGTCTGATGAGCTACAAGCTCGACCGCAGCCGCCCGCTCTGGGAGCTCTGGGTCATCGAGGGCCTGCAGAAGGGCCGGGTCGCAACCCTGACCAAGATGCACCACTCGATCGTCGATGGTGTCTCAGGCGCAGGCCTCGGTGAAATCCTGCTCGACGTCGAGAAGGAGCCGCGGGCGCCCTCAACCGAGGTGGTCCACGGCATCGGCACCACCACCCCGCACGCGATCAAGGCGCTGGCCGGCGGCTGGGTCAACGTGGCCGTGCGGACCCCGGCCCGGGTGGTCGGGATCCTGAGCCAGACCATCCGGCAGCAGGTCGCGGTGCGGAACTTCACTAACAAGCCGCCGGCGTTCTTCTCCGCACCCACCACCCGGTTCAACGCCACCCTCACCCCGCACCGCCGGATCACCGGTGCCCGCGTCGAGCTCTCCCGGGTCCGTGCCGTCAAGGACGCGTACGGCGTGAAGCTGAACGACGTCGTCCTGGCCCTGGTCTCCGGAGCACTGCGGATCTACTTCGCCGAGCGCGAAGGGATCCCCACCAAGCCGTTGATCGCACAGATCCCGGTCTCCACCCGGACCGAGGACACGGCAGGCGAGGTCGGCAACCAGGTCAGCTCGATGACGGTCAACATGGCCACCGACATCGCCGACCCGGCGCAGCGGATCAAGGCGATCTACGAGAGCTCGCAGGGGGCGAAGGAGATGGCGAAGGCGCTCAGCGCCCGCCAGATCATGCAACTGCCCGACATCACTCCCCCGGGCCTGCTCACCATCGCGTCCCGGGCGTACACGATGAGCGGCCTGTCGAACTCGTTGGCGCCGATCAACCTGGTGGTCTCCAACGTCCCGGGCCCGAGCTTCCCGCTCTACATGGCGACCGCCCCGTTGCGCTCGCTGCTGCCGATCGGCCCGCTGGTCCTCGACGTCGCGCTGAACGTCACCGTGTTCAGCTACCTGGACTGGGTCGACTTCGGCTTCGTCACCACCCCGGAGGTCGCCCCGGACGTCGACGCCCTGGCCGACGCGGTGAAGCTGGCCCTGGTGGAGCTCGAGGAAGCGGTCGGGATCACCGTCTAATCCGGCTCCGGTGGGGCCACTCTGATCTGGCACTCTGATTGGATCTGCCGCATGAACCTCATCGCCGGACCGGTCGGCACCGCCGGCGTTCCCGAGGTGCCGCACGGCCGGACCGCACAGCGCCTGGACTGGAAGTTCCTGCCCAAGGAGGTCCGCGCCCTGGTGGAGGACGAACTCGGTTCCCCCGTCGTGAAGGCGGAGTCGAGGACCAGCGGGTTCACCCCGGGGTTCGCCTCGGTCGTCACCGGCGCGGACGGCTCGAGTGCGTTCATCAAGGCGGCCAGCAAGGTCGCCCAGGCCGAGGTCGCGGCGTCGTACTCCGCGGAGATCGACAAGGTCGTGGGGTTCGATGGAGCCGTTCCCGCACCGGCGCTGGTGTGGTTCAGCCGGGCTCAGTCGTGGGTGCTGCTGGGCTACGAAGCGGTCCCCTCCCGCCAGCCCCGGCGACCGTGGCGGTTCCCCGAGCTGAACCGCGCCCTCGACCTCGCCGAGACGATCGTCGATGCCCTGCCCTCAGCACCCGAGGGACTCGACCTGACGCCCCTGGTCGAGGAGCTCCCCGCCCTGGTCACCGGCTGGGAGTCCGTTCCCGCGACCTGGCCGCACCGCTGCGAAGCCGCCGAGCTGGCCGCGGCCCTGCTCACTGAGCCCGCCACCCAGGTGGTCCACGCCGACCTACGCGACGACAACATCCTGTTCGCCGACGACGGCCGGACGCTGGCCTGCGACTGGAACTGGCCGGCGCTGGGGACGCCCTGGCAGGACAGCCTCGACCTCCTGATCTCCGCGTACGGCGACGGCGTGGACGTCGAAGCGGTGCTCCGGGAGCGCCGACTGACCGCCGAGGTCGACCCGGTGAGCATCGACGCCTGGTTGGCGGGCGTCTGCGGGTTCATGCTGGAGGCTTGCCAGCGCCCGGTGCCGGCGACCTCGCCGCACCTGAGGACCCACAACCGCTGGACCGCCGAGGCCGCCTGGTCCTGGCTGGCACAACGACGAGGATGGACCTGATGAGCGCACCGGAGAACGATGGCCGCACTGCTGTGATCGCGGGGGCGTCCGGCCTGGTCGGGTCCCACCTGCTCGCCGCCCTGCTCGCCGACGGCCACTGGGACCGGGTGATCAGCGTCGGTCGGCGCGAAGTGGGGGTCACCGACCCGAGGCTGGAGCAGCTGACGATGCCGTTCCCGGAGATCGGTGACCTGCCCGCGGCCGACGACGTCTTTAGCTGCCTGGGCACCACGATCGCGAAGGCCGGCAGCCAGGACGCGTTCCGGATGGTCGACCACGACGCAGTGGTCGCGCTCGCCGGAGCCGGACATCGCGCCGGCGCGGCCCAGTTCCTGCACGTGACCGCGCTCGGGGCGTCGGCGTCCTCGCGGATCTTCTACAACCGGGTCAAGGGCGAGACCGAGCGGGACGTCGTCGCCAGCGGGATCCCGACCACGGTCGCCTTCCGGCCCTCGATGATCGACGGCGAACGACCGGAGGCACGCACCGCGGAGCACCTCGGTCTGGTCGCGATGCGCGCCGTCGGCCCGCTGCTCGGGAAGTTCCGTCCGAACCGGGCCTCCGACATCGCCGCTGCGATGGTCCGGGAGGCGCTCGCCGGGCACAGCGGACACCGGGTCGTGGACGCCGGTGAGATCAGCCGAGTCGGAGCCTGAGGCGGGACCCACGGGCGGGACCCCAGGAGGGCCCGACGACGATTTGGGGGCTACCGCGCCCCGCTGGTATCGTTTCCCCTCGTGTCTGGGCCGCAAGCCCGCACGACAAACTTTTCTGCTCCAAACACAGCCAATCCGTACAGCATCAACAGACAGGTGAGCCTCCGTGGCCAACATCAAGTCCCAGATCAAGCGCAACAAGCAGAACGAGCGCGCCCACGAGCGCAACAAGGCCGTTCGCTCCGCGCTGAAGACGGCTGTGCGCAAGTTCCGCGAGGCCGTTGCCACCGGCGACGCCGCCACCGCCAACACCCTGGCCGCCGACGCCGGCCGCGCGCTCGACAAAGCCGCGTCCAAGGGCGTCATCCACAAGAACCAGGCCGCGAACCGCAAGTCGTCGATCGCGAAGCAGGCCGCGTCGCTCTGAATCTCGACTGAGCTCGATCACCGGGCTCTGCAAAGGCGCTCGTCCCCTCGGGACGGGTGCCTTCTGCGTTCCCCGGTCAGCTAGCGCGTTGAGGCCGTGATCGGACGATCTCGAGCACCATCTTCTCCAGCGCGTACGCCGCGTCGTGGGCCTTGCCCTTGATCTCGGCGTCGGCGGCGGCGACCAGCCTGATGGCGCGGGCCAAGCCGCCCTCGTCCCAGCCCTTCGCCTGGTCGCGCAGGATGTCGAGCTTCCAGGCGGGCACCGCGACCTCGCGCATCAGGTCCGCGTTCTTCATGCCCCGCGGAGCGGATTTGTAGCGGGCGAGACTGCGCAGCCCGCCGGCGACGGCGCTCGTGATCAGGACGGGCGCCGTGCCCCGCTCCAGCGCCCAACGCAGCTCCTCGAGCGCCTGGGACGCCCGTCCGAAGATCGCGTGGTCGGCGACCGCGAAGGACTTCGCCTCCGCCCGTCCGCCGAAGTAGGTCTTCACCATCTCGATCGAGATCGGCTGCCCGGCGAAGTCTCCGGCGAGCTGGCTGCAGGCCGCGGAGAGCGAGCGCAGGTCCTGCCCGACCGCCTGGACCAAGAAGGCGGCCGCGTCGGCGTCGATCTTCACCTTCAGCTGGCGGAGCTCACCGAGGACGAAGTTCGGATACTCCCGGGCGGTGAGTGAGACTGACTTGATCTCGGTCACCGCCGCTTCCTTGCGGAGCTTGGCGAGCACGCCGCTCCCCTTCTGCCCGCCCCCGTGCACGAGCACCAGCGCGACGTCCTCAGCCGGGGCAGCGGCGTACTCCAGGAGGCCGGTGACGGACTCCTCGGGCAGGTCCTCGAACGAACGCACCACCACGCACCGCGTGGAGGAGAAGAGCGAGGGCGCAGCGAGCTCGCCCAGGGTCGCCATCGTCAGCTGGTCGGCAGCGGTCTCGCTGAACTCGGCCTCCGCGTCAGCACGCCGTACGGCGGCTCGCACCGACTTCACCACGCGCTCGGCCTCGAACTCCTCCGGACCGGTCACCAGGGTGATCCGGCCGAGCACCTGCGCGGGGTCGGGGGTCGCCATGCGGGCAGCCTCTCACGGCGTTCCGACAGCCCGGCAGCAGCCTCACCGGCCGGGTCCGTGCATCACGGTCCCCAGCCTCCCGCGGTCGTCGAGGACCACCGCCACGTCGCCGTCGAGGTCGGTACGGCGGACCTGGATCCCGGCTCGGCCGAGCAGGTCGAGGGTCGCGCCCGCCGGGTGCCCGTAGTCGTTGTCCAGGCCGACCGAGATCAGCCCTAACCTCGCACCGAGTCCTCGGACGAGCTCCTCGTCCTGCTTGCTGCTGCCGTGGTGCGCCACCTTAGGCACACTTTTCTATGAGGTGCGACCCCGGCTTCCGGGTCTGCCGATGTCCGGCTTCTCAGTCGCGGGCGCCGAGTGCGCTAGCCCGTGAAGGTGGCAGCCGTCACGTGCGTCGCAGCCTTCGTTGTTTTCCAACCCGGGCCTTCTGGATCCGCGGCGAGTCCAAAGGTCCTCGGGCTGCCGACGCTTGCCTTGCGAACCCTGATCACATCAATGCGATACGTCACGCATGCGTAGGGCTTGATAACGCCGGTCCGGTACGTACCGTCAGAAACGGCTCGCGTGATGTCCGCGCCGTCGCTCGCTCGGGTGTACTCAACCCGGAAGTCCGTGCTTGAACCGATCCGAGCGATCTTGAACCTCCCCGGATTGTCTTCGCTGTTGCGGCAGACGGAAACCTTCGACACGACTCTCCTCTGCGTAGCACCCATCCCCTGGTGGATTCGCGCTACTGACAGGACCGGGCGAGAGTCGGATTCCCACGTGCAGGTAGCGACGTAGACAAGGGGAGGCTCCACGTCGCTTATCGTCAGGCAGTAGCCCGGCGGGGGCAACTCGGCGACCGCGGGGATCGGGACTGCGGTCGCGGCAAGGATCATGGTCCCAATTCCGAATACGGTCGTGCCTCGCATGGAACACCTCTCATACCAGTAGTCGTCGTGTTGCCAGTCTGCACCCCGGACCACTCCATCGGCACGTTCTTTGCGTGCGTCAGGGTCGGTTCGGACGCGTCACGGTCCCGAGTCCCCCGTCCGCGCCGACGACCACCGCCACGTCGCCGTCCAGGTCAGTCCGGCGCACCAGCATCCCGGCCCGGTGAAGCAGGTCGAGGGTCGACGACGACGGGTGCCCGTAGTCGTTGTGCAGCCCGACCGAGATCACCGCCAGGCGCGCTCCGAGGCTGTTGACCAGGCCCTCGTCCTGCTTGCTGCTTCCGTGATGGGAAACCTTGAGGACGTCCGCGCTGAGCCGGGGGAAGGACCGCCGCAGAGCAGCCTGCGCGGGACGTTCCTGGTCCCCGGTGAGCAGCAGGCGGATCCCGCGGACCTCGACCAGCAGCACCACGCTGGCGTCGTTCGGGGGCGAGGCCGAGTCGGGGAAACGCTCGCCGGTCGGCGCCAGCACCTCGATCCCGACCTGGCCGGTCGCCACTGTCGCGCCGGCCCCGACCGGGGAGACCAGGACCCCGACCCGGTCAGCAACGTCCCGGACCACGCTCACACCTGAGCCGGGATCCTCGACCGGCGAGGTGAGGATCCGGCCCACCCGGCGGCCGCGGACCACCCCGGCCAGCCCGTCGACGTGGTCGGCGTGGAAATGGGTCAGCACGAGCAAAGGGACGGTCTCGATCCGGAGTCGGCGCAGGCAGTCGTCGACGAGGGCGTCGTCCGGTCCGGCATCGACGACCACCGCGCTGCGGGGGCCGGCATTGAGGACGAGGGCGTCACCCTGGCCGACCGCACAGGCAACCAGCACCCAGCCGGGCGGCGGCCATCCCGGTGTCGGTACCGGGACGAGGATCACCAGCACCAGCGCCCCGGCGAGACCGAGGGTCAGGTCGGCGCGGGCGAGCACCGAGCGCATCCCGAGAACCATCGCCACGCAGAGCGAGGCAAGCAGCACCAGCGCACCCGCACCCGTCGACCACCCGAACGCCGGCACCGGCAGCCCGGCGGCGTGCTCGGCGATGGCGATGATCCCGGCGGCGCTCCAGGCCGCGGGTGCTGCGAGCACCTGCCCCAGGGGAACCCAGAGCAGCGCGACCAGTCCGCCGACCAATCCCAGGACGGTGGCTGGCGCTACCAGTGGAGCCGCCAGGACGTTGGCGAACACCGCCACCAGGCTCACCTGCCCGGACAACGCGGCGACTAGCGGCGTGCAGGCGATCTGGGCCGCCAGCGGCACCACGGCGGCCTCCGCGCCCCACCGCGGCAACCACCGGAGGAGTGCCTCGCGCCACGGCGGTACCAGCAGCAGGATCCCGGCCGTCGCTGTCACCGACAGGGCGAAGCCCCACGAGCGGGCCAGCCACGGATCGATCAGCATCAGGCCGAGGACCGCGACCCCGAGCGCCCGGATCCCCTGCCGGCGCGCGCCCGACCCGAGGCCGATCAGGGTGACCGTCCCCATCGCCGCCGCCCGCAGGACGCTGGGCTCGGGGCCGGCTAGGAGGATGAAGCCGGCCACGCCGAGGGCTCCGACCGCAATCAGCGCCCGCGCCCGTACGCCGGCCCAGCGCGCGAGCAGGAGCAGCGCGCCGACGATCAGGGTCAGGTTGGTACCGCTGACCGCCTGCAGGTGCCAGACAACATCTTAAGAGACCATACCGATAGGACACATTCATGCGAACCTATACCGGACGTCTCTACAACTTGGTAGTCACTCGAGAGCCGTTTTGCACAGTCACGGCGATGAAACTTGATACGCAGTTCGGCATGGGGGTGTCCGAAGCCGTTAGTGCGCCCATCGACTGGCAGACGATTGGACGGGCTGATTCTGTCTAGTTGCCGTAGTACTCGGCTGTCCGGTAGCACTGTTGGACCGCGTTATAGAAGTCGTCGTCGGTCTCGACATAGCCATCGGCTCCTGCATGCGCCATGGCGAGGCAGTCTTCGTAGGTGTAGTCGGAATATGACGGATTGACGTCGTACTGCGGTCCAACGCCGATCGAGACGTCGGGCTCATCGTCGGGCACTACTTCGGGCTCATCGTCGGGCACTACCTCGGGCTTGGGCACACCGACGACATACGTTGGAACGATGCTGTACCTCTCCTCGTACCAGGCCCTAAGGCCCTTCCATCTTTTCGGACACCGTTTGATCACGCGCTCGTAGAGCGACTGGTTACTCACGAACCCGATCACATTGGTAGTACCTGCCGAGGCCAGGTACGTGCCCTCCGCAAAGAAGGAATCGAAGCCGGGTTCATCGGCAGTGAAGTCGAGCCCCTTCTTGCTGCACAGGACTCGCACGGCCTTGGCCATTCCCAGCGGCACGATCGTCGGCACGGGAGTGGTTGTCGATGAGTCGGCTTCGGTGGGGCTGTATGTGCTGGTCTGAGAGGCACACCCGCTGACCTGGCCGAGACCTAGGAGAGCAACGACGGCGAGCAAGAAGCGAGGCATCATTCGTAGCACGGGTTGTTGCCGTTTCGGAGGTCGCGACCGTCGGAGGGACTGCCTTGGGAGATGTACTCCCGGTACTCCGCGCACTTGCCTTCCTCGCTCTCACCACACGCACCGAGCGTCGCGGCAGCGAGCGAGACGAAGAGGACTGATGCTGCGAACCGGCTCATGAGAACAGGCTCCCGATCAGCGTGATGAACATCCCCGTGAGTCCGCATCCGGCCTTGATCATGTCCTCGCCCGGTCCTTTTATGATTCCCGACATGAGGTACTCCTCGTTCCGTGAGTAAGGGGATAGGACCGAAGGCTGCGTGGCAGGTCGCTAGCCAACGTCGGGACAAAGGTATTCAGCGGCGTCCTGCCAAACCAGCGAGATCGTTGGCCAGTCGGGATCGTCCTTCGATGCCATCGCGAGGTTGAACGGGTTGCCAAGAATGCGGCCCGTGGTTGGGTCTTTCGCCTCGACTTCCAACCTTTCGCAGAACTTGTGTCCGACCCTTAGGAGTTCGTCATCGGACGGAGTCAGGCCACCGAGTACCAATGCGGCATAGCGATCCCCGCCCTTTACCGACGTGGTGAACGTGGCATCGGGGTCTTGAGTCTTGCTGGACCCGCCACAAGCCGCCACGGACAGCAGGAGGACTGCAACTACTACCGCACTCTTGATCACGGTCTGGACACTATCGAGAAGTCGGCATATCTGCCTCAAGCATCTGATCTCTGGCATCAACTGGCTTAGACAGATGGGGTGCGTATGTGCCAAAATCGCCTATCTCAGAGGTCTCCCGAATCTTCGGTGAGCGTGTCCGAGAGCGTCGCAACGAACTCGAACTGTCCCAGGAGAGCCTTGCCGAAGGCACGAGCCTGCACTGGTCCTTCGTTGGTCGCATCGAACGCGGGCAGAGCAACCTCACGTTGGCGAACATCGTGAAGTTGGCCGAGGCGTTAGAGATTGACCCTGGCGAGTTGGTCACCAGTCTTCACTCGTGATCGTTAGGCAAGCGCGTTGTAGAGGGTCTGTCGGCTTACCCCGAGGTCGCGAGCAACGACAGCCTTGGGGATACCGGCCTCGATCCTCTCCTTGGCGATACCGACCTGATCGGCCGACAGAGACGGCTTGCGCCCCTTGTAGACCCCGTTCTTCTTGGCAATGGCGATACCTTCTGCCTGCCTCTCCCGGATCAACTCACGTTCGAACTGGGCGATACCGCCGAGGATCGTGAGCATGAGGGTGCCGAGGTGGTCGTCCGTAGACCCGGAGAAGGTCAGGTTCTCTTTCTTGAACTCGACAGTGACACCGCGCTCGGTCAGGCCCTTGACCAGAGTCAAGAGGTCGAGGGTGTTGCGTGCGAGTCGGTCCATTGAGGGGACTCGGAGGGTGTCGCCTGTTCGCAGATACTCCAAGGCGGCTGTCAGTTCAGGGCGATCGGTGTTCTTGCCGCTGGCCTTGTCGATGAAAAGTCGGTCCACGCCGTCGAGTGATTCAACCTGCCGCGCTTCATTCTGCGACACCGAGGAGACCCGACCGTATCCAACCAACTGTCCGACCACTTCTAGACCCTCCGACACATATGCCTAACAAATCCGTAGTGGACCCTAATTAGACAGTAATCGAGCGATCGAGCGATGTCAAGTTAGCGTGTACTCCATTTAGACAGATTTAAGGGCTGCGATAGCCCTCGCGAAACTCACGCACGATCCTGACGAGAACCGCAGTCCAGTAGGTCACGGCAGACCCGATCAGAACGACTCCCACTGGAATCTGCATCCACATCGGACCGACGCCCATCACAACCGCCGCGATCACCATGACAGCCAGACGAAGGGGTGAACGGAAGAACGCAGGCCAAGTCCACGGTTCGAGTGCATGGAGAACTCGCTGCTCCCCCCGGAGCGAGGAAGGGGACTCGGCCTGACTCATCATGGCTCCAGTGTCACACCTCGAAGCCGACCCGAGCATGCCATTTGCCCCATTCGTCTTACCGACGCGGGATGCCAGGTACCTGTCAGGAACGCACTACCTCGGCGATTGCGTCTGCCATTTCCTCAACAGTCATGAGGGATGAGTTCAGAGCAAGGGTGCCTACAAGCAGTGATCCGTGTTCGGCTACCTCGGCTTTTGTGACCTTGTGCCAGATCGGCAGGATCATGTTCTCGCCTGAATCCATCTTCCGGCTGAACAGTGCATCGAGTTCGGCGTTGGTCCACTGCTTCTTGAAGAAATCAGGGGAGATGATCACAACTCCGAACCGAGCGTTGGCAATACCCTTCTCGATCTCCTGTCGGATGCTCTGACCGACCTTGATCTTGATCTCGTCGAACCAGACCGTGAGTCCTCGGGCTTCCAGTGCTTCTTTCAATGGTCGAGCGATTGCGTCCTTGTCCTCGCTGGCATGGGAGAGGAACACATCGATCATGTCGGAGTTAGGTGAAGGCTCAGCCAGTGACCGTTCATCCGCTGATGGAGTGGGTCTCCGATCTGCGAGGGTTGGTTCGTAGAGCCTTCTCGGTGCCGGCCTGAACTGTGCTGCTGCGGTGTCGTTCTGGCGACGGAGGTTATCCAGTGCCTTCTTCTGATCGGCTTGCACCTTCTTCTGGTCTGCCGCTCGCTTCTTGTCTACGTCGGTCTGAGCCTTGGCGACCTTGCCTTCGGCCGCGGCGAGCTTCTTCTCTAGTTCGCCGTGCTTCTTCTCCCCGGCTGCTGCGTCTCGTTCGGCTCGATCGATATCGCGCATCTTGCTTCGGATCGTGGACTCGTTCTTGGTCCTGCCTGCCGCGGTCCTCGCGTCGTTGGCCTTCTTGCGGCTCGCTGCAACCGCAGATGAGGCCTTGGCGATCTCGCCGCGCAGTTTCACTGCTTCGTTCCGGTATCGGTTCAGGTCACTCTCGGTAGCCATGTGAGTCCTTGCTCGTGCGCTTGCGAGTTCTCCGGATCGCGAGACAACTGCCGATCAGCGGAACAGAGTTGTCGTCACCGGGTTGATGTCTTCGCCCGTTGCTACCGACTCGGCCACGTCACCGATCTTGACCACGGAGTCCGCCTCTCGAATCGGACGGCCCTTCCTCGGGTCTATCGCTAGCGTTTCGATTCTCGTCTCGTACTGTGCTGGCTTCGGAGGTTGCAGGGCCGAGCGCAAAGGATTGATGGTCCCGCCGATCTGGTCGTAGAGACTGCCTCCCGTGACGGCCTCACTGACCTTGACCCGTGACGTTCGAAACGTGCGGGCAATGCAGAACTTTTCTGCGACCTCATCGGCCCGAACGACAACCTTGATATGGGCGACTTCGCCAAGAGGTTCCTTGGTGTCAGGGTCGAAGATTGCCTCTGGCTCACCCTTGATGTAGAAGAACATGCCCTGTTCAACGCCATCCTCAGTGCCCTTGTTGATGATCAACTCGCGGTCGCTCGTGACCCGGGCGACCTTTCCCACTACGCGGTCGATCACGACTCCTCCTGTCCGAAGCCCTGAGCGGGCAATCTGGTGCTACGCGAGTTGTAGTTCTGGATCTCTGCCACGACTACATCGTCGGCCATGTCTCCCCAGTTTCCGATGGCCGTTGCAGTGGAGTCGATCTCGTCACGCAGTCCATCGCCAATGAAGCCGAACCAATCCGAGACTCGCTGCGGGTCCAACGGCAACCCCGCCCCGTCCATCTCCTTGACCTGGGTTTGGTAGGACTCGGCCTTGACCACCAACGACCGCAGGCGTGCGGCACTGTCGAATAGATGCCGGGTCGCTGGCTTGGCTTGGTTTCGTACGACGTTCTGTGAAATGTCGAGCCTTAGGAAGTTCCCGAGTGCCGCACCTGCGACGGCAGACGCAATCTGGGCCGCAACAGTCCAGCCGGTGCTCAACTTTCCTTGGCCGATCAGTACGGCAGAGACGGCAATGACGAGCATCAGGAAACTCGTAACGACCCGCGTGCTCTTGAGTGCGTTCGCGACGCTCCCGGTGGGGTTCCCCATAGGGAGAGATGCTCTCATGGCGACCTCGAAACCCGTGGCGGGATGTTTGAGGTGTCTCGCACCAGATTCCGCACCCTTAACGGCGCGCCAAATATGCCAAAAATGCTCCAAAACAGTCACTTAAGACACCTTTCAGCCTATTTCTGCCCTTGAACGACTATTAAGTAGACCAATTAGGACATATAAGTACCGTTAATAGATGGTGATTCAGGCTTACTACTCTTACTCTCATCATTGACATTGAACTGCCAGGGGAATCCCGAGCCCGGTCTTCGTCATTGGATTGACGGAGATCGAGTACGCGGAGCACTAAGGCAGGGGTGTCCGATTCAGTTGGTATTTGGTCGATCGATCTCCGAGGTTGACGATCATCTACCTGCATGCCGCCGCCATCCTCCTCGGGATATCTGATGACGCTCATGCTCTCGGACGCCATGTACGTACTCCGAGCACCCCTGAGGCCTGCAAGGATTCGATCTGACGGCATCATTTATTGTCACTGAGGGATTGGGCCACCCAGGTGCCGCCGAATTTCTGATGGCATCTGAGTGACCGTCTCTATCCGGGACTCGCGGGCCTCTCGTCACCCATCACCATTCGACGTTGTCAAGAGAACTTGATCTTGAAAACTGGGTTCTTGAACGAGAAGTTAAGGGAAGCCCCGGCTTCCTTCCCTGCTCCGCAGGGGGTTCACTACATTCATCTTCACTAATTGAATCTTCACTCAATAGTTCTTCACTACATGGTTGATCACCTAGAGACTCTTGAATCTCTACCTGGGACTTTTCAGTCTCGACCTTGGACTCATCAGTCTCGGTCGGGGACTCCGGGATTCGAGGATGCAGGTTGTTTCCGACCGTCGTTATGAACCCGACGTCTCGTAACTCCTTGGCATGACGGTAGTAGGTCGATCGCCCCAACCCGACAGCCTCGAACGCTAGATCGTTCTTCCAGTACAGCGCAGGCTTGTTCAGTCGATCGCGCTCGGTCGGTGCCCAGTTCATCGCCTTCGACAACTTCAACGCTGTCAGCAGCGCACCGTTCGACAGGTGCCCGTCTCGTTGAGCGATGATCATTGCGTCTTCCCAGGTATATCGCATAATGTTCATTGGTTTACTCCTTAATGTGAACATAAGAAGACCCCGCACTGTGAACATCTAGAGCGGGGCAATGAACTACTGCGACCAGACTGGCGGCGGTATCGACAAAGAACCTCATCTAACGTCTTCGGGGCCTAACTTGAGGTTCTACAGTACTACATCGAGACTCATTAGTCAAGCATTCAACTATTAGTGTTAATGGCTGGGTCTGAGATTCAGGACGACCATCAACATCAGAATACCTACTGCCACCGACACATTCTCAATCTCGAATCTGAGCGCAGATTTATTCATCTGGCACTCGGGTCCAGGCAGTTTTTCTACGTGTCCTCTAGGGGCTGTGGAGCGGCTGTCCGATGACGGTAGTCCGCTCGATAGTGCCTATGGCATAGAGACTTGGAATAGAACGCCTTCTCGCAACCATCCATGCTGCACACGCGCGGCGGTACCGGTTCCCTCGTATCGATACTGGCTACTGTGATGCTTCCCGACAGTTGCTCTACCGAGCCGTCGAGATAATGAATCTCGATGCGATCGGGCTTAAAGCCCTTCTTAGGCAGAGCAGGGTTCGCCTTGCTAATAACGACGTAGGAAATGTACCTATCAAGCCATACTCGCTTCTGACTCAGATTCCATTCGGGCCAATCGAAGACCATCTGGGCGTGACCAAGGTCTAACGCCACATCCAGTGCTGCTTCCCTTTGGACCTGAGCCAACTTGGCTCGGATGTCGTTAAGAATCGGCACCGCATCAATCAGGGCCAACTCTCCTGATTTCCTCAACTCATGCGTCTGGTCGAGGTCGGCCTGCAGAGATTCTTCTTCGGCCAGATAGTTCCGCCTTGGCCCACTTGGTTTCGGCGGCACACTGTCTTGCTCCTTGCGCCAAACAGCGTTGAACACCGCTGTATCCGTCTTGGGCTGAGTAATGGAGCAAGAACCGCACGCGCCGGGTATCGCTCGCCCTGATGGGCAGTTGTAACGCTGTTCGTCCTTCGCGCCGCCTTGCTTCATCTTGGTTAGACAGGTTCCACACACCATGAACCCGGCAAGCAGACTTCGCCGAGCCCTCTTGCCCCTGTTGTGATGGCGCTCGACTTCGTCATTGGCAAGAAGCCACGTGTCCCGGCCAACCAAGGGTTTCCAGTTGCCCGCTCCGACGACTTCGCCCTTGATCGTGACCTCTGCGATGTAGTCCCGCCGCCGCACCAATCGCGACAGCAACGATGCATCCCAAGTGTTACCCCCGATGGTTTGCCCGGCGCGAGGCCCTCCGGCGATCTCAGTTACCACCGTTCTGATTCCACGATCGTTCAGGTCAGCCGCAATCGACGTTAGCGATTCCCCCGCTGCCTTGCGACGATAAATTTCCCTGACCGCGTCGGCCTCGGATTCGACTTCCGCGAAATCTCTGTCGTAGCCGAAGACCCTGTGTGAGCCCTGATGCTTCTTGCCTGCCTCTGCGTGCTGTAACTGCTGCCGCTTAACGCGGCGGGAAATCTTGTCCAGTTCGTTGCGAGCAACAGCACCCTTGATACGGGCAACCATCTTCCCGTTGTCGGTCAGGAGGTCGATATCACCATTAACGCTAGTGAGAAATACTCCCCCTGCTTCAACCGCCTCCACGATGTCTTCCAACTCGCGTGGGTCACGGACAAGGCGGTCTTGGTCGTAGACCAGAACGTGAGTGACTCGCCCCGAGGTCATGTCCGACATGAGGCGCAGAAACTCAGGTCGCGTTTTTTTGCGCGGGTCTGCCGTAATGTCGTTGTCTTCGTAGAACTCACTCACGTCAGGCCAACCGAGCGCCTTAGCCTTGGCATGAATATCCTGGCGCTGGCGCGGTAGGGCAAGGGATTTGCCGTCTCGGTCGTCTGAGATGCGCGCGTAGCCAACGGTCATGATGTGTCCTAGTCTTAAGGGTACCTTTGATTGTAGTCAGGTGAGTGAGCCCGGCGACCTGGAAATCCGAGGCGACCCGGTCGGGCAGGTGGGCGTCGTCGCCGTCGACCAACGCGGGCACCAGCGTCCGCGGTCCGACCGGCTGGCCGGAGACGGCATCGCGAACAGCGCGCCGGACCCGCTCGGACCCGCCCACCACCCGCCCCGGGCCCGCGAGCACCACCGCGTCGCCACGGACGGTCAGGACCGCGGCGCGCTCGGGCCGGTCGGAGCCGCGCAGCATCCCGGAGAGCCGGACGCGGGCGCCACGTTCCACTGCACGTCCTCCGGCGTCCATCAGCACGAGTACCGGGGCCCGAACCCGCAGGTGCCGGCCCCGGGAGGACACCTCGGTCACCGTGGCGTCGAAGAAGACCCGGTCGGTAAACCTGCCCGGGGCTTCGACCGGAGACGTACCCACGGTCGCGACGACCTGGACCGACGCGGCCTCGTGGGCGAGCCGGGCGACCGGCGAGCCCGTGACGTTCGTCAGGTGCAGGTACGCCGATGCGCCCACCGCCGCCGCGACCAGCCACCACGCCGCCCGGGTTGGCAGTGCCGCTGCGTCACGCCGCCGACGCAGGACAGCGACACCGGCGACCGCGAGTACGGCGACGACCCACCACGGGGACCAGGTCAGGGTCGTGAACGCTGTCGCCCAGGCGATCGCACCGACGGCGGCGGCCCGTAGGTCCAGCTCCGAGCCCTCCTCGAGCGCCGGGTCCGGGTCGCCGCTCACAGGGTGACGTGAGGAGCGATCTCCGCGAAGGTCTTCTCCCCGATCCCGTCGACCTCCAGAAGCTCGTCGACCGCGGTGAACCGCCCGTGGTCGGTGCGCCAGTCGAGGATCTTCTGAGCCGTGACGGGGCCGACACCGGGCAGCGCGTCGAGCTGCTCGAGGCTGCCGGTGTTGAGGTTGACCAGGGCGGCGCCCCCCGAAGCTGGCGGCACCGCACCGGCAGCACCGCCCACCGGTGCCACCCCGACCAGGATCTGCTCGCCGTCGACCAGGACTCGGGCCAGGTTCAGCGTGCTCAGGTCGACGCCGTTCCGGGCGCCACCGGCCCGTTTCAGCGCGTCGATCACCCGGGAACCGGCTGGCAGGGTGGTGACCCCGGGACGACGCACCTTCCCGGCGACATCGACCACCACCTCGGCCGCGGGGCCAGGTGGAGCCGCGGACCCGGTCGGGTGCGGCGTGTCCGGGGCATCGAGACCTGGCGAGATCCGGGCGACCGGAACCGGGACCGTCTCCGGCGCCGCTGCGAGCGTCCACCACGCTGTGGCCGCGACCGCGGCCGCCAGCAGGACCGCGAGCGCCACCACGTGGGTCGGCCGCAACGCCACCCTCGCGGCAAGCACCGCTGGGAGCCTGTCCCCCAGCTCTCCGGCGACCCGGACCAGGCCCTGGTCGCCGCGCGCTCGGACGTGGCGGCCCGGAAGCGGCACCGCCACCGGAAGCGGCCCCTCGACCGGTTCGGGGCCAGGTTCGGGGCCAGGTTCGGGGCCGGGTTCGGGGCCAGGTTCGGCACGACTCCCGGCCAGCGCGAGCTCGCGGCCGAGCAGCTCCAGTCGGCGCCGCGCCACCGCGGCCACATCGTCTCCCGAGTCCCTGCGCATGGAGCGGACGTTAGGAACTAGTCGGGGTCGACGCTTCCCGACGCCGAAAGGCTGGGGAGTCCGACACCCTGGGTCGGACTGTGCACGACGTCGAACATCCGATACGAAAGTGTGCTTCGAGGTCTGTATTTGGCGGCCGGATCGGCGCACCATGAAAAGGTTCCAGCGCACCCGGGAGTTCACATGTTCCGACCCAGCATTGCCGCCATCGCACTCGTCAGCCCGCTCCTGCTGGTGGTTCCTGCTCCGGCCTCCGGCTCGGCGCCCAGCCCGTCCGGACAGTCCGCCCACCAGGTCGACAACAGGCCCGGACCACTGACCGCCCGCCAGGAAGCCCGACGGAAGGCCGCCCAGGAGCTGATCCTGACCGGCGAGACCCAGGTCGGGCGCGACGGGGTCGTCCAGCTCGGCGAGGACAAGTACTTCCAGGCGGCGCTCACCGGCACCGATCGGATCTTCACGACCCTGGCGGAGTTCGGCGACAGCGGAAGCCCCAGGTTCGGCGACGAACCCGGACCGCTGCACAACCAGATCCCCGAGCCCGCCGAGAACGACAACACGACGATCTGGGTCCAGGACTTCTCCCGCGCGCACTACGAGGATCTGTTCTTCGGCGCCGGCCCCTCCTTCGCGGACTACTACCTCCAGCAGTCCTCGGGGATCTACACGGTCAACGGTTCCGTCGCCGACTGGGTGCAGGTCCCCGGGAACGCGTCGACGTACGGCGACAACGCGGTCGAGGGGGTCGGTGGGGCCTGGCAGTTCGTCGAGGACTCGGCCAACGCCTGGTACGCCGCGCAGATCGGTGCCGGGCGAACGCCCGAGCAGATCCGCGCCGAGCTCGCCACGTTCGACGTCTGGGACCGGTACGACTTCGACCACGACGGCGACTTCGACGAACCCGACGGCTACCTCGATCACTTCCAGGCGGTGCACGCCGGGGTCGGCGAGGAGACCGGCGGGGGCGCCCAGGGCGAAGACGCGATCTGGTCGCACCGCTGGTACGTCAACGGTGACGACTTCGGCGTGACCGGACCGACCGTCGACGGGGTCGCGGTGAAGTTCGGTGGTGCCCAGATCGGCGACAGCGAGTTCTGGATCGGCGACTACACCACCGAACCCGAGAACGGCGGTCTCGGCGTCTTCACCCACGAGTTCGCGCACGACCTCGGTCTCCCCGACTTCTACAACTACGTCGGCGAGCGCTACAACGGAGTCGGGTTCTGGTCCCTGATGTCGCTCGGGTCCTACAGCAACCGGCCCGGCGAGGGCATCGGCGAGACGCCTACCAATCTGGGGCCCTGGGAGAAGCTACAGCTCGGCTGGCTCGACTACGTGGTCACCAGCCCGGGCCAGGGCGGCTCCTTCACCCTGAGCCCCTCCGGCATCCAGGTCACCGGTCAGGAACAGGCCCTGGTCGTCGACGTCCCCGACGACCCGACGACCCAGACCTTCGCGACTCCGTACTCGGGGAGCTACGCGTGGTGGACCGGCAGCGGTGACGACCTGACCTCGACACTGACCCGGACCGTCGACCTGACCGGGTTCTCGAGGGCGACCCTCACCGCCCGCGCCTGGTACGACACCGAGGCCGGCTACGACTTCCTGTACGCCGAGTACTCCACGGACGGCGGGGCGATCTGGGAGCGCGCCGGGAGCCCGATCAGCGGCTCTTCCCGCGGTCGCTGGGCCACGCTGCGCTTCCCGGTGCCAGCGGGGGGTCCGCTTACGTTCCGGTTTCGGTACTCGACCGATGCCTACGTCCGTCTGCCCGGGGCCTTCATCGACGACATCAAGGTCGCAGCTGGCAGGACGGTCGTGTTCGCCGACGACGTCGAGCGCGGCACCAACGGCTGGGCCGCAGCCGGAGGGTTCGAGCGCAGCACCGGGACCGAGTCGCTCGGCGGCGATCGCTACTACCTCGCTGAGAACCGCACCTACGTCGGGTACGACGACACGCTCGCGTCTGGCCCGTTCTACTTCTCGGCGGGGTACTCGGCGTACGACTACGCCGAACGGTTCGCCTACGAGGACGGGCTCCTGGTCTGGGCGATCGACGAGACCTACTCTGACAACGAGGTCTACGACCACCCGGGACACGGGCTCGCGCTCCCGCTCGACGCCCGGCCAGCACCGCTGTACTGGCCCGACGGCTTCGTCGTGACCAACCACGTGCAGGTCTTCGACGCGACGTTCGGCGTCCAGGCGACCGACCCGCTCACGCTCCACCGCGAGGTACTCGTAGGCCGAGGGCCCAACGCGACCGTTGAGACCCTCACCCTGCACGTCCCGTCCCGGGCAGGGATCTCGACCTTCGACGACACCGTGCCCGACGCGTACTGGTCAGCGGACAACCCGACGTCCTCTGCCTTGGTCGCCGGCCACGGTGCCACCATGACGGTCACGTCGCAAACCACGGGCGGCGCGATCAGCGTGACGGTGCACAACCCTCCCGGGCCGTGAACCTCATGCCTAAACGCCCGGTACCGAGCGGCGCGCCACCGTGACCGCGACCATCCCAGGGCCGACGTGGGCTCCCAGCACCGCGCCGATCTCACCGACCCAGACCGCACGGCCGCCGAGACCGTCGACCAGCCGGGTCGCGAGCCGGTCAGCAAGGGCCTGGGCGCGCTCCGGGCTGGCCAGGTGAGCGACCGCGATCTCGACCTCGTGGTCGGCCGCGGCCGCGACAGCCAGCTCCTCGATGCGACTCAGCGCCTTGCCGGAGGTGCGAACCCGCTCGAAAGGGCCGATCCGGCCGTCCTCGACCTTCAGGATCGGCTTCACCGCGAGGGCTGAGCCCAGCAGGGCTGCGGCCGCGCCGACCCGGCCGCCACGGCGCAGGTACTCCAGGGTGTCGACGTAGAACAGCGAGGTCGTCGCGGCGGAGCGCTCCCGGGCGGCGGCGGCCATGCCGGCCGCGTCGGCACCGGCGTCGCGGGCGTCCGCGGCCGCGAGCACCGCGAACCCGGTCCCCATCCCGACCTGGCGGGCATCGACGGCGTGCACCTTCACCGGAGCGAGCCGTGCGGCCAGCTGGGCGGACTCGAAGGTTCCGCTGAGGTCGGCGGAGAGATGGATCGAAACGATCTCGGTGGCACCCTCGGCCGCGAGCCGCTCGTAGACCGCGAGCATCTCGTCGGGGTTCGGGCGCGACGTGCTCACCGGGGTCCAGGCCTGAAGCGCCTCGGCCAGCATCTCCGGGGTCACCCCGCCCTCGACCCCCTCGTCGTACGCGGTGGCACCGATGACGACCTGCAGCGGCACCACGGTCACGGCACGGGCGACCGCGACCTCGGGGGGCAACGACGCCGTCGAGTCGGTGACGAGGGCGATGGTCATGGTCGGGAGCCTAGTCACACGACGATGTTGACGAGCTTCGGCGCCCGCACGATCACCTTGCGCACAGCGGCGCCGTCCAGCGCTCGCTGGACGGCCTCGTCGGCCAGCGCCGCCGCCTCGAGATCGGCCTCGGAGATGCCCGGGGACACCTCCAACCGAGCCCGGACCTTGCCCTGGATCTGGACGACGGCGGTGACCGAGTCCTGGACCAGCAGTGCCGGGTCGACCGCGGGCCAGGCGACCCGGGCAACGGTCGGCGCGTGACCTAGCCGCTCCCACATCTCCTCGGCCGTGTACGGCGCGACCAACGAGAGCAGCATGGCCACGACCTCGGCGGCTTCTCGGACCGCGAGGTCTGCCGGTCCGGCGCCGGAGTCGATCGCCTTGCGGGTCGCGTTAACCAGCTCCATTACCCGGGCGACCATCACGTTGAACCGGAACGACTCCACCAGGTCGGCGGCATCGGTCAGGGTCCGTGCGGTCTGCTTGCGCAGCACCAGATCGCCGCCGTCCGGGGCGAACGGGACGCTGGCCGGCGAAGTCACGTCTCCGGACAGGCGCCAGGCGCGCTGCAGGAACCGCAGCGACCCACCCGGGGACATCTCGGCCCAGTCGATGTCGTCCTCCGGCGGACCGGCGAAGACCAGCGTCAGCCGGACCGCGTCGACGCCGAACGCCTCGAGCTGCTCCCCTAGGTTGACGCCGTTGCCCAGCGACTTGCTCATCTTCTTGCCGCGATTGATCACAAAGCCCTGGTTCAGCTGGGCCGCGAACGGCTCGCGGAAGTCCAGCAGGCCCATGTCGGCCAGCACCTTGGTGAAGAAGCGGGCGTAGAGCAGGTGCAGCACCGCGTGCTCGACGCCGCCGACGTACAGGTTGGCCGGCATCCAGGCATTGACCAGGGCCGGGTCGAACGCCTGAGTGTCGTCGTTCGGGGAGCAGTAGCGCAGGAAGTACCAGGACGAGTCGACGAAGGTGTCCATCGTGTCGCTGTCCCGCTTCGCGGGCGAACCGCAGGTGGGGCAGTCGACGTTGACCCAGTCGGTGGCCGCAGCCAGCGGTGAGGTGCCCTTGGGCTTCAGGTCGGCGCCCTTCAGCGCCGGAAGCTCCAGCGGCAGCTGGTCGTAGGGCACCGGGACCTCGCCGCAGCCCTCGCAGTGGATGATCGGGATCGGCACGCCCCAGTAGCGCTGCCGGCTCAGCAGCCAGTCGCGGAGCCGGAAGTTGACGGTCCCCTCGCCGGTGCCGGCGGAGGCGAGCTGCTCGATGATCGTGTGGATGCCGGCAGCCTTGTCGGTCAGCCCGTCCAGCGGGCCGGAGTTCACGTAGGCGCCGTTGCCGGTGGTGGCCTCGTAGGTCTCCTCCGGGTTCTCGGCATTCGGCACGTCGACCACCCGGCGGACCGGCAAGGCGAACTTCTTCGCGAAGTCGAGGTCGCGCTGGTCGTGCGCGGGCACGGCCATGATCGCGCCGGTGCCGTAGTCGGCCAGCACGTAGTCCGACGCCCAGACGGGGATCTGCTCGCCGGTCACCGGGTTGGTGGCGGTAACGCCCAGGTCGACGCCCGACTTCGGGCGGTCGGTCGCGAGCCGGTCGATGTCGGAGGCCTTCCGGATCTCTTCGACGTACGCCGTGAGCGCGTCGCGCTGGGAGTCGGCAACGATCTCGGCCGCCAGCGGGGCGTCTGCTGCGACGACCATGAAGGTCGCGCCGTACAGGGTGTCCGGACGGGTCGTGTAGACGGTGATCGGCTCGGCCCGGCCCTCAACCCGGAAGTCGACGTGAGCGCCCTCGGAACGGCCGATCCAGTTGCGCTGCGCGGTGACCACCCGGTCCGGCCAGGTGTCGTTGAGCACGTCGAGGTCGTCCAACAGTTCCTGGGCGTACTCGGTGATCTTGAAGTACCACTGGTTCAGCTCGCGCTTGGTGACCTCGGCGCCGCAGCGCTCGCACTTGCCGTCGACGACCTGCTCGTTGGCCAGCACGGTCTGGTCATTGGGGCACCAGTTCACCGGTGAGAACTTCTGGTACGCCAGGCCTCGCTCCCGGAACTTCAGGAACAGCCACTGGGTCCAGCGGTAGTACTCCGGGTCGGAGGTGTGCAACCGGCGCGACCAGTCGAAGGAGATCCCGTACTTCTTGAAGGACTCGGCCTGGGTCTCGATGTTGGCGTAGGTGTACGTCGCCGGGTGCTCGTCGTTGCGGATCGCGGCGTTCTCCGCGGGCAGGCCGAAGGAGTCCCAGCCCATCGGGTTGAGCACCTCGTAGCCGCGCAGCCACCAGTACCGCGCGATCACGTCGTGCAGCGCAGTGACCTCGGCGTGACCCATGTGCAGGTCGCCGCTCGGGTACGGGAACATCGTCAGCGCGTACCGCTTCTCCTTCGGGCTGTTGTCGTCCGCCCGGAAGGGGTCGAGACGCTCCCACACCGGAAGCCACTTTGCCTCGGTGCCGTGGACGTCGTACCCGACCTGCTCTTCGCGCTCGCTCATCATGTCCTTTGTTGGTGCAGCCTTCTCGTAGGGGCGAGTCAGGATACCGAGGTTTCGGGGTACACCGGTTACCCTGACCAGGTCGGCAATCTCGCCGTCACTCAGGGCAGACGCCTCGTTGACCGTTGGGCTCACTACCCGGCCACGAAGCCCGTCGCCTCCTCTGGGACTTCTCAGAGGACCTCCATGCCTTCGCTGTCCAGCAATCCGTCTTACGACGCGCGCGCCCACGCCGTGCAGCTCCGCGCCGACGCCGTCCCCGCTGTGGCGTTCGACCTCCCCCTCGGGTCGACCGCGATCGTCTACTGCGACCAGCAGTTCGGCGAGCAGGACGGCAAGACCGCCAACGGCCTGGTCCGGCACTCGGAGAAGTACGAGATCCTCAGCGTCATCGACGCGCGCCGGGCCGGCGTCGACGCCGGCGAGTTCCTCGACGGTACGCCGAACGGGATCCCGGTCCTGGCCAACCTCGTCGAAGCCATCGCGCACGCGGGCCACGTCCCGGACTACCTGATCTGCGGGGTGGCGCCGGCAGACGGCCTGCTCTCCGACGCCCAGCGGGTGGTGCTCCTCGACGGAATCAGCCGCGGCATGCACATCATCAACGGGCTGCACGAGTTCCTCAACGACGACGCCGAGTTCGTGGCGGCCGCGCTGATCGCAGCGGTCACCATCACCGACGTACGGCGCCCGAAGGACACCCGCGACCTGCACCTGTTCTCCGGTCGGATCTTCGACGTCACCTGCCCGCGGATCGCGGTCCTCGGGACCGACGGCGCGATCGGCAAGCGCACCACCGCCACCCTGCTGGTCCAGGCGCTGAACGACGTCGGCATCAAGGCCGTCATGGTCGGCACCGGCCAGACCACGCTGATCCAGGGCGGCAGGTACGGCGCCGCGCTGGACGCAATGGTCCCCCAGTTCATCTCCGGCGAGGTCGAGCACCAAGTGGTGCGCGCCTTCGAGGGTGAGGACCCCGACGTGATCGTGGTCGAAGGTCAGGGCGCGCTCAGCCACCCGGCGTACCTGTCCTCGGGTCACATCCTGCGCGGCAGCCGCCCGGACGGGGTGATCGTGCAGCACGCCCCGAAGCGCAAGTTCCTCGGCGACTTCCCGATGATGCCGATGCCGACGGCCGCGAGCGAGATCGCCCTGATCGAGGCCTTCGCCGACACCCGGGTCATCGGCGTGACGATCAACCACGAAGAGATGACGCCGGTCGAGATCGATGACGCCATCGCCGACCACCGGTTGCACCTCGGGCTCCCGGTCACCGACCCGTTGACCAGGTCTGCGGCTGAGCTCGTCGACATGGTGCTGCTGGCGTTCCCGTCGCTGGCAAAACCCGCTCTCGCCGTCCAGTGACCGCACCCCGGGTCGAGGTTGATCTCGGCAAGGTCGAGCAGAACACCCGCGTCCTGGTGGACCGCCTGGCGCCTCGCGGGGTCCGGGTCACCGGGGTCACGAAGGCAACCCTCGGCTCGCCCGGGATCGGCGCCGCCATGCTGGCCGGCGGCGCCACCGGCCTGGGTGACTCCCGGGTCGCAAACCTCGTCCGTCTGGCCGGGCTCGAGGGATCACCGTCACGCACGTTGATCCGTTCGCCGATGCTCAGCCAGGCGGGCTCGGTCGTCCGTGAAGCGACGACCAGCCTGAACACCGACCGCACGGTCCTCGACGCCCTCGATACCGCGGCCGGCCGGCTCCAGCGGGTCCACGGCGTGATCCTGATGGTCGAGCTCGGGGACCTGCGCGAGGGGATCGCCGCCGCGGACGTCCTCGACGCGGCAGCATACGTGCTGGCCCGCCCCTCGCTCCGGCTGACCGGGCTCGGCGCCAACCTCGCCTGCCAGAACGGCGTTGTCCCGGACGACACCAACATGGCGGTGCTCTCCCGCCTGGCCGACCAGGTCGAGGCGGCTCACGGCATCACGCTCACGGTGGTCTCCGGCGGCAACTCCGCCAACCTCGACTGGGTCGCGACGACCCGCGCCGTAGGCCGGGTCGACGACCTCCGCCTCGGCGAGGCGCTCCTGCTGGGGACCGAGCCGTTGCACCGCACCCTGATCCCGGGCCTGCACGGGGACGCGTTCCGGCTCTTCGCCGAGGTCATCGACGTCCGCGACAAGCCCGCGCAACCGTGGGGGGAACGCGCGCAGACGGCCTTCGGCGAGCACCCGGTCCGCACCAGCACCGGCACCATCCGGCAGGCAGTCCTGGCGCTCGGCCGCCAGGACACCACTGCGGACGGTCTGACTCCCCCCGAGGGCATCTCGGTCCTCGGCATGAGTAGCGACCACCTCGTCCTCGACATCGGCGACCACGCCCTCTCGGTGGGTGACGAGATCGCCTTCGGGCTCGGGTACGGAGCGCTGGTGGGGGCGATGACCTCCCCGTTCGTCACCAAGGTCGAGCGGACCCTGCTGCCCGGGGCTCCGTTCGTCGGCTTCGCGTCATAAGGTCGGGGGCAGAACGAGGAGGAACTCCATGTCGTGGCTGGTCACCGGCGGCGCCGGGTACATCGGGTCGCACGTCGTCCGCGCGCTAGCGGACGTCGACATCCCCGCGGTCGTCCTCGACGACCTGTCGACCGGCCACCGCCGGTTCGTCCGCGACGACGTCCCGTTCGTGACCGGCAGCATCCTCGACACCGGCCTGGTCGAGCGGACAATCCGGGCCCACGACGTGCACGGCGTCATCCACCTGGCCGGCTTCAAGGCGGCCGGGGTCTCGGTCGACCTCCCGTTGACGGCGTACCAGCAGAACGTCACCGGCACCGTCAGCGTCCTGGAGGCGATGGAGCGCGCGAACGTCCCTCGGATGGTGTTCTCCTCCAGCGACGCCTGTTACGGCACGACCGACGTCGACCTGGTCACAGAGGCGCTGGCTCCGGCGCCGGAGTCGCCCTACGGCGAGACCAAGCTGATCGGTGAGTGGCTGCTGCGCGCCCAGGAGGTCGCGGCCGGACTGCGGCACACCTCGCTGCGCTACTTCAACGTGGTCGGCTCCGGCGCCGAGGACCTGTACGACGCCAGCCACCACAACCTGCTGCCGCTGGTCTTCAACGCGCTCCTCGAGGGCCGGACCCCGAAGATCTACGGCGGCGACTACCCGACCCCCGACGGCACCTGCATCCGCGACTACGTGCACGTCGCCGACCTCGCCGCGGCGCACGCCGTCGCTGCGCGGCACCTGGAGAACGGCGAACCGCTGGAGCCGGTCTACAACCTCGGCAGCGGGTCGGGCTCCTCGGTGAAGGCGATCATGGACACCGTGCGCGAGGTCAGCGGGATCGACTTCGAGCCCGAGGTGGTGCCGCGGCGCCCCGGCGACCCGGCGCGGATCGTCGCCGACGGCAAGCTCGCCGCCCGCGACCTCGACTGGACGATGCGCCACACGCTGCACGACATGGTCGAGTCCGGCTGGCGGGCCCGACAGTACGAGGAATCCCTCCAGGAGGACACCGACGGTTGAATCAGGCCTCGTGGTCCGACGAGTCCGGGATCTTGGTCAGGCGAGCTAACCATCAGCCCGGATTCGCGTGACCAACGGGCCTGATTGAACGACGCTCGGCCGGGATCCGGCATGATCGGCCCATGCCTACCTCATCCACGGCCTCAGCGGTGACCGACCTGTTCCGCCTCGACGGCAAGGTCGCCGTCGTCACCGGCGCCTCCTCCGGCCTCGGCGTCGCCTTCGCGCAGGCACTGGCTGAAGCGGGCGCCGACGTCGTCCTCGGCGCTCGCCGGGTCGACCGACTCGCCGACACCGCAGCACTGGTCGAATCGGCCGGCCGCCGTGCGCTCAGCGTCGCGACCGACGTGGCCGACCCGACGTCCTGCCAGGCCCTCGTCGACGCCGCGATGGCCGAGTTCAGCCGGGTGGACATCCTGGTCAACAACGCCGGCATCGGCACCGCGGTCCCGGCGACCCGGGAGACACCGGAGCAGTTCGCCAGGGTGATCGACGTCAACCTGAACGGCTGCTACTGGATGGCGCAGTCCTGCGGACGGGTAATGGGCCCCGGCTCCTCGATCATCAACATCTCCTCGGTTCTCGGCCTCACCACCGCGGGACTCCCGCAGGCCGCGTACGCCGCCTCCAAGGCCGGTCTGATCGGTCTGACCCGGGATCTCGCCCAGCAGTGGACCGGCCGCAAGGGGATCAGGGTCAACGCGATCGCGCCCGGGTTCTTCAACTCCGAGATGACCGAGCAGTACCCGCCGGGTTACCTGGACCAGCAGATGGGCCGGATCCCGATGGGCCGCAAGGGCGACCCGCGCGAGCTCGCCGCGACGGTGGTCTTCCTCGCCTCCGACGCCGCCGGCTACGTGACCGGGCAGACGCTACCTGTCGACGGTGGAATGACGATCACCTGAGATGGTGAGCACGGGGCAGGACCGTACGACGACCGCATCCACTAGGCGCACCGGCGTTTCGCCGCGTTGCTGTCGGTAACACAGCCGCTGCTGCTCAACCTCTACGGCCGGATCGGGCACGACACTGGGCACAGCACTGGGCACGACACTGGGCACAGTAATCACCGGTACTCGCCGACCGTGGCGGTCCACCCGGCTGCCGGCGACCTTCGTGACGCCCCCGGTCAGCTCGTCGCCCAGAGCGCGAACGCGATCAGGCTGACCGCCGGGAACAGACCCTGCACGAGCGCGCCCCGCGCCTTGGACGGGTCCGACCCGATCAGCACTGTCGCCGCGGTCGCCATCGAGGCGGTCGCGAAGACGATCACCGCGATCCCGGCGTCCCGGTTGCCGTTGGTCAGGCCGAGGCCCACCGCCACCCCGATCGCGAGAAACAGGTTGTAGAAGCCCTGGTTGTAGGCCCACGGCTTCATGATCGCCGCATCCTCGGCCGAGACCCCGAAGGCCTTGCGGCCGACGGTCTCGAAGGCGAGGGCCTCGAGCCAGAAGATGTAGACGTGCACGGCGGCGGCGAGCGCGGCGAAGACGTACGCGACGGTCAGCATGCCAGCAGCCTAGGCCCGTCCGGTCGGGGTCGTCCCGTGCCAGCGCCGGTGGGCGTGAATGAAGCTGGCGGACTCGGCGTACCCGAGCCGGTGCGCGACCTCCGTGACGGTGAGCGAGCCGGTCGCCAGCAGCCGCGCGGCCAGTGCGATCCGGACCTCGTCGAGCAACGTCTGGTACGACGTCCCGGCTGCGGCCAGCCGCCGGCGCAGGGTCCGCTCGCCGAGCGCCATCGCCCGAGCCACGCCAGCACAACCGGGATCGAAGGCGACTCGCTGGGCGAGCAGGATCCGGACCTGTTGGGCCAGCGGGCTGGTGTCGCGGCGACGGGCCGCGAGGTCAGCGCAGAGCTCGCTGGCCAGGGCGCTCGCGGCCGGGCTGGCGTGCGGCAGCTCGGCGGTCAGGTACGACGCGGGGAACGTGACCCGGCCGGCCTCGACGTCGTAGGACGTGGGCAGGTCACCGAGGAAGAGCTCACGGAGCACCGCTTCGACCGCAGCCAGGTCGCGCCGGACCAGGAACTCACGGACATCGGTCGGCAGGGTCTCGTCGTACGCCTCGATCACGACCTGCTGCCCCTCGGCACCGTCCTCGAGGCGGGCGTGCGGGATCGAGAAGGTGTAGGTCAGGTCCATGAACCGGAGCGCGAAGTTCATCGCATCGAGCAGAGTCCGGCTGGCGACCAGGGCGTAGCCGGCGATGCCGAAGGTGCTCACCCGGTAGCGGCGGCCCAGCGCCACTCCCGACCGGGCGGCCGCGCCTCCGGAGCGGAGCAGGTTGCGGACCACCCGGAGCTCCTGCTCGGCGGTCACCTCGCCGCTGGCGTCGTCCAGGTCGCGCTCCGAGAGGCCGGTACCGGCGAGCGCCGTCCGGGCGGGCACCCCGGAGGCCGCTGCGTGCTCGACCAGAACCACGATGCCGGTGACGTGCCGCGGGAACGACCAGTCCCGGGTCACCGGCTCGAGCAACGTGGTCACGCCGGTAAGTCTAGGCCGGAATTATCAATCAGCACCGCCCCGACCCCCTGTCCGTCGGAGTGCGCACTCCCTACCCTCGACCCATGACCTCACCGCGGATCATCATCATCGGCGCCGGCTTCGGCGGCCTGGGTACGGCGATCGAGCTGCTCCAGCACGGCTTCACTGACCTCACCGTGCTGGAGAAGGCCGACGACCTCGGCGGGGTCTGGCGCGACAACACCTACCCGAACGCGGCCTGCGACGTCCCGAGCTCGCTGTACTCGTGGTCGTTCGCGCCGAACCCCGACTGGGGTCGACGCTACGCCGCTCAGGCCGACATCCTGGCTTACATCGACCGGGTCGCCACCGAGCACGGGCTGCGGGAGAAGATCCGCACCGGGGTGGAGGTGAGCGCCGCGACGTACCAGGCCGAGACACACACGTGGCGGGTTGAGACACTGGACCGATCAGGTTCGGCCGGGGAGACCCTGGAGGCCGAGTTCCTGGTCTTCGCGGTCGGTCAGCTCTCCCGCCCGGTGATCCCGGCGATCCCGGGCGCCGAGGCCTTCACCGGTCCCGCGTTCCACTCCGCGCAGTGGGACCACACCGCGAACCTGCGCGGCAAGCGGATCGCGGTCCTGGGCACCGGCGCCAGTGCGATCCAGTTCGTCCCCGGGATCCAGCCCGAGGCCGGTCACGTCACCGTCTTCCAGCGCAGCGCGCCGTACGTCGTCCCGAAGCCGGACCGCGCCTACTCCCGCGTCCACCACCGCGCCTTCGCCCGGCTCCCCCGCACCCAGGCGTTCGGCCGCAAGCTGACCTGGGTGGCTTCCGAGCAGTTGAACAAGTCGTTGACCGGCACCAACCCGATGAAGAAGGTCCTCGAGGTCGCCTGGCGCCTGCACCTGCGTCGGCAGGTCAAGGACCCGGACTTGCGGGCCAAGCTCAAACCTGACTACCCGATCGGCTGCAAGAGGTTGCTGTTCAGCAACGACTGGTACCCGGCGCTCGCCTCGGCCAACGTCGACGTCGTGACCGACCACGTGGTCGAGGTGCTGCCCGACGGCGTCCGCACTGCCGACGGCACCGTGCACCCGGCCGACGTGATCATCTACGGCACTGGCTTCGCCGCGACCGAGTTTCTGGCCCCGATGAAGGTCGCCGGCGTCGGCGGGACCAGCCTCGACGAGGCCTGGACCGAGGGCGCCCGGGCGTACTACGGCATCTGCGTGCCCGGCTTCCCGAACTTCGGGATCGTCTACGGCCCGAACACCAACCTCGGCGGCAGCTCGATCATCAACATGATGGAGTCCCAGTCGGGCTTCATCCGCCAGCTCGTCCAGACCGCCGCTCAGACCGGGTACGTCGCGGTGCGGCCGGAGACCGAGGAGCGATTCGACGCCGAGATCCAGGAGCGGCTCGCCGCGAGCGTCTGGGGCGGCTGCGCCAGCTGGTACCGCGACGAGGGCGGTCGGGTGACGACGAACTGGCCCGGCACGGTCGTGGAGTACAAGGACCGGACCGCACGCCTCGACCTGGCCGACTTCGAGCTCGCGACGCCCGCCGCCGGTTAGACCGCCGTACGGTGGCGGGATGGACCCGGCCGGACGTAGCCAGCGCGACCGCATGATCGCGGGAGACCCGTACCTCGCCGACGACCCGGAGCTGGTCGCGGCCGCGGTCCGCGCCCGACGGCTGATGGCGTCGTACGACGCGATGCCGTGCGACGACCACGTCGGGGCCCGTCAGATCCTGGTCGAGCTGCTCGGCGCCGTCGGCAAGGACGTCACCCTCCGGGCGCCCCTGTACGTCGACTACGGCAGCCAGATCACCCTCGGCGACCGGGTCTTCGCGAACTACGGGTTGACTGCGCTGGACTGCGCCCCGATCACCATCGGTGACGACACCCAGATCGGGCCACACGTCCAGCTGCTGACCCCCGCCCACCCGCTCGACCCGGCCGAGCGCCGCAGCAGGGTCGAGGCAGCCGCACCGATCACGATCGGACGCAACGTCTGGATCGGCGGCGGGGCGATCCTGCTCGCCGGGGTCACCGTCGGCGACAACAGCGTGATCGGCGCTGGCGCGGTGGTCACCCGGGACGTCCCGGCGAACGTGGTGGCCGTCGGGAACCCGGCCCGAGTGATCCGCGAGCTCAGCTAGGGGACCGGTCCCCCCGGTATAGTCGGGCCTTGCTGTGCGACGTGCTGAGCGCGGCCCGACCCGGAGGACTTCATGGATCTCGCTGACGTCATCGTCTGCTCCTTCTACACCGCCGACGACTACTACCGCGACCACGCAGACCGGCTCCGTAAGAACCTCAGCGACATCGGCGTGGCCGGCGAGCTCCAAGAGATCGTCAAGCAGCCGGGGGAGGACTGGGCCGACATCTGCCGCAAGAAGATCTCTTTCCTCGGCCGGGTCTGCGCGGAGAACCCTGACAAGAAGGTCTTCTGGATCGACGTCGACTGCCAGCTGCTCGGGTTGCCTGAGTACGTGCACGGCTTCACCGCCGACCTGATCGGCTTCCAGCGCGGCTTCGGGGCTCCGTCGACGATCGGCTACGCCAACCGGACCCGGTTCTGGGAGCCGTGCTTCTTCGGCATCAACACCACCGCTGCCGGGCGCAAGTTCATGGCCGACGCGGTCACCCTCGAAGCCACCCTCGACATCAAGGCGACCGACGACTACTTCTTCGAGGAGTCCTGGCGCGCCAACGGGCCGGCGATGAGCTTCCAGGTGATCCCCTCCGCGGCCGTCACCAGCCGCAGCGGTCACGGCGTCTCGGCGTTCTTCTCCTTCGGGTCCAGCGGCAACGTGGCCGAGTTCAAGGGAAAGGTCGTCCAGCACGACCAGATCGGCCCTAAGAAGAAGGCGAAGTCGAACCGTCAGCGGGCGCTCCGGGTCGCGAAGGCGATCGAGCGCCGACTTGGCCCGTTTGCCGGTCAGCTGCGCAAGCTCGCCGACCGGATCGGGATCACCCACACCCTGACCAAGGACGTGCACGACAAGGGCACCTCCAAGCACCGCCAGCAGCTGATCAACCAGATGGTCACCGCTGGTCAGGACGGGAGGCTGGAGAGGGTCCGCGAGCTGGCCGCTGAACTCAACGCGAGCGGGATCCCGTCGGCCGACGACGCCGGTGCGCAGCGGGCGGCGGAGTCGTTCGCGCACTACCGGCTGGAGGGCAGCGAGGACGTCCCGCTCACGCTCAGCTGGTGGGTGCGTCCCTACCCGGGCAACTTCGGCGACTGGTTGAGCCCGCTGATCCTGCAGAACGCCACCAGCCGACCGATCAAGTTCGTCCCGCTCACCGAGGCCACCCGGCAACCGAACCTTGTGATGGTTGGCTCGGTCGGCCGGTTCATCCGGCCCAAGTCAATCGTGATCGGCACCGGCATCTCCACCGAGGACGTCGAGCTGAACACCGCTGCGTCGTACGTCTCGGTGCGCGGGCCGGTGACCGCCGATCTGCTCCGCCGCCAGGGCGGGCCTTCAGTGGACAGCTTCGGCGACCCGGGCGCCCTGCTGTCGCGGGTACTGCCGGTCGAGCGCGGCGCCACCAACGGGCGGATCGCCCTGGTCCGGCACTTCACCCACGCGAGCGCGCCGCTGGTGCTACCGGAGAACTTCGACGAGCTGAACGTCCTGGTCTCGCACCCCGAGGACATCCACGCCTTCGTCAGCACCCTCGCGTCGTACGACGCTGTGGTGACCAGCGCGATGCACGTCATGATCGTCTGCCACAGCTACGGAATCCCCTGCGCGCTGATCGGCTTCCAGGGCTTCGAGTCTGCGGTGCACGGCAGCGGCATCAAGTACAAGGACTACTCGCTGGGCGCCGGCATCGCCGACGTCTGGGAGCCGACCACGGTGGACCTCAACCTGCGCCGCACCAACTGGGACGACCTGATCCGTCACGAACAGGTCAGCGCTGCCAAGCTCGATGAGATCGAGGAAGCCATCGAGGCTGGCGTCGCGGCGTACCTGGAGAAGACCTCCTGACCCGGAGCCTCAGTTCAAGGACGTGTACGAAACCCGTCAGACAGCTGGATGTGCGACAAAGTATTTCGGACACGGGATTTGATACGCCGTAGGCCGCGAGACCGTCGATTTGCGCGGGGAACGTCTCAGAACCGTGCGGTTGTGAGACCGCCATGACGCCTGCTGGTGCAGCAGACCGAAAGGTTGCCTAACTGGACTCGGATACCGCTTGGGCCTGAGCAATCGCGGCCTTCCAACCCCAGGAGTAGTGGACCGTGCCAATTGCAAAGTCACGGTAGTTGGATGCGAAACCGTGCGGCACTACGTCGGTCGCGCCCACAATCTTTAGGCCACCCTCCGTGAAGATCTGGACATTGGTTATGCCGATGCGTGTTGCTGCGATCCCGGATACTCCGTCGGCGGTGGGTGGCGAATCTCCGTGCCAAGGGAGTGCACCGACGATCAGGGAGGTAGTCCAACCAGGTCCGGACTTCTTCAGATCAACGATCTGTAGGCAAGCCCATCCCGACGGATCGCAAGGCACGGCGATCAAGTCGCCAACTTCAAGTTTTCGAGTGCTGCGGGGCGCGATCGGAAACTTTCGCTTGCTGACGGCAAAGCCCATGTCATCAGTCGTCATCGCTCCATATTGGCAGTAGTCGGATGACCAAGCGTCTCTCAACCGTCCGGAAGCGGACCCGACGCCCACCCCCGGCGTGCTCGTAGAGCGCATCCAGGCGCGTCGATGGACCTGGCTCACGTGAGAGGATCGCGGCGTGTCTGACGAACTACCGTCCGCAATCGTTGACGCGGTCGCCGGGCTGCCGGAGTTCCGAATGGGCGTTCACCGCGTACAGGTGGAACTCGCAAGTGGTCGAACGTTCGCTAACGTGATGATTGCTGGCAACCGCGTCGTCAAGATTCTCGGCCGCGATGAGATCCCGTTCGACGCATCCGAAGTCGTCGGCGTTAGGGACATGTCAGGCGCGTTCTTGCCAAGCGCATTGCAGATTCGGATCAGGCGAGTCGGGGATCGACGAACGCTGCCGTTCTTCCATAGGCGTTCTGAGTACGAGATTGTGATCACGAACGAGGCCCATCAGATCTTTAGCGGCACGACGACCGTCCCGTCAGCGATCCTCGTCAGAAAGGGCAAGGTTCACCCGACGGACTCATATGACTGGATCAAGGCGGCGGACCAGGCTTACTCGTCGCACGGGGAGGGTTGGATCACCGATCCATTCGGCATCCGCTGACCTGTCGCACAACCGTCCGGATTTGAACATCCCCGGCTTCCGTCCGCGACCCCGGTAGCCGCGTGTCACTTCGCGCGGACCAGGAACCCAATCCCCCAAGCCAGGTGCGTCAGCGCCATCGCCACCGGCACCCGGAGCCGCACCGACCACGGCGTGTCCCGGCCCTCGGTAAGACCGATGAACGTGATCGCTACGGCGTACCCGAGCGGCGCGAGCAGGCCGAGCCCCAGCCACGGCGAGGTCACCGGGGCAAGGGCCGCAGCCAGTACCCCGAGCAGGATCCCGAGCACCAGCGCCGGCGGCGCCAGGTAGCGCACGCTCGCCGTACTCGGGTGCCGGGCGATCACCCGACGACGCCAGCCGCCGGTGCGGTACTGCTGCTTAACCAGGTCGCGCCAGGTCGCTCGCGGTTGGTAGCCCACCGCGATCTCCGGATCGAACCAGATGGTCCGGCCGGCCTCGCGGAGCCGGTGGTTGAGCTCCCAGTCCTGCGCACGCAGGAAGTACTCGTCGTACCCACCGACCGCCTCGATCGCGGCGCGGTGGAAGGCACCCAGGTAGACCGTCGGCGCCGGCCCCGCAGCACCGCCGACGTGGAACGCTCCCCCACCCAGGCCGAAGCGCGAGCCGTACGCCACCGCCACCGCCCCGTCGACCGGGCCGGCGCCGACCGCGACCATGCGGCCGCCAACGTTCGCGGCATCGGTCGTAGTCAGGTGCCGGACCAACCGGGTGACGTAGTCGGGCGGGATCAGTGCGTGACCGTCCACCCGGACCAGGAGGTCGTGCCGAGCGGCCGCGATCGCGGCGTTGAGTCCGTGCGGGGTGTAGCCGGCCGGGTTGTCGACGACCACGAGCCGCGGCTCGCTGGCAGCCAGGTCGTCGGCGATCTCCCGGGTCCGGTCGCGCGACGGACCGACGGCGAGGACCAGTTCGAGGTCGCCGGCGTAGTCCTGGGAGAGCACCCGACGGACACTCTCCGCCAGCGAACCCGCGGAATCACAGACGGCCATGAAGACCGAGACCGGTGGCTGCGGGGCCATCGTCAGATCACCGGCGGGCGGCCGTGCCGGGTCATCAGCCAGATCGTCGACCACTTCAGCGGCTGGCGGCCACCCGGGTCCACCCGCCAGCCTTCGCGCCAGCCGGCGAACCAGGGCTTGAGGCTCGCACGACCATCACTGCTGCGCACCGAGCGCACGATCTGCACCAGGGTCCAGGTGCCGACGTAGAGGTAGGTGAACGGGAAGCGCAGGTTGCGACGTGCGGTCCAGACCCGGTGTCGGGCGTTGAACCGGTAGTAGGTGTCGTGCCGCGCCGGGTTGATCGGCGGGTGCACGCAGGCGAGGTCGCCGGTGTACCAGACCTTCCACCCGGCGTCCCACATCCGCCAGCTGAACTCGATCCCCTCGTGGGCGTAGGCGTACAGGGCGGGCCAGCCGCCGACCTCTTCCAGCGCCGTACGCCGGATCACCGAACCGCCCTCCCAGAGCACGAACGCCGCCGACGAGCGGAACCGGTCGCCCTTGCGGACCCGCGGAATCCAGCGCTTCGGCGGGTCACCTTCGGTGGAGTCCACCCGCGGGTGGATCACGCCCAGGCTCGGGTCAGCGGCGAACTTGGCAACCGCACCGGCCAGATAGTGCTCATCGGCCGGGCGGGCGTCGTCGTCGAGGAAGAAGATCAGGTCGCCGGCGACGTGCGGCGTACCGGCGTTGCGGCCGCCGGGGATGCCCAGGGGCTCGATCGTGTTGATTCCGCGGACGCCGTCTGGCAACCCGGTCGGCTCCCATGGGTTGCCGACGACCACGATGTCGGTCCGTACGCCGACCTGGGCCTGGACCGCGGCGAGCCCGGCGGCGAGGTCGTCCGGTCGGGTGCCCTGGGTGAGGACCACCACGCCGACCAGAGGCAGCGTGGTGTTCGGGTCGGCCATGGTGGTCAGAGACTATCGCGGGCTGCCGCCATCACGCTGGTCCTGGCGATCAGGAAGAGCGGGAACGCGACGCTGACCGCCACGGCGAAGACCAGCACGACGTACAGCCACAGCATCGGCACTCCGAGCCGCCGACCCTCGACCACCATGAAGACCGTCGCGGCCAGCGCCACGGCCAGCAGGTCGATAGTCACGAAGGTGGCCGCGTGGCCGTCGACGGTGGCGTCGACGAAGTCGCCCACGCTCCCCGGTCCGGCCAGGTAGTCCACCAGGGTCCACTGGGTGCCGATCAGGGCCGCCAGCGCGATCGCCGCGTAGATCCAGCACCGGGTCTTCTCTGCGCTCGTCATGGCGCTCAACCTAGTGCGGGTCAGGCAGAAGCCGGGAGGCGTACCAGGAATCGGCAGCCGGGGTCCTCGTTGTCGACGCTGACGGTGCCCTGGTGTGCCTCCACGATGCCTTTGACGATCGCCAGACCCAGCCCTGCCCCGCTCCCGAAGACCGAGCCTGTCTCCGGAGTCCGGGCAGCGCTGCCCTGCCAGGCGACGTCGAAGGCGCGAGCCATGTCCTCCTCGCTCAGGCCGCCGCAGCCATCGGTGATCGCGAGCTCGACGCCGCTGGGACCCGAGCGCCCGGTGACCTCGACGACGCCGTCCTCCGGGGTATGCCGGATCGCGTTCATCAGCAGGTTCGCCACCACTCGGGAGAGCTCGCGGGGGTCGGCGACGACCTCAAGTCCGGCGTCCACCACCCCACCCAGCCGTACGCCGTGGGCGCGAGCCACCGGGTCCGCGCTTGCGAGGGCCTCGCTGACCAGGTCGCCGAGGACCAACCGCTCCATGGTCAGCGTCAGGTTCCCGGCGTGGATCCGGGAGAGCTCGAAGAGGTCGTCGACCATCCGGACCATCCGATCCACCTCGGAACGGATCTGCCGGTGGTAGCGCGCCGGGTCCTCGGCAAGTCCGTCTTCCAGCGCCTCGGTCATCGCGCGCATCCCGGCGAGCGGGCTGCGCAGGTCGTGGGAGACCCAGGAGATCAGCTCGCGCCGGGACTCCTCGAGCCGGGTCTCGCGTTCGCGTGACTCGGCAAGCTTCGCGCTGGTCCGCATCAGCTCCTCGGAGAGCTGCTGGAACTCGGCGGGCCCGGAGGCGGCCGCCACAAACTCACCACTGTCCCCGAACCGGCGCGCCTCGGCCTGCAACGAGCGCGACCAACCCGACAGCGCCAGACCCACAGCGGTGGCACCACCGGCCGCGACCAGTCCGGCGACCAGCAACACCCGCAGGGTCACCGAAAGGTCGTGCTCGGAGATGAACATCGCGTTCGCGGTCCCGACCATCCCCGCGACCACCGACCCGACAGCGACCACGGCAACCGCAGGCACCAGCCAGCGCAGCGACCAGCGGCGGAAGAGCCAGACCCCCGAGAGTCCGAGCAGGCACGCGGTCGCCGACCAGACGGCGGCGATCAGAACGATCTCGGTCTCGTCGCTCATGCCGCCTCCCACCGGTAGCCGACGCCCCAGACCGTGACCAAGCGGGTCGGAGTGGTGGGGTCGCTCTCCACCTTCTCGCGCAGCCGTCGGACGTGGACGGTCACCGTCGACTGGTCGCCGAAGGACCAGCCCCAGACCTGCTGGAGGAGGTCGTCGCGGGAGAACGCCGTACCGGGGTTTGCGACCAGAAAGCGGAGTAGGTCGAACTCGCGGGCAGTCAGGTTGAGCACCGAACCACCCACGGTGGCCTCGTGCCGACCGGAGTCGACGACCAAGTCACCGTCGACGAGACGGCCGGTCTCCGGCTCGGCGCGCTCGCCGACCCGGCGCAGCAGAGCATTGACTCGGAGCACCAACTCGCGCGGGCTGAACGGTTTGGTCACGTAGTCGTCGGCCCCGGACTCCAGCCCGACCACGCGGTCGGTCTCGGAACCGAGAGCGGTGAGCATGATGATCGGGACGTCGCCGATCGAGCGGAGCCGGCGGCAGACCTCGAGACCGTCGATCCCGGGCATCATCAGGTCGAGCACGACCAGGTCGGCGGGCGTGTCCCGCATCGCCTTCAACGCGTCCCCGCCATCGGGAGCCTCGGAGACCTGGTGGCCGTCAGCGCGCAGGTAGGAGACGACCACCTCGCGGACCGTGACGTCGTCATCGACGACCAGCACGTGCGCCATCTGCATCCCTCCTCGTCGTACGCCGTTGCTGCAGGACAGCGAGCACCACGCCTACCAACGTTAGCGCTGCAGCAATCCCCCAACCGGCAACGTAGTTCCGGTCCAGGAGCGTGCTGTTGTCGGGACGGGCACCCTCGCGGCCCAGCACCGGCCACGCCACCAGGGTGAGGCTGCCCAGCACGACGGATCCGATGATCACCGGCGACGGCAGTCGGGCGCCCAGTGCCCGGCTGCCGAGGTAGCCGAGCAGGATCGTCAGCGGCGCCAGCACCGCGTCGTGCAGGATCACGCCGCCGATCAACCAGGGCGCCAGGGCGCGCAGGTTCTCCCCGCCGATGTCGAACAGCAGCAGGACGCCGTACCCGCCGGCGGCGATGCCCAGCGCGATCACGACGGCCCGGAGTGCGCGGATCATCCGAGCACCTCGATCCGGGAGACCCACTTGGTCTGCAGGACACCGGGACGGTTGGGTGCGATCAACCGGCACGGGTAGCCGTGGTCGAGCGCCAGCGTCTCGCCGTTCAGCTCCAAGGCCAGCAGGGTCAGGGAGTCGTCGGCGAACTGGTCGGGCAAGGTGGACTGCCGGTAGAAGCCGCGCTCCTGTAGTGAGACGACATGCACGGCTCGACCGCGCGGAGCACCCACCCGGTCGAGCAGGTCGCGCAGCCGTACGCCGGTCCAACGCCCGCTCGCGCTCCACCCCTCGACGCAGGCGATCGGGAGTTCGGCACTGCTCTGGGTCATCGCGAGCAGGTCCTGGCGACTGAGCGAGGTCTCGACACCCTCGTGCACCAGGGTGAGCCGGAAGTCCTCGCGCAGCGCCGCACTGACCACGTCCGCGGCCCGCGCCGTGACGTTGATCGGGATCCCGCCCGGGCCCTCGCCGGAGCGGACCCCGAAGACCGAGATCTTCCGCAGCACCGGCACCGTGCTGCCGGCGGTGGCGAGCACGGCGACACCGGAGGCCAGCAGCGCACCGCGCACCAGGCCGCGGCGGCTCATCGCCGCCTCGGCGGCCAATGAGTCCCGGTCGTGGGAACCGTCCTCGATGTCGGCGCGCAGGACGTCGCGGATGATCGGAAGCTTCACCGCGATGTGTACCAGCAGCGCGCCGATCGCGATCCAGCCGATCGCGTAGTGGGAGGCGCGGAACTGGAAGCTCCACGGGTACCACTGGGCCGCGTTGGCCAGACCGCTCGCCAGCTGGAAGATCGCTGCAGCCACCAGGACCGCGATCGAGGAGCGCTCCAGAGCCTCGACAGCAAGGAGCCGGATCTTCTTCGGCGGCTTGGCGAACAGCTTGGGGAAGACCGTCCAGAGCTTGACCAGCAGCAGCGGTACCGCGGCCGTCCCGGCGACCAGGTGCAGCCCCTGGCTCACCCGATACATCCAGACCGGACGGGTCGGGAAGGGGATGAACGGATCGCTCAGATGGGCCTGATGGCTCAGCACCCCGGTTACGAAGGCAACCCCGAAGCAGATGCCGAGCCAGACGCCGACGCGGGCGGCCACCGCGGGGCTGCGCAGCCGGGAGGTGAAGTCGGCCTCGTCGGGAACCGGCGGCGCCCAGTCGCGGATATCCAGCCTGGCCATCTCAGGCACCCTTCTGCAAAACGGCGAACCAGCGCTCGCCGTGGACGTGGACGGATCCGACCTGCAGACCTACCGGTGCCGCGACGGCTCCGATCGAGTCGATGCCGACGACCGACCACCGGAACGGGCGCGAGGTCCACGACCGGGTCTCCAGCTGGACAGTCCGGGTCTCCAGACCGGTGCCCGGCGGTGCCAGGTCGACCACGATGCGGCCGGTCGGCTCGACCAGCTCGGCGACCCGGGCGAGCAGTGCACGCGGGTCTCCCCCGATCCCGATGTTTCCGTCGGCGAGAAGCGCGGTCGCCCAGCGCCCCTCACCCGGAAGGCGCTCGAAGACGTCGCGCAGCATCGCCGCGACGCCGCGCCCGCGGGTCTGGAAGACAGCTTCGGCGACGACGTCGATCCCGAGGACGACGTGGCCGCGCTCGGCGAGCAGCTGGGTCATCCGGCCGGGACCGCAGCCGATGTCGAGGGTCGGCCCGGCGCACTGCGCCAGCACGGCGGAGTCACCCGGATCGGCAGAGCGGTTCCAGGTCGAGATCGGCAGAGCGCGCGGGGCCTCGTGCAGCCCGAGGACCCGGCAAGCCTCGCCGCGCAGGGCCGAGGAGTAGACCTCGGTGAAGGAGGCGGACGTCTGGGTCATGACGCCTCCGGCACGAGCTCGGCCCAGGCCCGGGCGAACCAGGTCCCGGGAGCAGCAGTGGCGACGGCGATCGCATCCTCGACCGTGTCCACGTCCCGCAGCGCACGTGTCGACGCGACCGCGGCACCGCCGCGGATCAGCGCGTCGACGGTGGCGGCGTACGTCGTCGGGGTGGACATCGGTACGTCGCGCAGTACGGCGGCACGGGTCGGGTCGGAGAGAGCCAGCACCCACCAGCCGCCGTCCTCGGCCGACCCGAGCACCGCATCGGCACCCCGCTCCAGCCCGTCGGCCGCTGCGTGCAGCAACTCCGGAGTGACCTGGGGAGTGTCCATCCCAATCTGCACGACCGGGGACCCACCGCGCCCGGCCATCCACCGGTGGGCATGCGCCAGACGGTCCCCGAAGGAGTCGCCCTCCTGGGTGAAGACGGTCCAGCCGTCGAGCGCTGCGAGAAGCTCGGCGCTCCGGCTCGCAGCGGTGATGTCTCCGTCGAGCGCGAGGTGGCACCCCGCACCAAAGGCCTGGCGGCAGGCCGCCAGGGTGTCGAGCAGGGCGGCGGCAGCGAGGTCGGCCGCAGCGGTCATCCCGATGACCGCACCGAGGCGGGTCTTGGCCAGCCCGGGCACCGGCGCCTTCGCCATCACCATCACGCGAGCCGTCACCGGAGCACCCCGTAGAAGTCGCGCGCGGTCCGGACGGTGCCAACCACCGAGCCGGAGACCTTCGAGCGGGTGCCTGCGGCTCGTGGGTGGTACGGGACGTCGCGCTCGGTGATCCGCCAGCCGGCGGCGACCGCGCGCTGCATGAGCTCGACGGGATAGCCGAACCGGCGGTCCTCGACCCCGAGACCGATCAGGTCCTCGCGCCAGCAGACCCGGATCGGAGCGATGTCGCGCACCGGGAAGTTCACCCGGTAACGCAGCCAGCCGACCACCGCGCGGTTGCCGAGGCGTGCGTGCCAGGGCCAGACCCCGCGGCCGGTGGGCCGCCGTCGCCCGACGGCCATCGTGGCGCGGCCCGAGACGACGTCCTCGATCAGCGGCAGCAGGTCGTTGGCGTCGAAGGACCCGTCCCCGTCCATCACCGCGATCAGCTCGGTCCGGGCCGCGAGCACGCCTGCATGCACGGCGGCGCCGTACCCGGGGACGCTCTCGTGGACCACCTCGGCCCCGAGCCTGCGGGCGACAGCGGCCGTTCCGTCGCTGGACCCGTTGTCCACGACGATGATCCGGAGCGAGGGCGGGACCTTGGACAGCACCCCTTCCAGCGCCGGCGCCTCGTTGAGGCACGGGAGGATCACGGTGCACGTCGGCGTCATGGGTCAACCGTAATGAGCGCGGAGGGTCCCACGACCCCGCCAAAGCCTTACGACCCGGTGACGTCGGTGTCCAGGACAGGTCCTGAGGTCCGCTGATGCCTAGGGTGAGCGCATGGCGGTCACCGAGGAGCACCCCCGGACCGGCGGGTCCCGTGCTCCGGTGATCGGCCTGGCCGTGGGCGTCGTCCTGGTCGCGGCCGCGATGATCGTTCCGGCCGCCTTCGACTGGAACGTGCACATCAACACCTTCCCTCCGGTCTACGCGGACTGGGCCCCCCGACTCGGCCCAGGGACGGCATCGGCGGTCCTGATCGCGATTCTCGGCACCCTGTACGCCGCCAACCTCGCGGCGTCCCTGTCCTGGCGCCGGCTGCTGCTGGTCACCTGGGTCGTCGGGGTGCTCTGGATGCTGGCCCTGGCCACCGTCGACGGCGGCAACATCGGCCACATCCTCGGGATCTACAACGAGTACCTGCGCACCGCGCAAGGCACTCCCGACCTGCACGCCACCCTGCAGATCTACGTCGACCGGATCCCGTTCAACCCCACGACCGACTGGCCGGCGAAGGTCGCCGACCCGTTGATCGCCGAGCGCGCGATCGAGACCCCGTTCGACCCGCGCTCCAACTGGCCCGCCCACCTGGCCGGCCACCCCCCGGGCGCGCTGACCTTCTTCGTCGTCCTGGTCCGCCTCGGTCTCGGCAGCACCTTCGCGGCCGGGATGGTGGTCACCTTGATCGCGGCGACCACTGCCCTCGCGGTGATGATCGTGCTGCGCACCCTGGGCGCCGAGGGGATCGCGCGGACGGCGGCACCGTTCCTGGTGCTGGGCCCGGCCGCGATCTGGCAGTGCGTCTCGGCGGACGCGATGTTCGCTGCCGTCGCAGCCTGGGGCCTGGCGGCGTTGACACTGGCGGCAACCAGCCAGGCCAACCGCCGGATGCTCGGCTGGTCGGTGCCCGCGGGACTCCTTCTCGGCTTCACGGTGATGCTTTCCTACGGCCTGATCCTGATCGGCCTGCTCGCTCTCGCGGTGCTGTTCCTGAGCCGCAACTGGAAGCCCCTGGTCCCGGTGGCTCTCGTCGCGACAGCGGTAGTGCTCACCTACGCGGCCTTCGGGTTCGCCTGGTGGGAGGGCTTCAGCGTGCTGCGGGAGCGCTACTGGGACGGGGTTGCCGCGATCCGGCCAGGGGCCTACTGGACCTGGGCCAACCTGGCCGCCCTCACCTTCTGCGCCGGGCTGTTGATGCCGGCCGGGATCGCGCAGGTGGTCGCCCGCTGGCATGCGCGAGACACCCAGGATCCGCAGGTCCGGGTCGCGGTGGTGCTCAGCGGAGCGGCGGCCCTGACCGTGCTTGCCGCCGACCTCTCCCAGATGAGCCGCGCCGAGGTGGAGCGGATCTGGCTGCCATTCGTGCCGTGGCTACTAGTCGGCTGCGCCCTCCTGCCCCAACGCTGGCGGCGGCCGGGGCTGGCACTCCAGGTCGTCGCTGCCCTGGTGATCCAGCACCTGCTGAAGTCGGCCTGGTAGCGCGTCGCTCAGGCGCGCAGTGGCTCGGTGGCGAAGCGCGGCAGCCCCTCGTCCGGACTGATCGCGGCACGGAACCCGAGGTCGTGCTCGGCCAGGACCGGCGAGGCCACCACGTGCCGGACGTCCCCGACCCGGAAGCCGCCGGTGACCTGCGGTTCGCGTGGCTCATCGGAGCCCACAGCGACCAGCCGGGCAACCTCGGCGATCGAGATCGGCTTCCCCGAGCAGACGTTGTACGCCGCGAAGTCGTCGCGGTCAGCGACCGCCCGGATCGCCAGCACGTTCGCCCGGGCGACGTCGTCGACGTGCACGAAGTCGCGCATCTGACCGCCATCCTCGTAGACCTGCGGCGCCTGCCCGCGCTCCAAGGAGGACCGGAACATCGCCGCCACTCCGGAGTACGGCGTGTCCCGTGGCATCCCCGGTCCGTAGACGTTGTGGTACCTCAGCGCGATGGCCGCGGCCCCGGCCTGGCGTACCCAGGACGAGACGTAATGCTCCTGGGCGAGCTTGCTGGCCGCGTAGCTGCTCCGCGGGTCCAGGCGTGCGTCCTCGTCGACCAACTCCCAGCCGAGCGGCCCCGCGCAGACCGGGCACGGGTTCTCGAACGACCCCTCCTCGAGCGCCGCCACGGTCCGTGGCCCTGGCACCTGGGTGCCGTGCTCGACGCACGCATACCGTCCCTCGCCGTAGACCACCATCGAGGATGCCAGCACGAGCCGGTCGACGCCACGCTCGTGCATGGCGGCCAGCAGCACCGCTGTCGCGTAGTCGTTGTGAGCGGCGTACTCGGGCAGGTCGGCGACACGCACCCCCGCACCCACCAGCGCGGACTGGTGGCAGACCACGTCGACCCCGTCGAGCAGGTCACCCCAGGATGCGGCGTCGCGGACGTCGACCTGGTGGGTCCCGACCGGAGCGGCAGCCGTCCCGTGCGCCTGCGGGAGCATCAGGTCGACCCGGACGACCTCCGCACCCGAAGCGGTCAGCTGGCGGTCGATGGCCGAGCCGATGAAGCCGGCCGAACCGGTGAGCAGAACCCTCATCGGACACCCGGGATGTCGTAGGTGAGCTCGATCCCCTCGGCCCAGGCGCTGCAGGAGCAGCCGGCCGGGTCCGGCAGGTCGACGATCGTCGAGCGCAGCAGCACCTTGAGCCGGTCGATGTTCCGCGCGAACATCGCGAAGACCTCCTCCTGCCCCACGCCCTCGCCCGATGCCACGCCGGCGTCCATGTCGGTTACCAGCGCGACCGCCGCGTAGCAGACCCGCAGCTCGCGGGCGAGCACCGCCTCGGGGTGCCCGGTCATGTTGATCAGCGACCAGCCCTGGGCGGCGTACTGCCGGGACTCCGCACGGGTGGAAAACCGCGGGCCCTCCACGACCACCATGGTGCCGCCGGCCGTGACCTCGGGCGACGCGGTGAGGACGCCGGTCAGCCGGGAGCAGTAGGGGTCGGAGAACGGCACGTGCACGGCCCCGGACTCGACGTAGCTCTGCACCCGCCCGCTGGTCCGGTCCACGAGCTGGTCCGGTACGACGAGGTCCCCGGGCGCGACCACCCCCGGCAGCAGTCCGCCGACCGCGCACGGCGCCAGCACCTGACGGACGCCTAGGGAGGCCAGCAGCCAGAGGTTGGCGCGGTAGTTGATCAGGTGCGGTGGCAGCGCGTGCCCGGCGCCGTGGCGCGGCAGGAACGCGACTCGCCGTCCGGCGACCTCGCCGATGCTGACCGGCCCGGCCGCGTCGCCGTACGGAGTGGCGAGGGACACGACCGGCTCAGGGTCGTCGAGGAACTCGTAGAAGCCGCTGCCGCCGATGACGGCGATCTCTGCTGAGGTCACGCCCCCACCCTGACAGCCCGGAGCGCGAGAAGCAGGGAGCGCACGGGATCGTCAGCCTTCCGTAACACCCGCCGCGGGCCCGGAATACCTCGATCTAGGTCTTGCGGCGCCGTAAACAACGGGTAAACACTCAGGAGACCGACCAGATCCGTGGGGGCTCGATGACTGACGAGAACGTAATCGTTCGTGGACGCGTGTTTGAGGCCCCTGGCAAGGGTCCCTGGGAGTTGGAGTCGACGCACAACGCTCGGCCGGTCTGCCGCCTGACCAAGGATGCCTTCACGATCGGCTTCGTCCGAGGGTTCCGGGAAGGGACCGCTCGCTACGGCATCTTGCTGGACCACCTGCGACCTGGGTTCGCGCACGGATTCCTCTACATGCAGCCGGCCCCCGTGGGCGCCCCCGCAGGTGCGATGGGACCGCCACCAAAGCTGGTTCTCCAGCTGATGAGCCGCTTGCACCCGGAGATGCGTCGCCGGCACCGGCGGGCAACGCAGGCGATCGAGGGGAAGATCTGGCGCGAGGACCTCCGTACCTGGGACGAGGTCGACAAGCCGGCCGCGATCGCGAAGCACCAGGCGATCCAGGCCGTCGACGTCGCCGCCCTGGACGACGCCGGACTGGCCGACCACGTCGATCTCTGCGCCGACCACGTGATCGACAGTGCCTACCTGCACCACAAGTACACGATCCCGGCCTCGGTGCCGATGGGCGACTTCCTCGCCGGCGCGACAGCATGGACGGGAGCAACGCCGGGTGAGCTGCTCGGCCTGCTCCGCGGCCGCTCGGCCATCTCCCGCGGGTTCGCGGCCGAGGAGCTGGACGCGGCAGCCAAGGCACTGACCACGTCGGACTCCGCCCGGGTCGTGCTCAGCGGTACCGGCGCAGCACCGGAGATCCTGGACGCACTGAGCACGCATCCTGAGGTGGGCCCGGAGGTTACCGCGTACCTGGACGCCGTCCGCTGGCGCTGCCTCGGGTACGACCTGGGCGAGCGGACCGCGGGCGAGCTCCCCGATGCCCTGGTCGAGTCCCTGCGGACCGCTCTCGCCGGCAGTTGGTCCGCTGCGCCCGACGACGACAGCGCCCTGCAGGCCATCCGCGAACGGGTTCCTGACGAGCACCGCGACGACTTCGACGACCGACTCGCCGAGGTCCGGCTGATGTACCGCCTGCGCGACGAGCGCGGCGTCTTCTCCGACGGCTGGGCCGTCGGACTCGCTCGCCGAGCCATGCTGGAAGTGGGACGCCGTCTGGTCGCCACCGGCGCCCTGGTCGACGCCGAGCATGCGGTCGAGCTCGACCGCGACGAGGCTCGCGCGCTGCTCCTAGGCACCGGCGGACCGAGCACCGCGGACGTCGCGGAGCGGTTCGCGTGGCGGAACTCGGTGACGACCACCGACGTCCCGGAGTTCTTGCGTGCCCGGCCGGGCGCACCGCCGCCCGTGGACTGGTTCCCCGCGCCTGCCCGCCGGAGCGCCCGGGCGATGGACGTCTTCCTGGGCTCCCTCTTCGGCGTACCGGACACACCGAACTCGGCATCGGTCCTGACGGGGCTGCCGGTCAACAGCGGCGTGTACGAAGGCCCGGCCCGCTTGGTGGACTCGTCGGCCGACTTCGGGCGGATCAGGCAGGGCGACGTGCTGGTCACCCGGATGACGTCGCCGTACTTCAACGTAGTGCTGCCGATGCTCGGCGCGATCGTCACCGACCGCGGCGGGCAGCTGTGCCACGCGGCGATCGTCGCCCGGGAGTACGGCATTCCCGGGATCGTCGGAACCCGCGACGCGACCGCGACCATCCCGGACGGCGCCCGGATCCGGGTCGACGGCACGGCCGGTGAAGTCCGGCTGCTGGATTGAGCGCGCCGACCCTGACGCCGCTCGCTGCTGCGGTCGACGCTGACGGCTTCGGCGGCAAAGCGGCGCAGTTGGCGGCCGCCCTCAGTGCCGGGCTGCCGGTTCCCGGCGGCTACGCCCTGGACTGGGAGAGCGTCCAAGCGGCGGTCGACGGCGACCCGCGGATCTGCGACGCGCTCAGCGGCGGGGTCCTCGGCGAGCGCCCCTGGGCCGTGCGCTCCAGCGCCATCGGCGAGGACTCCGCCGCAGCGTCGTTCGCTGGGACGCACGCGAGCGTGCTCGGTCTGGTCGGTCCGACCTCGGTCCTCGCCGCCCTCCGAACGGTCCACGATTCCGGCTCCGCCCTCGGGGCCCGGGCCTACCGGGAGCAGCACGGCCTGGACACCGCACCTCGGATGGCGGTGGTGCTGCAGGAGATGGTCGCCTCGGAGGTCGCCGGCGTCCTGTTCACCAGGAACCCGGTGACCGGCATGGCCGAGCGACTGATCGAGGCCAGCTGGGGCCTCGGGGAGGTCGTCGTCAGCGGACAGGTGACTCCGGACCAGTACCGGCTGGACAGCGCCGGTCGACTGCTCGAGCAGACCCCCGGCGAGAAGGACCTGGCCCTCTGGCTCGGGGAGGACGGCGCCGTCACGGAGCGCGTCGTCGAAGCGCCGCTCGTGGAGTCGCTCTGTCTCGACGACGCCCGGCTCGGCGAGCTCCACCGGCTTGCCGGCGAGTGCGACCGAGTCTTCGCCACCGAGGAGCACGACATCGAGTTCGCGTTCGCCGCCAGCAGGCTCTACCTCCTGCAGCGCAGGCCGATCACGCATGGCTGACCCGGCGGCCCTGCGTCCCAGCACAGCCCGCGGCCTCACCGGAGCGCTGCTCAGCGCGGCGCTGATGCCGCTGAACTCCACGATGATCGCGGTCGCAGTACCGTCGATCGCCGAGGAACTCGAGCACCGGCCAGCCACCGTCACCCAGGCCCTGGTGGCCACGTACCTGATTGCGGCGATCGCGCTGCAGAGCCCGGGCGGGAAACTCGGCGACCGGCTCGGGCACTGGCGGGTTTTCGCGGTTGGCCAGGCGGCGATCGCCCTCGGCGCTGTCCTCGGCTACCTGGCCCCGACCTTGGAGCTGCTGGCGGCGTCCCGGATCCTGATCGCCGGCGGCGGCGCGTTGGTCGTGCCGGCGACGGTCGCGCTGCTGCGGCTCGAACTGCCGGCGGACCGCCGCGGACGAGCGTTCGGCACCTTCGGCGCCGTGATGGCGCTGGCCGCCGCGCTCGGCCCGATCCTGGGCGGCGTTCTGGTAGACGCGTTCGGCTGGGAGGCCGTCTTCCTGGCGAACCTCCCGGTGCTGGCGATCTCCGCGTTGCTGGTCGCGACGGTCCGGCACGCTGCGGTCACTAGTCCGCCGGCCGCGTTCGACCGTCTCGGGTCCGTCCTACTGACCGCCGGCCTGGTGCTGGCCGTCCTGGGCGCCCAGCGGACCGATGCCGCTGCGGTGCCGCTGCTGGTCGCCGGCGGCGCCACCCTGGTCGCCTTCGGCTGGTGGGAGCGCCGGGTCCCGGACCCCGTCGTGGCCCTCGACCTGTTCAGGTCCGGGCCGTTCCTCTTCGGCACGGTCCTGATCGGTCTGCAGAACCTGGTGATGTACGCACTGCTCTTCGAGCTGCCCCTAGTGCTGGAGAGCTTGTTCGACCTCTCCGCCCGCGAGACCGGCCAGCTGTTGATCTTTCTGATGGTGGCGATGGTGTTGATGTCCCTGGTGGCGGGGCGGCTCGCCGACGTGCTCGGCGCCAGACCGCTGGCGACCTGCGGCTCGCTGCTCTGCCTGGCCGGGATCACCGTCCTGTTCGCCGCCGACCTGAGCAGTGCGGGCGACGTACGGCTGCCGTTGACGCTCCTGGGCCTCGGGATCGGCCTGACCTCGCCGGCCGCCCAGGCCGCCTCGCTGTCGGCGATCGACCCGTCGCGCAGTGGGATGGCCGCCGGGGTCTCCTCGACGATGCGCTACCTCGGCGGCGTCGCCGGGATCGCCCTGCTCGGGCGACTTCTCGACCTCGAGGACTCACGGTCCGAGGTGCTGGCCGAGCACCACACCGTGATGGGGGTGTTCGCAGGCGTGCTAGTCGTCGGCCTGGTCTGCGCGCTGGCGCTGCCCAACCGCGCCCGCACCACGCCTGCCCTCAGCCCGCCAGCGGCTTGAGGACGTCCTCGGCGAAGCGGCCGATCCCGTCGAGCTTCTGCTCCAGGGTGCACTCCAACCCGTGGTAGTAGGCCCACGGCATCGTCCAGACGTCGGTCACTCCCCCGGCTTCGGCGGCTGCGAATTGCTCGGGTAGGAACGCGTCGGTCAGCGCGGTGATCATCCGGAAATCGCCTTCTGCCCCGATCTCCTCGCGGATCTCCGCGAGTCGCCGGGCATGGACTGTGGCTTCCTCGATCGAGTACAGGTCACCGATCCAACCGTCGTGCCGCGCAGCGCGGCGCATTCCGATCTCGGAGAGGCCACCGACGTAGATCGGGATCCTCGCGGTCGGCGTCGGCTCCATCACCAGCCGCGGGGTCGGGTAGTGGTTCCCATCGAAAGAGTTCCAGCCTGGCGACCACAGCTCGGCCAGCAGATCCAGCGCCTCGTCGGTGCGCTTGCCGCGGGTGGAGAAGTCCTGGCCCATCAGCTCGAACTCATCGCGGCACCAGCCGACGCCGACACCGAGCGCGACCCGGTTGCCGGAGAGTACCGCGGCGGTGCCGACAGACTTCGCGACCTGGTACGGGCTTCGGAGCGCCGCGACGTAGACCGAGGTGTAGAAGTGCAGGTTCGTCGTCACGGCCGCGAGCGCACCGGCCAGCACCCAGGGGTCGGGCCACTGCGCGGAGTGCTCCCAGCGACGCTTCCCGTCCGGGGTGTACGGGTACGGCGTCGCGAGCGTCTCCAGGTCGACGACGTGGTCCGGGATGGACAGCGCGTCGTACCCGGCCTCGTCGGCCGCCTTCGCGATCGCGACGAGCTGGTCCACGGGTTGGAAGGCGACGCTGATGGAGAAACGCATGCCCTGAGACTAGAACAGGTTCTAGAAAGACGACAGGGCGCAGCCGCTCGCGATACCGAGCCGCTTGAAGAGAAGTGCGGCCGGGCAGAAGCCGGTGACGCTGGACTGGAGCAGGTTGAGGCCGACGAACGCGGTCAGCAGCAGCCACCAGGTCGAAACCGTGGCGACGAGCACCGCACTGATCAGTACCATCACGCCCGCGAACGCGAACACAGCGCGATCGATGTTCATCGGTCTCCTCCTCGTGCTCCGAACAGACGGCTCAGGAATCCTCCGGACCCGTTGGCGCCCTCGCCACGGTGCCCGTCGCACCACTGGTCGGCTGGCACCCGTGCCTTCACCTGGGCCACGTGCGCACCGCACCCGGACCAGCTGGTCTTGCCGCACTGGCGGCATCGCACTGCTCGACACATGGCGGTCCTCCTCAGGCCTCGACCAGGGCGGCGTCAGCCGCATCGGCGAACTCGCAGAAGGCGTCGTACGCACGCGGACCGTGGATCGTCGCCGGGCCGCCCTTCATCAGGAAGGTGACGCCGATCGCCTCGGCGGCCTCCTGACGCGTGGCGCCGGCACGCTGCGCGGCCTGGGCGTGCGAGGCGATGCAGCCGTCGCACCCCTCCACGACGCCGATCGCGAGCGCGATCAGCTCCTTGGTCTTGGTGTCCAGGTCGCCGGGCGCGAAGGAGGCGTGGTGCAGTTCGCCGAACCCCTGGTAGACCTCCGGGATGGCCCGGCGCAGGGACCGGTGCAGGGGGGACAGCTCATCGAGAACGTCCTTGCCGTGACCGGCTGCGTGGTTGGTTGTCATCTCGTGTTTCCTCGTTCCTTCTCAGTGAGTCGATCGGTCAGTCGGATCGGTCGGATCAGTCGTGGGCGAACCGGATCTTCGGCAGGATCCGGCGGAGCCAGGCCGGGCTCCACCAGGCGGCCTTCCCGGTCAATCGGAGCAGCACCGGCAGCAGCACCAGGCGGACCAGGAATGCGTCGAGAAGGACAGCGACGCCGAGCACGATGCCCATCTCCTTGGGCGGCAGCGGACCGGACAGTGCGAAGGTGAAGAAGACCGCGACCATCACGGCGCCGGCCGCGAAGATCACCCGGCCCGAGTGCGCCAACGATCCGACCATCGCCTCGCGCGGGTCTCCGCTGAGCTCGTAGTGCTCCTTGGCCGAGGCCAGCAGGAAGACGGTGTAGTCCATCGCGATCGCGAAGATCATCGCGAAGAAGAACACCGGCGCCCACGCGTCGAGGAAGCCCTGGGACTCGAAACCGAAGAAGCCGGCTCCGAAGCCCTCCTGGAAGATCAGTCGGGCGACCCCGAACGCGGCAGCCGTGGAGAGCAGGCTCACCAGGGTGCCGAGCAGGGAGATCAGCGGCGCCTGCAGCGCGATGAGCAGCAGCAGGAAGCCGAGCGCCAGGACGACGCCGATCACCAGCGGAGTCGAGGTGTCCAGCTGCTTCTTCAGGTCTAGGTTCTCCAGCGCAGCACCACCGACCAGGGCGGACCCGGGCAGGTCGGCCCGCAACCGGTCGACGGTCTCAGCCAGCGCCGGGTCCGAGGGGTCGACGGTCGGCACCGCCTGGATCAGCGCCTTGGTGCCGTCCTGGGACGGCTGAGCCGGCATCACGTCGCCGATCCCGGCCTCGTCGCCGAGCACCGTGGCCACGGCCTCGGCGTCGGAGGTGTCCGCGATGATCTGCAGAGTGCCCGGCGCGCCCTCGCCGAAGGCGTCCTTGACCGCGTCGTAGCCGATCCGCGCCGACGCGTCCTCGGGCAGCACCTTGATCGACGGCATCGCCGTGTTCAAGCCCATGACCGGGGCAGCCAATGCGATCAGCACCGCCAGGGAGCCCAGGCCCCAGAGCACCGGCCGCTTCCACAGCCGCTCACCCCACGCAGCGAACCTGGGTGACCGGTGCTCCCCGGTGTGCACCCAGGGCAGCGAGAACTTGTTGATCTTCAGGTCGAGCTTGAACAGCACCAGCGGCAACAGCGTCAGGGTCGCGCCGAGGACGAAGACGACCGCCAGCATGATGCCGCCGGCCATCGAGCGGAACGCTGGCGACGGCACCAGCATCACCGCGGACAGCGAGATCAGCACGGTGGCGCCGGAGAGCAGCACCGCCTTTCCGGCAGTGTCCATCGTCTCCGCGATGGCCTGCCGTTTGCGCTCGTTCGACCCCAGCCGGGCGGCGCGGTAGCGGACGACCAGGAACAGGGCGTAGTCGATCCCCAGCGCCAATGCGAACATCATCGCGAAGTTCATCGCCCAGATCGAGACCGGGACGAGCTCGTTGATCAGGACCAGTGAGCCGGCCGAGGCGACGAGTCCGGCCAGGGTCAGCAGCAGCGGCAGCCCGGCAGCGACCAGGGCCCCGAAGGCCAGCACCAGGATCGCGAGCGTGACCGGCCAGGACAGCATCTCGGACTTGAGCATTGCGTCGAGGTTGGCCTCGTTGAAGTCCGACCACAGCATCGAGGACCCGGTCGGGTTCACCTCGATCCCGTCACCGGCGAGCTCGCCCAACGGCTCCTTGACCTCGTTGGCGACGCGCACCATCTCGTTGGTGTCCGCGCCTGCACCGGCCAGCAGCACCGCCGTACGGCCGTCCTGGCTGACGGTCATGCCCGGCTGGGGTGCGATCACGGTGCCGACCCGCTGGTCAGCCTCCAGGATCCGGGTTGCCTCGGCGATGACCTCGGCCCCTCGCCCCTCGGTCACCGGTCCGCTCTCGGAGCGGATGACCACCTGGATCGCCGAGCTGGCGTTGCCGCCGAACTGCTCGACCGCGAAGTCCCGGACGGCGACCGACTCGGAACCGTCCGCCTGCCAGCCGGCACCGGACAGGTTGTGCTCGACCTTGGGCGCGAAGGCGCCGAGGCCGATCACCAGGAACAGCCACACCAGGGCCGTCGCCTTGCGGTGGCGGGTGACCCAGACGCCGAGGCGCCCCAGCGGGCCTGGACGGAACCCGATCTCGGGATCGACCGCGCGACGCGCTGGCTCGGAGGTGCGGGTGGACGTCAGTGTCATCGGATTCGCTCTCGTTCTCGGAGGTTCAAGGAATACCCTAGGGGGTATTAGAGGTTCTGGTCAAACACCCCTAGGGGTATCCTCATTCCCAACCTGATGGAGGACCGAGATGAGCACCGTGGAACTGACCGCCGAGAACTTCGAGACGACCGTCGCGGAGAACCCGATCGTGTTGGTCGACTTCTGGGCGTCCTGGTGCGGCCCTTGCCGCACCTTCGCACCGATCTACGAGAAGGCTGCCGAGGCGAACCCCGACCTCGTCTTCGGGTCGATCAACACCGAGACCGAGCAGCAACTCGCTGCGGCGGCGCAGGTGAGCTCGATCCCGACGCTGATGGCGTTCAAGGACGGTGCGCTGGTCTTCTCCCAACCGGGGGCGCTCCCCGCGGCGGCCCTGGACCAGGTGATCTCGGCGGTCCGCGACCTCGACATGGACGCCGCACGTGCGTCGGCTAAGAACCGAGCCCAAAAATGAGCCCGAAAGTGAGCCCAGAAATGAGCCAGTACACCCTCAACACCACGATCGCACAGCCCTATGCCCAGGCTGTGGCTGCTGTGCGGGAGACACTGGGCGAGCAGGGTTTCGGGGTCCTGACCGAGATCGACATCGCCGCCACCATGAAGAGCAAGCTGGACGTCGACCTGCCCCCGCAGGTCATCCTCGGGGCCTGCCGGCCCACGTTGGCGTACGCCGCTCTCCAGGCGGATCCGTCGATCGCAGCGATGCTGCCGTGCAACGTCGTCGTCCGCTGGCTCGGCGAGGACGAGACCATCGTCGAGGTCTTCGATCCCGCCGCGATGATGCAGATGTCGAACGGTGGCGAAGCGCTGGCCGCCGTTGCGGCCGATGCCAGGACCAGGCTGACCGCCATGCTGGAAACCATCAAGGGAGCAGGACGATGAAGCTCGAACCCGGACCGATCACCCCGGCCCTGAACCGGATCAAGCGCGCTCAAGGGCAGCTCGCCGGAGTCGTCCGGATGCTCGAGGAGGGACGCGACTGCGAGGACATCGTCACCCAGCTCGCGGCGGTCTCCAAGGCACTCGACCGGGCGGGCTTCGCCATCGTCGCAGCGGGGTTGCAGCAGTGCCTGGCGGCCGGCGAGGACAGCGAGTTCGACGTGAAGAAGATGGAGAAGCTCTTCCTCTCCCTCGCCTGAGCGAAGGTCGCGACGGACCCGGGGCAGCGCTCAGAGCCCCAGCGGAATCCGCCGGTACTCGGTGAAGGTCGAGCCGCGCGCACCCGGGGCGATCGTCGTCAGCGCGAAGTCGCGCACCACCCACTCCGTTCCCTCGAACGCCTCCAGGGCCGCGACCACCTCGTCCAGGTACGGGCCCGTCGTCGCGGCGTTGACCCTCGCCACCGCGAGCAGCGGTCGGAACGCGCGCCGGTCGAGGAAGAGACCGAGGGGCTCCACCGCCTGGGGGACCCCGCGGGCGATCGCGGCGAGTTCGTCCACCTCGCCGACCAACCTCGCCCAGACGTTCCAGTCCCCCGGGAAGTCCAGCGCGGTCCCGCCGCTGAGCCTGACCCTCGGCGGTGACCACCCAGCCGCCGCCGCACCGAGCGCGGCGACGACCGCCTGGACATCGGACGGGGTCAGGTTTCCGAACGCCGTGATCGGCAGCCTGATGGCGTCGGTCAGCAGCACCTCGAGCATCTCCGGGCCGGCGACCGGCACCCCCGAGGGGCCCTTGCGGTGCCCGCGGCGAGCGAAGAACCCGCGCGCCTCGGGCGGTTCCTCCACGGCGATGTGCTGGTCGACCGACCGCACGACGGCGAGGATCTCCTCGATCACGGCAGCCGGCGGGAGGAACGCACCGTGGAGGAGCATGGGTTCATCCTCCCGGTCCGACCAGCACCCGGCAAGCACATCGGTGCCGGCGACACGCTCAGCTTCGAGCAACGGCGCCATCGGACGACTGCTCGGGTGTCTCGATGCAGGACGATCCGGTCCCGAGCCGGGTACCGGTCCTCGAACCGCGGAGTATCCAGGAGGTTCGGAGATGCGCACAACCCACCCGATCGGCACATCGTCACCGTCGACTGGTACGCCGCGCGGTGGCTCCTGGGGCGGCAGGAACGCTCCGACGTGATGCGCCTGGTCGGCAGCGCGCACTCGTTGATCTGGCTCGGGCTCGTCGGGCTCACTGCCTCAGGAGCGGTCCTCCAGCCCGAAGTCGACTCGGCGATGACACAGGTCAAGCTGATCGCCGTGCTCGCCCTCGCCATCAACGGTCTGCACGCACGCGCCTCCAACGCCACCTCGAGGCCCCGGCGCCGGCACCCCGGCGCCGAATGCTCCCACACCATCGAGCCCACCAAAACCTACTGGCGAAACACACAGAGAGCCCCGGGCCGCTGGCCCGGAGCTCTCTGACAGTGACACATGTCGCGACTCAGGTGAGACCTATGTCGTGACTCAACACAAAGTGGACCTGAGTGGACAACTGTCGAACCCCGGCCCGGACATCGAACGCTGGCTGGATATTGCCTAGGCGCTCGCCGAGCTCCTCTGCGTCAGAGATCTCGACTCTTGACGCTCGGTGGGCTCGGTTGAGCAACCCTTCGTCGGGCATGGGCGACCACCGCGCTGAAATCTCAGGGTCCGACCGGAGGCGCAGGTGTGCCGCCCAGCCCCACCCCGAACCCG
>JBKJIN010000084.1:0-24577 GCA_046598425.1 Marmoricola sp. | reverse complement strand
GGCCACCTTGAGCATCGTGGTGGTCTCGCTCATGTTGGAGTCCCCGACGATCACGTGCAGCCGGCGGAACCGCTCGGCGTCGGCGTGCGGCTCGTCGCGGGTGTTGATGATCGGCCGGGACCGGGTGGTCGCGCTGGAGACGCCCTCCCAAATGTGCTCGGCACGTTGGCTCATCGAGAACGAGGCGCCTCGCGGGGTCTGGATGACTTTGCCGGCACCGCAGATCACCTGCCTGGTGACAAGGAATGGGATCAGTACGTCGGCGAGCTTGGAGAACTCGCCGTTGCGACTGACCAGGTAGTTCTCGTGGCAGCCGTAGGAGTTGCCGGCCGAGTCGGTGTTGTTCTTGAACAGGTAGACGTCGCCGGCGATGCCTTCGTCGTGCAGGCGGCGCTCGGCGTCGATCAGCAGGCCCTCGAGGATCCGCTCCCCGGCCTTGTCGTGGGTGACCAGGTCGATAATGTCGTCACACTCGGGAGTCGCGTACTCCGGGTGGCTGCCGACGTCGAGGTAGAGACGGGCGCCGTTGCGCAGGAACACGTTGCTGCTGCGTCCCCAGCTGACGACCTTGCGGAACAGGTAGCGGGCGACCTCGTCCGGCGAGAGACGTCGCTGCCCCTTGAAGGTGCAGGTGACGCCGTACTCGTTTTCGATACCGAAGATTCGCCGGTCCACGTAACGAGCCTATGCCTCCTGGAGCATCCCGGAGAGCGATTCGGCAGCCAGGCGTCGGAACTTCCGCTGCTGGATCCGGGTGCGGTCCAGCAGCGCGACCTCGAGGTCGCCGGCCGGGATGGACCGGGCCTCGCCGCTTGACTGGCCCAGGGCGGTCACTGCGAGCCGGATCGCGGCACCGAGATCGAGACCGGCCGTGAAGTGCTCGGTCAGGTAGGTCGACACCGCCTCGGCGTCACCACCCATCGCGGCGACGTCGTGCTCGTCGGCGACCTGGCCGTCGTAGGTGAGCCGGTAGATCTGGTCGTCCTCGGGCTCGTCGCCGACCTCGGCTACGAAGATCTCGACCTCGTAGGGCTTCTCGCCCCCCGAGGAGAAGATCGTGCCGAGGGTCTGGGCGTAGGCGTTGGCCAGCCCGCGTCCGGTCACGTCACGTCGGTCGTAGGAGTACCCGCGCAGGTCCGCGAGACGGACGCCCGCGATCCTGAGGTTCTCGAACTCGTTGTAGCGGCCGACCGCCGCGAAGGCGATCCGGTCGTAGATTTCGCTGACTTTGTGCAGGGCTTGGGACGGGTTCTCGGAGACGAAGAGGATCCCGTCGGCGTACTGGACGACGGCGACCGAACGCCCGCGGGCGATCCCCTTCCGGGCGAAGTCGGCCCGGTCCTTCATCAGCTGCTCGGGGCTTACGTAGAAAGGCATGCTCATCTGAAGTGCGTCCTCGGTCTCAGGTAAGGGCCGCGGCGGGGCCGTCGGGGCGCTGCATCCGGGCTGCGATGACGCGGTCCGCGATCGCGGCCACCTCGCCTTCGGGCACCCGCTGCTGACCGGTGGCGGTGATTACGTGCACCACCGGGAAGATCCGCCGGGTCAGGTCCGGTCCGCCGGTGGCCGAGTCGTCGTCGGCGGCGTCGTACAGGGCCTGCACGGCAGCGGTCACGCACTCCTCCGCGTCGAAATCACCGCGGTAGAGCTTCTTCAGGGACCCGCGGGCGAAGACCGATCCGGAGCCGACCGAGTGGAACGCGGTCTCCTCGTAGCGGCCGCCGGTGACGTCGTAGCTGAAGATCCGGCCCTGCCCTGCCCGGTGGTCGTAGCCGGCGAAGAGCGGGACGACGGCCAGGCCCTGCATCGCCAGAGCGAGGTTGTTTCGGATCAGGGTGGAGAGCCGGTTCGCCTTGCCGTCCATCGATAGGGTGCTGCCCTCGATCTTCTCGTAGTGCTCGAGCTCGGTCTGGAAGAGCCGGACCATCTCGACCGCGAGACCCGCGGTGCCGGCGATGCCGACGCAGGAGAACTCGTCGGCCGGGAACACTTTCTCGATGTCGCGCTGGGCGATGACGTGACCCATCGTCGCCCGGCGGTCACCGGCCATCACGACGCCGTCGGTGAAGGTGGCGGCAACGATGGTGGTGCCGTGCGGGGCCAGGTCGCCGGCGTTGCCCACCAGGGCGGGGCGCCCGGCCGGAAGCAGTTCGGGCGCCACCGAACCGAGGAAGTCGGCGAACGAGGACGTCCCGGGGCTAAGGAACGCGTTGGAGAGACGTCCCACGCCTCCCGGGGACGTCTCAGCGCTCACTGGCCGCCCTTCTGGATGAACGACTTCACGAAGTCCTCGGCGTTGACCTCCAGGACGTCGTCGATCTCGTCGAGGATGGCGTCGATGTCCTCGTCGAGCTGCTCCTTGCGCTCGGACACGCTGGCTGCGGGCGCTGTCGTCTCCTCGACAGCCTCGTCGGCCTCGGTCGACTTGCGCGGCTGCTTGTGTTCCTGTGCCATCGGCATCTCCTTCCGCTCCCCCACCGACGACCCCGTCGGTTCGCTGCTACACCCCGACCCTAGCGAGTAAGGGCAGAGAACAGGGCAAGAGCCGTATCACTGCGGTCGATCAATTCCCCGACGTGGGCCTTGCTCCCGCGCAGCGGATCTATCGTCGGCACCCGCTGGAGCGAGTCGTGACCCGGCAGATCGAAGATCACCGAGTCCCAGGAGGCTGCCGCGATGCTGTCGGGGTACTTGTCCAGGCACCGGCCCCGGAAGTAGGCGCGGGTGTCTTCCGGCGGGTCGTGCATGGCGGCGGTGACCAGGTCGTCGGTGAGAAGGCGTTCCATCCGGCCGAGTCTGAGCAGCCGGTGGTAGAGACCCTTCTCAGGGCGGATGTCGGCGTACTGCAGGTCGATCAGGTGCAGCTTTGCGTCGGCCCACTCCAGACCGTCACGGTCCCGGTAGGACTCCAGCAGCTTCAGCTTGGCGACCCAGTCGAGCTCGCTCGAGCACTCCATCGGGTCCCGCTCGAGTCGGGTGAGCACGGACTCCCAGCGGCGCAGGACCTCGGAGGTGTCCGGGTCCACGTCGGCGCCGTACCGGTCCGCGACGTAGGCGGCGGCGAGGTGGAAGTACTCCCACTGGAGCTGGACCGCGGTCAGCGTGCTGCCGTCCTGGCGTTCCAGGAGGTGCTGCAGCGTCGGGTCGTGCGAGACAGCCCGCAGTGAGGCGACCGAGTGCGCGACCGTCAGCTCTTCGGTGATGTAGCGGTTCTCGATCATGTCGAGCACCAGTGCGGTGGTGCCGACCTTGAGGTAGGTGGAGATCTCCGAGAGGTTGGCGTCGCCGATGATCACGTGCAGCCGGCGGGACTTCTCCGGGTCGGCGTGCGGCTCGTCCCGGGTATTGATGATCGGGCGCTTCAGAGTGGTCTCCAGACCGACCTCGACCTCGAAGAAGTCCGAGCGCTGCGCGATCTGGAACCCGTGCTCCCGACCGTCCTGTCCGATGCCGACCCGGCCTGCGCCGCAGACGACCTGGCGGGAGACGAAGAACGGGATCAGGTGCCGGACGATCTCGCCGAAGGGCGTCGAGCGTTTCATCAGGTAGTTCTCGTGGGCGCCGTAGGACGCGCCCTTGTTGTCGGTGTTGTTCTTGTACAGCACGATGTCCGGCTCGCCGGCCACCGAGGCGAACCGGCAGGCGTCGAGGGCGACCTGCTCGCCGGCCTTGTCCCACTTCACGACGTCGAGCGGGTTGGTGACCTCCGGGGTCGAGTACTCCGGGTGCGCGTGGTCGACGTACAGGCGGGCGCCGTTGGTGAGGATGACGTTCGCCAGGCCGAGGTCCTCGTCGGTCAGCTGGCTAGGGTCGGCGGCCTCCCGGGCGAGGTCGAAACCTCTGGCATCCCGGAGCGGTGACTCCTCCTCGAAGTCCCAGCGGGCCCGGCGCACGTGGAGCTCGGCGCTCGCATAGGCGTTGACCAGCCGGGTGCTGGCGACCATCGGATTGGCGTGCGGCTGCCCCTGGACCGAGATGCCGAACTCGGTCTCGGTGCCCATGATCCTGCGCACAGTCATGTGCGGAACCCTAGCCCTGACGTGCCGACGGGTTCGCTCAGAGGTACTGCCCCGTGTTGGCGACCGTATCGATGGAACGTCCAGGCTCGGTGCCCTGCTTGCCGGTGATCAGAGTCCGGATGAAGACGATGCGCTCGCCCTTCTTGCCGGAGATCCGCGCCCAGTCGTCGGGGTTGGTGGTGTTCGGGAGGTCCTCGTTCTCCTTGAACTCGTCCACGCACGCCTGGAGCATGTGTTGGACACGCAGGCCCTTCTGGTCGTTGTCCAGGAGGTCCTTGATCGCCATCTTCTTGGCGCGGTCGACGATGTTCTGGATCATCGCACCAGAGTTGAAGTCCTTGAAGTACAGGACCTCCTTGTCGCCGTTCGCGTAGGTGACCTCCAGGAAGCGGTTCTCCTCGGTCTCGGTGTACATCCGCTCGACGGTGGCGTTGATCATCCCGGCCACGGTGGCATCGCGGTCTCCCCCGAACTCGGCGACGTCGTCCGCGTGCAGCGGGAGGGACGCCAGCAGGTACTTGGAGAAGATGTCGCGTGCCGACTCGGCGTCCGGGCGCTCGATCTTGATCTTGACGTCCAGACGGCCCGGACGAAGGATCGCCGGGTCGATCATGTCCTCGCGGTTCGAGGCTCCAATTACCAGCACGTTCTCGAGCAGTTCGACGCCGTCGATCTCGCTGAGCAGCTGCGGGACGATCGTGTTCTCGACGTCGGAGGAGACCCCCGAGCCTCGGGTGCGGAAGAGCGAGTCCATCTCGTCGAAGAAGACGATCACCGGGGTGCCTTCGCTGGCCTTCTCCCGGGCGCGCTGGAAGACCAGGCGGATGTGCCGCTCGGTCTCGCCGACGTACTTGTTGAGGAGCTCGGGTCCCTTGATGTTGAGGAAGTAGCTCTTGGCGACCAGGCCCGAACCGTCGACCTGGTTCTTCGCGGCGACCTTCTTGGCGAGCGAGTTCGCGACCGCCTTGGCGATCAGCGTCTTGCCGCAGCCTGGAGGACCGTAGAGCAGGATGCCCTTCGGCGGCTTCAGTTGGTGCTCGAGGAAGAGCTCGGGGTGCAGGTACGGCAGCTCCACTGCGTCGCGGATCGCGTCGATCTGCCCGGCGAGCCCGCCGATGTCGCTGTAGTCGATGTCCGGCACCTCTTCGAGGACGAGCTCCTCGACCTCGGACTTCGGGACCTTCTCGTAGACGTAGCCCGACCGCCCGTCGAGCAGCAGCGAGTCCCCGGCACGGAGCTTCTCGGTCCGCAGCGGCTCGGCCAGCCGTACGACGCGCTCCTCGTCGGCGTTCGCGATGATCAGGGCGCGGTCACCGTCGACGAGGAGTTCCTTGAACATCACGACCTCGCCGATCTGCTCGAACTCGAGCGCGGCGACGACGTTCAAGGCCTCGTTGAGCATGACCTCTTGGCCCTTGGTCAGGCTGTCCAGGTCGACGGCGGGGCTGACGGTCACCCGGAGCTTGCGCCCGCCGGTGAACACGTCGACCGAGTCGTCGGAGTTGCGGGCAAGGAAGGTACCGAAACCGGTCGGCGGCTGCGCCAGCCGGTCGACCTCTTCCTTGAGGGTCATGATTTGGTCGCGCGCTTCGCGGAGCGTGCTGGCGAGGCGCTCGTTCTGGGCGGTCACGGCAGCGAGGGATCGCTGCGTGTCCACGAGACGCTGGTCCAGCTGCTGGGATCCCTGGGGGGCGTCCGCGAGCCGACGCCGCAGGTCTCCGACCTCAGCCTCCAGGTACGCAAGCTGGCTCAGCAGCTCCGCAGCGTCCTGTCCTTCAGCGCCTGCGCTTGTCATCGGACCCTCACCTCCTCGAGGAGCGTTCGTTGTTTCGACCCTACCTGCGTGAACTACTCCTTACTCAGGAGATTCGTCACGTGTTGGTCACGGTGTAGGGGAAACGCTCAAGGAATATTTGAGGCTGGTCAGATGTCCAGTGCTGCGGCCTGCTCCTCGAGGACGTCCCCGGGGCGCGGACCGGTGTAGTCCTCGCCGTACGCGCCGGGCGCTGGGCGGCGCTTCTTGCGGGGGGCCGGGTTGCCTGGAGCCATCCGGCGGGCGGTGACCAGGAAGCCGGTGTGACCGTTCATCTTGTGGCTAGGCCTGATCGCCAGCCCCTCAACGTGCCACTCCCGGACCAGGGTCTCCCAGGGCTGCGGCTCGGTGAACTCTCCGTGGGCACGGAGGGTCTCGACCGTCTTGCCCAGCTGAGTGGTGGTGGCGACGTAGGCGACCACCACGCCGCCCGGGACGAGCACCTCGGCCGCTGCGTCGATGCACTCCCAGGGAGCGAGCATGTCCAGCACCACGCGGTCCACGGTTCCGGGTCCCTCGTGGTCCGGCAGAGCGGTGACGAGATCGCCGACGGTGAGCTGCCACGCAGGGTGGAAGCCGCCGAAGAACTGGGTGACGTTCTTACGCGCGACGTCGGCGAACTCCTCGCGGCGTTCGAAGGACGAGACCCGACCGGTCGGACCGACGGCGCGCAGCAGCGAGCAGGTCAGCGCGCCGGAGCCGACGCCGGCCTCGACGACGCGGGCGCCCGGGAAGATGTCGGCCATCGCCACGATCTGGGCGGCGTCCTTCGGATAGACGACCGCGGCTCCGCGCGGCATCGAGACCACGAACTCGCTGAGCATCGGACGGAAGACCAGGTACTCGCCCCCGGAGGTCGAGGTCAGGGTGAAGCCCTCGTCCCTGCCGATCAGGTCGTCGTGCTCGATCCCGCCGCGGTTGGTGTGGAAGGACTTACCGGCCTCCAGGCAGATGTTGTGGCGGCGGCCCTTGCCGTCGACGAGGCGCACCCACTCACCGGCGCGCAGTGGGCCGCGACTCACCCCGGACCAGGCCGAATCCTGGATCGGGTCCTGAGTGCCAATCTCGTCGGTCATCGTCCTGCTCCTGCTGTGAAGGCGGCATCTACGTCGGCGGTGGCGAGCAGTCCGAAGAGGGACCCGTCTGGCTCGACCAGGGCGTACTCGGAGGCTGGGGTGCGCGCCATCGCCAGGATGAGCTCCTCGCCGGCCGAGTCGGCCGGCAGGATCAGCCCGGCATCGAGCGACCGGGACACCGAACTCACCGGGACCCACGGACGCCGGTCCTCTGGCACCGAGAGTAGGGCAGCCTCGTTGACGACCCCGACCAGGTTCCCCTCGGCGGACATCACCACCATGCCGCCGGCCGCTGCCTCCTGAGCGCGGCGTACGGCCTGGGCGACCGGCAGGTCCCCCGGTACGGCGACCGCGCGCCGGGCGAGCTCGCGCGCCTTGAGGGACGGGAGCCGCCGCCGGATCCGGGCGTTCATCATCGACGCGGTGGCGCCGGACCAGAGGAAGCCGCCGATGATGAAGGCGAAGAGGTAGTCGAAGAGGTCGGGCCGCACGTCGAAGAAGACCTGCGCGAAGGTGGGCCACAGCAGCGCCACGACGGCGGTCACGCGTCCTCCCCAGGCGGCGACGATGGTGCCCTGGTGCATGTTGCCTACTGCTTGCCACACCGCAGCGCGGAGTACCCGACCACCGTCCAGCGGGAGCCCCGGGATCAGGTTCAGGACGCCGACGACCAGATTCGCTCCGGCCAGGCCCTCGACGGCCAGCCGCGACAGCCCCTGAGGATCGAGGGTGAGCAGCGCGAGCGCCGCCAGACCGACCGCGATCGAGGTGAGCGGTCCAACGACCGCGATCTTGAACTCTTCGCCGGCCGTCCGAGCCTCGCCCTCGATCTCGGTGGTCCCGCCGAGGAACTCCAGGCTGATGGACCGGACCCGGAGGCCGACCCGTTGGGCCATCAGCGCGTGCGAGAGCTCGTGCAGCAGGATCGAGAGGTAGAGCAGGACGGCAAAAGCGAGCCCGGCCAGGTACTTGCCCGCACCCAAGCCCGGCTGCACGGCCTCGACCCGCGGCTCGATCAGGATCGCGATCACGACGGCGACGACCACCCACGAGGCCCGCACGTAGACCGGGACGCCGCCGAGGCTGCCGATCCGGACGCTGCCGGAGGGGCGGCTCGGAGCAGGATGGTCGGTGGGGTTCACGGTGAAAGCCTAGGGCGTCGACGAACTGTCCCCGGCACGCCCTAGGGTCCGGGTATGACCGATCCGGCCGAGACTGCGCGCGAGGGCACCCGGGTCGACGGCATCCGGGTTCGCGGAGCGCTGTCGCCGAGCCGGGCAGCCGACTTCAAGACCTGCCCGCTGCTCTACCGCTACCGCACGATCGACAAGCTGCCGGAGCCGCCGTCCGCGCCCGCCGTCCGCGGAACCCTGGTGCACAAGGTACTCGAGGACCTCTTCGACCTGCCCGCACCCGAACGCACCCCGGAGCGGGCGGAAACGATGGTCCCGGCTGCCTGGGAGGCCGTCATCGCCGGGCGTCCCGAGTCCGCGGCGATCGCCGAAGCCGCTGACCCGGAGACTTGGTTCGACTCCTGCCGGACGATTCTGCGCCGGTACTTCGACCTCGAAGACCCCCGTCGCCTCGAACCGGCCGAGCGGGAGCAGTACGTCGAAACCCTGCTAGACACCGGACTGCTGCTCCGTGGCGTGGTCGACCGGATCGACATCGCCCCGAACGGCGCGATCAGGGTGGTCGACTACAAAACTGGCCGGTCCAGCCCCGAGCAGTTCGAGAGCACCGCACTCTTCCAGATGCGCTTCTACGCCCTGGTCCTCTGGCGGACCCGGGGCGTCATCCCCACCATGCTCCGACTCATCTACCTCGGCAACACCGAGACGCTGAGCTACGAGCCCGACGAGCAGGACCTGCTGGCGACCGAACGCCAACTCACGGTGCTCTGGGATGCCGTCTCGCTCGCTCACAGCACCGGCGACTGGCAGCCCAGCAAGGGCCGCGGTTGCACGTGGTGCAGCTACCAAGCGCACTGCCCGGAGTACGGCGGGACGGTTCTACCGCTACCAGCGCTGGTCGCGGACCAGGGCGCCCAGTTGGCCGGCACCGACACCGATCAGGGTTTCGACGAAGACCCGCCGCTCCCCCTCCAGCACAGGGACGTGGTTCGGCACGACCAGCACGGTGCAGCCAGCAGCAACGGCTGACTTGGCGCCGGTGTTCGAGTCCTCGATCGCTAGACAGTCCTCGGGGCGCACACCCAGTTCGGCCGCGGCCCGCAGGTAGGGCTCCGGGTGCGGCTTGCCGATCATGACCTTGTCCCCGGTGACCACCGTTGTGAACGTGCCCTCCGGGAGCGCCTCGACGACCGGCGCGACGAAACGCTCGTAGGACATCGTCACCAACCCGCACGGCACCTGAGCCGTCCGCAGTTCGGCGAGGAGTTCGACCGCTCCGGGTCGCCACGGCACCTGCTGGTTGATCCGTTCGATGACGCCGTCCAGGAGGAGGTCGACGATCTCGGCCGCCGGCAGGTCCACACCACCGTGCTGCCGGATGTACTCCGCCGAGACCAGCAGGTCGTTGCCGACCAGGTTCAGGGCGTGCTCCAGGCTCCACGCGCCGCCGTGCTCGGCGACCAGCGCGAACTCGACGTCGATCCAGTACGGCTCGGTGTCGACCAGGGTCCCGTCCATGTCCCAGAGGACTGCCGCCGGGAGTTTCGAGGCTCGCTCCGCTCGTGCCTCAACCACCGTTAGTCCTCAGGGTTGTATCCGAGGTTCGGCCCGAGCCAGCGCTCAGCCTCCTTCAGCGTCCAGCCCTTGCGGGTGGCGTAGTCCGCCACCTGGTCCTGGGCCAGCCGTCCGACGACGAAGTACTGCGACTGCGGGTGCGAGTAGTACCAGCCGCTGACCGCAGCGCCCGGCCACATCGCCATCGACTCGGTGAGCTCGATGCCCGCGTTGCTGTGCACGTCGAGAAGCTCCCAGAGGGTCTCCTTCTCGGTGTGCTCCGGGCAGGCCGGGTAGCCGGGGGCTGGGCGGATGCCGACGTACTTCTCACTGATCAGCGCCTCGTTGGAGAGCTCCTCATCGGGCTGGTAGCCCCAGAACTCCTTGCGGACCCGTTCGTGCATCCGCTCAGCGAACGCCTCAGCCAGCCGGTCGGCGACCGACTCCAGCAGGATCGCGCTGTAGTCGTCGAGAGCGGACTTGAACTCCAGGATCTTGTCCTGTCCGCCCAGACCGGCGGTCACCGCGAAAGCGCCGACGTAGTCCTTCAGCCCGGTGCTCGCCGGAGCGACGAAGTCGCCCAAGGAGCGGTTCGGGATGCCGTCGCGGTGCTCGCCCTGCTGACGCAGGTTGCGCAGTGTCTGCAGCACCTCGGTGCGAGACTCGTCGGTATAGACGACGACGTCGTCCCCGACGGCGTTGGCCGGGAAGAAGCCGATCACGCCGTTGGCGGTGATCCACTTCTCCTTGATCAACGTGTCGAGCATCTCCTGCGCATCGTCGTACAGCCTGCGGGCGGCCTCGCCCGAGGCCGGGTTGTTCAGGATGTCCGGGAACTTGCCCTTCATCTCCCAGGCGTTGAAGAACGGCTGCCAGTCGATGTACTCGCGCAGCTCGGTCAGGTCGTAGTCGATGAAGTTGCGGACCCCGAGTCCCTGGGCGGGCACGGGCGGGACGTAGCCGTCCCACTCGATCGGCGTCCGGTTGGCTCGAGACTTCTCCAGGGTCAACGTCGGCCGCTCGTGCTTCTGGGCGTGCCGCTCGCGCAGTGCCGCGTAGTCGGTCTCGGTCGCCTCCAGCAGCGCCGGGCGCTGCTTCTCGTCGAGCAGCGCGGCGGCGACCGGTACCGACCGGGACGCGTCCTTCACCCAGACCACGGGCCCGGTACGCCGGGGCGCGACCTTGACGGCCGTGTGCGCCCGGGACGTGGTGGCACCACCGATCAGCAGCGGGATCTCCAGGCCCTGGCGCTCCATCTCGACGGCGAAGTTGACCATTTCGTCCAGCGAGGGCGTGATCAGGCCGGAGAGTCCGATGATGTCGGCACCGTGCTCCTTGGCCGCGTCCAGGATCTTCTGGGCGGGCACCATCACACCGAGGTCGATGACGGTGTAGTTGTTGCACTGCAGCACCACGCCGACGATGTTCTTGCCGATGTCGTGGACGTCTCCCTTCACGGTCGCCATCACGATGGTGCCGTTGGTGGTCGCGACGTCACCCGGCTGCTTCTCGGCTTCGATGAACGGCAACAGGTAGGCGACCGCCTTCTTCATGACGCGGGCCGACTTCACCACCTGGGGCAGGAACATCTTGCCGGCGCCGAATAGGTCGCCGACGACGTTCATGCCGTCCATCAACGGACCTTCGATGACCTCGATCGGACGGCCGCCGGCGGCCGAGATCTCGGCGCGGAGCTCCTCGGTGTCGGCCTCGACATCGGCGTCGATGCCCTTCACCAGGGCATGCGTGATCCGTTGGCGGACTGGCAGGCTGCGCCACTCGGCGGCGATTGGGTCCTCCGCCTCACCCTTCTTGTTGAACCGTTCAGCAATCTCCAGGAGGCGTTCAGCAGCGTCCTCGCGGCGGTTCAGGACGACGTCCTCGATCCGCTCGCGCAGGTCGGGGTCGATCGAGTCGTACGGCACCAGGGCGCCGGCGTTCACGATGCCCATGTCGAGCCCAGCCTTGATGGCGTGGAAGAGGAACACGGCGTGGATGGCTTCGCGGACCGGGTTGTTGCCCCGGAACGAGAAGGAGACGTTGGAGATGCCGCCGGAGATGTGCACGCCGGGGAGGTTCTCCTTGATCCAGGCGCAGGCCTCGATGAAGTCGATCCCGTATGTCGCGTGCTCCTCGATGCCTGTCGCCAGCGCGAAGCAGTTGGGGTCGAAGATGATGTCCTCTGCCGGGAAGCCGACCTCCTCGGTCAGGATCCGGTAGGCGCGACCGCAAATCTCCTTGCGGCGTTCCAGGTTGTCGGCCTGACCCTGCTCGTCGAAGGCCATCACGACCACAGCGGCGCCGTACTTGCGGCAGAGCCGTGCTTCGCGGATGAACTTCTCCTCGCCCTCCTTCATGGAGATCGAGTTGACGATCGGCTTGCCCTGGACGTTCTTCAGACCGGACTCGATGACCTCCCATTTGGAGGAGTCGATCATCACCGGGACCCGGCTGATGTCGGGCTCGGCCGCGATCAGCTTGGTGAAGCGGTCCATCGCCGCGACACCGTCGATCATGCCTTCGTCCATGTTGATGTCGATGACCTGCGCCCCGACCTCGACCTGCTGCAGCGCCACGGACAGGGCGGTGTCGTAGTCCTCGGCTTTGATCAGGTTCCGGAAGCGTGCGGAGCCGGTGATGTTGGTGCGCTCGCCGATGTTGACGAAGAGCGAGTCCTCGGTGATGTTCAACGGCTCGAGACCCGAGAGCCTGGTCGCGACCGGGACCTCGGGGACCGGCCGCGCCGCCTTGCCCTCGACGACCTTCGCGATCTCGGCGATGTGCGCCGGGGTGGTGCCGCAGCAGCCGCCGACCAGGTTGACCAGCCCGGCCTCGGCGAACTCGGCGAGGTAGCTGGCCTGTCGCTCCGGGGACTCGTCGTACTCGCCGAAGGCGTTGGGCAGACCTGCGTTCGGGTAGCTGGACACGAAGGTGTCGGCGATCCGGGAGATCTCTGCCATGTAGGGCCGCATCTCGGGAGCCCCGAGCGCGCAGTTCAGACCCACGGCGATCGGCTTCGCGTGCCGCACGGCGTTCCAGAAAGCCTCGGTCACCTGGCCTGACAACGTCCGCCCGGACGCGTCGGTGATGGTGCCGGAAATGACCACCGGCCAACGCCGGCCGCGCTCCTCGAACAGGGTCTCGACCGCGAAGATCGCCGCCTTGGCATTGAGCGAGTCGAAGATGGTCTCGATGAAGATCAGGTCCGAGCCGCCGTCGACCAGGCCGTTGGCAGCCTCCAGGTACGCCGCGACCAGTTCGTCGTACGAAACGTTCCGCGCCCCCGGGTCGTTGACGTCCGGCGAGATCGAGGCCGTCCGGGTCGTCGGGCCGAGGGCGCCGGCGACGTACCTCGGCTTCTCCGGCGTGCTCAGCGCGTCGCACTCCACCCGGGCCAGGGCGGCACCGGCGTAGTTCAGCTCGTAGGCGAGGTCCGCCATGTCGTAGTCGGCCAGGGAGACGGCGTTCGCGTTGAACGTGTTCGTCTCGATGATGTCTGCGCCTGCGTCGAGGTACTCGCGGTGGATGCCGGCGATGATCTGGGGTTGCGTGATGGTCAGCAGGTCGTTGTTGCCCTGGACGTCACTCGGCCAGTCCTTGAACCGCTCTCCGCGGTAGCCGGCCTCGTCGGGACGGTCGCGCTGGATCGCGGTTCCCATGGCGCCGTCGATGACCAGGATCCGCTCGGTGAGGGCACGGGTCAGCTCGTCCGTGCAGTCGGGGCGGAGTCGCGGCTCCCAGGACTTGGCGCTGCCGTTCACGTACGTTCCTTCCGGTTGCGGAAGGCGTCCTTAGCTCTGCCGAGCGTGGCGGATCCCGCTGTGACGACCCCGGGACCCGTTGCAACGCCTCTCGACCGGAGAAGTCTACGTGCTGCCCGGCGCTGCTCAGAGATGATTTCTCATGTTGGAGAACGTGTCCCCGTGATCATCGTTGAGCTCCTCAACACTCCTCGCTCCGCCGGCACGGAGCAACCTCCTTGCGGCTCCGGTCGCACGCGTAGGCTGAGCAGGTGATCCTCGCTTCGCTCGGCAACGTGTCATCGACCACTTGGCCACGAGCAAGCTCGGGCGCTCGCTAGGCTCAGCACGTGATCGAGATCGATGAGGTTCTCCCGCTGGTCAACCCCGTGATGATCTGCGCGTTCGAGGGCTGGAACGACGCCGCAGGAGCAGCCTCCGGGGTCGTCGACCACCTCATCGAGGTCTGGGATGCCCAGATGGTCGCCGCGATCGACCCCGAGGACTACTACGACTTCCAGGTCAACCGACCGCTGGTGGGTACCAACGAGGAAGGCATGCGGCGGATCACCTGGCCCACCACCCACCTCTACGTCGCCCGCCCGCCGGGATCGCACCGCGACGTGGTCCTGCTGCGCGGCATCGAGCCGAACATGCGGTGGCGTGGTTTCTGCGCCGAGCTGCTCGCCGCGGCCGACGACCTCGAGGTCGCCCAGGTCGTCACCCTCGGGGCGCTGTTGGCCGAGACACCGCACACCCGGCCGATCCCGGTAACCGGCACCGCGACTGAGCTCGACCTGGACGACCGGTTGAAGCTCGAGCCATCGACGTACGAGGGCCCGACCGGGATCGTTGGCGTGTTCCAGGACGCGTGCGCCCGGATGGATATCCCGGCGGTCTCGTTCTGGGCGGCCGTTCCGCACTACCTCCCGCAACCGCCCTGTCCGAAGGGGACGCTGGCCCTGCTGATACAGGTCGAGGACCTGCTCGAGGTGGCGATCCCGCTCGGGGACCTGCCTGAGGAAAGCCGCGCCTGGGAACGCGGCGTCGCAGAGCTCGCCGAGGAGGACGAGGACGTCGCGGAGTACGTCCGCAGCCTCGAGGAGTCCAAGGACACCGCGGACCTGCCGGAAGCCAGCGGCGACGCGATCGCCCGCGAGTTCGAGCGGTACCTCAAGCGTCGGGAGAACCCCGACGACGGTCCGGTCTGAGCCCAGCCCGCAGCTGTCAGAGCGCCAGACCCAGAGCCGCGTCGGCGAGAGCGCGGATGACCGAGCCCGCTGCCGGTTCGGACACGTCCCCCTGGTGCGTGGCCTCGGCCCAGTCCGACAACGCTTCCAGAGCGCGGGCGGCGTCGAGGTCGTTCGCCAGCGCCGCCAGGACTTCGGTGACGACCGCGCCCGTCGGGGCGCCGGCCGCTTTCGATACCGCGGTCCGGACCTCGTCGAGCTCCTCCGCCGAGACCTCGAGCAGGTCGTTGTCCCACTCCCAGTCCGAGCGGTAGTGGTGGGTCAGGAGCTCCCAGCGGATCGCCATCGGGTCCGTCCCCTGGCCGCGCAGCCGTGAGACGAGCTCCAGGTTGCCCTTGGACTTCGACATCTTCTCGCCGTCGAGACCGACCATCCCGGCGTGCACGTAGGCGCGGGCGAAGCGCACTTCCGGGTCGACCACCTGGGCCTCGGCGGCGCTCATCTCGTGGTGCGGGAAGACCAGGTCGCTGCCACCGCCCTGGACGTCGAAACCGGTCCCCAGGTACTCACGGGCGATCGCCGAGCACTCGACGTGCCACCCCGGCCGCCCCCGGCCCAGGGAAGAGTCCCAGGCTGGGTCGTCGGGGCGCTCGGCCTGCCAGAGCAGGCAGTCGAACGGATTGTGCTTGCCCGGACGCTCCGGGTCGCCGCCCCGGTCGGCGAAGACCTGGAGCATCTGCTCCTCGTCCCAGCCGGAGACCGTGCCGAAGGTCGGGTCGGTGTGCACTGAGAAGTAGAGGTCCTCGGTGCCGGTCTCGTTCGGGACCCCGTACACCGCCCCGGCCGCACGGAGGTCCTCGATCATCGAGACCACGAGAAGGATCGACTCGACGGCGCCGATGTAGAAGTCCGGCGGAAGTACCCGGAGTGCCTCCATGTCGGTGCGGAACAGCTCCGTCTCACGCTCGGCGAGCTCGGCCCAGTCCTCGCCGGTGGCGTTGGCGCGCTCGATCAGCGGGTCGTCCACGTCGGTCACGTTCTGGACGTAGCGAACCTCGTGGCCGGCGCTGCGCCAGGCGCGGTTCAACAGGTCGAACGCCACGTAGGTCGCAGCGTGGCCCATGTGGGTGGCGTCGTACGGGGTGATCCCGCACACGTAAAGGCGCGCGATCCCCGAGGGTGGGGTCACCTCCACGAGCCCCCTGGCCGAGGAGTCGAAGACCAGGACCGGAGGCCCGACGACGTCGAGACCCGGTACGACGGGAGCAGACCAGGCACGCATGGCCGAAGCGTAGCGAAGGGGTTCAGAAGGCAGGCCACGGGAGCGACGGCCAGCCCGCACCGGGCTCCGCGAAGGTGCCGGACCGTAGCAGCCGCGCCAGCCGTCGTCGGGTGGCGGCGACCTCCGCGATCGTGATCACCTCGTCGAGGTCGGTGAGCGTCCCGTCGTCGAGCGCAGCCGCCAGACCGGCCAACGCGCCGCGCTCGTCGTCGTCGAGGGGCTGACCCGCCCAGCCCCACAGCACCGTGCGGAGCTTGTCGTCGACGTGGAAGCAGACGCCGTGGTCCACGCCGTAACGGTGGCCGTCCGCCATCGCGAGGACGTGTCCCCCCTTGCGGTCGGTGTTGTTGACGACCAGGTCGAAGAGCGCCATCCTGCGCAGCCCCGGAGTGTCCTCGTGGACCAGCATCACCGGCCGGTCGCGGTGGTCGGTTGCGTCGACGACGTGCAGCAGCCCCGCAGCCAACGGGCCCTGCTCAACGACGTCGACCGGGCTCTGGTCGGGGTCGGGCTCGCACCAGAGCTGCACCATGCCGAGCCCCGACGGGCCGTCCCGCAGCACCGTCGGCGGTACGACGGACCAGCCGAGCGCCTCGGAGACCCGCCAGGCCGCGTACTCGCGCGCGGCTAGGGTGCCGTCCTGGAAGTCCCACAACGGCCTCTCCCCTGACACCGGCTTGTAGACAGCCCGCAAGCCGTCGCCCTCAGCACCGAGCCGGCAGAGGTAGGTGTGGTTCGAGGCCGGCATGATCCGGCCGAGAACGACGAGGTCACCCTCGGCGAGGGTCTCGAGGACCTGGAGCGACGGCACTCCGCTCTCGGGGGTCATCGCCGGCTCACCCGTGGGTGCGCCGGAAGCCGTTGGCTCGCGGGCAGAGGTGCCCGGAGGCATCGACCGGCCCGCCGCAGAACTGGCACGACGGACGTCCGGCCTGGACCACGGACGCTGCCCGGGTGGCGAAGACCCGCGCCTGCGCCGGGTCGAGCCGGACGACGACGAGCTCCTCCGGCTCGGGCTCCTCGATGGGTAGGGCGACCAGGTCGGTCTCGTCGGCCACGATCGGCAGCGTCACCTCCACGACCGGGAAGACTTCGATCACGACCCGCTCGGCCTCGCCGTCCCAGGACAGCGTGATCGTCCCGGCACGGAACTCCTCGACGATGGGTTGGTCGAGCGGTGCGGTGTCGATCTCCTCGACCGGGGTGACCGCCGGGATGAACGCGGCGGCCCCGCCGGAGCTCATCAGCTCGTCGAGCAGCTCGTCGACGCGCTCGCCGAGGATCTGGACCTGCTGCTTCTCCAGGGCGACGCTGGTGACCCTGGTCCCGGTCCGCGCCTGCAGAAAGAAGACCCGCTGACCGGGCTCCCCCACGGTTCCGGCGATGAACCGGTCGGGCGGGTCGAAACGGTGGACGAGTGGCGCCATAGGGCGAGCCTACGGGGCGACCGGTACCGGTCCGGAGCCCCCACCGAGCTTCTCGTCGGGCTTCTCCGCCGACGTCGCGAGGTGGGCGAGCGAGCCGTCGTTGGTGTTCATCGCCAGGACGTAGGAACGGCGCGGGGTGTACCGGATCACCGACAGGCTCGCCGGGTCCACGACGATCCGCTGGAAGGCGTCCAGGTGCATTCCGAGGGCATCCGCCAGGACCGCCTTGATCACGTCACCGTGGGCGACGGCGAGCCAGACGACGTCATCGCCGTGGGTTGCGGCGACCCGTGCATCGCAGCCCCGGACAGCCGCGACCGATCGCGCGCTCATCTCCGCCATGGATTCGCCGCCGGGGAACCTGACGCCGGCCGGATGCGCCTGGATCACCTTCCAGAGGTCCTCCCTGACCAGGTCCTTCATCGGCTGCCCGGACCAGTCGCCGTAGTCGCACTCGTTGAGCCCGCGTTCGACCCGGGCCTTGAGGCCGCTGCCGTCGAGGAGCAGCGCGGCGGTTTGCTTGCACCGGTCCAGCGGGCTGGTGAACGCGGCAGCGAGCCGGAGGCCGGTCAACCGGGTCGCCGCGGCGCTAGCCTGGGCGAAGCCGACCTCGTCCAGCGCGATGCCGGGAGTCCGTCCGGCGAGGATTCCGGTCGCGTTCGCCGAGGTCCGGCCGTGCCGGGCCAAGATCACTGTTGCCATGACGCATCCCTGCGGAGCGAAGCGAGGATCATGGGGGCGAGCCTACGCACGGCCGCGCGGGTCCGGACCTAATCTAGCCTCGTGATCGTCGACAACGCGCTCTACCGCGACGGAGTCAGGGTGGACTGCGGCACCGCCACCGCGGACCTGGCCGGGGTCCGGTCCCGGGCCACCGATGAGGGCGACTTCGTTTGGGTCGGCCTGCACGAGCCCACCCAGCATGAGCTCGACACCGTCGCGGCTCTCTACGACCTGCATGCTCTGGCGGTCGAGGACGCGCTGATGGCCCACCAACGCCCGAAGCTCGAACGGTACGACGACTCGCTCTTCCTCTCCCTCAAGACGCTCTGGTACGTCGACGAGAACGACGCGGTAGAGACCGGTGAGATCAACGTGTTCATCGGGCACAACTTCGTCGTGACCGTGCGTCACGGTGTAGGCGGCGGCCTGCACGACGCCCGGATCGCCCTCGAAGGGATGCAAGCGGTGCTCGCCCACGGCCCGTCGGCGGTCGTGTACGCCGTCTGCGACCAGGTGGTCGACGCCTACGAGGACGTTGCTGAGTCGCTGGTGATGGACGTCGACGAGGTGGAGGCGTCCGTCTTCGGCGCGGAGCGGACCAACGACTCGGCCCGCATCTACGTCCTCAAGCGCGAGCTCGCCGAGATGCGACGTGCAGTCCTGCCCCTGCGGGACCCGGTCAACCGGTTCGCGACCGGAGCTGTGCGTGGCATCGACGCTGAAGCTGCGCCGTACTTCCGCGATGTCGCTGACCACCTGGCTCGAGTTGCTGAAACGTTGGACAGCCTCGAGTCCCTGCTGAGCGCCGCATTCGAGGCGCACCTGGCCCAGATCAGCATCCAGCAGAACGACGATATGAGGACCATTTCGGCGGTGGTCGGCATGATTGGCGCACCGACCTTGGTCGCCGGGATCTACGGGATGAACTTCACCCACATGCCCGAGCTGAGCTGGGTGCTCGGTTACCCGCTCTCGCTGCTGCTGATGGTCGGCAGCTCGCTCGCGGTGTGGATCGTCGCCCGACGCTCGGGCTGGCTTTGAGTCTCAGCTGCGTCAGGCGTTCATGACGCCGGTCGCCACCAGCACCAGGACACCGGAACCGAGCACCACCCGGTAGGCGACGAACGGCAGGTAGGACCTCGTGGAGATGTACCGGAGCAGCCAGGCGATCGAGGCGTAGCCGACGACGAAGGCCACCACGGTGGCGGTGATCGTCGGCCCCCAGCCGTAGCTGTTCGCACCGTTCGGGATGTCCTTGAGCTCGAAGAGCCCAGCCCCAACCACGGCCGGGATCGCGAGCAGGAACGCGAACCGGGTCGCGGCCTCGCGCTCGAAGCCGAGGAAGCGGCCCATCGAGATGGTGGCTCCCGAGCGCGAGACCCCGGGGATCAGGGCGCAGGCCTGAGCGGCGCCCATCAGTACGGCGTCCCGCACACTCAGCGAGTTCAGGCGCCGGTTATCCCGGCTGACTCGGTCGGCGATCCCGAGGATGAGGCCGAGGACGATCAGCGTGGTCCCGATCACCCAGAGATTGCGGAAGTCGCTCTCGATCACGTCCTTGAGCGCGATCCCGAGCACGACGATCGGCAGCGATCCGATGATTACGTACCAGCCCATCCGGGCGTCGACGTGGCCGCGGAACTCCGGCTGGACCAACGACCGCAGCCAGGTCGTCGCGATCCTCCAGATGTCCTTGCGGAAGTAGATGAGCACGGCGAGCTCCGTACCGATCTGGATGACCGCGGTGAACGCAGCTCCCGGGTCGTCCCAGCCGAAGAGCTCGGGAAAGATCCGCAGGTGCGCGCTGCTGGAGATCGGAAGGAACTCCGTCAGACCCTGGAGGGTGCCGAGGAACACCGCCTTGAGGAAGTCGACCACGGGCGGAAGCCTACGGCCAGGTCCCGGTGAGTCGGTCCCGCCCCGCGGCCGACTGCTCGATAACGTGGTGCCATGCAGCAGCGGCATCTCGGTAGCACCGGTCTGAAGGTCTCGCGCCTGGGACTCGGGACGATGACCTGGGGCCGTGACACCGACGAGCACGAAGCCCGCGACCAGCTGGTCTCCTTCGTTGGAGCCGGCGGCACCCTCGTCGACACCGCCGCCGGGTATGCGAACGGCGACTCGGAGCGCGTGATCGGTTCGCTGCTCGGCGACGTCGTCCCCCGGGACGAGGTCGTCCTAGCCACGAAGGCCGGCATCGCGCACCGTCGCGGCGAACGGGAGACGAACGTCTCCCGAGGCTTCTTGCTGAGCAACCTGGATGCCTCGCTGAAGCGACTGAAGGTGGACCACGTCGACCTGTGGCAGGTGCACACCTGGGCCGACGACGCCCCGCTCGAGGAGACCTTGAGCGCGCTCGACCACGCGGTCGCGAGCGGGCGCACCCGGTACGTCGGGATCTCCAACTACACCGGCTGGCAGTCCGCGCAGGCCGCAACCTGGCAGCGCGCAGTTCCTGGCCGTGCCGTGCTTGCCTCCAACCAGGTCGAGTACTCCTTGCTCAGTCGCGGCGTCGAGGGGGAAGTGGTTCCGGCTGCGCTGGCTCTCGGCCTCGGCATCCTGCCCTGGTCTCCGCTCGGTCGGGGGGTCCTGACCGGCAAGTACCGCACCGGTACGCCGGCCGACTCCCGCGCAGCCTCCCCGCACTTCGCGTCCTTCGTCGGCAAGCACCTCAACGAGCGCTCGGAGCGGATCGTCGAAGCGGTTGCCAAGGCCGGCGACGGCCTCGGCTTCACGTCGCTGGAGGTGGCGCTGGCCTGGGTGCGGGACCGACCCGGGGTCACAGCGCCGATCATCGGCGCCCGCACCGCCGAGCAGCTCAAGGCCTCGTTGTTGGTCGAGGAGTGCGAGCTGCCGCCGGAGATCACCGCCGCCCTGGACGACGTGTCCGCGGAAGGTCCCGGAGAGCTGTGAGTTCCGGGAAGCAGCGCGCTCGCGCCCTGCGTCCTGGGGTGGAGTACGAGTACGACCAGATGCTGCTGTCCCGGGAGTTCTCCCGGAATGTCGTCACCCGGATGCTCGCCCACCTGGCGGAGTCCGACGGCTGGGAGCTGGACCGGGTCCGAATCACCGCGGACGGCACCCGTCGGGTGGTGCTGCGTAGGAAGATCATCCGCCAGCAGCCGATGTGGTTCGCCTGGAGCTGACGGCTGCTTCTACAGCGTGCCCAAGAACCGATCGAAGACCCGTGCGCCGAACTTCAGGGAGTCAACCGGGACCCGCTCGTCCACGCCGTGGAAGAGCGCGGTGAAGTCCAGGTCCTCAGGCAGCCTCAGTGGGGTGAACCCGAAGCAGGTCATCCCCAGCTCGGCCCAGTACTTCGCGTCGGTTCCGCCGCTCATCAGGTACGGCGCCACGATCGCGTCCGGGTCCTCGGCGAGCAGCGAAGCAGTCATGGCGGCGGCCACCGGGCCGTCGTACGGGTTCTCCAGGGCGCCCATGTGCACGTCCCGGGTGATCTCGATGTCCGGGCCGGCCAGCGCCGCCAAGGTGTCCCAGAACTCGTCCTCGTAGCCGGGCAGGAATCGTCCGTCGATCCGCGCGGTCGCCTCGCCCGGGACGACGTTCACCTTGTAGCCGGCCTCGAGCATCGTGGGGTTGGTGGTGTTGCGGATGACCGCACCGAGCATCCGGGCCGCCGAGCCGAACTCCTCGACCAGCGATTCGGCGTTCTCCGGCGTCGCTTCCGCCCCGGCGAGCTCGGCCACCGCCGCGAGCAGAACCTCCATGGTCGGGGTGAGCCGGACGGGCCACTGGTGCTGACCGATCCGGGCTACCGCCGTCGCCAACCGGGTCACCGCGTTGTCCGAATGGACCATCGAGCCGTGGCCGGCATTGCCGCGAGCGGTCATCCGGACCCAGGCCATGCCCTTCTCTGCCGCTTCGATCAGATAGACCCGGCGCCCGCGGACCGTCGTGCTGAAGCCGCCGACCTCGCCCACGGCCACCGTGCAGTCGCCGATCAGGTCCCGGTGCTCGCGAGCCAGGTAGCCGGCTCCCTTGGCGCCGCCGGCCTCTTCGTCGGCAGTGAAGCAGAGCACCAAGGGACGGCTCGGCACGACGCCGGCGCGGGCCCGGGCACGGATGCTGGAGAGCAGCATCGCGTCGAAGTCCTTCATGTCGACGGCACCACGACCCCAGACACAGGGGCCGTCTGGGGTGTCACGTACTTCGCCGCTGAACGGGTGCACCGTCCAGTCGGCAGCAGCAGCCGGTACGACGTCCAGGTGGCCGTGCAGCAGCACCGGCTCGCCGACGTCGCCGCCCCACCGACCGATCAACGAGGTGCGCCCCGGCTCGGACTCGACGACCTCCACCGCGATCCCGACCTCGTCGAGCAGCGCAGCGACGTGCTCGGCCGCCTTCCGCTCCCCCGGGCCGGATTGGTCACCGTAGTTCGAGGTGTCGAACGCGATCAGGTCGCTGCAGAGCTCCACGACCTCGGCGGCGGGGTCGTACCCGGGGGTGTCTGCTGCCATGCCACCAGTCTGCCCCAGCCTCGGTCCGCTCAGTCGAACGCCGGTCCGGCGACCTCGGGCTGGGGGCCGTTGGCGAGCAGCACGAACCGGTGCCGGAGCGGCCGTCCGAGAGGCGGGGCGTACCAGCGGGCGGCGTACCGGTGGGTGCCCCGGCGGCGGCCGAGGTAGGTCACTCCGAGACGCCACCCCTGGTCGTCGACCGGGCGGCCGTCGTACGACGAGACTGCCCAGCCGTCGTCGGTATCGACCTCGATCCGCACCAGGGGTTCGTGCCAGCGCAGGTCCCCCGGCGCGACGTCGGACCAGGTCTGCTCCCAGAACGCGTCCTCGGTCGGCGTGGCCTCGGTGAAGCGCACCGCGTGGGTCTCGCGAGTGACCGGGACTCCGGACGGTCGGGCCAGGTACCGGTGCACCCCGAAGTCGAAGGAGCGCGCCACCAAGACCGGTGCTGCGTCGGCGGCCAGTGCATCGGAAACCCGCGCGGCCATCCCGGCCACCCACTCCTGCTGACGCGGGCCGAAGAGGGTGGAGGCGCCCTCGTAGTGCTGCGCGGTGTACTCCTCCGGTGTCGTCAGGTAGTCGCAGTGATCGTTGACCAGGGATGAGACGAATGCGGTCGCGACGGGCAGGTGCGAGTCGGCCACGGCTGTTCCGATCCGGCGACCGGCCTCGACCGTTGTCTCGAACGGGAGGCCGACGACTGCGTGGTCACCCAGTCGGAGCACGTGCACCGGGAGGACCCGCGGGAACTCGTCGGGGCGACCGACCAGGACGGGGTGCAACAGTTCGCCGCCAGCAATCCGCTTCCCCGCGTGCGGTCCGCGGGGCCGGCGCTTGGGGTGACCGGCCTTGAACGGCGGTAGCAGGTGCAGCACCGGGGTGGTGTTCTCCGCAGCCCCGGCGGTCTTGGCCCAACCGATCCGCGGCGAGGCCAGGGTGATGCCGTCGACGACGGGCTCCGTGCCCAGGTCGACCTGCTCGAGGCGTGCCCCGACAGCGAAATCCGCGGTCAGGCTTCCGGCGAGCGTGGCGTGGAGCTCTGCGGCTGCCGCCCCGATCCCCCGTCCGATGCGTTCGGCCTCGGGGAAAACCAGCATCCCCGGCCGAACCGCCGGGGTCATGTCGCCGTGCGAGGCGACCACGGTGCCGGTGACCGGGCGCTGCCCGGTGGCCGCGGCCACCCTGTCGGCCAGCTCGCCGTTGACGTAGGCCCAGATGTCGGCGTTGTACGACGGATCGTGGTGGCCGATCCCGGTGCCGTGGATCGAGAACCAGCCGAAGCTGCCTAGCGGCCCGTCCGCGTCGTCGACCCGGAGCAGGTGCAGCCTGGGATCGATCGCGACGTACTTGCGTTGGTCCTCGACCCGGTCGTCCGATACCTGCTGGTTGCGGACGAACGCACCGAGCGACCGGTTCCGGGTCAGGCCCCAGACCTCCCTGCTCCCGATCGTCGCGGTCGCCGGTCGCCGCGAGCCCACCGCAGCCCGGACCGCACCGGCGATCTGCTCGACCAGGAACCCCGCGTACTGCGGGTCGAACCCGGGCCGGTTGGAGGCCCAGTCGTTGTAGAACGCGCTGCCGCTGTACTGGCCCGGTCCGGCGTGGGTGTGCGTAGCGGCGAGGAAGAGCCCCGACAGCGGAACATCGGTGTCAGCGACGGATCGTGCCACCGCCTGCTGCAGCAGCGCGGAGCCGGCGAGCAGGTCCATCGCCACCAGTGCCACCGAGCTGTGCCCGTTGCGAAGGTGGAGCACCCGGACCTTGAGCCGGGTCCGGAAACCGGTCCCGTCCTGGGCGTTCTTGGAGTGTCCCGCCTTCGGCATTCCGGGCGGCGGTGTCACGTCCACCTCGGCTGCGCCGGCCAGCAGGCCCTCGATCTGGGCCAACCTCGGCTCCGGGATAGCGGGGTACGCGATCCGGAACCGTCGGGCGGTGATCGAGGCGTCCGACCAGGTCGCGGACGGTGAAGGGCGATCCATGCCGCGAGACTAGTGCTCCGCGCCGCGACCCCGATTCGGAACTCGAGCACTTGCTTTGCTACTGTTGCGCCCGCTCGTCCGAGTGGCGGAATGGCAGACGCGCTAGCTTGAGGTGCTAGTGTCCTTTAACGGACGTGGGGGTTCAAGTCCCCCCTCGGACACC
>JBKJIN010000056.1:0-6622 GCA_046598425.1 Marmoricola sp. | reverse complement strand
CGTCTGCGACATCTGCGCCAAGAAGCCCGGCTTCGGCAACAACCGCCCGTGGTCCCGCAAGATCACGAAGCGTCGCTTCAACCCGAACATCCAGCGCGTCCGCGCCACGATCAACGGCGCCCCCAAGCGCGTCAACGTGTGCACCGGCTGCCTGAAGGCCGGCAAGGTCTCCCGCTAGTCCCAGCTCTACCAGACGGCGCGTGTGCTCAGGCACCGCGCCGTTTCTGCGTTCCCGTTGTGCTCAGAAGTGGGTCCAGCCGGGGGTGCCCTCGTACGGCTCGCCGTCGACCGTCACCGCCGGGCCGTCATCCCCTGCAGCAGTGACTGCTCCGATCACCCGGAAGCCGTCGGGCAGCGTCGTACCCGCCGGGAAGGTCGCGACCAGGGAGTGATCCTCGCCGCCGCCGAGCACGAAGACCATCGGATCCACGCCGAGCGCGGCGCCGACCGCCTTCAGCGGATCAGCCAGGTCGAACGCGCCCGAGACGATGTCGATCCTGACGCCCGAGGACGTCGCGATGTGACCGACGTCGGCGACGAGACCGTCGGAGACGTCGATCATCGCGGTCGCACCGCCGTCGGCCGCGGCCGGGCCGGCGGCGTACGGCGGGTCCGGGCGCTGGTAGGCCTCCACGACAGCCCGGGGCGAACGGAACCCGCGGCCGAGCACGGCCAGACCGGCGGCCGCCCACCCCTGGCGCCCCGCGATCGCGAGCACGTCGCCCGCGCGCGCACCGCCACGGAGCACCGGGGCGACCGCGCACTCCCCCAGGACGGTGACCGCGATGACGACGTACTCGCCCCTGGTGACGTCCCCGCCGATGATGCTGGCCCCGACGGTCGCAGCCTCGGCCGCGAGACCGTCGGCCAGGTCGAGGACCCAGGGAGCCGGCAGGTCCGGCGGCAGCGCGAGGCCGACGGTCAGAGCAGTCGCCCGACCCCCCATCGCGTTGATGTCGGAGATGTTCTGGGCCGCGGCCCGGCGTCCGATGTCGAAAGCGGACGCCCAGTCCCGGCGAAAGTGCCTGTTCTCGACGAGGAGATCCGTCGAGACGACCACGTGGCCCTTCGGGGTCCGCAGCAGGGCTGCGTCGTCCCCCGGTCCGACGAAGACGGCGGGACCCTGCTCGAAGCGTCGGACGACCTCGGCGATCAGGCCGAACTCACCGAGGTCTGCGACCGTCGCGCCGGCCTTGATCGGGGTCGGGGAGCTCATGGCGCAACTCTGTCATCCTGGGCTTCGTCCGGGCGCCGGAGGGTCTTCTCCGATGCGGAAGTTTCAACCCACAGCGCAGTCCGGTAGGTTCACAGTGGCCCACTCACCGCTGAGACGAGGGAGACTCCCATGGTTGTCCAGGCTTACATCCTGATCCAGACAGATGTTGGCAAGGCGGCAGAGGTCGCGGCCAAGATCACCGACATCAAGGGCGTCGTCCTCGCCGAGGACGTCACCGGCCCGTACGACGTGATCGTCCGCGCCGAGGCGCGCAACGTCGACGAGCTCGGCAAGCTCGTGGTCGCGAAGGTGCAGACCCTCGACGGCATCACCCGGACCCTGACCTGCCCGGTCGTCCACATCTGAGGTCGATCCGACCTCAGCGAAGTCCGGTCCCCCGGGCGAGGGCGAGGCCGACGAGCCGGTCGAGTAGGGCTGGGTAGTCGAGGCCGGAGGCTGCCCACATCCGTGGGAACATCGAGGTCGCGGTGAAGCCGGGCATGGTCTCGACCTCGTTGAGCACGACGCGGCCGTCGTCGAAGACGAAGAAGTCGACACGGGCCAGACCTTCGACGTCGAGGGCAGCGAACGCCTCGACTGCGAGGCGGCGCACTTCGGCCTCCACCTCGGCCGGGAGGTCGGCCGGGACCTTCAACCCGGTGTTCTGCTCCGGCAGGTACTTGGCCTCGAAGTCGTAGAACGCGTGCGCCGGGTCGACGGTGATCTCGGCGATCGCGCTGGTCTCGGGCTCGGCGCCGTCCAGCCCCTGGAGCACCCCGACCTCGACCTCGCGGGCGCCGATCGCGCCGGCCTCGACGAGGACCTTCGGATCGAAACGCTGCGCCTCGGCGATCGCGTCGGCGAGGCCGACGGCGTCATCGACGCGGCTGATCCCGAAGCTCGACCCGGCCCGGGCGGGCTTCACGAAGACCGGGTAGCCCAACGAACCCACGGACTCGGTGACTGCGGCCGGGTCGCGCTCCCAAGCACCCGGACGCACCAGCACCCACGGCAGCACCGGCAAGCCCTGCGCAGCGAAGAGCAACTTCATGTACATCTTGTCGGTGCCGACCGCCGAGGAGAGCACGCCGGCGCCGACGTACCGGACCGCGGAGAGCTCCAGGAGGCCCTGCAGGGTGCCGTCCTGTCCCCAGGGGCCGTGCATCACCGGGAAGACCACGTCCACCTCACCGAGGCGCGTCGGCACCTCACCGGGAGCGCTGACCACCAGGTCTGCCTCCGGGCTCAGCGCGACCTCGCGTTCCCCGGTCACCGAGGGCAGCTCTCCCCCCGGGCCGAGCGCCAGCCTGCCGTTCTCGTTCGACTCCAGCACCCAGCGGCCATCGGTGGTGATTCCGACCGGGATGACCTCGTACCGCTCGGGGTCGAGCGCGCTGATGACGCTGCCGGCCGAGATGCACGAGATCGCGTGCTCGCTGGAACGGCCGCCGAAAACGACGGCGACGCGGATCCTGGGCTGCTCAGTCACGCGCACGACCCTACGCGAACGAGCGGAGCCGCAAGGAGCGTGCTCGGGTGTCGGCGTAGCGAGGAGCGTTGAGGCGCGCAGCGACGATCACCGGCCAGCCGTAGGCTCCTCGTCATGCGTCCCGCCACCCGCGCCGTCCACGTCGGCCGTCCGCCGCACGACAGCGACCAGCCGCTCAACGTCCCGATCACGATGGCAGCGACGTACGTCGCCGGAGGCGAGCGTGAGTACGGCCGGTACACCAACCCGACCTGGACCGCGTTCGAAGAGGCGCTGGCCGCCCTGGAGAGCCCCGAGCAGCCAGCCCGATGCCTCTCCTTCGCCAGCGGTCTCGCCGCGGCCTCGGTGCTCCTCGACCTGGTCGGCCATGGCGAGCGGGTGGTCGCTACCCGGCACGCGTACAACGGCTGCACCATGCAGATGGCCGACCTGGAGGCGCGCGGCCGGATCAAGGCGCAGCTGGTCGATACCACCGACACGGCTGCGGTCGTTGCCGCGTGCCAGGACGCCGCCCTGGTCTGGTTGGAGTCGCCGACCAACCCCGCGATGGAGCTGGCCGACCTCCCCGCGATCGCGGCGGCCGCCCGTGCGGCCGGTGCCTACGTCGTGGTCGACAACACTTTCGCCACCCCGGTCCTGCAGCAGCCGCTTGACCTCGGCGCAGACCTGGTGCTCCATTCGGCTACGAAGTACATCGCCGGGCACTCCGACGTGCTGATGGGCGCGATCGTCACCCGCGACGAGACCCTGTACGACGTCCTGAAGCGCCGCCGCGACCTGTACGGCGCCATCCCCGGCCCGTTCGAGTCTTGGCTGGCGCTGCGCGGGCTGCGGACGCTACCGCTGCGGGTCGAGCGGGCATCGGCGAACGCCGCCGAGCTGGCCCGCCGGCTCGGGGCCCACCCCGCGGTCGTCGAGGTCCGCTACCCCGGCTTCGGCGGGATGGTGGCGATCGTGCTCGCGGACGCCGCGACCGCCGACCAGCTCACCCACGGCACCTCGCTGTGGGTGCACGCGACGTCGCTGGGCGGGGTCGAGTCGATGCTCGAACGGCGCCGCCGCTGGGCCGCCGAGCCGGCGACCATCCCTGAAGGACTGGTACGGCTCTCGGTCGGCATCGAGGACGTCGAGGACCTCTGGGACGACTTGGTCGGCGCCCTTCCGGGCTGATCAGGACCAGCTTATGACGAGACCCGACCTGAACCCTGGGATCAGTCTCGCTCCGCCTTAGTCTCCCGGGAGATGAAGGCGTCCATCATCTCGCGGGCACTGATCTCTCCCCGCACCACCGCGTCGACGTGCTCGGCGATCGGTGCGTCGACGCCAACCTTGCGCGCCAGGGCGAGCAGCGACGAGCAGGACTTCGCCCCCTCAGCAACCTGCTTGGTGCTGGCGTAGATCTCCTCGGTGCTCATCCCCTGTCCGAGACGCTCGCCGAAGGTCCGGTTGCGCGAGAGCGGTGAGGAGCAGGTGGCGACCAGGTCGCCGAGGCCGGCGAGGCCCATCAGCGTCAACGGGTCCGCCCCCTGGGCCATCGCGAGCCTGGCGGTCTCGGCCAGCCCGCGGGTGATCACGGACGCGGTCGTGTTGTCGCCGAACCCGAGGCCGACCGCCATGCCCACGCACAGAGCCACCACGTTCTTGTAGGCGCCGCCGAGCTCGCAGCCGAGCACGTCAGTGCTCCGGTACGGCCGGAACGCACGCGAGTGGCAGAGGTCCTGCAATCGCTGGGCGACCTCGTCGTCAGCGCAGGCGACCACGCTCGCGGCCGGCTCGCGCAGCGCGATCTCCTTCGCCAGGTTGGGTCCGCTGATCACACCGATCCGCTCCGGGCCGGCGCCGGTCACCTCGGCGATGACCTCGCTCATCCGCTTGGTGGTGCCGAGCTCGACGCCCTTCATCAGCGAGATGAAGACCGCATCGTCGGGAACGAGCGGCGCCCAGGCGGTGAGGTTGTCGCGCAACGACTGCGAAGGCACCGAGAGGACGACGTACTCCGCGCCGGCGAGTGCCGCGGCGGGGTCCGTGGTGGCAGTGATCGACGCGGGCAGCTCGATCCCCGGGAAGTACTCGGTGTTCTCGTGCCTGTCGTTGATGCTGGCGGCCACGTCGTCACGGCGCGCCCAGAGGGTGACGTCGTTGCCGGCATCGGCGAGCACGATGCCGAACGCGGTCCCCCAGGAACCTGCACTGAACACTGCGACCCGGGCCATCAGTTCTTCTCCTTGTTGGGGTTGCCGATCTCGGTGACGCCAGCTGCCTTGGGGTCGAAGCACTCCGCGGGCGGCGGCTCGTGGCGGAGATCGGCCACGAGCGCGCTGATCGCGTCCATGATCCGGTCGGTGGCCTCGCGTAGCACCTCGTTGGTGAACTTCTTCCCCATCAGGTCGGACAGGTCGACCGGGTCCCCCACCTTGTAGCGAGCGGTGCGCCTCGGGATCAGGTGCGGTCGGAGCGTGTACGGCGCCAGGATCTCCTGAGCACCCCACTGGCCGATCGGAACGACCGGGCAGCCGGTCTCGAGCGCGATCCGGGCCGCGCCGGTCTTGCCTCGCATCGGCCACCCCATCGGGTCCTTGGTGATCGTGCCTTCGGGGTAGACCCCCACACAGCCGCCCTCGCGGACGGACACGCACGCAGCCTCGAAGGCCTTCGCCGCATCTGTGGAGAGCCGGGAGACGGGGATCATCCGGGCGTCGCGGACGATGTGCTTGAAGACCGGCACCTCGAAAAGGGCGTCCTTGGCCAAGTACTGGACCAGGCGGCCGTGCTCGTAGAGCAGCCAGCCCAGGGTCAGCGGGTCGATGTGCGAGATGTGGTTCATGGCGATCACGCAGCCCCCCTGGGCCGGGATCTTCTCGCCGTCGATCCACTCGTGCTTCGTCGTCGCCAGCAGGGTCGGCTTCACGATGGCGACTACGACCGACCACGCCCATCCGCGACGTTGCTGGAGCTTGCGCACCTTGACCACGCCACCTGCTCCTTCTGTCCGAAACGACCCGTGCAGCAGCAGACTACCGAGGTGGCTGCGAGGATCGACGCTGTGACGACACCCGGCTATGCATTGTTGGTCCCGGTCAAGGACGGCGGGAGCGCGAAGACGCGTCTCGGCGTCGGCGAGGACGGCCAGCGAGGACGACTGATGGCCGCATTCGCCCGCGACTCGATCCTCGCAGCTCAGCAATGCTCGGCCGTAGAGGTCTTCGTCGTCGGCGACGCCACAGGACTCTCGGGACTCGTCGACGAGCTCGCCGTGACGGTGCTTCCCGATGAAGGGGACGGCGACCTGAACCGCGCGCTGCGACGTGCCGGCACTCTGATCGCGCGGCCGGACCGAGGTCTGGCCGTGATGCTGGCCGACCTGCCGTGCCTGCGTTCCGCGGACCTGGAGGCGGCGTTCGCGATGGTCTCGCGCCGCTCGTTCGTGGCGGACGCCGAAGGCGCCGGTACGACGCTGCTGGTCGCCCCGATCGGGCAGGACCTGGACCCGCGGTTCGGCGCCGGGTCGGCTGCGGCACACCGGGACAGCGGCGCCGTCGAGATCGGTCAGGACCTGATCTCGCTGCGACGTGACGTCGACACCACCGCCGACCTCGAGGCTGCGCTCTGGTACGGCGTCGGAGTACACACCGCCCAGGTCGCGTCCAGCCTGGCCTGAGGCGGGAACGACGAACGGCGGCGTCCCTGCCGGGACACCGCCGCTCGTCGGGTGAATCAGGCGTTACTTCTTGGCGGCCTTCTTGGCCGGCGCCTTCTTGGCCGGCGCCTTCTTGGCCGGCGCCTTCTTGGCGGGCGCCTTCTTGGCGGGCGCCTTCTTGGCGGGCGCCTTCTTGGCCGGAGCCTTCTTGGCCGGAGCCTTCTTGGCCGGAGCCTTCTTGGCCGGAGCCTTCTTGGCCGGAGCCTTCTTGGCCGGAGCC
>JBKJIN010000053.1:0-44153 GCA_046598425.1 Marmoricola sp. | reverse complement strand
CCTCAGCCATCGTCACCCCATCCGCGTCGCGCAGTGCCCGGGCCTTGCCGGCGTCGAGCTTGCCGGTGATCAGGCGTGAACCGGCACAGGCGATACCGAACCTGGCACCCTCCTCGTCGATGAAGTTGGCCACCCCGATGGGCCGGCCCGGCTCGAAGCCTCTGGCCTTCAGGGCATCGATGACCGCCAGCGCGGAGACGACCCCCAGCGGGCCGTCGAAGGCCCCGCCGTCCGGGACCGAGTCCAGGTGGGAGCCGATCACCACGCCCGGCCGCCCGGCGGCGAACGCGGCGTCCGGGTCACCCCACCAGGCCCACTGGTTTCCGGCCCGGTCGGTGACCAGGTCGAGCCCGCGCGCGGACGCCTCACCGGCGAACCACTCGCGCAGCTCCGCGTCCTGGCTGGTCCACGCGAAGCGCCGGTAGCCGCCGGTGCCCGTCTCGAGGCCGATGGGCGCGATAGCCGACCACATGTCGTCAAAAGTTGTCATATCGATCGTCATCTGCCCAACCTAGGCGAAGGCTGGTGCTCAGGTCTCGCGCATCGGGATCCGGACGCCACGCTCGGCGGCGACCCGGTCAGCGATGTCGTAGCCGGCGTCCACGTGCCGGATGACTCCCATCCCGGGGTCGTTGGTCAACACCCGCTCGATCTTCTCCGCCGCGAGCGCGGTGCCGTCGGCGACCGTCACCTGCCCGGCGTGCAGCGAGCGGCCGATGCCGACGCCGCCACCGTGGTGGAAGGACACCCACGTGGCGCCCGACGCGGTGTTGACCAGCGCGTTGAGGATCGCCCAGTCGGCGATGGCGTCCGAGCCGTCGAGCATCGCCTCGGTCTCGCGGTAGGGAGAGGCGACAGACCCGCAGTCGAGGTGGTCGCGACCGATCACGATCGGGGCCGACAGCTCACCGTTGGCGACCATCTCGTTGAACCTCAGCCCGGCTAGGTGACGTTCGCCGTACCCGAGCCAACAGATCCGGGCCGGTAGCCCCTGGAACTGCACCCGCTCCTGCGCCATCCGGATCCACTTGTGCAGCCTCGTGTTGTCGGGGAACAGCTCGAGGATCGCCTCGTCGGTTCTGCGGATGTCCTCCGGGTCGCCGGACAGCGCGGCCCAGCGGAACGGCCCCTTGCCCTCGCAGAACAGCGGCCGGATGTACGCCGGCACGAACCCGGGGAACTCGAACGCCCGGTCGTAGCCGCCCTTCCGGGCCTCGTCGCGGATCGAGTTGCCGTAGTCGAAGACCTCTGCGCCGGCGTCTTGAAACTCCACCATCGCCCGGACGTGCACCGCCATGGATTCCCTTGCCTGCTGGGTGAAGCCGGCGGGGTCGTCGGCCGCGGCCTGGTGCCAGTCGTCGAACGCGATCCCGACCGGCAGGTAGGAGAGCGGGTCGTGCGCCGAGGTCTGGTCGGTGACGATGTCGATCGGCGCACCGCTCGCCAGGAGTGCCGGGAAGACCGCCGCCGCGTTGCCCAGGACCCCGATGGACAGCGCCTTGCGTGCATCGCGCGCCTTCACGGCGAGAGCGACCGCGTGCTCGACCGAATCCGCCTGGACGTCGAGGTAGCGGTGCTCGATCCGTCGGGTGATCCGGGACTGGTCGACGTCGATGCAGATCGCGACGCCGTCGTTCATGGTGACGGCCAGCGGCTGAGCGCCGCCCATGCCGCCGAGCCCGGCGGTCAGGGTGATGGTCCCGGCGAGAGTCCCCGAGAACCTCTTGTCTGCGATCGCGGCGAAGGTCTCGAAGGTCCCCTGGAGGATCCCCTGGGTGCCGATGTAGATCCAGGAACCGGCGGTCATCTGGCCGTACATGGTCAGGCCGAGGTCCTCGAGCCGACGGAACTCTTCCCAGTTGGCCCAGTCGCCGACCAGGTTGGAGTTGGCAATCAGCACCCGGGGCGCCCAGGCGTGGGTGCGCATCACCCCGACCGGCTTGCCGCTCTGGACGAGCATCGTCTCGTCGTCCTTGAGAGTGGTCAGCGTCCGCACCAGGGCGTCGTACGCCTCCCAGTTGCGGGCGGCCTTGCCGGTGCCGCCGTACACGACCAGGTCCTCGGGGCGCTCGGCGTTCTCCGGGTCGAGGTTGTTCATCAGCATCCGCAGCGGCGCCTCGGTCTGCCACGACAGCGCGGTCAGCTCGGTGCCGCGGGCGGCACGGATGGGAAGTCGCTCGTTCACTTCATCGCTCCGATCACTGCTTCGGCGGCGGCCACGACGGCGCCGGTCCGGACGAGTTCAAAAGCTGCTTCGATCTCCGGTGAGAGGTGCCGGTCGGGCCCGGGGCCCTCGATACCGGCGCCCCGCAGCAGGGCAATCACGGCAGCGGTGGCGGGGGACGGTTCGAGCGGCGCCCGGAGGTCCAGCGCACGGGCCGCGGTGAGCACCTCGATCGCCAGCACCCGGGTCAGCCCGTCCACTGATCGTCGTAGCTTGCGGGCGGCGGCCCACCCCATCGAGACGTGGTCCTCCTGCATCGCCGACGACGGGATCGAGTCGACCGACGCCGGAACGGCCAACCGCTTCATCTCCGAGACGATGGCTGCCTGGGTGTACTGGGCGATCATGTGGCCGCTGTCCACCCCGGGGTCGTGGGCCAGGAACGGCGGCAGGCCGGCGTTGCGGGCCTTGTCCAGGAACCGGTCCGTACGGCGCTCGCTGATCGAGGCGACGTCCGCCGCGACGATGGCGGCGAAGTCGAGAACGTAGGCGACCGGGGCGCCGTGGAAGTTCCCGTTGGACTCCACGCGGTCCCCGATCACGACCGGGTTGTCGACCGCGCTCGCGAGCTCACGGCTCGCGACGGTTCTGCCGTACTCGAGGGTGTCCCGCGCCGCCCCGTGCACCTGCGGCGAGCACCGCAACGAGTAGGCGTCCTGGACCCGGTTGCAGTCCGGTCCGCGGTGCGAGGCAACGATCCCAGAGTCGCGGAGCAGCGCGACCACGTTGGCCGCCGAGGCGGCCTGCCCGGGGTGCGGCCGGATCGCCTGGAGCTCGGGAGCGAAGACCCGGTCGGTGCCGAGCTGGCCCTCGACCGACATCGCTGCGGCGATGTCCGCGGTGCGCAGCAGCACGTCGAGGTCGGTCAGCGCCAGCACCAGCATGCCGAGCATCCCGTCGGTGCCGTTGATCAGGGCCAGGCCCTCCTTGGCGGCCAGCTCGACCGGCTCCAGACCCGCGGCAATGAGGGCGTCTCCTGCCGGCATCAGAGCGCCGTCCACGTCGCGCACCGTCCCCTCACCCATCAGCGCGAGCGCGCAGTGCGCGAGCGGAGCGAGGTCGCCGGAGCACCCGAGCGAGCCGTACTCGTGCACCACCGGGGTGATCCCGTGGGTCAGCAGCGACGCGATCAGCTCGGCGGTCTCCCGCCGAATGCCGGTGTGGCCGGTGGCCAGCGTCGAGAGCCGGAGCAGCATCAAGCCACGGACGACCTCGCGCTCGACCTCAGGTCCCGCACCGGCCGCATGCGAGCGGACCAACGACTTCTGCAGCTGCGCGCGCATCTCCGTCGGGATGTGCCTGGTGGCGAGCGCGCCGAACCCAGTGGAGATCCCGTACGCCGGAGTCTCCTGCTCGGCGAGCTTCTCGACGACCTCACGACCACGCTCGATGGCGGTGACGGCGTCGGGAGCCAGCGTCACCGTCGCGCCGTCGCGTGCGACGGCGACCAGCTCGGCGAAGGTGACTGGGCCTGTTCCTACGGCGACGACTGCGGTGTCCATGACTCCATCAAACGGTTCCTTCGGGCCCGACGGCCAGCCTTCGGGGCAGGGGAATGTCTCAGATACGAGATGTTGGTACCTCAGGTTCGTAGCCTGAAGGTGATGCCTTCGGGTCCGTAGTGGTGGTGGTAGCGGGGGTCGTGGATGCGTCGGTGGTGGAATCCGCAGACGCCGACTGCGTCGTGGAGATTGGTGGTGCCTCCGTCGGTCCAGCGTTTGCGGTGGTGGAGTTCGGTCCAGGCGAAGGGTCTGTCGCAGCCGTCGGCGGCGCAGGTTCTCTGGCGGGTGCCGAGGGCAACGCGTTGGTTCTCTGAGAAGAACCGTTGGGTGCGGCCCAGATCGAGCGGCATGCTGGGCCCGTTGAGGATCGCGGGCAGGATCCCGGCCCCGCAGGCCAGTCGGCGTAGTTCGCCTGCGGAGATGGTGTCGCCGGTGTCGAGGCCGGCGGCGCCGACGGCGGCCTGGAGGCGGTCGTGGTCGATGGTGATGACCACGGTCGCGGCGACCTTGCCGTGCAGGTGGTCGGTGGGCAGGTGCTCGAGGACCTCGACCAGGGCGAGGCCGGCTTGGTGGGCCCAGTCGCGGCGTTCGGCGGGGTCGCCGGCTTGGGCGATGGTGGCGCCGAGGCGGGCACGCCGGGGTGAGGTCATCGACTCGATGATCTTGCGCAGGACCGCTGCTGCGGCGGTGGGGACGGTGAAGTGTCCTGAGGTGGTGCCGTCGTCGTTGTCGTGCAGGGTCAGGCGGGTGCGGGCCAGCGCGGCGTCTTCCTCGGTGCGTAGCAGGGTGTCTTCGTGGGCGTCGACAACCTGCTGGTCGGCTTCGATGACCTCCAACGCCCGGCGGGCGGCGCGGCGCAGTTGGTCGGGGGCTAGTCGGGTGGCTTTCTCGACCAGGTCCCGCTCCACGGTCTCCACCTGCTCGGCAGACAGACTGGGAGGGAGTTGGTCGGTGGCGGTCACGATCACCCGGGCGTGCGCGGTCGACAGGGTGCCTTCGGCCAGGGCGGTCGCGCAGGGCCGTGCAACCTCGGACTCGGCGGGAGCCAGCGCGGTCGCGAGCCGGACGTCGCGTGACGCGGCTGCGGCATCGGCGTGGGTGCGCCGCGCGACCCAGGACCCGGTGTCGGTCAGACCGGTTTGGTCCGCGACTCGGGCGGCATCCGCGGCAGCGACGACGCTGAGCTTGACTGACTCCAGGCGTCGGATCGCCCGGTCGAGACTGGTCAGCAGAGCGGCGTACTCAACCGCCGGAAGCCCGCCCGGAGCGCTGCGTGCCTGCAACTGATCGATCAGCCCGTGCAGCGCCACCACACCGAGGTGCTCGGCGAGCACGTCAGGAGGAGCGGCAAGGGCGGTGGACATGCAGCAAGTCTTTCGAACACCTGTTCGAGCCACAACCCTGGTTCTGAAACTGTGGAAAACCCGATCCAGCCACGACCTGTGCATGACGCGCCCGCCCTAGGCTCATCTGCATGAGCCAGGTCCCGGCCGCGACGAACACGCTGCGGGTACTGGCCTTCCTCGCCTCGCAGCCCGACCCGGTCCCGCTCGCCCGGATCATGCGAGCCTGCGAACTGCCGCGTTCGACGGCGTACCACCTGATGCGGGTGATGATCGAGGAGGGCTTCGTCACCCACTTGGCCGACGAGAGCCGCTACGGGCTTGGGGTAGCGGCCTTCGAGGTCGGCAGCGGATACAGCCGCCAGGGACCGCTGCAGCGCCTGGCCCGCCGTCCGCTCGCGACCCTGGCCGACCGGGTCGGCGAGTCGGCGCACCTGGCCGTTCCGCATGGCCGTGACGTCCTCTACGTCATTGAGGAGCGAGCCCCTGGGCGCCCGCCGCTGGTGACCGATGTCGGCGTACGACTGCCGGCGCACCTGACCGCCAGCGGGCGCGCGATCCTGGCCGCCCTCCCGGCCGCCCAAGTCCGGGCGCTCTACCCGGACCGGGAGTCGTTCGTGGAGCGTCACGGCGGTGGGCCGCGGTCGCTGAGCGCGTTGCGGATCGTGTTGAGCGAGACCCGGCAGCGCGGCTACGCCACCGAGGACGGCGAGATCACCGCCGGCTTGGCATCCATCGCGGCACCGGTCCGGGACCACAACGGCCAGCCGCTCGCCGGGCTCGCAGTCACCTACCCGGTGAACGGCGACGTCGACCTCGGCACGATCGCGCGCGCCGTACAGGAGACGGCCGAGGAGCTGACGGCGAGGGTCCGCGGGCGCTAAGACCGACGGAGCTGTCCGGCTCGGTGCGCGGGATGGGCAACACCGTCGGCCAGATCAGGTCAGAGTCAGGAGAGTCGGCCGGGATCCCCCAGCATCGGCACCAGGAATCGGCGCGCGACCTCGGCGACCTGCTGCTCGTCGTCCAGGTCCACCAGACCCTCCGGGGTGACCAGGAACGACGTCGAGATCCGCACCATCATCTCGGCGACTAGGTCGGCGTCGAGGTCCGCGCGGACGCTGCCCACGGCCTGCTCACGGCGGAATTGTCCGGCGATGAAATCGCGCACGGTGCCCAGCGTCCGACCGTGGTCCCCGATCAAGGTCGGGACCACCAGGTCGGGCTCGGCGGCCAGCAGCGCACCGATCAGGGAGTTGCCGCGGATGGCGGCAAGCGAGCTGACGAACCCGACGACCACCTGTTGCACTGTGCTACATTTGTTGCAGGGTGCAACAGGAGGTCGGATGGGCAAGGCGACGCGCGACAAGGTGGTCCGTTTCGACACGGACCTCTTCGAGGACGCGGCGACCGAAGGGCTCCGGCAGTCCCGCTCGGCCACCCAGCAGCTCGATCACTGGGCGCGGATCGGACGCTCGGTGTCCAGCTCGACGAGCGCGGCGCGACGTCGCGTCGAAGACGTGCTCGCAGGTCGCCTTCCGATGGCACAGCTCACGTCTTCGGAGGGAGCTGTGTTCAACGCGGAGGTGACCGCGAATGTCGAGCTCCTGCTCGACGCCACGCACTACGGCGACCGCCTTGCGGCCGAAGGTGTCACCACCGTCGCACTCGAGGACAACGGAGACCTGGTGCAGTACCTCCCGGACGGCACGACCAGCGTCCTCGTGCCCGCACACACCTGAGCACGACCCGGATGTTGCGACTCGACCTCGTTGTCGGCCCGAACGGAGCCGGCAAATCGACATTCGTCCGCTACACGTTGTCCCCGGCCCTGCCTCCAGGGGTGCCGTTCGTGAACGCTGACGACATCGCAGCGGCCCGCTGGCCCGATCAGCAGCAGGAGCACGCGTACGACGCTGCGAGAGTCGCCGCCGACACCCGGACAGCCATGATCACCGCCCAGCACCCGTTCATCGCAGAGACGGTGTTCTCGCACCCGTCGAAGAACGAGCTGATCACACAGGCCCAGGACGCAGGCTTCACCGTCTGCCTGCACGTGCTCCTGGTGCCGGAGGAACTCAGCGTCGCACGGGTCGCGCACCGCGTCCGCGCCGGTGGCCACGCCGTACCGGAGCCGAAGATCCGTGAGCGGCATCGGCGCGTCTGGCCGTTGGTCGCTGCGGCCGCGCTCCAGGCCGACTCCGCCGCCTTCTACGACAACTCAGCCATCGCAGGTCCTCGCATCGTCGCGCGACTGTCGTCCGGAGTCGCGACCGGCACGGTCCGCTGGCCGACCTGGACCACCGACCCACTCCCGCGGATCTGGCTTCGTACCGAGGTGTGATCCGGCAGGGAGGACGCAAAGCTCCGGAGAACCGGCGTCGGTTCAAGCGATGCCTTCGTCCGCCGGCCGTCGACGAGGAGGTCCGGGCCCGTGAGGACGACGCCCGTTCTAGGCTTTTGCAGCCGTTCCCCCACCCACAGGCGTTCTCCGCTGCGTTTACCTGGATGACAGCGTCCCGAGCGAGAAGAGTGGCCCCATGGACCAGGAAGTCGAGTTCCGCGAGTTCGTCTCGGCGCGCGGTGCCGCACTCTCCCGTGCGGCGTACCTGCTCACCGGCGATCATCAAGCGGCCGAAGACCTGGTGCAGGACACCTACGTCGTCATGGTCAGGCGCTGGCGAAAGGCCGGCACGCTGGACCCGGAGGCCTACGTGCGCAGGATCCTCTACAGCCGATTCATCGACAGCTGGCGGCGACGGCGGCTGCTGGAGTTGCCATGGGCCTCACCCCCGGACACACCGGGTGGCGACGAGGCCGGTACGACCACAGACCGGCTCACCCTCCGAGGCGCCCTGGACCGGCTCACCCCCAGGCAGCGCGCCGTGCTGGTGCTGCGTTTCTACGAGGACCTCAGCGAGTCGCAGGCCGCGGCCGTGCTCGGCATCAGCGTCAACACGGTCAAGTCGCAGACCCGGGTCGCGCTGCAGCGCCTCCGGGACCTGGTCCCGGAGGCCGTGGCTTCGTTCGAAGGAGTGGACTCATGAACACCCCCCGCAGCGGGTTCGACGACATGGCCGCCGACGCCCGGGTCTACGGCGACCTGGACCGCGCGATCACCCAGGCCGACCGGGACCGTCGGCGGCGCGACGGAGCGCTCGGCGCTCTTGCGACGGCCGCCGTGGTGCTCGCGATGGTTGCCGGCGCGACCCTGTTCACCGACGGAGAGCCCGACTCCCGGCAGCCAATCGGTCCGGCGACGACGACCCCCGCCCCGGCGCCGACGGCCTCGGCGTCCCCCGAGGTCCGGTGGGAGCCGCCGGAGCCGCTGCGGCCCGCTGCCTCCCGCGTCGTACGGCTCGAGCGCGACTTCTACGGCAACTCCCTGCCGTGGCCCGACCCGGGAGGTGCGACATCCGCGGGGATCGACATCGTCGCGGTCGCCGAGGGCGCGGACTTCCACGGCGGCAGCTCATGGAGGTTCGAGCTCGGCGCAGCGACTCCCCGCGACCCGGTCGGCCGGATCATCGGGTACGGCATCGTGGTCGACGGCGACGGCGACCACCGGCCGGACTGCCAGATCGGGATCAACAACGACGCCCCGAAGCCCCGCGACTTCCACGTGTGGGTCACCAACCTGCGCACCCACGAGACCGCCCAGCGCAACGGCCCGCCGTACGGCGTACCGGTCGAGTTCGCGCACCCGGCCGAGGGGGGCATCGGCGGCCACCAGCCGGAGATGCAGTTCGGCTTCCTCACCGGCCTCGAGCATCCGTCGGTCTGCGACCCGTTCGGGAAGTCGGCGACCTTCTACGCGTGGGCGTCGCTCACCGTGGGCGGTGAGGTCGCCGAGCAGGACTTCGCGCCGGACGCGGCGTGGATGCCGATCCGGTGGTACCAGTGAGCCCCACGACGCCGCCCGGCGCTCTCGAGCCCTGACGGCCGACGACGTACGAAGGCCCCGGTCGACCGACCGGGGCCTTGTTCACGTGCGCGAGGGGGGATTTGAACCCCCACGCCCTTTCGGACACTGGCACCTGAAGCCAGCGCGTCTGCCGTTCCGCCACTCGCGCGTGAAGCGGGAGTCAGGCTATCCCAGACCGACCCGCGCACCCAAACCGGGAGGCACCGCCAGACGGGCGCAGCCCTATACGATCGATCCGACACGCGGTACCGACCGTGCGCTGGTGGCTGTGCAGAAGGGGGGTGGGCGAAATGAGGGGGCTGCAACGCTTCGAGCAACGGCTTGAGCAGATGATCTCGGGGGCGTTCGCGCGCACCTTCCGCAGCGCCGTGCAGCCGGTCGAGATCTCCGCCGCTCTCGCGCGCGAGGTCGACAACTCCGCGCAGATCCTCAGCCGCGACCGCCGACTCGCCCCGAACGACTTCACCGTCGAGCTCTCCGAGCCGGACTACGCCCGGCTGACCAGCCTCGGCGACACCCTGGTCGAGGAGCTGATCGCGATCCTCAAGGACCACGCGGCGGCGCAGTCCTACGTCTTCACCGGGCCGGTCGGGATCACCCTCGAGATCCGCGACGACCTGACCACTGGCCGGTTCCGAGTCCGCAGTAAGGCGATGGCGAAAGTCAGCCAGAGCGGTCCCGAGGCCAGCGACACCCAGGTACGACGCGCCACCGCCCTGATCGAGGTCAACGGCGAGCGGCTGCCCCTGGTCCCGCCGGGGATCGTGATCGGCCGCGGCAACGACGCCGACCTCCGGGTCAACGACCCGGGCGTCTCCCGGCGACACGCGGAGATCCGGGTCGTCCAGGACACCCAGGGACCCCGGGTCAGCGTGCACGACCTCGGCTCCACCAACGGCATCCTGGTCAACGGCAAGCGGGTCGAGAACGCGACCCTCGCCGACGGTGCCGAGATCCGAATCGGCAACACCACCCTGACCCTCCACCAGAAGCACGGTTAGGACTTTGTCCGAACTCACCCTGGTCCTGATCCGGTTCGGCTACCTGGCCGTGCTGTGGATCTTCGTACTCGCGACCATTTCGGTGATCCGCTCCGACATGTTCGGGGCCCGGGCCGCCCGGGAGGCGAGCCGCGCGCAGGAGCGCGGAGCCACCAAGGCGGTCAAGGGACGCAACGCGCCTGCGAAGCCGCGCCGTGGCGACCCGACCTCGGTCGTGATCGTCGAGGGCGGCAACTCCGGCGAGGTGATCCCGCTGGCAGGCGCCCCGCTGCTGATCGGGCGCGGCAACGACGCGGCCATCCGGCTCGACGACGACTACGTCTCCACCCGGCACGCTCGCATCGCCAGCACCGGGGACCAGTGGTACGTCGAGGACCTGGGCTCGACCAACGGCACCTACGTCGGCCCGAGCCGGATCACCCAGGCGACGGCGATCTCGCTCGGCACCCAGATCCGAATCGGCAAGACGATCCTGGAACTGCAGAAGTGACCGCCCGCCGATGACCTTCTCCCTCCGGTACGCCGCGCTCTCCGACGTGGGGCGGGTGCGCCGTGACAACCAGGACTCCGGGTACGCCGGCCAGCACCTGCTCGTCGTCGCCGACGGGGTCGGCGGGGCGGCTCGTGGCGACATCGCCAGCAGCGCGACCGTCGAGGCCATCCGGAAGCTCGACGTCTCGCCGGGCAACGACTCGCTCAGCATGATGGCCGCGACCATCCACCTGGCGCACGACCGGCTCGCGGAGATCGCCGAGGCGCACCCCGACCTAGACGGCACCAGTACGACGGTAACGGCGGCAATCTTCGACGGCACCCAGCTGCTCGTCGGCCACGTCGGCGACAGCCGCGCCTACCTGCTGCGGGACGGGGTCCTGCGCCAGCTCACCTCGGACCACACTCTGGTCCAGAGCCTCGTCGACGAGGGCCGGATCACCGAGGCGGAGGCCCGGGTGCACCCGCACCGCAACCTCATCCTGCGAGCCGTCGACGGCATCCACGAGCCCGAGCCGGACCTGTTCGGCGTACCGGTGCAGGCCGGGGACCGGCTGCTCTTCTGCTCCGACGGCTGCGCCGGGGTCCTGGATCCGACGGCGCTGACGGCCGGGCTCGCCGGTGACCTGCTCACCGACGTCGCCGCTCGGTTGGTGACCGCGTCGCTGGACGCCGGCAGCTCCGACAACGTGACCGTGGTGGTGGCCGACGTCGTCGAAGAGGCGCCTGACGACGCCAACCCGCTGGTCGTCGGCGCCGCCGCCTCGAGCCCGCACCTGCAGATCGCGAACGACAAGACCGGCAACCTGAGCGAGTCCGACGTCGCGGCGCTGAGCGCCGAGCCGCTCGACGCCGAGGCGATCCGGTACGCGCCGCAGCCGCCGCCGAGCCGTGGCTGGATCGCCCGGGTGCTGGTTGTCCTCCTGGTCCTCGGCCTCCTCGGCGGGGCGGCCTGGGGCGCCTACGAGTACTCGCAGAGCCGGTACTACGTCTCCTCCGACGGCGGCCCAGTCACGATCTACCGCGGCGTCGACTTCGACGTACCGGGCCTGACGCTGAGCCACGTCGTCAAGGAGACGTCGTACTCGGTGGAGGACATGGGAGCGTTCGCCGACGAGGTGCTCGCCGGCAAGGACGTCGACAGCCTGGCGATCGCCGAGCAGTTCATCCTGCGCGCGGTCTGCACGAGCCTCGGCAACGCGGGCACCGCGAAGCCTCCCCCGGCTGGCCCGTTCGAGGGCCTCGGCCTGCGCTGGGTCGACCGCCCGCCGAAGGGCATCGCCATCCTCTTCCCGCCGCCGGCGTACTTCCCGCGGCTGGCCGGGGCCGCCGCCCTCGACTGCTCCGACACCGAAGGCGCGACGCCGTGAACCGGGCCCCTCGGACCACGGGGAGGCGGCCCGGTCGACCGGGTCCGCTGATGGAGTTCGTCTACCGTCGGCGACGCGGTGCCGAACTCTTCCTGCTCGTCCTGAGCCTGGCGGTCGGGATCGGCGCGTACGCCGCGGTCGGTCTCGGCGTCGACGGCGAGGTCCCGGCGAACCTGTACACCTACGGCGGCTGGTTGACCGCACTCGTCATCGCCGCGCACCTGACGATCCGCTACAAGGCCGAGTACGCCGACCCGATCCTGCTGCCGATCGTCTCCGCGCTCAACGGCCTCGGCCTCGCGATGATCCACCGCATCGACCTGGCTCGACAGGCCGCGGACCCCGATGCGCGGGCGTTCGCGCCGACCCAGCTGATCTGGATGAGCCTCGGCGTCGCGCTCTTCATCACCGTGCTGGTGGTGCTGCGAGACCACCGCCGGCTGCAGGCGTTCACCTACACGGCCGGCCTCGGCGCCCTGGTGCTGCTGCTGCTCCCGCTGGTCCCGGGCCTGGGCACCAACATCCGCGGTGCCCGGATCTGGATCCACCTCGGACCGCTCAGTTTCCAGCCCGGGGAGATCGCCAAGGTGCTGCTGGTGGTCGCGTTCGCTGGCTACCTGGTGCTGCACCGCGACGCGCTCGCCCTGGCCGGCCGCCGGGTGCTCTTCGTCGACCTGCCCCGCGGTCGGGACCTCGGCCCGGTCCTCGGCATGTGGCTGATCAGCCTCGGCATCCTGGTCTTCCAGAACGACCTCGGCTCCTCGCTGCTCTTCTTCGGCATGTTCCTGGTGATGCTGTACGTGGCCACCGAGCGACCCGGCTGGCTGATCGTCGGCGGTGGCCTCTTCGCCGTCGGCGCGTATTTCGGCTACCTCACCGCGGGTCACGTGCAGCAGCGCGTCGACTACTGGCTGGACCCGTTCGGCAACGCCGACGGCGCTGGCCAGATCATCAACGGCATGTACGGGATGGCCTGGGGCGGCCTGACCGGCCGCGGACTGGGCCAGGGTCAGCCGCAGATGACGCCGTTCTCGTACTCCGACTTCATCATCCCGTCGTTCGGTGAAGAGCTCGGCCTGACCGGGTTGATGGCGATCGTGCTGCTCTACGGCCTGCTCGTCGAGCGCGGCCTGCGGACCGCGCTGATCTGCCGGGACAACTTCGGCAAGCTGGTCGCTGCTGGCCTCGCCGCGGTGCTGGCGCTCCAGGTCTTCGTCGTCATCGGCGGCGTCACCAAGCTGATCCCGCTGACCGGTCTGACTACCCCGTTCCTCTCCCAGGGCGGCTCGAGCCTGGTGGCGAACTGGGTCGTGGTCGCGCTGCTGCTGCGCATCTCCGACCAGGCCCGCCGACCACCGCCGGAGTTCGACGACGGCGGCGAGGGCCTGCCCGGCTTCGACGACGACGCCACCCAGGTGGTGAGCATGCGATGAACCGTCCCATCCGCAATCTCGCGATCGCCTGCCTGGCGCTCTTCCTGCTGCTGATGCTCAACATCACCTACCTGCAGTACTGGCAGGCCGACGAGCTCAGCTCGTTGAGCGAGCACGGCGACAACAACCGGGTGAAGGACGCCGCGTTCTCCGAGCCGCGCGGCTCGATCCTGGTCGGCAACCGGAAGATCGCCACCAGCAAGAAGTCGAACGACCGGTTCAAGTACCAGCGCGCCTACCCCGGCGGGCCGGAGTACGCGCACCTGACCGGCTACTTCTCCCGGCAACGCTTCGGCGGCGTCGAGAACACCCAGAACGGTGTCCTCACCGGCGACGCCCCCGGACTCTTCGTGAACCGGCTGGTCGACGTCCTGAGCAACAAGGCGCCGCAGGGCGGCAACGTCGTCCTGACCATCGACCCAGCCGCGCAGAAGGCCGCGTACGACGGGCTGCGTGCGCTCGGCGCCCGGATCAAGGGGTCGGTGGTCGCGATCGAGCCGCGGACCGGTCGGGTGCTCGCGATGGTCTCCAGCCCGACGTTCAACCCGAACCCGCTGGCCAACCACAACCTGACCAAGTCCGACGCCGCCTACAACCGGCTGATCGCCGACGCCGCGTCACCGCTGAACAACCGGGCGATCGAGGAGCGGCTGCCCCCGGGCTCGACGTTCAAGCTCGTCACTGCCGCAGCGGCGCTCTCCAGCGGGAAGTACCAGCCCGACACGATGGTCAACGGCGGCGCCTCCCTGGACCTGCCGCTGACCAACTCGACGATCCGCAACGAGAACCGAAGCACCTGCGGGGGCACCCGGATCACCCTGACCCGGGCGCTCCAGGTCTCCTGCAACGTGGCGTTCGGCGCGATCGGCCTCGACCTGGGCGGCGAGGCGCTCCGCGAGCAGGCTGAGAAGTTCGGCTTCAACACGGAGGGTTACTTCACCGACCTCGACGACCCGCTGACCCGGCAGGCCACCAGCGTCTTCCCCGCCGACATCAACGCACCGCAGTCGGCCCAGTCCGCGATCGGCCAGTTCGAGGTCGCCACGACGCCGCTGCAGATGGCGATGGTCGTCGCGGGCATCGCCAACAACGGCGACGTGATGAAGCCGTACCTCGTCGACGAGACCCAGTCCGCGGACCTCGACGTGATCAAGCCGGTGGCCCCGGTGGTGCTCTCCGTCGACGCGGTCACCGCCGCGGTCTCGCGTCAGCTGACCGAGATGATGGTGGCGGTCGTCGACAACGGCACCGGCACCAACGCCCAGATCCCTGGGATCAAGGTGGCCGGCAAGACCGGCACGGCGCAGAGCGCCAATGGCCGTGACCCGTACGCCTGGTTCGTCTCATTCGCGCCGGCCGAGAACGCCCAGGTCGCAGTCGCCGTCCTGATCCAGGACGCCGGGGTCGCCCGCAACCGGATCTCGGGCGGCGGGCTCGCGGCACCGATCGCCAGAGCCGTGATGGAAGCGGTGCTGCGACCGTGACCTCACTGACAACCCAGCGGACATCACCGCGAACAGCCCAGCTTCTCGGGCATCATCAGCACTGTGCCGGCCATGGCCCGGTGCTCAGCAAGGGACGGGAACGAATGAGGGGAAACCTCGATGGTTGAGCCGCACAGCGTCGGTGGACGCTACGAGATCGGCGAGCTGCTCGGCAGGGGCGGGATGGCGGAGGTGCGCAAGGGCACCGACATCCGACTCGGTCGAACGGTCGCCGTCAAGCGCCTGCGCACCGACCTCGCCAGCGACGCCACCTTCCAGGCGCGGTTCCGACGGGAGGCGCAGGCGGCGGCGTCGCTGAACCACCCCGCGATCGTCTCGGTCTACGACACCGGCGAGGAACTCTCGACCGACGGCTCGAACGTCTCCCAGCCCTACATCGTGATGGAGTACGTCGCCGGTCGCACCCTGCGCGACATCCTGCGCGAGGGCCGCAAGATCCTTCCCGAGCGGGCGATGGAGATCGTCTCGGGCACCCTCGGCGCCCTCGACTACAGCCACCGCGCCGGGATCATCCATCGCGACATCAAGCCCGGCAACGTAATGCTGACTCCGGCCGGCGACGTCAAGGTGATGGACTTCGGCATCGCGCGGGCGATCTCCGACGCCCAGAGCACGATGACCCAGACCGCGGCCGTCGTCGGCACCGCGCAGTACCTCTCCCCCGAGCAGGCCCGCGGCGAGACCGTCGACTCCCGCTCGGACGTGTACTCCACCGGGTGCCTGCTCTTCGAGCTGCTCACCGGCCGGCCGCCGTTCGTCGGCGACTCCCCGGTAGCGGTTGCCTACCAGCACGTCCGCGAGCAGGCCCCGGCCCCCTCGTCGTTCGACGCGGACCTCCCTCCCGAGGTCGACGCGATCGTGGCGAAGGCGCTCGCGAAGCGGCTCGAGGACCGCTACCAGAGCGCTGCTGCGATGAAGGAGGACGTCGACCGGTTCCTGGCCGGCCGGCCCGTGCAGGCGCCGCCGGTGGTCCCCGGACCGGCGGCTCCTTTCGTCCCGCCCCCGGCGCCCAGCCACTACGACACGGCGGCGACCGCCGTCGTTCCAGTTGCCACCAACGACTGGCAGCGGCAGGAAGAGGCCGAGAAGCGCCGCAACCGGACCCTCTTGATCCTGGGGGCGCTGTTGGTTGCAGCCGTGGTCGGCGCGATCCTCCTGGTCCCCAAGCTGATCGGAACCGCACCCGAGCAGACCTCGGTCCCGCGCGTCACCGGGCTCTCCGAGGCCAAGGCCCAAAAGGTCCTCGAGGACGCCGGCCTGGCCAAGGGCACGGTGACCGAGGAACCCAGTGAGACCGTCGAGAAGGGCCGGGTCATCTCGCAGAGCCCCGAGGGCGGCGTCAACAGCCTCGTCGACCCGGGCACCGCGATCGACCTGGTCATCTCGACCGGGCTGCCCGAGGTGGAGATCCCGGACGTGATCGGCGACCTCAGCAAGGCGGCGACCTCCGAGCTCGACCGCCTCGGCCTGGTGGCCACCTACCAGCCGAAGGCCGACGACTCCCCCAAGGGCACGGTCCTGGCGGTGAGCCCCGGCGTCGGCGAGATGGCCCCCAAGGGCTCCAAGGTCCAGCTCACGTTGTCCCAGGGACCGCAGAAGCTGCCGAACGTCGTCGGGAAGACCCAGGCCGAGGCCGAGGCGATCCTGAGGAAGGCCGGCTGGGACAACATCACCTTCCTCGACGACAACGCCTCCACCGAACCGAAGGGCACCGTCACCGCGATGACGCCCGAGGCCGGCACCGAGACACGCTCGGACAACAGCATCGTGCTGCAGGTCTCCACCTTCGAGGAGCCGGAGCCGGAGCCGACGCCGGAGCCGACGCCGGATCCGACACCGATCTTGCCCTAGAGCGTCGCGGGCTCCCTAGGACCGATGACGGTCACCGCCGCGATCGCGGTGGTGACCGGTACGGCGAGCACGGGGCCGAAGCAGCTCGCCAAAGTCCAGACGATCTCCTCGACGTGGGCGTGTCCGTGGAGTGGCTCGTCGGCCCTCAGTCGCGGGTCGGGGTCTCCGGCGACGGCGCGGTCGCGTACTTCAGGGCGGTGGAGCCTGTGTACGCCGGGAACGCGAGGGTGCTGCCCGACTCGACGTCGTATCCGAGCCCGTAGGCATCGACGAAGGTGAGGTAGGCGTCGACGTACTCGCTGCGGTCCAGGCTCTGCTGGAGCGCGGCGGGGTCGCCGATCGCCGCGATCCGGTACGGCGGGGAGTACGGGACGCCGTGCAGGACGACGGTGTTGCCGACGCACTTGATCCCGGTCGTCGAGACCACCCGCTGGCCCTGGATGGTCATCGCCTCGGCGCCACCGGCCCAGAGCGCGTTCACGACCGCCTGGATGTCCTGCTGGTGCACGACGAGTTCGTCCTCGGTGACGCCCCCGGGTTCGGCCGCTGCGTCGATCGCCTCCTCGGGCGCGTCGGTGAGGACGACCGTCAGGCCCGGACCGCTCACCGGGAGCAGCCCGGCCGGACCACGCAGCGCGTCGACCTGTTTCTGGAGCGCCTCGACCTGGTCGTTGCTGACCAACCGGCTCAGACCGCTCACCTCGGCGTTGAGCTCGGCGACCCGGTCGGCGAGTCCGTTGGCGTACGAGCGCTCCTTCCGGACGACGGAGGAGAGATCGGTGATGCTAGCCGCCCGGAGGTCAAGGCCCTTGGAGTTGACGGACGTGGTGACGAAAAGGGCGCCCGCGAGGGCGAACATCGCGATGGAGACCGGCCGCCAGCGTCCGCTCAGGCGGATCCGGAACAGGTCCCTCCAGCGGTCGCGCGACTGCAGGTGGTCGACGGGATCGGATCTCACAGATCACCCTCCCGCTGTGTTCCACCGGCGCACCAGCGCCCGAATCAGTGGCCGATACCCGGATCCGGGCCAGCGGTGACTACGCTAACCGACGAACTCGAATCTCTTGTCTCGATACTGCCTCGATCCTGGGAGCCTTGCCGTGTCCAAGCCCGCCGCCCGAAACCCCACCGTGTCCGTCAGCGGGTACGAGACGTCCTGGGTGCGCACCGGTATCGCCATCGCGTTCGTCCTGGCCGGCATCGCGTGGCTGATCGTCTACACCCAGCTCGCGCTCGACCCGGCCGAGTTCGACCACGAACTCCAGTTCGTGGAGCCGAAGAACCCGCTGCCCTGGATGGCTGACCTGTACAAGTGGAACTACGCGATCGGCTTCGGCCTGATCCTGCTCGGCCTGGTCTCCTCCGCGCACTCCAAGACCCCGCTCGGCCGCGGCCGCGGCGTCGTGGTCGGCATGCTCGGATGCTTCCTGATCGGCCTGATCTGGATCGTCACGTACTACTTCGTGGGCCAGGAGAGCAGCTTCCACATCCCGGTGATGGACAAGCTCAACCAGATGAACCTGATCGTGGGCGTCGGATTCATGGCGGTCGGGTTCACCTTCGCCACCAAGTGGGAGTGAGAGCCCGAGTTACATCGGTGTAGTTCTCCACAGGGTTGTCCCCAGGGTGGGGATAACTCTTCGCCGGACACCGCACGCCCGAGAAACCGCAGGTTGAGGTGCGAGCGCCCTGGCGCTCACCTCGGAACCCCCGACGACGGCGCTCAGGCCAGCGCCGCGGCGCGGAACGCGATCAGCGCGACCGTGGTCACGGTGATCGCCGCCAGGCCGGTCCACTGGTAGACCGTTCGGCCCTCCCGCGGGCTGTAGACATACAGCGCGGCGATCAGCGCGCCCCCGACGAAGCCGCCGAGGTGCCCCTGCCAGGAGATGTAGCTGGAGGCCAGGACCGTGAAGGCGACGTTGATGCCAACCCACACCAGGATCTGGTTGACGTCCGCCTTGACCTTGAGGCCGACGACGAGGAGGGCCCCCAGCAGCCCGAAGATCGCGCCGGAGGCGCCGAGGGTCTGGGAGTGCGGCTCGGAGAGGAACATCACCGCGAGGCTGCCGGTCAGGGCCGAGACCAGGTAGAGGCCGAGGAACCGGGCCCGACCCAGGACGGCCTCGAGCTGCGGGCCGAGGAAGTACAGCGCGACCATGTTGAACGCGATGTGGGTGACGGTGATGTGGGCGAAGGCCGAGGTCATCAGCTGCCAGTAGGCGCCGCCGGAGACCCCCTCGACGTCGACGATGATGCCGTTCTGCTCGTACGACGTGCTCTTCGGCAGAAGGGCCAGCCGGTCACTCAGGCCGCCCAGGGTGTCGTCCGCCCGGATCGCCACCCAGACCGCGAGGTTCATCGCGATCAGGACGAAACTGGTGAGCGCCGGGTTTTCGCTGCGCTCACCGCCGTACGGAAGCCGCCCGGTCCGTGTCGACTTGGCGCCGTCCTTCACGCAGGACGGGCACTGGAACCCCACCGAAGCGGGAACCATGCAATCGGGGCAGATCGGGTTGTCGCACCGCTGGCACCGGATCCACGTCTCGCGGTCGGTGTGGCGGTAGCAGACCGGGGCGGCCTCCGTCGGCTCGGTCACTGGTGCGTCACCCGCTCAGCCGCGGGTGATCTCCACCGACTCGACGACCACCGGCTCCAACGGACGGTCGCCAGGGCCGGTCGCGGTGGTGCCGATGGCGTCGATGACGTCGCGGCTCTCCTGATCGGCCGCCTCGCCGAAGATGGTGTGCTTGTTGTTCAGCCAGGTAGTGGCCGCCGTGGTGATGAAGAACTGCGAGCCGTTGGTGCCGGGGCCCGCGTTCGCCATCGCGAGCAGGTAGGGCTTGGTGAAGGCGAGCTCGGGGTGGAACTCGTCCTTGAAGGTGTAGCCCGGGCCGCCGGTGCCGGTGCCGAGCGGGCAGCCACCCTGGATCATGAAGTTCTCGATCACCCGGTGGAACCCGAGTCCGTCGTAGAACTTGCCGGTCTTGCCACCGTCGGCCTGGTAGTCCTTGGTCCCCTCGGCGAGACCGACGAAGTTCTCGACCGTCGCCGGGGCGTGGTTCGGGAAGAGGTTCAGCACGATGTCGCCGCGGTTGGTGTGCAGCGTGGCCTTCAGGTCCGACATGGGTCGCCTTCCAAATGATGAGTCAAGAAATGGTGATGCAGCCCAGATCCTCCCACGGCCGCCAAGGCCCGCGACCTCAGGCTGCTGCTGCGAACTCGTCAGGGTGCGCCGCGATCACGGCACGGGTCGCGCGGCGCTCGGACCAGAACGACAGGATCGGCACGGTGCCGCAGAGCAGGGTGACCACGGTGAACCCGATCGGCCACGCCGCCCGGCGCGAGAGCGCGAACGCGCTGAACAGGAAGATCATGTAGAGCCAGCCGTGCGCGATGCCGAGGTACTGGGTGATGAACTCGCCGGCGTCGTGGGCCGAGGTCCCGTCCAGCCACCAGGTCGGGGTGCTGTCGAAGACGCCCCACATGGGCGTGCCGTCGAAGTTCCCCAACGGGACGCCGACCAGCACCAGGACGATCAGCAGGACACCGACGATGTTGGCCATCACCCGGTACGCGAGCAGGGTGTTCTTCACGGCCCCGACGGTACTGGGCGGACCACAACCCCCCACCGCTGACCCGGCGATCAGTGGCGCAGGAGGTAGGTGTCCATCACCCAGCCGGAGGCAGCCTTCACCTCAGCGCGACGGGCCCGGAGTACGTCGGCGACCTCCGCGAGCGGACCGGCGACCAGCTCCTCGTCTTCCCCGCCGAGGTTGGCGCCCCACCAGATGCTCCAGCCGGCGGGGTCGAGGTCGAGACAGGCCAGAGCGCCGTCGAGCATCACGACGATGTTCTCGTGGCCGGCCGCCACCGCCTCGGGCAGTCGGCGGCCGGTGGTGACCAGGATCGGCTCGCCCACGCGGTGCAGCACGATCCGGTGTCGCGCTGCGAGGAGCTGCGGGCTGGAGATGCCGGGGAGGACGTCGTAGGTGAAGGGCGCCCGGCCGCGCTCGGCCAGCGACTCCACGATCCGCAGCGTGGAGTCGTAGAAGGCGGGGTCACCCCAGACCAGAAAGGCGACATCCCCCGGGCGGTCGAGCAGCACCTCCTCGTACGCCGCGACCCGCGCCTGGTGCCAGTCCCGGACCGCACGTGAGTACCCGGCCTCGGTCGCGGTGGAGTCGGCGTCCCGGTCGCGCTCCGGGTCGACGACCGCGACCAGCTCGGCGCCGTACCGATCGCAGAGCGCCTGGCGTACGCCGAGCAGCGGGTCGTCCGCGGACTTCGCGGCAGCGATTACGTAGGCCACCGAGCCGAGCGCGTCGGCCGCCTCGGAGGTCAGCTGCCCCGGGTCCCCCGACCCGATCCCGATCACCCGGATCCGGCGGACCTCACCCATCGCCGTGCTTGTCCTCGAGGTCGCCCTCCAGCTCGAGGTAGACCGCCTTCATCTGCGCGAGCAGGTCGGCGTCCGGGTCCTCCCAGAGACCGCGGTCGACGGCCTCGTGGAGCCGCTCCACGATCCCGCGCAGCGCCCACGGGTTCGCGTCGCGGAGGAACTCCTGGTTGGTCGCGTCGAGGACGTACTCCTTCGCGAGCGTCTCGTACATCCAGTCGTGCACAACACCCGCGGTGGCGTCGAAACCGAAGAGGTAGTCGACGGTCGCGGCGAGCTCGAAGGCGCCCTTGTAGCCGTGCCGCTGCATCGCGGCGATCCAGCGCGGGTTCACCACCCGGGCCCGGAAGACCCTGTTCGTCTCCTCCTGGAGAGACCGGGTCCGGACCGCGTCCGGGGAGGTCGAGTCGCCGACGTACGCACGCGGCGCCTTGCCGGTCAGCGCCCGGATCGTAGCCACCATGCCGCCGTGGAACTGGAAGTAGTCGTCGGAGTCGGCGATGTCGTGCTCGCGGGTGTCGATGTTCTTCGCCGCGACCGCGATCCGTTTGTAGTTGGTGCGCAGGTCCTCGGCAGCGCTGACGCCGTCGAGGCCCCGGCCGTAGGCGTAGCCGCCCCACTGGGCGTAGACCTCGGCGAGGTCCTTGTCGTCGCGCCAGTTGCCGGCCTCGATCACCTGCAGGATCCCGGCGCCGTACGTGCCCGGGCGGGAGCCGAAGATCCGCGTCGTCGCCCGGCGCTGGTCGCCGTGCTCGGCAAGGTCGGCGCGGGCGTGGGCGCGGAGATAGTTCTGCTCGTCGGTCTCGTCGAGCTCCGCGACCATCCGGATCGCGTCGTCCAGCAGCGCCACCATGTGCGGGAAGGCGTCCCGGAAGAAGCCGGAGATTCGCAGGGTCACGTCGATCCGCGGGCGGCCGAGCTCGTCGAGGTCGATCACCTCGAGTCCGTTGACCCGGCGCGACGCCTCGTCCCAGGTGGGCCGGACGCCGATCAGCGCGAGCACCTCGGCGACGTCGTCGCCGCTGGTCCGCATCGCGCTGGTGCCCCAGGCGCTGAGCCCGACCGAGCGCGGGTACTCGCCGGTCTCAGCGAGGTGCCGCTCCACCAGCGAGTCGGCCATCCGACAGCCGGTCTCCCAGGCCAGCCGGGACGGGACCGCCTTCGGGTCGACGGTGTAGAAGTTGCGGCCGGTCGGCAGCACGTTGACCAGTCCGCGCAGGGGCGAACCGCTCGGGCCCGCCGGAACGAAGCCGCCCTCCAGCGCGTGCAGCACCGCATCGAGCTCGTCGGTAGTCCGGGCCAGCCGCGGCACCACCTCGGTCGCCGCGAAGGTCAGGACCCGGCGTACGTCGGGGTCGTCGTGGAGGGTGTCGACCGCAGAGAGGGCCCAGTCAGCCGCCTCCATCCGCTCGACCAGGGCCCGGGCCTGCGCCTCGATCTCGTCGACCGTCCTGGTTTCGAGACGGACCTGACCGCCCTCCTCAACCAGCCTTACATCGGTCTTCAGCCCCAGCGCGGCGCGCAGCCCGGGGACGGCCGCGTGCTCACCACCCCAGATCTGGGTGGCCCGCAGGATCGCCAGCACCAGGTTGACCCGAGCTTCGCCAGTCGGCGCCTGGCCGAGGACGTGCAGGCCGTCGCGGATCTGGGAGTCCTTGACCTCGCAGAGCCAGCCGTCGACGTTCATGATGAAGTCGTCGAAGTCCCCCGCATCTGGAATGTCGTCCGGACCCCTGTCCCCGAGCCCGAGGTCCTGGTGCATCTGGGCGGCCTGCATCAGCGTCCAGATCTGCGCCCGCATCGCCGGCAGCTTGGCCGGATCCATTGCCGCGATGTTGCCGTACTCGTCGAGGAGCTGCTCCAGCCGGGCGACGTCGCCGTACGACTCGGCCCGCGCCATCGGCGGGACCAGGTGGTCGACGATGGTCGCGTGCGCGCGGCGCTTCGCCTGGGCGCCCTCGCCGGGGTCGTTGACCAGGAACGGGTAGATCAGCGGCAGGTTCGCGATCGCGGCGTCGGTGGCGCAGGACGCCGAGAGCGCGGCGTTCTTGCCGGGCAGCCACTCCAGGGAGCCGTGCTTCCCGAGGTGCACCACCGCGTGGGCCGCGAAGCCCTTCGCCACCCAGCGGTACGCCGCGAGGTAGTGGTGACTCGGTGCGAGGTCGGGGTCGTGGTAGATCGCGACCGGGTTCTCCCCGAAGCCGCGCGGCGGCTGGATCAGCAGCACCACGTTGCCAGCCCGCAGGGTCGCCAGCACGATCTCGCCGGCCGCGTTGACGTAGAGGGTGCCGGGGGCCGCACCCCAGGCCTCGACGATCTCGGTCCGCAGGTCCGCGGGCAGGTCCGCGGTCCAGGCGTCGTACTCAGCGGCGGTGATCCGGACGTGGGAGTCGGTCAGCTGCGCGGTGGTCAACCACTCCTCGTCCTGCCCACCCGCGGCGATCAGCGCGTGAATCAGGCCGTTGCCCGCCTCGGTGTCGTCCTCGTAGTCGAGGAACCTCGTGATCTCACCGCCCGGCTCACCGAGGTCGTACCCGGCGTCGCGGAGCCGGCGGAGCAGCCGGATCGCGGAGACCGGGGTGTCCAGGCCGACCGCGTTGCCGACCCGGCTGTGCTTGGTCGGGTATGCCGAGAGCATCAGCGCGACCCGGCGCTCGGCGGGAGCGAGGCGGCGCAGCCGGGCATGGCCGACCGCGATCCCGGCGACCCGGGAGGCGCGCTCGGCGTCGGGAACATAGCGAGGCAGCCCGGCAGGATCTGATGGGTCGATCTCCTTGAAGGAGAACGGCGCGGTGATGATCCGGCCGTCGAACTCGGGGATCGCGATCTGGTTGGCCGAGTCCAGCGGGGTCACCCCGTCGTCGCTGGCCTCCCAGTCGGCGCGGCTCGAAGTGAGGCAGAGCCCTTGCAGGACGGGGATGTCGAGGGCTGCGATCCGGGCGACGTCCCAGGCCTCGTCGTCCCCGCCGGCACTCGCGGTCCCCGGCGTGCTGCCGCCGGCCGCGAGGACGGTGACGACCAGCGCGTCCAGGGTGCCGAGCGCATCGAAGAGCTCGTCGGGCGCGGACCGCAGGCTCGAGGAGAAGATCGGCAAGCCGACGGCTTCGCCGGTCGCATCGATCGCGTCCGCCAGCGCGTGCGCGAACTCCGCGTTCCCGCTCGCCTCGTGGGCCCGGTAGAAGAGGATCCCGATCCGGAGTGGGCTCGCGACAGGCTCCACCGACGTTGGTGGAGCTTGTCGAAACCTCTCCCGCTCGCTCCATCCCCACGCCGGCACGACCACCGGCGGCTCGAAGACGTCACCGGTGAGCAGGACCGTGTCGGAGCAGAAGGCGTGCAGGTGGGCGAGGTTCGCCGGGCCGCCCTGGGCGAGGTAGGCGTGCGCTTCGGCCGCAGTACCGACGGGCACGGTGGAGAGCTCCATCAGCGAAGCGTCCGGGTTCTGCTCGCCGCCGAGAACGATCACCGGGACGTCGAGGCCGAGCACTGTGTCGAAGCCGTCCTGCCAGGAGCGCGGCGTACCGAGCAGCCGTACGACGACCAGGTCGCAACCCGCGAGCAGCTCCGGCAGCGTCTCGACATCGAGGCGGCCCGGGTTGGCGAGCAACCAGTCGGCACCGGACGCCCGCGCGCTGAGCAGGTCGGTGTCGGACGTGGACAACAGGGCCAGACGCGTCATCGGAGAGCCTCCTGAAGGGTTCTCGCCCCTCGTCGTAGGTCATCCCGTGGCCAGTGTCTGGCTGAGCCGGCCCCGAAGAGCCGGCGTCACAGTGGCGGAACCGCCCCGGACTGGGCGCTGCCCAGGGGCCGCGCCGTCACCGGGTTCCTGCTCCACGGGACGTGAGGCGGTCAGCGTACCCGGACTTCGGGACTGGTCACCGCGCGAGCCGGAGCTCCTCGACCGGGGTGCCGCCGAGGAGGTGCTCGGTCACGATCCGTTCAGCCGCGGCCGGGTCGACCCCGCCGTACCAGACGTCGTCGGGCTGGACGCTGAGCACCGGCGCCTGGTTGCAGGGGAACTGGCAGCCGGTGTGGGTGACCAGGACGTCGTCGTCGCCGAGGCCGGCACGCATCAGGCCGAGGATCGTCGCCTCCGCGGTGGCGTCCGATCCGAGCGCCGTGCAGCGCGGTCCGCGGCAGAGCAGGACCTGGTGGCGGTGTCCGGGGACGTCCTCCCAGGCAGCCGAGGAGAGCGGCGCCTCGGACCCGGTGATCGGGCGGAGGACCTCTCGAGAGAGGGCAAGGTCGGCGACCGTCGTACCGGCGGCCAGCACGGTCGCGACCAGCACTTCCGGTGCCGCGCCACCCCGCTCGCGCCACCAGTACGACGCCACCCGGCGCAACCAGGTGGCGACCGGGGCCATCGTCCCGAGGCTCACGCCGACCAGGACGATCCGCCGGTGCCCGGCGTCCGCGAGCCTGGTGAGCTCGCGGCCCACAGACGGATCCCCGCCCTGGAGGAACGCGAGCGTGCCGCCCTCGGCGCGGGCGAGTGCGGCCAGGTCGTCGCGGGCGGTGACCTCCCGCAGCGACATCCCGACCAGCACCAGTGCGGAGTCCATGGCGGCGGACGCTAACAGGCGTGCCTGACCTGTGAGCGACGCCGCACAGGGGAGAATGCTCAAAACGACGGCGCATTTCACGATCGCACGCGAAGATCTTGGGGCAACCGAAACACGCAATTGTGGGGAATCGATGAAAAAGCTGCTCACGGGGTTGTCCCTCGTTGTCCTCGTGGTCCTGGGCCTGCCGACGAGCGCGTCGGCGGATCAGTTCGACCCGTCGTTCAGCGTGCCGTCGACCAGCTACTCCGGCCAGCCCAGCAAGTTCGTCGTCAACGTCGTGAACAACCTGGCCGGCACCAAGCCGATCGTCTCGGTCACCAACGCCCCCGGGCTCAGCGGCACCTCGATGCCGTGCAGTGACCTCGACCCCTCCGACAACGGCCTCGGCACCTGGCGCTGCACCCTGAGCGGCACCAAGCGACTGAGCCCCGGCACGGTCAGGGTGACCGCGTACAGCAGCGGCAAGGCCTCCACCACGACCGTCACCCGCAGCGGAACGGTCTCGAGCCGGTTCGCGGTCACCAGCAGCACCTCCCCGGCAGAGGGCGACGGGTTTTCGGTGCGCGGCACCCACGACGACATCGCCGGGATCGACGACGTCACCGTCCGGGCCCGGGTCACCTCCGGCGGCAACGTGGTCGGGGGCCAGAGCTCGGTCACCTGTAACGCCAGCTCCGGCGCCTTCAGCTGCTCGCTCCGCTCGGTCGAGGGCGCCGGGTCGACGTACTCCGTCCGGGTTACCGAGACCCTCAGGTCCGGCTACACCCGCAGCTCCACGCGCTCGGTCCCGGTGACGGTCACGGCAGCGCCGGCGACGCCGACCTTCAGCGGTCCCACCGTGTACGCCGTGGACGAGCAGCCCACCTCGATCAGCGGTGACACCAACCGCTCTGGACTGCGGATCCAGGTCCTGGTCGACCCGGTCGGCACCCGCAACTGGAACGCGCCGACGACGTCCTGCACCTCGGGCAGCGGCGGCTTCTGGTCCTGCCCGCTAGCGGGAAACCTGCCGGCCGGCAACCACACCTTCGAGGCTCGGGCGGTCGACCCCGACGACCCGACCAAGGTCTCCGGCGTCGCCGTCCGCCGTACGACGTTCACCAAGGCGGAGGCCACCCCGACACCGACGCCCACACCGACACCCACGCCGACACCGACGCCGACACCCACCGTGGAACCGACCTTCGAGGCGATCCCGGAGCCGTCCGAGGAGGTCCCGGCCGCACCGGTCCCGAACCTCGACCTGACCTTCAACGGCCTCTCCACGCCGTATTCCCAGCTGCTCCTGCTGCTCGTGCTGGGCCTGGCTGTCATCACCCTCGCCCGGCCCGGCCCAATCTCGCTGGTCCTGGGCGGCAACTCGGTCCCGTTCGCCGAGCCGGAGGACGAGGTCGCCGGTCGGGAGCTCGCGCTGCGACGCGGTATCGGCATCGGCGACAACTCCCCCACCTGGCGGGCTATCGGGCACGAGGCGACCGACTTCTGGAGCCGCACCATGCCCGGCCTCCTGTCCGGGTACAGCCCGTTCCTGGCCCGGCTCTCGGCCGACGGCGTCGACCTACGGGCGATCTTCGGCACGCTGTGGTGGCTCTTCCCGATCTCCGCGGGCGGCCTCGCCCTGGGGGCTGCCGGCCAGACCGGGGCGGACGGCGTACCGACTGCTGCGCTGGTGATCGCGATCATGGCGATCTCCTGCTTCGACGCGGTAGCCGGCTTCGTCGCCACCCTGCTGTTCGGACTGGCCACGCTCGGCGATGTGCTCACCGACAAGCACTCGGCCCTGGTCCTGCTGGCGCTCGGGTTCCTCTGGACCTCGCTGCCGCTGGTCGCCACTGCGATCCGGCCGTTCCGCCGTCCAGGCGTCGCCACCCTGAAGTACGGCTGGGACCGGATCGCCGACCTGGTGATCACCGCGACCCTCTGCGGTCTGATCGCCCGGCTAATCGCCTCCTCGATGGACGCGTTCGCCGGTACGACGAGCGGGCTCGCGACCGAGGAGAACCTCGTCGGCGTGATCGCGTTCCTGTGCATCGCGACCCGGGTCCTGCTCGCGAACGCGGTCGACGTCTGGTGGCCGGAGCGGCTCCGGAACACCGAGATCCAGGAGGACCTGCCGGCCCCGACGCCGTGGGCGATCCTAGGCGGCATCGCCGTCCGCGTCGCGGTCTTCGCCTTCATCAGCCACGCCTTCGTCGGCACCTGCTGGCAGTGGATGCTGGCCGTTCTGCTGTTCGTGCTGCCCGACCTGCTGGTGATCGCACGTGACTGGTTCGACCTGCAGTGGCAGGTCCGGCTCCCCCTGCCCGTCGGCGTCACCGAGATCTTCATCCTGGTGGTGACCTGCACCGGGCTGATCGCGCTGGTCGTCTCCAGTGCCGACAGCCAGCTCGAGGCGCTGCGCTACGGGCTGGTGGCGGCGGCGCTCGCGCCGGCGCTGCTCGCGAGCGCCCAGGCCTTCGAGGACGACAGCAAGCGCCGGACCGGCTCCACCTGGGAGCGCCAGGCCGCCGGCGCCGGGATCCTGCTGACCACGGTGGTGCTGGCGATCATCGGTTGGGGCTTCTGAGGTCGGTCCGGACCGCCGCGCAAGAATGGCGCGGTGACCTCGTCCTCGCAGCCCGTCCGGACCCGCAGTGACCTCTGCCCCGGCGTTCGCCGTCCGTGGCCGGCCCAGGACGGTGCCCTGGTTCGGCTCCGGCTGATCGGGGGTGAGATCACGCTGGCGGGGCTGACGAAGCTCGCCGAGGTCGCCGCCAGGTACGGCGACGGGGACCTGCACCTGACCGGCCGGGCCAACCTCCAGCTCCGGGGCCTGCCGCTGGTCGAAGGCGCGCTGCCGGTGGAGGTCGCTTCAGCCCTCGCCGCGACCGGACTGCTACCGCACCCCACCCACGAGCTCGTCCGCAACGTGATGGTCTCGCCGCTCTCCGGGATCTCCGGTGGCGAGGCCGACCTGCGGCCGCTGGCACGCTCCTTCGACGACCTGCTCTGCGCCGACCCCGCTCTGGCGGACCTCCCCGGCCGGTTCCTGGTCGTTCTCGACGACGGCCGCGGCGACCTTCAAGGCCGAACTCTCGATCTCGGCGTGATGGCCGTCGACGAGGGCCGTTGCCAGGTTCGCGCCGGAACCCTCGGCTGGGGCGACGTGCTCAGCCTGGTCGACGCGCCGGCCGCCCTGATCGCCCTGGCGCACGCGTTCCTGGCCGTCCGGGGCGAGGGTTCGACGGGGGCCTGGCACGTTGACGAGCTCGACCAGGCGTTGCTCACCGGGGACCGCGACGTACGGACGCTGCGCAACGCCGGGCCGCTGCCGTACGGGCCGTTCGACGGCGGCGAACACGTCGAGGTCCCCGAGGGCGTCCTGACTCCAGCGCTGCTGACTTCCTTCGACGACCTGCCCGAGACGCACCCCCTCGTCGTCACCGGGTGGAACGGGATCGTCGTACCGGCGGTTTAGCGCTTAGTCTTGCCGCCTCCGACACGTGGTGCAGGAACCCGGTGCGACCCAGCGTCAATTCCGGGGCGGTTCCGCCACTGTGACGTCGGCCTCCGGGCCGACGCAGCCAGACACTGGCCGCGCGTCGTTGTCACACCGATCAGGGGCGCGAACCCCGAGGAGACACGATGGACCTGCTGCCCGCTCGGCCGCCCCAGTGCTACCCGTACGTCGCCGACGGGGCAGCGATCTACCGCGACTCGTTCGCCACGATCCGGCGCGAGACCAACCTGGCGCACCTCCCGGACGACGCCGAGAAAGTCGCGGTCCGGATGGTCCACGGCAGCGGGCAAACCGACCTGGCCGGAGACCTGGAGATCCACCCCGACCTGGTCGGTGCCGCGCGTCGGGCGCTGGAGGGTGGTGCGCCGATCCTCACCGATGCGCACATGGTCGCCTCCGGGGTGACCCGGGCCCGGCTGCCGCGCGAGAACGAAGTGCTCTGCACCCTGCGCGATCCTGCCGTCCCGGCGCTGGCGCGCTCGTTCGGGACGACCCGGTCCGCGGCGGCACTCGCGCTGTGGGGCGACCGCCTCGACGGCGCGGTGGTAGCGATCGGCAACGCCCCGACGGCGCTGTTCCACCTGCTCGAGATGCTCCTGGACGGGGCCCCGCGACCGGCCGCGATCGTCGGCGTCCCGGTCGGGTTCATCGGTGCCGCCGAGTCGAAGCGGGCCCTGGCGGACCTCGCTACGGACCACGGCATCGACGTACCGTTCCTGACCGTGCACGGTCGCCGCGGCGGCTCAGCGATCGCGGCGTCGGCCCTGAACGCGCTGGCTCAGGAGGCGGAGTGAGTGCCGGGCGGTTCTACGGCGTCGGGGTCGGGCCGGGCGACCCCGGGCTGACCACCCTGAAGGCGGCCCGGTTGATCGCCGAGGCGGACGTCGTCGCGTACCACTCCGGGATCGGCAAGGAGTCGAACGCCCGCCGGATCGCCGCCGACCTGATCCCGGCCGGTGTCCTCGAGGAGAACCTCGTCTACCCGGTCACCACCGGCCTGACCGAGCACCCCGGCGGGTACGCCGGTGCGATGGCCGAGTTCTACGAGGCCAGCGCCGACCGGCTCGGCGAGCACCTCGAAGCCGGACGCGACGTGGTGCTGCTCGCCGAAGGCGACCCGTTGTTCTACGGCTCGTACATGTACATGCACGACCGGCTGAGCGAGCGGTTCGCGACCGAGATCGTGCCGGGGGTGCCGTCCTTCGCCGCCGCGACCGCGAGCGTCGCGACGCCGCTGGTGCGGCAGACCGACGTCCTGACGATCCTGCCCGGGACCCTGCCCGAGCCCGAGCTGGCCCGGCGGCTCGCGGACACCCAGGGCGCGATCATCATGAAGCTCGGCCGGACCTTTCCCAAGGTCCGCTCCGCCCTGGAGCAGGCCGGTCGCCTGGATCACGCAATGTACGTCGAGCGGGCCTCGATGCCGGAGCAGCGCTGGCTGCCGGTGCGCGAGGTCGACCCGGAGACGGTGCCGTACTTCTCGCTGATCGTGGTGCCAGGGGACTCGCTGGCCGACGACCCGCGGGGCCGGCGCTCCTCCGCGGAGACCTCGGGGCAACCCTCGGATGTCCTGGTGGAGCCGGCCGAAACCGCTGCACCCGCAACCTTGCACGTCGTCGGTCTCGGCCCCGGTCCGGACGGCTGGCTCACCCCCGAGGCGAGTGCGGTCCTGGCCGAGGTCGACCACGTCGTCGGCTACGCGCCGTACGTCGACCGGGTGCCGCAGCGGCTCGGCCTGACCCGGCACTCCTCGGGCAACACCGTCGAGGTGGACCGGGCCCGGTTCGCCCTCGACCTTGCACTGGCCGGGCAACGGGTCGCCGTCGTCTCCGGCGGCGACGCCGGCGTCTTCGGGATGGCGGCGGCCGTCTTCGAGGCGGCGCAGGACCCGGCGTACGCCGACGTCGCGGTGCAGGTGGCGCCGGGGGTCAGCGCGGTCCAGGCCGTGGCCGCGCGGGCCGGCGCGCCGATCGGCGGGGACTTCGCGGTGATGAGCCTCTCGGACCGGCTCAAGCCGTGGCCGGTGATCGAGCGCCGGCTGCGCGGGATCGGCGAGGCCGACCTGGTGCTCGCGCTCTACAACCCGGCCTCGCGCTCGCGGACTACGCAGGTGGCCGAGGCGCAGAAGCTCCTGCTTGAGAGTCGGTCGGCGGACACCGTGGTGGTCGTCGGCCGCGACGTCGGGCGTCCCGGGGAGTCGTTGACCGTGACGACCCTGGCTGAGCTGGAGGCGGACACGATCGACATGAAGTGCCTGCTGATCATCGGGTCGAGCCAGACCCGGGTCACGGCCTCGGGCCGGGTCTGGACGGCCCGCTCGGTGCGCTGAGTCGGCTCAGCGGCGACCGGTCAGCTTGCTCGCGCGGTCGCGCGCGGCGGCGTACAGGTAGGACTCGGCGACCTTCTCCGGGTCCAGCACCCGCCCGACCAGGATCACCGCGGCCTGCCGCAGGCCGGCCTCCTCGACCTGGTCGGCAATGGTGGTCAGGGTGCCGCGCAGAATCTGCTGCTCGGGCTGACTGGCGCGGTAGACGACCACGACCGGGCAGTGGGCGCCGTACTCGGCGGTGAGCTCGACGGCGAGCTCGCGGACCCGGGTGATCGCCAGGTGCAGCGCCAGGGTGGCCCCGGTCGCGGCGAACGCGGCCAGCGACTCCGACTCCGGCATCGCGGTCGAGCGCGCCTGCACCCGCGTCAGCACCACGGACTGGCTGAGCAGCGGCACGGTCAGCTCCCGGCCCACCACGGCCGCAGCTGCGGCGTACGCCGGCACCCCGGGCGTAACGTCCCACGGCACCTCGGCAGCGTCGAGCCGGAACGTCTGTTCGGCGAGAGCCGAGTACAGCGACGGGTCGCCCGAGCAGAGCCGGACCACCTCCTTGCCGGCCAGGTGTGCGGTCACCAGCTCGGCGGTGATCTGGTCCAGGGTCATGTCCTGGGTATCGACGAGGCGGACCTCCGGGCGGCAGTGGCCGAGCACCTCGTCATCGAGATAGGTGCCGGCGTAGACGACGACGTCGGCCTCCGCCAGCAAGGCCGCCGCGCGCAGGGTGATCAGGTCGGCCGCCCCGGGGCCGCCGCCGACGAAGTGGATGGTCATCCGACCGGCCTCCAGGTCCATTGGGTGATTGCTCGAGCCGGGGTCCAGCCGCTGAAGGTGCCGATCGGTGCGGCGATCTCGACCTGCAGACGCACCAGCTCACCGCCGCGGTCCCGGTACAGGCCGGCGAGCAACGTCTCGGTCTCCAGAGTCACCCCGTGAACGACCAGCACGCTCGCGTGATCGACGGCAGCAAGCGCCGCACCGATGACGCCGTCCTGAGTTGCTCCACCACCGATGAAAACCGCATCCGGTTTCGGCAACCCGGCAAGGGCTCCCGGCGCCCGGCCCTCGACGACGTGCAGCCTGGGAACGCCCAACAGGCTGGCGTTCCGCACGATCCTGGCTGCCCGATCAGGGGCAGCCTCGATCGCGTACGCCGCGGTCGTGGGATGGGCCCGCAGCCACTCGATCGCCACCGATCCGGCACCGGCGCCGATGTCCCACAGCACCCGCCCCGGTCCCGGAGCGAGCCTGGCCAGGGCCGAGGCACGGGCATCACGTTTGGTGAGCTGTCCGTCGTTCTCGAACGCGTCGTCGGGAAGCCCGGGTGTCCACCCGAGTCCCTGCCCGACGCAGGCGATCGCGATCACGTTCAGGGCCGGCGCTTCGCCCACCCAGTCCTGGGCGCGGGACTCCTGCCGGCGCTCGTTGGATGCTCCGAGGTCACCGAAGACCGTCAGTGTGCTGGCGCCGAACCCGGCCTCGGTGAGCACTGCCGCGACCACCCCGGGCGTGCTCGCGTCCGAGGACAGCACGATCAGGCGGTGACCGGCCGACAGTGAGCGTCGGATCGTCGCGGGATCGCGGCCGACCAGGGTGACCACCTCGGTGCTCTCGGCCGACCAGCCGAGCCGGGCCCGGGCCAGCGCGACCGAGGAGACTGCCGGCACCACCCGGACCCGGTTCGGGCCGAGCAGGTCGACCAGGGTGGTCCCGACACCCGAAACAAGCGGGTCGCCGGAGGCCAGGACGACCACGCTCCGCCCGGCGTGCTGGGCGAGCAGGGCGGGCAGGGTCTCCCGCAGCGGCGAGGGCCACCCGACCCGGTCCTGGCCCGGCACGGCGGGCAGCAGCGCCAGGTGCCGGGACCCGCCGAGAACCACGTCGGCAGCGAGAATCTCCTGCTGGGCAAGGACATTCAGGCTCTCCCAGCCCTCCGCACCGATGCCGTAGACGGCCAAGGGTCGGGCCAGAGATCCGGCCAGAGATCCGGCCAGAGATCCGGCCCGCGGGGAGTCCATGACCGGAGAGGCTATCGTTGCCGCTCCAAGCACGAGGTGCCCCGGAGTCCTGTCGAGACTGACAGAGCAAAGGGGAGAATCTGGGAAGCCGGTGAAAGTCCGGCACAGGGCCCGCTGCGGTAACCGGAGCGTCGTACGACGACTCCGGAAGTCCGAAGACCGGCCTCGCGCTCCGAATTAATCCACTGGCTGAAGCGCGGGAGCCCCCATGCCACTGCAGTACCCCCTGAGCGCCATCGTCGGATCCGACAGCGAGTCGGATGCGCCCGACATGGCCCTCGCCCTGATCCTCACCACGATCTCGCCCGCTGTCGGCGGCGTCCTGGTCCGCGGCGAGAAGGGCACGGCGAAGTCCACGATCGTCCGGGCGCTGGCCGCGGTGCTGCCGCCGATCGAGGTCGTCGCCGGAGACCGGTTCTCCTCCGACCCGGCCGAGCGCGACCCGCTCTCCCCCGACGGACCGTTCGCCGCGGACGCCGCGACCGAGACCCGCCCGGTGCGGCTGGTCGAGCTCCCGGTCGGCGCGACCGAGGACCGGGTCCTGGGCTCCCTGCACCTCGAGCGCGCGCTTGCCGACGGCAAGGCCGAGTACGAGCCTGGTCTGCTGGCGCGGGCCCACCGCGGCATCCTGTACGTCGACGAGGTGAACCTGCTCCACGACCACCTGGTCGACCTGCTCCTCGACGCGGCAGCGATGGGCCGGGCCACCGTGGAACGGGACGGGATCTCGGTCGCGCACGCCGCGCGCTTCGTGCTCGTCGGCACCATGAACCCCGAGGAGGGCGAGCTCCGCCCGCAGCTGCTCGACCGGTTCGGGCTCACCGTCGAGGTCCGCGCCCCCCGGGACCCGGCGGTCCGGGTCGAGGTGGTCCGCCGCCGGATGGCCTACGACGCCGACCCGGCTGCCTTCGTAGCGTCGTACGCCGAGGAGGAGCGCGCCTGCACCGACCGGATCCTCGCGGCCCAGAAGCTGCTCGACGAGGTGGCGCTCGACGAGGCCTCGCTGCTGAAGATCGCCGAGGTCTGCGCCGCGTTCGACGTCGACGGGATGCGGGCCGACCTGGTGATGGCCCGGACGGCGATCGCGCACGCCGCCTGGAACGGTCGCACCACGATTACCCGCGCCGACATCCGCACAGCAGCCAGGCTGGCGCTGCCGCACCGGCGGCGCCGGAACCCGTTCGACGCCCCCGGCCTGGACGAGGACCTGCTCGAGGCGATCCTCGGCGACGACGAGCCCGAGCCCCCGACCACCGGCCCCCCGGTCGACTCCCAGGTCGACTCCCAGGTCGACTCCAAGCCCGACCGACCGTCGATCGAGGAGGAGGACGTGCCGGCGCCTGACTCGGCGCCGGGTACCGGACCCGCAGACCAGGACGACGGTGCCGGGACGGGCCAGGACGGCCCACCTCAACCCGCCGACGGCTCGGTCGCCGCGCCTGCCGACACGCCCGAGGCCGAGCCGCAAACCTCTGACCCTTCCGCGACGACCGCCACCAGCACCGTGCCGGCGGACACGCCGTACCGTCCCCGGCTGTTCGCCGTCGACGGGCTCGGCACCGGCGAGCCCGGACGCCGCAGCCGCGCGATCACCTCCTCCGGTCACCGGATCGGCGCGCACCCCGCGGGGACCACCGGCGGGGCGATCCACCTCGTCGAGACGATCCGCGCCGCGGCGCCGCACCAGGGCGCCCGACGCACGGAACGGTCTCGGATGGTGCTCCGCCCCGAGGACCTGCGAGTCGCGGTCCGCGAGGGCCAGGAGTCGAACGTGATCCTGTTCTGCGTGGACGCCTCCGGCTCGATGGCGGCCCGGACCCGGATGCAGCAGGTCAAGACCGCCGTCCTCTCGCTGCTGCTGGATGCCTACCGCCGCCGCGACAAGGTCGGTCTGGTCACGTTCCGCGGCACCGCGGGGGTCCTCGCGCTGCCACCGACCTCGTCTGTCGAGGTTGCCGCCCGTCGGCTCGAGGACCTGCCCGCCGGTGGCCGCACACCGCTCGCCGAGGGCCTGCTGACCGCGATGGAGACGCTCCGGGTCGAGGCCGTCCGAGCGCCCGACCGGCGCGCGTTGCTGGTCGTCGTGACCGACGGCCGGGCGACCTCCGGCACAGACGCCGTCGAGCGGTCCCGCCTGGTCGCCCGGATGATCGCCGAGCGCGGCATCGCGACCCTGGTGATCGACTGCGAGACCAGCCGCTTCCGCCTCGGACTGGCCCGTGACCTCGCGGTCGACCTCAGTGCCGAGTACGTGCCGCTGGAGGAGGTCAGCGCCGCGGCGCTGACCGGGGCAGTACGCAGCCGGATCCCGGGACCGTCCGCGACCGGAGGTGCTGCCTGATGCCGCAGGGACAGCCCAGCGTCGTACCGGTGGACGGCTTGTCGACCCGGCAGCGCCGCAACCGGCCTCTCCTTGCCGTCCACACCGGCGACGGCAAGGGCAAGTCGACGGCCGCTTTCGGTCTCGCCCTGCGCGGCTGGAACCAAGGTTGGAGCCTGGGGATCTTCCAGTTCGTCAAGTCCGCCAAGTGGCGCCTGGGCGAACAGTCGGTCTTCGAGGCCCTCGGTGAGCTGCACACCAACAGCGGGGCCGGCGGACCGGTCGACTGGCAGAAGATGGGCTCCGGCTGGTCGTGGTCGAAGAAGGCCGGGACCGAGGACGACCACGCGGCCGCGGCCGCCGAGGGCTGGGCCGAGATCAAGCGCCGGATCGCCGCGCAGGAGCACGACCTCTACCTGCTCGACGAGTTCACCTACCCGATCAACTGGGGGTGGGTCGACCTCGACGACGTCCTCGCGACCCTGGCCGCGCGACCGGGTCACCAGCACGTGGTGATCACCGGCCGCCGGGCTGACCCGCGCCTGATCGAGGCCGCCGACCTGGTCACCGAGATGACCAAGGTGAAGCACCCGATGGACGCGGGCCAGAAGGGCCAGCGCGGGATCGAGTGGTGAGCACCCCGTGACAACGACCCTGCCCCGACTGGTGATCGCCGCCCCCGCCTCCGGGCACGGAAAGACCACCGTCGCGACCGGACTGATGGCGGCACTCGCCCGCCGCGGCCTCGCGGTCAGCGGCCACAAGGTCGGGCCTGACTACATCGATCCCGGCTACCACGCGCTGGCCACCGGCCGCCCCGGACGGAACCTCGACCCGCACCTGGTCGGAGAGGAACGCCTCGTCCCGCTGCTGCTGCACGGCGCCGCCGGCGCCGAGCTCGCGATCGTCGAGGGCGTGATGGGCCTGTACGACGGCCAGCTGGGCGGCGACGGCTTCTCCTCCACCGCGCACGTGGCGGCGGTGACCCGGACCCCGGTCGTCCTGGTCGTCGATATCTCGCACGCGTCCCGCTCGATCGCAGCGGTCGTCCACGGCCTGCGCACTTTCGACCCGAACGTCGACGTCGTCGGGGTGATCCTCAACAAGGCCGGCTCGGTCCGGCACGCCGACGAGGTGGTCCGGGCGCTTGGCCAGGCAGCCGACCCGCTCCCGGTCCTCGGCATCCTCCAGCGCGACGACGGTGTCTCGGCCCCCTCCCGGCACCTCGGCCTGGTGCCGGCCGCCGAGCGCGCCGACGCCGCCGCGTCGCTGGACCGGCTGGCAGCGCAGGTCGCCGAGCGGATCGACCTGGAGGCCGTCGTACGGCTGGCACGGCGTGCTCCGAACCTGGACGGTGAAGCCTGGGACCCGGCAGCAGCGTTGTCCCGCCCGGGCGAGCCAGTCGGCACCACCACCGAGCGTCCCGTGATCGCCGTTGCCGGTGGCCGCGCCTTCACCTTCGCCTACGCCGAGACCACCGAGCTGCTCCGCGCCGCCGGCTGCGACCCGGTGATCTTCGACCCGACTGTCGACGAGCAGCTTCCCGAGGGGACCCGAGGGGTCTACCTCGGCGGTGGCTTCCCGGAGCTGCACGCAGCCGACCTGACCGGCAACGAGAGCCTGCGGGCCCAGTTTCGCGACGCGATCGCTGCAGGCCTGCCGACGGTCGCCGAGTGCGCCGGGCTGCTCTACCTGTGCCGCAGCGTCGACGGCACCCCGATGGTGGGCGCGCTCCCGTACGACGCCGCGATGGCGCCGCGGCTGACCCTCGCCTACCGGACCGCGACAGCGCCGCGGGCCAACCTGCTCGCCCGTCCGGACGAGACCGTCACCGGGCACGAGTTCCACCGGACCCGGCTGCTCACCCCGACCGACCACCCGGCCTGGGCCTTCACCGGCGCCGACCTGGTCGACGGTGTCGCGACCCCGACCCTGCACGCGTCGTACCTGCACACGCACTGGGCCGGGCACCCGCAACTCGCAGCCAGGTTCGCCGCGGCGGTGCACGCCGCTGGCCCGACTCCGGCTGCCCGGCGCATTACGCCGCGGCCGCCGACCCTGCGGCTCCCCGACCCGCTGCGCCACCACGGCGACCAGGAAGCAACAGCGGGTCTGAGCGACTTCGCCGTCAACGTGTACGACGGCCCGCGCCCGGACTGGCTGGAGAAGGCGCTCGACACCGCGAATCTCGGCCGCTACCCGGACCCGGCACCGGCCCGCGCCGCGATCGCCGCGCTGCACAACCGGAGTACCGCGGAGGTGCTCCCGACCGCGGGCGCGGCCGAGGCGTTCGGGTTGATCGCGCGGCTCCGGCCGTGGCGGAAGCCCGTGGTGGTGCACCCGCAGTTCACCGAGCCCGACGTCGCGCTACGCGCCGCCGGCGTCACCCCGGTGCACGTCGTCCTGTGCGCCCAGGATGGCTTCGTCCTGGATCCAGCTCGGGTCCCTGCGGACGCCGACCTGGTGATCGTCGGCAACCCGACGAACCCGACCGGCGTCCGGCACCCGGCCGCCACGCTCCGCGCACTGACCAGGCCTGGCCGGATGGTCGTCGTCGACGAGGCGTTCCTCGACGACGGCGAGGAGTCGCTGGTCGGGTCCGCAGCAGATGGCCACGTGGTGGTCCGCAGCCTCACCAAGCTCTGGTCGATCCCGGGGGTCCGAGCCGGGTACGTCGTCGGCGAGGCCGCCACCATCGCCGCCTTGGCCGATCTTCAGCCGCCGTGGTCGGTCTCGGCGTCCGCGGTCGCCGCGTTGGTCGCGTGTAGCAGCGCGGAGGCCTCCGAGGAGGCCGCTCGCCGGGTCTCGGTGATCGCTGCCCACCGCGCGCACCTGGTCTCCGGACTCGCCCGGATCGGCGTCGAGCAGGTGCCCTCGACGGCCGCGTTCGTCCTCGCCCGACCCGGTGCCGGAGTCCACGAATCCCTGCGCAGCAAGGGATTCGCCGTACGCCGGGCCGACACGTTCCCCGGCTTGGACGCCTCCTGGATCCGGATCGCGGTCCGCGACCCGGACCGCACCGAAGCCCTCCTCGCGGCCCTGGCGGCGGCGAGAGATGAGCCACGTCGGTGATGCGTTGACGGACCCCGGAGCCGACCCCCTAGGATCAGCCCATCAGGCTCGAGGAAGCCGGTGGGATTCCGGCACAGTCGCGCTACTGTGACATCGCCCCAGTCACCAACACTGGGGCGGTGGAGTCAGACCCAACAGCCTGGTGAGCCCCGTACGGGGAACAACAACTACCTGGGACGCATCATCCCGAAGGAGTCACCATGGCTATCGCCATTCCCGCCGCGCCTACCGTTGAGATCGCCACGATCCCGCTGCGCGAGCTTCTCCCCTGGCTGCTGATGGCCACCCTGCTGGCCGCCCTCACGATCTTCTTCGTGAGCGCCGACCAGGGCGCGTTCTCCATCCCCGCCGGCACCCTGATCCACGAGTGGGTCCACGACGGCCGGCACCTGCTCGGCTACCCCTGCCACTGAGCATTCCCAGCTCCTGAGGTCTCGCGCCGGGCACCGGCGCGGCTCCCATGCGTCGACCCGGTCGACACCCCTTCCTACGACGTCCCGTCGTACCCGCGTACCTGAACGGACCCCTGATGAACCCACGCTCCTTCCTGGTCGCCGGCTTGCTGGCCGGCCTCCTCGCCGGCTTCGCCGCCTTCGGTGTCGCCTATCAGTTCGGTGAACCGCACGTCGACGCCGCGATCGCGGTCGAAGAAGCCGCTGCCGTCGAGTCCGACCACCACGACGACGGTGCCGGCCACCCCCGCTCCGAGGAGGACGCGGGCACCACCGTCTCCCGGGAGACCCAGTCCACCTGGGGCCTGGCGACCGGCACCCTCGCGATCGGTACGGCGACCGGCGGCCTGATCGCCCTCGTCGCCGCAGCCGCCGTCGGCCGGCTCGGACGGCTCCGGCCCTCGCAGTCGACGGCGGTGGTGGCGCTGATCGGCTTCGTTGCCGTCGGCCTGGTGCCGTTCCTGAAGTACCCGGCGAACCCGCCCGCGGTCGGGGACCCGGAGACGATCGGTGACCGGACGTCGTACTACTTCCTCTTCCTGGCGATCTCGGTTCTGGTCGCCCTCGCCGCGACCGTGCTCGCGAACCGGCTGCTGCCGCCCCTGGGCGGCTACCGGGCGGTGGTCCTCGGCGCCGGCGCCTACCTGGTCGTGATGGTCCTGGCCGCCGAGCTGATGCCGACGGTCAACGAGCTCGGCGACTTCCCGGCCGACATCCTCTGGAGCTTCCGGCGCTCCTCGCTGACCACGCTGGTGGCCCTCTGGGTCGTGCTCGGCACCGCTCTGGTCGGACTGGTGGGACGGCAGCAGAAGCAGGCCGCGATCGTGAACGCTCGCCGCGAGCTGGCGGCCAGCCTGTGAGCGGCCTGGTCGCCCCGTCCGCGTCCGTGCGGGCGCAGGCCACCGAGCGGTTAGCCGGACTGGCCACGCCGGCCGGTGCGCTGGGTCGCCTCGGCGAGCTCGGTGTCTGGCTTGCGGCCTGCCAGGGGCAGTGCCCCCCGGCGGTCCCGACCCGCGTGCACGCAGTGATCTTCGCCGGCGACCACGGCGTCACCGAGTACGGCGTCTCGGCCTACCCGGCGGCAGTCACCCCCGCAATGGTGCGGACCTTCGTGGCGGGCCGGGCCGGGGTCTCGGCGCTCGCCGCCGCGCACGGGGTGAAGGTCCGGGTCCTCGACCTCGCGGTCGATGACGACCTGGTGGGCCTCGACCCGGCGGTGAGTGCGTACAAGGTCCGCCGATCCAGCGAGCCGCTGCACCTGCGCGACGCGCTGACGCCGCAGGAGACCCAGCAGGCGCTCGAGGCCGGAGCGCTGATCGCCGACGAGGAGATCGCCGCGGGTGCCGAGCTGCTGATCAGCGGTGACATGGGGATCGGCAACACCACCCCGGCTACCGCGCTGATCGCCGCCAGCCTGGGCCTTCCGGCCGCCGAGCTGACCGGGCGCGGCACCGGGATCGACGACGCGGCCCTGCTCGCGAAGCAGCAGTTGATCCAGCAGGCGCTGGACCGGGCGGGGGATCGCGGGCCGATCGAGACCCTGGCGGCGCTGGGCGGCGCCGACCTGGCCGCCTCGACGGGCTTCCTGGTCGCCTCCGCCCGCGCCGGCGTACCGGTGCTGCTCGACGGGGTGATCGCGGTGGCCTGCGCGGTGATGGCCGACCGGATCGAACCGGGGGCGGCGGCCTGGTTCGCCGCCGGGCACCGGTCCACCGAGCCGGCCCAGTCGCTGGCGCTCGACAAACTCGGCCTGGTCCCGATCCTGGACCTCGGCATGCGGCTGGGCGAGGGCAGCGGCGCGGTCGCGGCCGTTCCGGTGCTGCGGTCGGCGGCCGCGGTGCTGCGCGACGTCGCCCTGCTCTCCGAGCTCGCGCTCTGATCCGGTGAGCCGGATCCTGGTCACCGGCGGGGTCCGCTCCGGGAAGTCCGCGCACGCCGAGTCGCTGCTCGCCGGCCGCGGCGCGGTCACCTACGTGGCGCCCGGGCCGGTCCCGGGGCCCGATGACCCGGAGTGGAGCGACCGGGTCGCAGCGCACCGAGCCCGCCGGCCCGCCGGGTGGCGGACCGTCGAGAGCACCGACCTCGGTACGGCGCTGCCGGTGGTGGGCAGCGTCCTGGTCGACTGCCTCGGCACCTGGCTGGCCGCGCAGCTCGACGAGCTCGGCGCGTGGGCGGACCGACCTGGCTGGCGGGCTGCCTTCGACACCCGCCTGCCGACGGCCGTTGCGGCGATCGCGACGGCCGAGGAGATCGTGGTGGTGACCAACGAGGTCGGCCTCGGCGTCCTGCCCGAGAATGCCTCCGCCCGGCTCTTCGCCGACCTGCTCGGCATCACGAACCAGGCTGTCGCCGCGGTCTGCGACGAGGTGCACCTGGTCATCGCCGGGCGGGTGCTGCGACTGTGAGCCGGTCCCGGGCGCTGGGCCTCCTCCTGGGGTACGCCGCCGACCAGGTCTTCGGGGACCCGGCCCGGTTCCACCCGGTGGCTGGGTTCGGCCAGGCCGCCGGGAGCCTGGAGCGCCGGTTGTACGCCGACAGCCGCGCGCGCGGCGCGGCGTACTGGCTGGTTCTGGTCGGGACGACGACCGCGACCGGGGTCGTGCTCGAACGCAGTACCCGGGGCCGCCCGGTGCTGCACACCCTGACCACCGCCGTCGCCACCTGGGCCGTCCTCGGTGCCCGGTCGCTGGATCGGGAAGCCGCCGCAGTCGAGGAGCTGCTGCACCGCGACCTGCCGGCGGCCCGGGTCCGGCTCACCCACCTGGTGGGGCGTGAGACCCGTTCGTTGGACGAGTCCGGCGTCGCCCGGGCGGTGGTCGAGTCGGTCGCGGAGAACACCTCCGACGCGGTGGTCTCCTCGCTGGTGCTTGGGGCTCTCGCCGGGATCCCGGGCCTCCTCGGGCACCGGGCCGCCAACACCCTGGACGCGATGGTCGGTCACCGGAGCGAGCGCTACCGCAACTTCGGCTGGGCCAGCGCCCGAGCCGACGACGTACTGAACCTGCCGGGCTCGCGGGTGACGGCAGTGCTGGCGGCCGCACTGGGAGACGACCCGGAGGGCGCGCTACGGGCGTGGCGTCGGGACGCCGGTCGCCACCCCAGCCCCAACGCCGGTCCCGTGGAAGCCGCCTTCGCCGGAGCGCTCGGTATCACCCTCGGCGGAACCAACTTGTATGGCGACCGGGTCGAGTTGCGCGCGCGAATGGGGAGCGGGCGAGCCGCGCAGGTGGGGGACGTCGGGCGGGCACGGGATCTGGCGCGGCGGGTGGGCTGGGGGGCGGCTTGCATCGCGGTGCTGGCCGGGTGCCGGTCCTGACGGAGATCTTCTAGTAGCCCAGAATGACGCTCTGCGTTCGCGAAACTCGCTGACCGTTCACAACGGGCCTGTCGTCCGATCCTCAAGGAGGAAGGTGAACAGGAACGTGAGGAAGAAGTCGATGAGGATGATGATGTCGAGCAGATCGTTGACCTTGTCGCCTACTAGCCGCGTGCTCGGGCTGCGATCCGGACACCGAGGTCGTCGAGTTCGTCAGCGAGCGATGCTGCAACCCAGACCTGGTTTCGTATCCGGTTGGTCAGTGGGCGGATCACCGCGGTCTCGTGAAGTCTGTTGATGGCCGCGTAGACGCTGGAGGTTGCGCCTCCGACGCGTACTTCGACTTCTTCGGCCGAAAAGACTGGGTTGTCCATGACGAGGCGCGAACAACCAGCCGTTGCTCTGGGGAGCGGTCCTTGGAGAGATCTGTCCGGCGGGCCGATCTTCTGCTCACCATCATGATCGTCATCAGCGCTTGCAGTACTGACGATTAGCGGCCGAGCCCTTCGATCTTCGCGCATCTTGCGGACAGGTCGCGGATGCTCTGCCAGACAACTGCTCTGGGCGCGTCGATTTTGAGTGCGCGGATGTAGTCGTCGAGACGGTGCGGGCGCTCGTGGAGGTAGGTGACTGCGCTGTTGAGGCTCTCGCCGACCGTCTTGCCATACGCATCGACTGCCTTGCGCGCGCCGGCCTTCAGAGCGCCGGTGTCGGGTTTCATCATGGCCAGGTCGATGAGGTCGCGGCTGAACGTAGACGTATCTGCCCAACGGTCGTCGTTGGCGAGCAGCTTGCTTGCGATCTGGTCGGTTCGCGTCAGGACTCGTACTCCGCAGATCTCATCGGCTGGGGATGGAGTGTCGAGGTCGACGCGTCCTTCATGGATGATCTCGAACTTGATCGCAACCCCCGCAACGAGCACCGAGGTCCTGATCCCGTAACCGTCAACAGAAGGTGTTCGACCCAGGTCCAGGTCGCGTGTAGTCAGAGCATTGAGCCCACGGTCCCTGACGATCTGGCGCAGCTCTCGGTAGGACTGCTGGTTGGAGACCAGGAAGTCGATGTCGACCGATTCGCGGAACTCACCGTTGGCGAGGACGATCGCGGTGCCGCCACCGAACCAGCAGTTGTGCTCTGCCAGGAGCGGTGCGTCGAGGATCGACAGCACCTCAGCCACCTGTTGGTGGTGCAGCCGCCTAAACAAGGAGCCTCCCGTTGCTGTAGGTGTCCGCCAAGTGCTGGATGAATGCCTTCTCGTGGTCAGTCAGCGTCTCCTGGTTGAGGTGTCGCCAGCCGCGTTCGTAGAGGTTGAGTGCCTCCGTCTCGGTGATGGTGGTGCCGGCGTCGGTCTGCCAGGCCAGCGTGCGCAGGCCGGGGTAGTCGCCGACCGTGATCGTCGCGAGTTCTGCTGCTGGAGCGTCGAGGATCGGGACGACGAGGTGAAGTCCGAGTGCGGCTGCAACGTTGATGTAGGCGCCGATCGTGACCGAGGGGTTGCCGGCCTCGATCCTGTGCAGGGTGACGCGCGACACGCCAGCAG
>JBKJIN010000027.1:0-3893 GCA_046598425.1 Marmoricola sp. | reverse complement strand
GGGGAAGAAGCTCCCCAAGGAGAACCCGGTCCAGCGCTACAAGGGTCTCGGTGAGATGAACGCCGAGGAGCTGTGGGACACCACGATGAACCCGGACGCACGGCTGATGCTCCAGGTCACGCTCGACGACGCCGCCCAGGCCGACGAGGTCTTCTCGACCCTGATGGGCGAGGACGTCGAGCTGCGCCGCAGCTTCATCCAGCGCAATGCCAAGGACGTGAGGTTCTTGGACATCTAGTCCTCGACCCCACCCCTTCCTGACTTCGGCGAACGAAAGTACGAGCACATGACTGAGACCCCCACGGACAGCACCGAAGCCTCGGGCTCGGGCGGCCGGATCGAGCCGATCGAGCTGCAGACCTCGATGCAGCGCGCGTACATCGACTACGCGATGGCGGTCATCGTCGGCCGGGCGCTCCCCGACGTACGGGATGGGTTGAAGCCGGTGCACCGCCGGGTCCTCTACGCCATGTACGACGGCGGCTACCGCCCCGACCGCGGGTTCTCCAAGTGCTCGCGCGTCGTCGGTGACGTGATGGGTCAGTACCACCCGCACGGTGACACCGCGATCTACGACACCTTGGTCCGGTTGGCGCAGCCGTGGGTGATGCGTGCGCCGCTGATCCACGGCCAGGGAAACTTCGGTTCGCCGGGCAACGACTCTGCTGCGGCGATGCGGTACACCGAGTGCCGGATGGCGCCGCTGGCCCTGGAGATGGTCCGTGACATCGGTGAGGAGACCGTCAACTTCCAGCCCAACTACGACGGCCGCTCCGAGGAGCCGACCGTCCTGCCGGCGCGCTACCCGAACTTGCTGGTCAATGGCTCGGCCGGTATCGCCGTCGGGATGGCCACCAACATCCCGCCGCACAACCTCCGCGAGGTCGCCGCGGGTGCGCAGTGGGCGCTCGAGCACCCCGACGCCACCCGCGAGGAGCTCCAGGACGCACTCATCGAGCGGATCAAGGGACCTGACTTCCCCAACGGAGCGATGATCGTCGGTCGCCAGGGCATCGAGCAGGCCTACCGGACCGGTCGCGGTTCGGTGACCCAGCGCGCGGTCATCGAGATCGACGAGGACAACAAGGGCCGGACCTGTCTCTCGATCACCGAGCTGCCCTACATGGTCAACCCGGACAACCTCGCGCTGAAGATCGCCGAGCTCGCCGATTCGGGCAAGGTTCAGGGCATCTCCGACGTCCGCGACGACTCATCGGGACGGACCGGGCAGCGCCTGGTCGTCGTACTCAAGCGCGATGCCGTCGCCCGCGTCGTGCTGAACAACCTGCTCAAGCACACCGAGCTGCAGACCAACTTCTCCGCCAACATGCTGGCGCTGGTCGACGGCGTTCCGCGGACACTGACGGTCGACCAGTTCATCAGCAACTGGGTCACCCACCAGATCGAGGTCATCCAGCGTCGGACGTCGTACCGGCTGCGCGAAGCCGAGGCCCGCGCCCACATCCTGCGCGGCCTGGTCAAGGCGCTTGACGCTCTGGACGAGGTCATCGCCCTGATCCGGCGATCGCCGGACGCTAACGAAGCACGCGAGGGTTTGATCGCGCTCCTCGACATCGACGAGCTCCAGGCCGACGCGATCCTCAACATGCAGCTGCGGTCCCTGGCTGCCCTGCAGCGCCAGAACATCATCGACAACCTCGCGAAGATCGAGCTCGAGATCGCCGATCTCAACGACATCCTCGCCAACATCTCCCGGCAGCGCTCGATCATCTCCGAGGAGCTCGCCGAGATCGTGGAGAAGTACGGCGACGACCGGCGTACGCAGATCATCGCTGCCGACGGCGACCTCTCGATGGAGGACCTGATCCCGGACGAGGAACTGGTCGTCACGATCACCCGCGGCGGGTATGCCAAGCGGACCCGCTCCGACCAGTACAGGACCCAGAAGCGCGGCGGCAAGGGCGTGCGTGGCGCGACCCTGCGTGGCGACGATGTGGTCGACCACTTCATCTCGACGTCCAACCACCACTGGTTGCTCTTCTTCACCACCGCCGGCCGGGTCTACCGGACCAAGGCCTACAACCTCCCCGAAGCCCAACGGGACGCCAAGGGCGGACACGTGGCCGGGCTGCTGAGCTTCCTGCCCGACGAGAACATCGCGCAGGTGCTGGCGATCCGCGACTACGAGCAGGCGCCGTACCTGGTTCTCGCCACCAAGAACGGGCTGGTCAAGAAGACCCGACTTGGGGACTACAACTCCCCGCGCCAGGCCGGCGTCATCGCGATCAACTTCCGCGAGGACGACGACGAGCTGATCGGCGCCGAGCTGGTCAACAGCGACGACAACATCCTGCTCGTCTCTCGTAAGGGACAGGCGATCCGGTTCCCGGCCGACGACAGTCAGTTGCGTCCGATGGGTCGTGCGACCTCCGGCGTCTCCGGGATGAAGTTCCGCGGCGGCGACTCGCTGCTGTCGATGTCGGTGATCCGCGCTGACCAGATCGCGGCCGAGGAGTCCGAGGCGTCCGAGGAGTCCGAGGGCGGCGACATCCAGGTCCAGTACGTCTTCACGATCACCGATGGCGGATTCGCGAAGCGGACCCGGATCTCGGAGTACCGGGTCCAGTCCCGCGGTGGTCTCGGCATCAAGGCCATGTCGCTGGCCAACGAGGATCGCGGAGGCCTGGTGGGTGCGTTCATCGTGGTCGAGGGTGACGAGGTCCTCTCGATCACCTCCGGCGGCCAGGTCGTCCGGAGTCCGATCAACGAGAACTTCCGGGCCACCGGGCGCTCGACGATGGGCGTCAAGTTCGTAACGCCCAAGAACGGCGATTCCGTCGCTGTCGTCGCCCGCAGTGTCGAGAAGGTCACCGATGAGGACGAGGGCGCGGAGGCTGCCGACGGCGCGGAGGCCGTCGAGGCTGTCGAGGCCGTGGAGGCTGTCGAGGCCGTGGAGCCGGGTGCAACAATCGAGGCCACCGACGCCGATCCGGCTGAGGTGGACGACCCAGCCGACGACCCCGATGAGGAGAGCTGATGACTGACCTCCGGGGCCAGTTCAGCCAGCAGTCCCCCACGACCTCCGGCACATCCGGAGGTCAGACCCGGCAGGCCCGGCTGCGACTGGTGCAGATCGAGCCGTGGTCGGTGATGAAGGCGTCCTTCGTGCTCTCGGTCGCGGTCGGCGTCGTCACCGTCGTCGCGGTCGGGATCGTCTGGGGAGTGCTCGGCGCTGCCGGCCTCTGGGACTCGGTGAACACGATCGTCTACGACGCCCTTCAGGGGAGCAACGAGGAGCCGTTCGAGATCGAGAAGTACCTCGGCACGTCCCGGATCCTCGGTTTCACGATGATCGTCGCGGTCGCGGACGTCATCCTGGTCACCGCGATCGCGACCCTCGGCGCCTTCCTCTACAACCTGGCGGCGACGCTCGTCGGCGGGGTGGAAGTGACCTTCTCCGAGGACAAGTGAGTTGTCCCGGACTCGTTTTGTTAGCCCCGAACGGCATGGGGTAATCTTCGCTGTCGGTTCGCAGGTACCTGCGAATCACACGGGCCTATAGCTCAGCTTGGTTAGAGCGCTTCCCTGATAAGGAAGAGGTCGGAGGTTCAAGTCCTCCTAGGCCCACCAGCACGACACACGATCCACCATGGAGGTCGGAATGAAGAAGATCCTGTTCGTAGCCGTCGCTGCGGTCGTCGGTGTCTTCGTCAAGAAGAAGATCGACGAGGGCAAGGACGAGCAGGCTCTGTGGCAGCAGGCCACGGACCCGGTCCAGAAGGCCTGATCCACCTCCATCCCGCTGGCCGACCGGCCGGCGAGGGGCCTTGGCGCAATTGGTAGCGCACCTGCTTTGCAAGCAGGGGGTTAGGGGTTCGAGTCCCCTAGGCTCCACCACGAGAAACCGCAGTTCAAGCTGCGTTTTCCCTCAC
>JBKJIN010000019.1:0-5736 GCA_046598425.1 Marmoricola sp. | reverse complement strand
CAACGAGCTGCGCACCTTCCTGGAGCAGAACCAGGTCGACCTCGGCAGCCTGATCAACAACCTGGTCACCACCGGCGAGATCGTCGTCAAGAAGCTCCCGGGGATTCGCCAGGTCCTGGTCCTGTACCCGTACATGGTCGCCGGCGGCTACACGGTCGCGGCGAAGAACCCCGAGGGGTACAACGCCCGGTTCGGTCTCATCATGACCCAGGAGCCGGTGGTCTGCGAGCAGGGCTACGACCCGGCCGAGCGCCGTACGCCGATCCTGGAGAAGGACCTGGGCGACAAGCCGATGGACGAGGACGCCGCGTGCACCGACCCGTCTCCGGAGATCAACCAGCGCGGGTCGCTGCACTCCCCGCGCACGGGCGCGTCGTACGGGCCGACGATGGCGACGTACGATCTGGACACGGGTAAGGCGACCTGGGGCGACTCGACCGCGGTCACTGCCTCGATGTCCGGCGAGGACGCCTTGGAGTTCCTGCTGTTCCGGCCGGTGATGTGACGCCTTGAGTCCGGCTCAGTCCCGCAACACCCGAGGATTCGTCGCGCTCGCACTGCTGGTGGTGCTCGTGCTCGGCACGACCCTCAGCGGCGTTTTCGTGTACCGCCAGAGCAACCTGACCGACAAGCCGTTCTCGCTGACCAACTCCGGTTCGGTGATCCCCTCGGACTCCGAGATCGCGCGTGTGAAGGCCGTGACTGAGCAGTTCGCGCTGCGGATGGACAGCCTGGACAGCAAGGACGTGCCCGCGTACGTCGAGTCGGTCAGCGAGGTGCTCACCACCCGGTGCAAGACTGAGTTCGCCAAGACCGAGGAAGGCATCAAGCAGAGCCTCGGCTCGGTGGCCTTCACCACCAAGGGCTTCGTGCGCGGCACCGGGATCGTCAGCCAGGACGCCGACAGCGCCGTCCTCCTGATAGTGCATGACGCCGAGCGCACGGCCGAGAGCGGCCAGTCGTTGGTCAGCCAGCGCCGCTGGACCGTCGAGCTGCGCAAGGTCGACGGAGGGTGGCTCGTGGACGGCTTCAACGACCCCGACAACGGCGGGCAGGTGTGCTGAGCCCATGATGCCCACCTGGTACGACATCCTCGGGGTCTCCCCGGATGCGACCCCCGACCAGATCAAGGCCGCCTGGCGCGACGCCACGGACAAGTTCGAGCCCGGGACCGGCGTCGGCCAGTTCCGGATGTTCAACGACGCCGCCGACGTGCTGCTCGACCCGGAGAAGCGCCGTGCCTACGACGCCGAGATCGCTGGCGCAGCCCCTTCGGCCGCTGCGGTCCCGCCTTTGCCGCCTCCGCCGCCTCCGCCGCCTCCGCCGCCTGCTCCGGCTGCTCCGGCTGCTCCGGCTACGACAGAAGTGCTCGTCTCCGAGGTCGCGCCGGGCGGACGGGTCAGGCAGTTCGTGGCCTACGGGCGTGGGCTTGGCAGCCAATTGACCAGCACATTCGCACTCGCGATCCTCGCGGTCCTCGCGGTCGCGGCGGTGGTACTTGCCGGCTTCCTGGCGGTCAACCTCCACGACCGCTCCGGGGTCGTCTCGGCCGGTCAGGCTGCCGCCTCGGTCGCCGAGCGGGGCGTCGCGGCTGCGCTCGCCTACGACTACCGAAACCTGGACGCGAGCAGGGATGCCGCGGCGAAGTTCATGACCGAGGACTACCAGAAGGACTACCTGAAGGCATTCACGCTGCTCCAGGGGACCGATGAGAAGCCCGGGCCGGTCGTCTCGACCAAGACCGTGGTCCGGGCCGAGAACGTCTCCTCGGCGGTGATGGACGCCGACAACGAGCTCGTCCGGGTGCTGGTGTTCGCCGACCAGCAGACGACCAAGAATGGTCGGCTGCAGCCCATCCTGGGCAACCGGATGGTGGTCACCATGGTGCTGGTCGACGGGACCTGGCTGGTCGACAAGATCAACCCCTTGGACGCCGGCTTCTAGCTCCCGCGGACGGGGTCCAGCCACCGGTTGTTCGCCGGATCCAGGGCGTCGCGCTTGACCTGGGCGGGGGAGCGGTTCATGCTGGTCGCGAGCGACAGCCTGCCGTGGGTTTCACCGGAAATTTGGCTGTTGTGTTCTCGCCTGCCCTTCAGGTACTCTTCATCTTTGCGTCTGCCCTCAAATGCGCTCCCTCCTGTCCGGTGGTGGGTCCGTGGTGGGCTGATGCCGCCACACATGTGCCTCGGAAGGACCACTCTTGGCCGCCCCGCGCAGCTCCAGCAAGAACCGCTCCAACTCTCCGGCCCCTCGCCGCATCTCCTTCGCGAAGATCTCCGAACCTCTTGAGGTTCCGCAGCTTCTTGCCCTCCAGACCGACAGTTTCGACTGGCTGATCGGCGACGAGAAGTGGCAGGCTCGCGTCGCCGAGGCGAACGCGAACGGCGAGGAGCTCTCGACGAAGTCGGGGCTCCACGAGATCTTCGAGGAGATCTCCCCGATCGAGGACTTCTCCGAGACGATGTCGCTCTCGTTCGAGAACCCGGTCTTCCTCGACCCGAAGTACACCGAGGAAGAGTGCAAGGACAAGGACTTCACCTACTCCCGGCCGCTCTACGTCTCGGCGGAGTTCACCAACGGTGAGACCGGCGAGATCAAGGGCCAAACGGTCTTCATGGGCGACTTCCCGATGATGACCCGCAAGGGCACCTTCATCATCAACGGCACCGAGCGCGTCGTCGTCAGCCAGCTCGTCCGGTCGCCCGGCGTCTACTTCGAGCGGACCGCGGACAAGACCTCCGACAAGGACATCTTCACTGCCAAGGTGATCCCGTCCCGCGGCGCCTGGCTCGAGTTCGAGATCGACAAGCGCGACATGGTCGGCGTCCGTCTCGACCGCAAGCGCAAGCAGAACGTCACTGTCCTGCTCAAGGCGTTCCAGGCCCTGGCTAACGAGGAGAGCTACACCGGCGCTCCGTACGACTACGAAGCCGTGATGGCCGAGCTCAGTCAGTACGAGTCGATCCAGCTGACCCTCGAGAAGGACCACACCGCGACGCCGGACGAGGCTCTGCTCGACATCTACCGCAAGCTGCGTCCGGGCGAGCCGCCGACGCGCGAAGCGGCGCTGACGCTGCTGAAGAACTACTACTTCAACCCCAAGCGGTACGACCTGGCCAAGGTCGGTCGCTACAAGATCAACAAGAAGCTCGGTACCCACGAGGCCTTCAACCAGCAGACGCTGACCATCGACGACGTCGTGGCGACCATCCGCTACATCGTAGAGTTGCACGCCGGCAACGAGACCTTGGTCGACGCTGGTGGCAAGAACTTCAAGGACAGCCACGGGGAACCGATTTCGGTCCGTCCCGACGACATCGACCACTTCGGCAACCGTCGGATGCGCACTGTCGGCGAGCTCATCCAGAACCAGCTCCGTACGGGTCTGGCCCGGATGGAGCGCGTGGTGCGCGAGCGGATGACGACTCAGGACGTCGAGGCGATCACGCCGCAGTCCCTGATCAACATCCGCCCGGTCGTCGCGGCGCTGAAGGAGTTCTTCGGGACCTCGCAGCTCTCGCAGTTCATGGACCAGACCAACCCGATCGCCGGTCTGACTCACAAGCGCCGTCTCTCCGCGCTCGGCCCGGGTGGTATCTCCCGTGACCGCGCTCAGATGGACGTCCGCGACGTGCACTCCTCGCACTACGGCCGGATGTGCCCGATCGAGACCCCGGAAGGTCCGAACATCGGTCTGATCGGGTCGCTCGCGTCGTACGGCCGGATCAACCCGTTCGGCTTCGTCGAAACGCCGTACCGGGTGGTCAAGAAGGGTCGCGTCACCGGGGAGATCCAGTACCTCACCGCTGACGAGGAGGACTCCAAGGTCATCGCGCAGGCCAACGCTGAGCTCGACGACAAGGGCAACTTCGTCACGGACCTGGTCCTGGTCCGCACGCGTGGCGGCGAGACCGTCGACATCCCGCGTGACGAGGTCGACTTCATGGACGTGTCGCCGCGGCAGATGGTCTCCATCGCCACCGCGTTGATCCCGTTCCTCGAGCACGACGACGCCAACCGTGCGCTGATGGGCGCCAATATGCAGCGTCAGGCCGTCCCGCTCATCAAGAGCGACGCGCCTCTCGTCGGCACCGGCATGGAGTTCCGTGCCGCCGTCGACGCCGGCGACGTGGTCACCTCCGACGTGGCCGGTGTCGTCAAGGAGGTCTCGGCCGACGAGATCGTGATCATGAGCGACGAGGGCGGCAACAAGTCCGTCCGCCTCGCGAAGTTCACCCGCTCCAACCAGGGCACCTGCATCAACCAGCGCCCGCTGGTCGCCGAGGGTGACCGGGTCGAGATCGGGTCGCCGCTGGCCGACGGCCCGTGCACCGACGAGGGCGAGATGGCGCTCGGCACGAACCTGCTGGTCGCGTTCATGCCGTGGCAGGGCCACAACTACGAGGACGCGATCATCCTCTCGCAGCGTCTGGTGCAGGAGGACGTCCTTACCTCGATCCACATCGAGGAGCACGAGGTCGACGCCCGCGACACCAAGCTGGGCCCCGAGGAGATCACCCGCGACATCCCGAACGTCGGTGACGAGCTGCTCGCCGACCTGGACGAGCGCGGCATCATTCGCGTCGGCGCCGAGGTCACCACCGGTGACATCCTCGTCGGCAAGGTGACGCCGAAGGGTGAGACCGAGCTGACCGCGGAGGAGCGCCTGCTGCGTGCGATCTTCGGTGAGAAGGCGCGCGAGGTGAAGGACTCCAGCCTGCGCCTGCCGCACGGAGAGCGCGGCAAGGTCGTGGACGTGCGCGAGTTCAGTCGCGAGAAGGGTGACGAGCTGATGCCCGGGGTCAACCGACTCATCCGGGTCTCGGTCGCCGCGAAGCGCAAGATCTCGGTCGGCGACAAGATGGCCGGCCGCCACGGCAACAAGGGGGTCGTGGCCAAGATCCTGCCGCAGGAGGACATGCCCTTCCTGCCCGACGGCACCGCCGTGGACATCATCCTCAACCCGCTGGGCGTGCCCAGCCGGATGAACATCGGCCAGATCCTCGAGACGCACCTGGGCTGGGCGCTGCACGAGCAGGGCAGACAGCAGGGAATCACCATCAAGGCCGCCACCGCGGTCTTCGACGGTGCCACGGAGGACCAGATCAAGGAGGAGCTCGCGGCGGCGGGCCTGCCCGCGAGCGGCAAGGTCTCGCTCCGTGACGGCCGTACGGGCGACACGTTCGACCGGAACGTGACCGTGGGCTACATCTACATGCTCAAGCTCCATCATCTCGTGGAGGACAAGATCCACGCGCGTTCCACGGGCCCCTACAGCCTCATCACTCAGCAGCCGCTGGGCGGCAAGGCGCAGTTCGGTGGCCAGCGGTTCGGCGAGATGGAGGTCTGGGCGCTGGAAGCCTACGGCGCCGCGAACATCCTCCAGGAGTTGCTGACCGTGAAGTCGGACGACGTCATGGGTCGCGTGCAGACGTATGAGGCCATCGTCAAGGGAGAGGACATCCAGCCGCCCGGCGTGCCGGAGTCCTTCAAGGTGCTCATCAAGGAGCTCCAGAGCCTCGGCCTCAACGTCGAGATCCTCAACGAGAACGAGGAAGAGATCCGCTTCATCGAGGAGCAGGGCGCACTCGCGACCCCTGACCTCGGGATCAACATCTCCGGCCTCGAAGGGGGCGCATAGTGCTAGAGGTCAACGACTTCAACGCGATCCGCATCTCGCTCGCATCCCCCGACCAGATCCGGTCGTGGTCGAGCGGCGAGGTGACGAAGCCCGAG